>NZ_CP034818.1:0-24536 GCF_004010775.1 Paracoccus sp. Arc7-R13 | reverse complement strand
TAGGCACTTCACCTCCAATAATTGGAAGTAAAGTGCCGTTCGGTTGGAGCCCTGTCAATTCCAAAAAATGGAAACTGACGTACATGTCTTTGGAAGTGGACTGCCGCACCCCCGGCAGTCCAGACTGCCGCACCCCCGGCAATAGCTATTGCCGGGGGTGCTATTATTTAACACTTTAAATCAATACCTTATTTTTTTCCCTTCTAATGATCTACAGGGAACAACCGGGACGGGCCGTGTCGGGCGAAGCAGCCCCCCGGGAGCAAGCGCCGACCGGCGCGGACTGGCCCGGTTTTTACCTGTCAGCGAGCTTTCGACTTTGAAGTGTCGTTCAGCAGGCTTGGTACGCAGCGGCGGGAGCCACGCGGGAATGGGGATGATCAGGCAAGAAGGGGAAAGGGTTATCCACAAAGGCGGCATGTGACCGCGTTTGTGGCGCCCGTGGCACCGTCAGGATTTGCTGGTGAACGGATCAGCCCCAATCCGACCCGCTGTCCTGTCCGCGCTCCCGTTCCCGCGTCTTGCGGGCCTCGTGTTCCTGCATGAACTCTGTCGCCTGCTGGCGGGACCGTTCCGCCTGGCGCAGGCCGTTCAGGATAGCATCGACTTCCTGCCGATCGGTGCCGGCCAGACGCGGGCCGCCCACGGCATCGAAGTCGCGCCAGGGCAGGGCATAGCTGCCGTCCTTCAGCTCGATGACTGCGATGCCGGTATGGTTCAGGGCCGCCTTTGTGGCCTGAGCCTGCATGTCCGAGAAATGGGGGGCGTGGCGGTTGTGAAACCTTGCCATGTCACGAAGCAGGTCCTGCTTGTCGTCTTCGGTGACGCCCTCGATCTGCGGAATCTGAAGCGCCGTCAGGACCAGCTTGTTGGCGGCCTCGGACACGGCCCGTTCCCGCGCAAGCTCGGTCTGGGTCTGGCCCAGAACCGCCTCCGTGGCCTCCATCTCGCGACGCAAGGTGCCGGAAGCTTCGGTCAGATGGGCCGTGAGATGCGCCAGACGCTCTGAGGCGGCCCGTGAGGCGCGTTCCTGCCATTCCCGGTCACTCTCCCCGCCCAGACCCATCACGGCCCCTCTACGGCGCTCTGGGAGGCTGAAATCGGCCTCTACGGGGGTGGAGGCCCTGCCGTAGTATTCCTGAATGGTCTGATGCGTGGCCCGGCTGCGTTCCTGACCCCGTTCGAGGCCGAACGGTTGGCCGACGTCGCGGGCGAAGTCAGTCTGCATCTGGCGAAGCTTGTCCTTGCCGCCGACCAGCTCGCGGGCGTTCAGCTTGCCGCGGGCGTCGAGGGGGATCACCAGCACCTGCATGTGCGGGGTGGTCTCGTCGCGGTGCACCACGGCCGACAGGACGTTCTCGGCACCATGGCGTTCCTTGAGCCAGTCGAGGGCGCGGCGGAAGTAGTTGTTCTGCTCGTCCCGGCCCATGGCATGGACCTTCTCGGGCGATCCGCCGACGAAGTACTCAAGGGCGTGGACGGCGTTCTTGCGGATCTTCTCGGGGGCACGGGCGTCCCAGGCTTCCATGACGCCCTGGGCAGTGCCGGGGCCCTTGAGCACCAGGTTCTCATTTATGCGGGACTGATCGGCATTCGGGGTGTCGCGTTCGCGGTAGTTGTGGCCGAGGGCTGCGCCCAGATGCCCCTTGGTCTTGATCTTGCCCACGCGGAGGATGGCGAAGCTCCTGGGCGGGCGCGATCCGCTGCGCACCTGCATGCCCTTGCTGAAGTCCGTCACCACATCCGACATGTCGCGCCCCCATTTGATAAAAATGTGCACTCACTAGACAATTTGTCCTGCGTCCAAATTATACCGTTCGCCCCTGCCGGGGGAAGTGCACATTTTTCTCAAATGGAACAGCCGTCGCGCCCAGGGCAAGAGAAGCCGCCTGCGGCGGCTCGATCCCCGGCCCTTGCCAGCCTTGCGGGGGCGCTGCGGGCCGGGGATCGAGGGGCGTGGAGAGTGTAAAAAATTACACTTCCATTTCTTGCCATAGAACACTCACCACCGAGGAGAGCCTTTTCAAACGATCCCTGCCAATCGTAGGGCCAGCCCGCCAAAGGCACAGATCGCCAGCACAGTGACGGCGCCCAGCTTCAAGCGGAACACGGCCAGAATGGCGACGATGACCAGCGCCAGCGCGGCGACGTCCAAGGTTCCCCAGACCGGCAGGTCCATATCCAGCCCAAGGCTGGTGACAGGACGCAGCTGGCCGAACAGCACGTGTAGCCCGAACCACAGCGCCAAGTTCAGGATTACCCCCACCACCGCCGCCGTCACCGCCGTCAGCGCCGCCGTCAGGGCGTGGTTGTCGCGCAGGCGTTCGATGAAGGGCGCGCCCAGGAAGATCCACAGAAAGCAGGGCAGGAACGTGACCCACGTGGTCAGCAGTCCGCCCAGTGTCGCGGCCAGCAGCGGCGGCATACCGCCCGCTTCGCGCAGCGCCCCCATGAAGCCCACGAACTGGGTCACCATGATCAGCGGCCCCGGCGTGGTCTCGGCCATGCCCAGCCCGTCCAGCATCTCTCCGGGGACCAGCCAGCCATAGGTCTCGACCGCCTGCTGGGCGACATAGGCCAGCACGGCATAGGCTCCGCCGAATGTCACCACCGCCATCACGCTGAAGAACCCGGCGATCTGCGAGAACACGTTTTCCGGGCCGAGGATCAGGAACAGCGCTGCCACGGGCAGCAGCCACAGCCCCAGAAACACCGCCGATATGCGCGCCGCCCACCCGGCGCTGACACGGGTATGGTCGGGCGTGCCCTCACCTAGCAGGGTGTCTGCATCGGCCACTTGGGTGCCGCCCATCTTGCCATGCCCGCCGCCGCCTTGGAACGCCGCCAGACCCGCACGGGCGCCGACGAAGCCCACCAACGCTGCCGTGAGGATGATGATTGGAAACGGCACGCCAAAGGCGAAGATCGCTAGGAACGAGGCCGCTGCGATGCCGATCATCGTGCGGTTCTTCAGCGCCCGCGACCCGATGCGGATCACCGCCTGCACGACGATTGCCAGCACCGCAGCCTTGAGGCCGAAGAACAGCCCCTCCAGCACGCTGGTATTGCCCCAGATCGCATAGACCCACGACAGGCTCATGATCGCCACGACGCCGGGCAGCACGAACAGCAACCCGGCGATGATGCCGCCAAGCGTCCGGTGCATCAGCCAGCCGATATAGACGGCCAGCTGCATGGCCTCGGGGCCAGGTAGCAGCATGCAGTAATTCAGAGCGTGCAGGAACCGCCGCTCGCCCAGCCATTTCTGTTCCTCGACCAGGATGCGGTGCATCAGGGCGATCTGGCCCGCAGGGCCGCCGAAACTCAGCAGGCCGATCCGCGCCCAAACACGGGTGGCCTCGGCCAAGGTCGGATAGGGGCGGGTCTGCATCATTCTGCCCTCGGCTTGTTGGTGGGCCAGTTATGGGTCTCGCCGGTCGCATCACGCGCCCACCGATAGAGCGCGTCATAGACCAGCATCCCCGCCTCCAACTGTTCCAGATCGTCGGCATACATGCGCGACAGGCCAAGGGAGACGGCCAGCAGCCCCGCTGCTTCGGGCGCCAGGTCCAGCCGTGCCGTATCGGCAGCCCGCACGATCACGGCCAATCGGTGCAGCGCCGGAACGGACAGGCCCAGCTCAGCCAGCATCACGTCGAAACTGCACAGATCGCCCCTGTGGCTGAAGAAGACGTCCTCGATGTCGAAGGGCGCGGCCTCATGGCGCTCGGCGACGCCCGATACCTCGGAGGGCGCCACGAACAGGATCACTGCGCGGGGATCGACAAAGCGGCGGATCAGCCAGGGGCAGGCAATGCGGTCGATCTTGGGTCGTGCGCGGGTGACCCAGACCGTGCGGCCCTGCCCGTCGCGTGGGGGGAGGTGGTCTGTCTGGATCAGCGGCAGACCCGCCTCTCGCCACGCGACAAAACCACCATCAAGATATTCGGCCTGGCGGCCTTCGGCGCGCAGCCATGCGGCAGCGCCCTGACTGCGGCGATGACCCGCCTGGCACAGCACGAGGACAGGACCAGGCGGCAACGCCGGAAGATCAGCGAGTGCGCGGTCATCGGCGCGGATGGCCCCCGGCACCAGGCTCGGATCGGCGGCGAAGTCGGTCTCGGATCGGACATCCAGAATGACCGGGGCGCGGGGCGTGCCGATGATGCGGGCAAGTTTGTCGACGGAAATCGCATTGGGCGCAGGCATGGGCGTTCCTCCCGTAAAGGTTTCAGTGGAACGCGAACTTCGGCTGACGCCTCGTGGGGCGGTCGCAGGCCCCATGGGTCGGAAATAGATTGTGGCGGATGCCAAGGTCAAGCAGGCAGCCCCTCAGCAAGCCTGTCCCCGGAGCCCTTGAACGCACAACCCCGGCGCGATCCTTCGCGCCGGGGTTTTCTGCCGCATAAAACCGAATATCGCCGGGGCAGCAGCCGGAGGTTGAACAGGGCGCGTCGGCATTGCCGTTAGCCGATGAACACTTGGAGCCTAACGTGGAGGGCTGATGCTTGGATCAGGGCGAGCAGGCCCACTGATGCGATCAACATCTGGCCAAACGAGGTAAGCCGTCCAAGTCCGCCCATCTCGCGTGCAGTAGACGAGGTATTCACCGCTGTTCTGAGCACTTGGCTTGTAGTGAAATTCTCCACAGCCCCGGACATCGTTCGAAATCAGAGTCTGGATAATGTCGTTTGGTGGATTGGATTGCCATGTTCCAAGATAGTCCTCAGTAACCGGCGGCCTTGGACTAGCAGCCTCGCGGTCGCCAGAAAATAGCCAACTTGCGCTCCAGTATGCGACAGCAGCAACCAGCAAGCCAAAGCCTAAAAAAATTAGGTATCCTATAAATCCAAGGGCATTTTCTTCTTTAGAGTCGCGGATGGACATAATCAGCATGCCGAAAATTGCCACCAGCAAAATGCAGCAGCCGACAAGGACCGCGCTTACAATAACTGTCAGAATGGGTGTCAAATGTTGTTCTTTCGAATAAATGTTAGCCCATTCAACGCCACGGCCACCAGCTCCGGCGTGGGCGTTCCGCCAGCTTCTCGGCTATCGCTTGCCACCGGTCCCGGTCGGCCTCGGCGGCATTGGCACGGGCGGTGGCTGCGGCAAGCTTTTCGCGCAGTTCTATCATAGCCTCTGAGGTGTGCTTAGTGTGCGATGCCTCAGGGGTGTGCACACTGTGCGAGCGCCAGCCCTTCAGAGCTTCGGGCGTGATGCGCCATTGATTTCGGTTGTCTCGTTTTGCCTGCAGTTCATGAGATTTTATTGCTCTCATAACAGTCCATCGAGAGACGCCTGCAACCTGTGCAGCCTGTGCGGGAGACATGTGCAAAGAAACCTGTTCGCTCACTGTGCACTCACTGTGCGGCATTCAAAGAGAGGGGTAAGCTCAACTGGTCTGTTGGTTTGAAAGTAAAAACAAGTCTACCCACTTTCCGACCCATTTTTACTGGGACCCAGTTTATATCTAGATTGTTTATTTCACGTAATTCTTTAACTGCGGGCTCGATAACCCATTTCCGTAGCTGTGCAAAGTTTTCTTGGTAGCTTTTACCAGCTTCCATCACTTGATGGAATTCTTCAATACTGACGATCCATTTGCCAGTGCTCTCCCATCTTTTTAAATTTTCAAATAACCTCCACGAGTGTACTGAACGCAAGGCGCTAGTATGTTGCAGCTTGTAAGTTGTAAATCTCTTTTCAAGAGCAGTAAGGTATGGTGAAACGTGGGCGGTAAAATTTAATTCCACGTACCCTTCCCCGTCCTGGTATGCGATGCGATCAATCCAGCGAATTTTTTCGACTGTAGGACCTTTTGATGTCTCGCGGACCCTAGTGATATAGCGCTGAAATAGGTTTTGTGACGCCTTTTTAAGCTGCTCATATGCGGTAGGCGGTTCTATGTTGAAACACTCAGCAAATTCAGCAGCAGTGATTCTAATTGGTTTTGTTGAGGGTGTTTTTGACAGGCTATCGAGCTTTGCAATAGCAGCTGAAACAATGCGTTTCTCTGACAAATTCAGCGAATGCGAAGCGTTCACGATGAGATTGTCCATCGTGACATTGCGATTCGCGAGAGAAGTTTCTCGAGAGATGCCAACGGCCTGAGCGAGGTGTCTTTTCATATGTGAGAGGTTACGATCTTTTGTGAGGCTGTCAATCGACCTTACATTTTTCGCTTTGTGGATAGCACTCGGTTTTTCTCACACTTCACTCGGTTTTTCTCACACTTCACTCGGCTTTCCTCACATTACGACATTCTAAGAGTATGTTCTTAAAGGATAATGCCGCTATAAAAGATTATAAAAGAAGAAAAACGGGTTAGCCTGTGGATAACTCAGCAATAAACACAGCATATGGTGCTCTTTCCACGATGGATGCACCATATATTGATTATTCATGGGTGATGGGGTAAAAAGGTGCTGCTGGGACGTCTTGCCGGACTGCAGCCCAGCAGCACTGTAGCATCCAAGGTAAGGATACCCCCCCTCCATGTCTAAAAAACCTCAACCAAGCAAGATCGGTCGTGACGCTCGTACGGGACAATACATTCCTGTTAGAGAAGCCGAGCGGCGCCCCTCAACGACCGTTGTAGAAACGCGAAAACCCATCCCAACACGCAAAAAGTGAATTCGAGAAAGCCCGCTGGTAGACAGCGGGCTTTCTTGCTTGTGAAAAATCAGCCCCAGTCCGACCCGCTGTCCTGACCTCGTTCCTGAGCGCGTGCATTGCGGTCGGCCATGTCCTGTCTAGCATCGTCAGCGTGCTGGCGAGACCGTTCCGCCTGGCGCAGGCTGTTCAGGATGGTGTCGGCTTCCTGCCGATCGATGCCGGCCAGATGCTGGCCGCCCACGGCATCGAAGTCGCGCCAGGGCAGGGCGTAGCTGCCGTCCTTCAGTTCGATGACAGCGATGCCGGTATGGTTCAGGGCAGCCTTTGTGGCTTGAGCCTGCATGTCCGAGAAATGGGAGGCATGGCGATTGTGAAACCTTGCCATGTCACGGAGCAGGTCCTGCTTGTCGTCTTCGGTGACGCCCTCGATCTGCGGGATCTGGAGCGCCGTCAGGACCAGCTTGTTGGCGGCCTCGGACACGGCCCGTTCCCGCGCCAGTTCGGTCTGGGTCTGGCCCAGAACTGCTTCTGTCGCCTCCATCTCGCGACGCAAGGTGCCGGAAGCTTCGGTCAGATGGGCCGTGAGATGCGCCAGACGCTCTGAGGCGGCCCGTGAGGCGCGTTCCTGCCATTCCCGGTCACTCTCCCCGCCCAGACCCATCACGGCCCCTCTACGGCGCTCTGGGAGGCTGAAATCGGCCTCTACGGGGGTGGAGGCCCTGCCGTAGTATTCCTGAATGGTCTGATGCGTGGCCCGGCTGCGTTCCTGACCCCGTTCGAGGCCGAACGGTTGGCCGACGTCGCGGGCGAAGTCAGTCTGCATCTGGCGAAGCTTGTCCTTGCCGCCGACCAGCTCGCGGGCGTTCAGCTTGCCGCGGGCGTCGAGGGGGATCACCAGCACCTGCATGTGCGGGGTGGTCTCGTCGCGGTGCACCACGGCCGACAGGACGTTCTCGGCACCATGGCGTTCCTTGAGCCAGTCGAGGGCGCGGCGGAAGTAGTTGTTCTGCTCGTCCCGGCCCATGGCATGGACCTTCTCGGGCGATCCGCCGACGAAGTACTCAAGGGCGTGGACGGCGTTCTTGCGGATCTTCTCGGGGGCACGGGCGTCCCAGGCTTCCATGACGCCCTGGGCAGTGCCGGGGCCCTTGAGCACCAGGTTCTCATTTATGCGGGACTGATCGGCATTCGGGGTGTCGCGTTCGCGGTAGTTGTGGCCGAGGGCTGCGCCCAGATGCCCCTTGGTCTTGATCTTGCCCACGCGGAGGATGGCGAAGCTCCTGGGCGGGCGCGATCCGCTGCGCACCTGCATGCCCTTGCTGAAGTCCGTCACCACATCCGACATGTCGCGCCCCCATTTGATAAAAATGTGCACTCACTAGACAATTTGTCCTGCGTCCAAATTATACCGTTCGCCCCTGCCGGGGGAAGTGCACATTTTTCTCAAACGGATCAGCCGTTGCGCCCAAGGTAAGAGAAGCCGCCTGCGGTGGCTCGATCCTAGCATTCTTGCCAACTGAGCAATGACCGCTGGCGCTTTGCGCAATGTCTTGCAGTAAGACTTTAACAACAAAAAGACCCCGAAGGGCCTTTCACAACACGTCTTTGGATAGAGATTAGAGGCGGAAGCCGCCCTACCTCCATCTTTAGGTGGTAACACCAAAGAGTTCGATCTTGGACGGCTCTCCGCCAGGTTCTTGAATCAAGAACTTGTTGCCCTTTTGGGCATTGGTAATGAAGTATTCCAGCAGTCGGAACGCATCTTTTGTGACATCCGTCACGGTGTCTGCGTCCATCATCTCGACCAAGCGGTCTATGCGCTGCCGATCATTTGCTGACAGTACAACACTCAGTCGAGAGCTCTTATTACTCCGAGGGGACGTAGTCTCCTCAGCCTTTTTCTGTATCATTTCCTTCTCCCAAACCAGGGAAGTAGTGGCCAATGACCATGCCAGCAAACGGGGCAACACAAACCCACACTGCTTGCAGTCCACTAAACGATCCACTCAGGAGGCCCAAAATGGCAGCCCCCAGAATAAACACTGCCATCATTGCCATAACTGAGTAGGCAACAATCTTGCGAGTGACGTTTTCACGTCCCCTAACCACCGTCTTGACGACGGAAGCTGCTTCTTTGTCATCGTCAAAATGAGCTTCGATGCTTTCGAACTCACGGCCGATCTTCACTTTTTTCATGCCCTGTCCCTTTCTTGGACTGGGCCGTTAGTTCACTCTCTTCTTGTTCTTCAGGGGGTCTAACGACCAAATTTTTACAAGCGAAGAGAGTGCGGCTTATTGAGCCAATCCCCTGAATGGTAAAGAAAATTTCATCATGAGTTCTCCTTTCTCAGTTGGTTGATTTATGACGCGGCTGTGACAGCCGCGTCGGCTAAGCATCCCAAGTTGTCTTAGGATGGAACCCAGATAACACGCCTTCACTCTGATGTCAACATGATATGCACATGATAGGTTCACCTACAAAGGGCGTAGTCCGCATCGACAAAGCCCCGGGCCTCGGCATTGGTGAGGTCTGTTTACGCCCCCGTGAGAGGCCAGATGGTCAGTTCAAATCTTCTCGCAAAGCTTCGTTAGGCGCATTGCCGTCCGTCCCGCCCAGGCGTCCGGCGCGATACCGATATTTCCACCCTGGCTTGATAAAAAAGTGGGCCGCCAATCTGCCCACCCCGTTCTTTGTCCGTCCTTGACTAAATGGGTAGGGCTTTTTGCGTTTACGCTTGTGAGAATAAATCAGCGCACCAATATCTGCTATCCGAACATCACAGAAACGAGAGGACACATGTTGCCGTATCCAGTTTTGCTTAAGTTTGGGATGAAGGGCCTTCACCTTGCTATCCGTAACCCCAAGACAACTGTAGTTGTGGTTGCAACTGTTGGGGGGTTTGCGGTTAAAGGTGTTGCCAGCGTGATAAACCAACTGAGAAAGTGACCGCATAGCCTGCTGCATAAGGCAACGGGCGGGACTTTCTCTCTGTAATAAGCCGCATCTCGGACCGCACATCCTAAGGCCGCCACCCGCGTTCGGTGCGAGGCTTCAGTCGCCGGACATCATCAGCAGGAACCTGTCGATCCCTATCGCGGCGAAGACGAAGGCTGAGACGATCATCCCAGAAAGGTAGAAGCGTTCTGACACTTCCGGATCCTCGGGTCTGGGCTGCGAGGCCCAATGGTTCAGCCTTTATCAAAGCCCTGCTCCCCCTCATGCGGCTTCTTTGCGCCTTTTCCTGAACCTTCTCAGCTGTCCGATCCTGCAACCTGTTGGGCTGGCGATGTCGGGCGGGGTCTTGAAACGGTGCAGAGCCGGAAAGAGCCTTATGAGCTAACTATAGGGATCGAGCGACCGGGAATTTTTATGATATGCCGCTGAAATGTTATTTGAAGTAATACAAGTCTAAGTTAAGTTGTTCTCTTTTATATCTACAAAGATATACATATACAATTCCTTCTAAAGTTATCAGAGCTTCAATCGTTTCATCCGATCCTCCACTCCCGTCCAATCGTTGATATTCAGGCAGTTGCAAGGGTCTGACAGGTTCCACTGCACGAACGAATACTATGCCTAATTCCTTAATGACTTTGTCATAATATCGGTAAGGAATCGGCATTTCTGGACTATTAGGGCCATCGCCGTGCGAACCTTCTAATTCAAACATGATTCCGCCAAAAGCATCAGTGTACCGTATTTTTATTTCCTGATCTTCTTTCGCCCATCCATCGTCTGAGTTAATATTTCCTCCCCTAATTGGATATCTTTTTGTAATAGTCCTATGTGATAGATGTATAGTTTTGTAACGTGCAGGTGCACCTGAAACTGGCCCTCCACTTTGATAAAAACAGTTCAGGTACATATTTCTTTCTTGTTTTCTAGGCATGCCTCCCTTCGATTGCGCAAATGCTAAATCAAAGGTTATGAAGCTTACGCTTAACGCGCATATTAATGAAGCACATGTTTTTACTATGGAATCTACAAAAAGGCTCATTCCAGTCCCCTGTTCTACTCAAATAATGGATAACTTTACCTTCTGATGCCTAGCTTGATGATACCCGAAATATATTATTAATTTTTCTCAGGCGTCTAAACCTGTATTGTAAGCGTAGGCATAAATTTCTATTTTATTCCGCGTAAATTTAGCAGATTCTTCTTCTGAAGTCCTGCTTGGATTTAAAAAGGTGAGGGATCGGTTAGTGCGCAGCCGCTCATGACTTGAAAGAATGGTAAACTGCTTAATAGAGATCTTGAGTTCTCTAACAACCTTAGCACAGCCCTCTTCTGCCGCCCTTGGAACTACAACCCTGCGCTGATCCCCGTCCCCTGCCTGGCGCGGCGCATAACACCGCTTCTCAAGCGGAGCGCAGCCCGGAGGTTGAACGGGGGGCCGGGAGCGACGGTTATGGCCGGCTTTTGCGCCGACCGGACTAAGACAACTCAGGACTGCAAAACCTTACATTCGATAAACCCATGCGTTTCCATTTGGACAAGTTGCCGGACAGGTCACCTTCGGGCACTACACACCCATCAGCCGAGCGGATTTTGTGTTGTGTGTTTGACGAGTTCGTCCCGCTCGGCTGCAAAGCCCCCTCCCCGACAAGAAGCGCGTCACCGGCCTTATCTGGGCCGCGCCACGTCTGTCTCCAGCAGTAGCCGCACAGAGCGGATGTCGGGGATGCCGTTTGGCCCTGGCCTTGGCCGCGTCCAAGAGGGAAGCGGGAAGGCGCATATTCAGCAAGGCGGCTTTGGCTCGATCTTGAAGCGCATGGGCGTGAAGCCTGACAAGTCATACTCGGACAGATCCGCCGTCTCAACGAAGTCTTCCGCCTCGGCATCGCTAGTCAGCGGCGGCAGGGGCTTAGGATGGGTGTTTATCATGCCCGATCTCCTTGTGGCGCGTGCAACTGACACTGGTGAACGGCCCTCAACGCTCTGCGCCTCGATGAGCCTCCTGCGGCCAAGGCCGGGCCCTGCCTCTGAGGCAAGGTGCATCTTGCCAATGTACTAGAATGGCCACCAGCGGCGGCGCTTTACGGGGGCCGGCACAACTAGTTTTGCCTCCTGATTAGCAAGGAGATTGTTGGCCTGCTGTCGCCACTTGTCCCGGTCCTCTTTTAGATCGGCCATCTGGGCGACGTAGTTCTCCAATAGTGTATCTTTCAGCTTGTCACGTTCGCGCAGGGCCGCAAGTTCCTCGCGCAAGGCATTGGCGTCTGTAAAGTTATCCCTTTGAGGAGGATTTGCGTCCTTTTGCATTGTAGGGGTTTGCAGGCTTTGCGCGCGCAAAGGGTAGACGCGGGACAGTTCGGCCCCATCAATCTGCCAAGCCCCAGATGTGTCCTTGGTGGCCGAGAGTTTCCCCGATTTTATAGCTCGTGTGATGGTCGCTACGTTCTTGCCAGTGGCTTCCGCAGCTTGGTTTGCGCTGTATTGCATTAGGCTTTGCGTTCCTTTGCATTGTCAGGCTGCGCAAATCTTTGCACGCAAATATGGGGAGCTGTCTATTTTTCAACTAACGTAGCAGGCAGATCAGGCTCCATCCCATCAAAAAACGGCTGTGAAACGGGCGGCAAGCCTTCGCCGGAGGGTAGCTGCATTTCACCTGGAAACACCGAAGGAACGCGGTGTAGCGGTGTACTCTCGCCAATTCGGCTTGTGTTCTTCTGCTCGGCTTCTGAAACAGCAACTGTGGCCGTGAACAAGCTTCGGCGAATGCCGTCCCGAGAACCATGCCAAGCGACACGATCGTTGACTACATAAGCATTTACCGTTCCACTTTCGCCAACTTGCCAAACCTCAATCCAGTTTTCGTCGCGAAGGGTGGCAAGCGCACGCTGGACAGTGGGCCGTGAGATCCCGGTCGCCGTCTGTAGCTCTCGCTGTGAAATCACCACTGCATTATTGTCGCCCATGCGCGCAGTGAGGATATGCATGACTGCAGCTGCTTTGGGCGCACGGATGATCAGTTGAGCCCATTCTTCGTGAGCGGCTCGCTCTGTCTGGACCCAAGTTCCGCGCGTCTTTCTCTCTGGCAGCTTTGTCATGTCCCAGCCTCTTTATTGATGCAGGATGCCTCCCCTGCTTTCAAATTATGAAAGTCTGCAATCAATAAAAGAAAGTCAACATTGCTTTCAGAATTTGAGAGGCAGGTTGCATCATCTGGGTGATGCAGGGGTGCCTCATCTGGATGATGCAGGTACCTGTGAAAAAGCATTTAAATTCAAGAATCTAATTTTTCGCCTTCTAATGATCTACAGGGAAGAACCGGGACGGGCCGTGTCGGGCGAAGCAGCCCCCAGGGAGCAAGCGCCGACCGGCACGGACTGGCCCGGTTTTTTCCTGTCAGCGCACTTCGACTTTGAAATGTCGTTCGGCAGGCACGGGACGCCTTGGCGAGAACCACGCGGGAATGGGGATGATCAGGCAAGAAGGGGAAAGGGTTATCCCCAAGGAGCACCAAGTCTTACTCCAAGGAAGGCCCAAATCTAGACCGAGGTGCTGGTAGCAGCGGAAGGATTTGCTGGTGAGACGGCGCCTGGCGCGGATGTCCCCCATTGGACCGAACCCCGAACGTTCCGGCATCATGTACAACCTAAACGGGTAGAACTTTTGATATGAGGTGTTATGCGTCGGACCGCGCAGGGGGGTGGGGATCAGCCACGGGTTGTGGGGCGGTTGAGCCGCTCGAGGAGAAGATTTGAGGCCCTGAACCGAGGAACCCGTTTGGCGAAGACCGGGACAGCCTCACCAGTTCTGGGATCGCGGCCTGTCCTGGCCTGTCGGGCCCTGCCGAAGAAACTGCCGAACCCCCGGATCTCGATCCTCGACCCTTTCGCAAGACTGTCAGTAATCTCGTTCAGAATTGCGTTGAGGGCCGCTTCCATCACGGACCGAGGGAGATGCGGATGAGTCTCAACAAGCCTCTCAATCAATTGCGAGCGAAGCATGGATCTTCCTTTTTTGCGATAGAGTATGAACAGGCTCGCTCAAGTTCTGTGAGGTCATGCGGGTCGTGTCCAGGACCAAGAATGATTTCATCCATACTTAGCGATATCGTTGATTGCCGCCATTGTGATCCCGTCTCTCAGCCTAATAGCCCTCATTCTTGCTGACGCTTCGCTATGAAGATCTTTCGATATAATGCATGAAACTCTTAAAAGAGCAGACATCATCTCAATCATGAGGTAGGTTGAAGTCCTCTTTATTTTTAATATAGAATAGAGCCGGTAAATGGATAATTATGAAGGTCAGCTGAAAGCTGTCACTGCCGCCGTTTCCAAAAAACAGCTTGAGGTGGCATTCAGGCATTTTTTTGGTCTTGTGCCACCCGAGATCACCTCTGAAGCGGAATACGCCGACGCTACTGCACTTTATGCGGCGATGGATTCATCCGTGCCCCCTCAAGACCTGCATAGCCCCGTTGCACGCTATGTTGTTGCCTTGGGGATGCAGATAACAAAATGGGAAATCAAAAAAATTAAATGCTGAACGAAGGTTTGGCCGCGCTCGTATCGCAGTTTGAAAAATGCCGCCCGCTGAGCCAATGAGTAGGTGCCACCTACTTTAAGACTGCATAGGTATTTGCCTGATAAGCAGCCTTGCTACGGGTAGGGAGATATTTGTGCATTCACTCTATACAATACAATTGCATGGGCCTTTAGATACCAGTTTTACCTTTGTCGTTGAGGGCGCAGCCTGCCCCGGACCGAATTTTTCCAAAAGGATTACAGGGCCGGGACAGGGGGACGGGAACAGAGCGCTCCGCCTGGAATTGGACGCCGCTTCCTGAACTCGCACGGACCAATCATGGCGGAAGTCTTGCTGAATGTCAGCGGCATGAAGGAACTTTCGAAATGACCTGCCATGACGCACCGCGCTTCGTGCTGCGCCATTTCCTGCCGCTCGCAAGCAATGAAACGGATGAAATCAGAGCCCGGCAGCCTCTCGCAGGGCACGGTTCATCCGGGTCTGCCAGCCCGGCCCGCTGGCCTTGAACCGGGCCACCACGTCCTGATCGAGGCGCAGCGAGACGGCAACCTTGGGGTTTTCGACCTTGGGCCGTCCGCCCATGTTCCGGCGCATGGCGTCGGACAGGGCGGGGAAGGCCTCGGTGAAGGGCCGGGCCTGAGTGAGCTGCGCCGCTGTGGCCTCCGGGGCGTCCGGATCACTGGCGATCATCCGCTGGATCTGGTCTTCGGTCAGATGGGTCTTGCTCATAGCAGGCTCCGTTCCCTGGCGCTGGCGGGGCGCATCGAGATCACCGACACCCCTTGGGTGCCCAAGGCCGCGAAGACCACCGCCACGGTGCCATCCGCGAGACGCCCGATCGCCATGTGCCGGCCCGCCTTTGCCGGGACCACCACCGAGGCCAGAAAAAACGCCTCGTCGAGATCGGCAAAATCCAGGCCGTGCTTGGCAAGGTTGGTCTGCCGCTTCGGCGCGTCCCAGGTGATCATCAACATGTGTTTATGTATATACGCAAACCTGCTGCGCGATCAAGGTGCAGAGTGGGTCGTCCGACCCGCTCTGCGGCTCAAAAATGATTCCGGAAGGAAGGTTCAGAACACAGCGCGGATGCCGAAATGCAATTTCGGTTAACATTGGCCATATCCTGCAACTGCAACGACCCCTCGAGATCTTCGATCAATCGGCCAGGACATGGGATCAACCCCAAAGGCGGAGAAACGACGTCCGTGGTTCCGGTGGCTAGCTTGCCCCAGATACTTCCTGAATTCCCGTGTATCGCCACGATGTCCAGAACGGCCCCCAGAGCCGCAATTCCCCCGAAGACGGCTCAGACCCCCTCCGAAGCGGTAGAGGGCCTGCTGACGGCCTTTGACGGCTTCAGGCGCATGTAGGGATCAGCCGGGGAGTGTGGATCGGTTGAGCCGATCCAAGATGTGCCTGCCGGCTCTGAAATGCAGGATCTGCCTGGTCTCCATGAACACCGGCTCACCGGTCCTGGGATTGCGACCCATCCGGGCCTCTCGGACTCTGCAGGTGAAGTTGCCGAATCTCCGCAACTCGACCCTGTGGCCCTGCGCCAGACGGGCGGTGATCTCGTTGAGGATGGCCTCGAGAGCCAATTCCACCACGTGCCGGGGCAGATGCGGATGCGCCTGGACCAGCTTCTCCAGCAATTCAGAGCGGACCATCTGGCCTCTTCCTTCGCCTTACCGGTGCATGAACGGCCATCTTCGATGCTGAGGCCCGCCGTCCTAACTGTCAGCGCTCCACTGAGATCCAGCTATTGTTTCTAGCGTTTGTTTACCGGCGGTTTGGGACTGTGCTTTAATCAGGCAATTGTACATTATGTCCGATAGGAAAAAGAAGCAGGAAATTCCACTCGCTAAGGTCTATTTGTTCTCTTTATCTTTACAACCAATAATTATAGGGAAAGAGATACCTCTAAAACAAGGATACCCATGCCTGATCTTAGTTTTGATACCATGAGCCTGGACGAACTGAAGCGTCTTAAGAAGGACCTCGACAAGGCCATCGCCAATTATGATGATCGCCGCAAAGCGGAAGCCAGGCGTGATCTTGAGGAAAAGGCCCGCGAATACGGGTTTTCTTTATCCGAGCTGGCGGACGTCAAAACCACGAAACGCGCCGCGCTCGCGCCCAAATACCGCAATCCCAGCAATCCGGAGCAGACTTGGTCAGGACGGGGCCGGCAGCCGACTTGGTTTCGGGAGGCCATTCAGGCCGGGACCGAGCCGGACGACCTTAAAATCTGAAACTGCATAGAATTTTGGGCCAGTGGTCAACTGGCCCATATCAACTGTTCTGCATCGGAAAAGAGAAAGGCTGGAATTGGCCTAAGATCGTTTCAGATCTTCCTCAATCTCCCGCACCAGCTCCGTATGCAGTTCGTCCTGTCTGATCTTGGTCACTGGCAGAATGGGCAGATAGTGCGATTGCGCCTGTAAGGATGCTTCGCGCCCCTCACGCTTCTTGCGTGCTCGATCCAGAGCTTCATTCATCCAGTCGACCAATTCGACCAAGCGTGGCGGTATCTGTGTCATATGAGTGAACCTGATCGTTGCCGTCATGTTCCTAAAAAACATGACGGCGGGTGCATCCATCTTTGCGATGGCTGCATCATCAGCCAGGTTAGCTAGTCCGTAACCGCCAGGGACACCTCATCTTTGGCGGTTTTTCCATATCCGGATGGGCGGAGAAATTCTTTCAGTGGTTCCGAGCGGGCCATGATCAATTTCCTGTTCCCGAAAGGATAAAAACGGGACTTTTAATTTTGGCCCGTCGGGAATGGTAACGTTTCGTCCGTGAACTGGATTGAGAGGTCTTCCGGTGTCTCGCTGACCCGAACTGTTGCGATCCCGTCCCCACTGGACAGATCCACGCTGGTGCCATCAAAGGTCGACGTCATCTTCACCACGCGCCAGGGCGGGCATTCGAAGACGTGCATTTTGCTGTGAATGTCCCTAAGCACGATAACTTCTGCCATGATCGCTTTCTGCCCATTATTTGGCTCCGATTCTTCCGTCCTTGCGACCGAAAGAGTCGGACCGGCCCTTTGCTCTCAGTGCAGCAATCGGCGCAATGCCATGTTGACCTTGGCCTCGATTATCCGCTCGATTTCTTCAGCCTTGCGTCGCTCTGCCTCGGCCTGCTCGGCCCGCTCGGCCTGCTTGTGTTTTTTATAGACCAACGAAGATTTTGGCAGTTTGACGGATTTGGTTCCTTTTTTGGCAAGTGTCATACATCTCTCACGGTTCTGTGACCTTTTGATCCTCTCACTGCCTCTGTCTTGCTGTCAAATTTGCTTTCGACGTTTGGCGGAGCTGAGTTGAGAGCGGTGCCCGTCACCTGTGCAAGCTTCGATGATCCTGCAACTGCAACAGCCCTTCGAGACGTCCATCAGTCCGTCTGTTTTGGCGGATCGATCCAGATACCACAGAAGCGACTGCCATCACTGTTGGTGGCGATCTCGCCCCCGGCTGACGTACAGAACACCTCCGGATGCTTTCCGAATTCCCGTGCATCGCCGCGTCCCTGGATGAGAAGCAGCGCCACGATGCCAAGAACGCCCCCCAGAGCCGCAATTCCTCCGAAGACGGCAAGACCCCCTCCAAACCGATGCAGGGCCTCCTTGCTGCTCCTGACGCTCTCCAGGCGCATGTGGTTGGCGGCGGCGCTGATCTCATGTTCCAGCCCCTTGATGGCCCTCTCAGCGGCCACCTGAGCGGCGCTGGCGCTATCCTGGTGCATCCGCCTGCCCAGATGCTCCGAGGCATCGATGACCTCCTGAGCGTATGCGAATGCCTCTCCCGACGCTTTTTCGATCTTGGCCATGAGCTTTGCGGCTTCAGCCTTGGTGGTCGCGGTGGCCGTGAGGTTGCCGACGTCCTGGCGCAGGAGCCGCACCTGGTCGGTCAGATCGGCAATCAGCTCGGCGGGGGATTTGGCGGCGGCACTCATGCGGTGCCCGCCTTCGCGTCCAGCTCGGCCAGCAGCCCGGCGATCTCTTTCTGATCGACCTCGCGGGTGGCGTTCTTGCGCAGGGTGGCCGCCATCCATCTGGCGATCTTCGGGTCCTTCAAAGCTTCAGTGGTGACGATGGCGCCGACGATGATCTTGCGTCGGGTGTCGCTGGCCTTCTGTCGGGTCTTGAGGCGGTTCAGCTTGGCCTGTGCCTCGGCGATCTGCTGGTCAATGGTCCTGGGCATTTTAAAATCCTGTGGTCGCTCAATGGTTGCAAGTCTGGATGTCCAGAGCGTAGGGTGCAAGACACGAAGTGCCCACTTATACAAACGCTGCGCGTTTGTGTGGGCAAAGGGGCAACTGCATTCCCCTTTGAACCCCAGGCAAGAGCGCGCGCGGATATGGCGATCTATCATCTCAGGGCCACGATGATCTCCCGCTCCGCCGGGCGCAGCGCCACGGCGGCGGCGGCGTATCGCAGCGCCGAGCTAATCGTGGATCAGCGCACCGGCCTCGCCTTCGACTACCGCGCCCGCGGCGGGGTCGATCACGTCGAGACCCTCGCGCCGGCGGATGCGCCGACCTGGGTGGAGGACCGGGCGGCGCTGTGGAACGCAGTGGAGCTGGCCGAGACACGCAAGAACAGCCAGGTCGCCCGCGAGGTCAGGGTAGCCCTTCCTCACGAGCTTGACGCCGCGCAGCGGCTGCAGCTGGTCCGCGACTTCTGCCAGCGCGAGTTCGTGGACCGGGGGATGGTGGCGGATATCGCCCTGCACGCTCCCGGGCGTGAGGGGGACGAGCGCAACCACCATGCCCATATCCTGCTGACCACCCGGGAGATCGGTCCCGAGGGGTTCACCACCAAGAACCGGGACTGGAACGCCAAGGAACTGCTGGAGGGCTGGCGGGAGGCCTGGGCCCGGGACACCAACCACGCTCTGGAGCGCTGTGGCACTCATGAGCGCGTGGATCACCGGACGCTGGAGGTGCAGCGCGTCGAGGCCCAGGAGCGCGCCCTGGAGGCCCGGGAGCGCGGCGACGAGGCCGAGGCCCTGCGCGAGACGGTCCGGGCCGTCTCGCTGGACCGTCAGCCCCTGCCGCAGCTTTCCGCCGGGGCGTGGCAGCTCAAGGAGCGCGGCATCGAGGTCGCGGCCGTGCAGGTCTGGCGGGAGATCAAGGAACAGGCCGTCGAGGTGGCACGGGTGGCGCAGGAGCTGGCCGACAAGGCCCGTGTTTGGCTGGAGCGCGTCACGGAACGGGCGGCGGAACAGGTGCGCGGCGTCGTGGAGCGGGTCGCGCCTGCCGATGCCTGGGGGGACTTCTTCGCCGCTGCCGCCCCCGGCGCGTCAGTCGCTGCGGAGGGACTAGCGCGCGATCTCGAGGTCGAACGCCGGCTGGAGGCGCAGCGCGAAGCCCACGAGCGGGAGGCGCGGGAACGAGTGCAGGAGCAGGAGCGCCGGGCCCATGAGCGTGACGACGGCCACGATCACGGCTGGTAGGCCATCCGGCTGGCAATGTTGGTCAGAGTTGTGACGCTCAACGGAACCAATGTTTACCCACACCATGTGAAGATTCTAGCCTCGATCAAAGTAGGTCTAGACAATGGTACTTCGATTCCCCGATAGCATCCTTGCCAAGCTGCGAATGTGCAAATGTAGTCAGTTTTGATCTATTTTCTCTAGTTATAATGCTTGCTATATGCGGCAATAACCATTGTTTACTTTGACAATCAATTTGCCGTCTTTGGCATCATTTTTTACTAGAGTGTGGAGCGGTTTTTGTGAGTGAAACGAAGTTAAGAAAAGCGTTGTATAACTTGGGAATCTGGCGTCATAGACCTGCTTTATCAATAAGGCTTATCATTGCCCTTTTTGCTATGGCCTTGCCCACCCAAGCTCAGGATATCCTAAGTGAACGCGTCCGCCTTGTGGGCCGATTTCATAGTGAGCCAAGTAAAATAACTGCCGAGTGGCCGGGTAGCTTGATAGAGATCAGGTTTGAAGGCACACAGCTCGACGTAACGATATCCGACAGCGGTAATAACAGTATCATTGTTGATGTGGATGGGAAGCCAAGACTGCTGGACACGCAATTAGGTGAGCATACTTACTCTATTGTTAATGGTGAAAATCCATCAAATCACGTGGTTCGCATAATTAAGCGAACAGAGGCTGCATTTGGTAAAATAAGTCTCACAAGAATTTGGACTGACGGCAGCTTTATGTCTCCAATTAGAAATAGAAGGAAAATACTTGTTTTGGGTGACTCAATCTCAACAGGCTACGGTGTAGAAGGTGCAGATACCAATTGTGGATTTGAGGCGGAATTTGAAAATCAATATTTAACTTACGCTGCAGTTGCTGCCAGGAATCTAGACGCGGATATTGTTACGCTTGCTGTTTCAGGAGCAGGCCTTGTTCGAAACTATAACGGCGAAACACAACGGACAATGACGCAGCTTCTTTACCAATTACTGCCCTCTTCTTCAGTTCCAGCGCCTTTACCACTAGCTGAGGTTGTGGTGGTGCATCTTGGAACAAACGACTTTGCCGACGGCGCCAGGCCGAACGATTTTATTGCTGCGTATGAAACGCTTCTTAAGGAAGTCCGAGCTACTTCTCCGGATGCAATGATCTACGCTACAATGGGACCAATGCTGCGACCGGAGGATCAAAATGCAGCGGTGGTAGCAATAGAGTCAGCCGTTGTGAAACGTCACTTGGAGGGCGACGACAACGTAGCCATGATCCGCTTCGGCTGGCAGCCTGACCCCGAAGACTTAGGTTGCGATTGGCATCCAAGCGCAAAAGCGCATGCTCGCATGGCAATTGAACTTGAGCAGCGTATTCGTAAAGATATTAATTGGGAAAATTAAATTGAACGTAGTATTTGCGGCTGACCCTCACGTCCCTGACAGTGCGAAAGCACAGTTGCGCGATGGAAAGCTATTGGGACTACAGATCCTGCGCTTTGCTGCAGCATTCGCAGTCGTTTTGTTTCATATCGGGAGTGGTTACCAAATTGAATTTGGTAATCAGTCCAATCCATTTTCCTTTGGTGCTGCAGGGGTGGACGTTTTTTTTGTTTTGAGTGGTTTTATTATTGCAATGACGACTGACCCAGCACGGGGCACGTGGTACTTCTGCCTTCGTCGTATCGTGCGAGTTGTACCACTCTACTGGATACTAACCTTAGGAATTGCGGTAATAGGTCTGATAGTTCCTTCTCTTCTCAATTCCACAACCGTTACATTCGAAACTCTATTTAAATCTCTTTTTTTCATTCCATATGATAAGTCAAACGGTGTGATTCAGCCTCTTCTCTTTCTGGGATGGACGTTGAACTACGAGATGTTTTTTTATGCTATCTATGGGGCTTGTTTGCTAGCTGGTTGGAAGTCTCCTCTTGCGCCTGTAATGGTGGTGGTAATTTTAGTTGTCGCAGGACAAATTCTTCCTTTTGAAGGAACAGTCTGGCAATTTTACAGTAATCCTTTGATAATAGAGTTTGCATTGGGCGTAGGTATATACCTAATTTATGCAAAATTTCCAAAATTATTTAAGAACAGAACGATGGTATATGCAGGTGCAGCGGTAGTTTCCTATATTATGCTCCGACTAATCCCTGGTGTTCCATGGCTGCTAATTGGTGCATTGCCAGCAGCACTGTTTGTATCAGCCTTTGTCTCTTTCAATCCTGGATACTCACGCTTAATTGGTCTGCTTGTTCTGTTTGGAAATGCCTCCTACTCCCTCTATCTTTCACATCCTTATATCATCCAACTTTTGTCAAAATTTGCTCCCTCGGATCTTCCAGTTGCATCCCAGATTTTTCTTGGAACAGTAGCATCGTTCCTCTGCATCGTAGCTTCTATTATCCTCTACTATTTTGTCGAACTTCGCTGGCAGCGATACTTTCTGCCAGCTCGTCCAGCTTCACTGGAACCGTCAAAAGTTTGGTCGAAATAGGATCAAAAGGATCGAGCAGGGATGTTTTGTGGAGGGTGATCCACACCTATAATAGACACCTCTTAGGTTCTGGAGCATTGGGTGAAAGGGTTGATCTCCTTTTGATGAAGAACCTACATAGAAGTTGCCCACAACGTCGGCGCGATCCCCTGCGCCGAGGTCTTTACCCGCATAACACCGCTTCTCAGGTGCAGCGCAGCCCGGAGGTTGAACGGGAGGCCGGAGGCCCCCCGATCCGCTTTCTCATGATGGTGGGCGAAGTCAGCTACTACATGGGCGCTGCGGCTCAGATGTGCAGCTTACCAGGGGCAGACTAGCTGACTGGTGCTATGCCGCCCCGGCTGGTTCCGGGATGCGTTAAAAGACAAAGAGATAAGGAATCGCATCTTTGTTTGGAAGTTTCGCGGCAAAGGCAATCTATTATGACAGGCGTTGCTACAAACACCGCAACCGCACCGAGATTATGTTTGGTGCTCGAGATTCTTCCTGTCCGCAGGGCTCCTCGCTGCAAACGTCCTGTTCTGGCTTTTACCAACAATAAGTTGGGAGCCTAGCAGCGATTTCTACATTCATGTCTCGCTACTTCAGCAGCAGCCAAACAGACAGCCAAACCGACGCCGGCAGTATTAGCAGTGCACCACGCTGCACCTGCCGCAGCAGTAGTATCACATAGGGCTTTGCAGATATCCTTTATAGGATTCCACATTGGTGCAAGCTGCGTGTTCTCATCGAAAGGCACTACCGCAGGATCACCTTTTACCTGATCTTCTGAGCGAAGCGCACCAACTTGCCGCAATCCCTCCGTTATCTTTTCTTTTTCCTTTTCAGAAATAGAGTTCCACTGCTCCGAATTAACAAGAATGTCAGCCATCTTACACTCTCCGAGAGATTAATAGTTATCCACAAAAAACTCTACATTCTAGTCTAGGAGGGAAGCCGGTTACTTCACATTTAAGCTCGCAGCCCGGAAGAAGTCCCATGGTTTTAACATCTTCCTTCTTCTTAAGGACGATGCTCTCAAGCTCAAAGCTTTCCATGCCTTTTCTTTCAAGCATAGACTGCAACTCAGGCCCTAGATCTTTAGCAAAAGCTTCAACTTGGTTCTGATCAATATCATCCATTGCAACCCCCAAATTGCCAAAGCCGCCCTTGCACATCTGGCGACTCTATCAAGGTAACACAACTTAATATTAAAAAAAGAAGAATCAGCTCTTACCATATCTGCCTTGATGTATTTTTCATTCAACTCATAGGGCTATTGGTGTTGAAAGAGCTTCTGATCCTCCTGATTATTGCCTAGTAATTTGAAAAAGAGACGAAACAGTTTTTTAAAAATCAAACGCTTATATAAAACAAAGCGGTTTATTACGTTCTGCAGGCCCGGCGACATAACAGTCTCTTGTCCAGCTGCTCTCCTCCTTCCTTCGGTCAAGGCCAAGAGGTTTGCATTGGAAGTGGTCACCCAATCTGAGCCAGGTTTTGTAGAAACTCAGAATGGCCACCAACGATGACGCTTAACTAGTGGGGGCGCAGCTGGTGCCGCTTCCTGGTTGGCAAGGAGACTAGTTGCTTGTTGCCGCCACCTATCACGATCCTCTTTCAGATCTGCGACAGCCTCACGCTCTCTTTCAAGGAGCTGCTGCAACAGGCTGATGCGGCTACCCAAGTCATCAGGAACTGTCGTTCTATCCGGTTCTTTAGGGCGTTCCGGAAGAGTGTTCCGCGATGGTTCAGGGAACGCTCGATAGAGTTCGGCAGGATTAATAGAAAATGTTCCGTCTTCGTTTCTGGTTGCGCTCAAACGACCAGTTTTTATTGCTCTATTGAGGGTGGATTTGCTTTTGCCTAATGCTCTGGAAGCTTGAGAAAGAGTCAGGCCCGCCATCGGACGTCCCCAGTTGCGTGGTGCACCAAAATGACCGTTCTTTCTGGAACGCAGAACGGCATCAACGTTCTTCCATCTTGGTAGGCAAATCAGGTTCAAGTCCATCAAAGAAAGGCTGTGAAACAGGGGGAAGGCCATCACCTGACGGAAGCTGCTGCTCTCCAGCAAAAACGCTGGGCAGTCGTCGCAGAGGCTCTTGGGCATCCAAGTGAGCCGCGTCGGGCTGCTCGTCATCAGACAAGATTACAGCAGCTGAAAAGAGGCTGTAGCGGATACCATCGCGCTTGCCAGACCAAGCTACACGATCGTTGATGATATGGGCATTAACAGTGCCGCGCCCACCAATCTGACGAATTTCTAGCCAGTTATCAGTAGTTAGAAGCTTGAGAGCATCCCTGACTCCACGTTCTGATCCTTCCACCAGCCGCGCGAGGTTCTTTTGGCTGATTACTACAGCATTATGCGTATCTACGCGCGCGGTGAGTACATGCATAATTTGAGCTGCTAGAGGACTTTTTCGAATTAGCTTTGCCCAAGCTTCGTGGGCTTTTCTTTCAGTCTGCACCCATTGGCCTTTAGGGGCCTTTTCAAGAGATTGTAGGTTAGACAT
>NZ_CP034817.1:0-33154 GCF_004010775.1 Paracoccus sp. Arc7-R13 | reverse complement strand
GCCGTTCGGCACGGTCGCACAGCAGGCCCATGGAATCCTCGCACCGCCGCAGAGCATCCGAGACGGGTTCGTCGCGGTAACCGCCGCCCGCAGTCACCAGAACCGCAGGGGCGCCGAGTTCCACGGCAAACTCCAGACTTTCGAGGAAGTAGCGGAGGGAACGATCCCGCAACGCCTCCTCGCGGGCGGAGATGTTGATCGGATAGATGCACTGCTCCGGCGTGAACGCGACCATTTCCAGCCCCATGGCGCGGGTGCGGTTGCCGAGTGCCCGCGCCGAAGCCAGCGTCTCGTCACCGATGTAGAAATGCGGCGCGGCCCCCCACAGTTCGATCCGCGAAACGCCGGTGTCGCAGGCATCCGCCAGAAACCGGTCCAGCGTGTGGCGCACATAGTGGAAGTTCATCACGCCGATGTTGCGGGTGTCGAGAGCCATCTTCCATTCCCCTAGTGACGCGCAAGGAACGCGCGCGTCCGTTCGTGTTGCGGCCGCCCGAGCACGTCGGCCGGAGGCCCTTGTTCCACGATGACGCCGCCATCCATGAAGATCAGGTGATCCGCGACATCCCGGGCGAAGGCCATCTCGTGCGTCACGACCACCATGGTCATCCCGTCCGTTGCCAACTGCTGCATCACGGCCAGCACCTCGCCCACCAGTTCGGGATCGAGCGCCGAGGTCGGCTCGTCGAACAGCATCACGTCGGGCTTCATCGCAAGGGACCGGGCGATGGCGGCGCGCTGCTGCTGGCCGCCGGAAAGCTGCGCCGGGTAGTAGTCCGCACGGTCCTTCATGCCGACGCGATCCAGAAGCTTCATGGCCTCCTCCACCGCCTGCTCCCTCGGGATGCCCTTCACCAGGATCGGCGCCTCGATGACGTTTTCCAGCGCGGTCTTGTGGGGGAACAGGTGAAAGCCCTGAAAAACCATTCCCATCCGCTGCCGTTGACGCGCCAGTTCGTTGAACGCCATCTCGTACAGCTTTGCACCCTTCCAGCGCACGCCGATCGGATCGCCGTTCAGGTACACGATCCCGCCCGTCGGCTTTTCCAGATAGTTCAGGCAGCGCAGCAGCGTGCTTTTGCCCGATCCTGACGGACCCACGATGCAGGTGACGTCGCCGCGGTTCACGGCTAGGTCGATGCCCCGCAGAACTTCGTGCGTTCCATAGGCCTTTCGCAGCCGTTCGACCTTCAGCAGGGGCTGGTTCACCGGATGCAGGGTCATAGCACCTCTCCACGCTGGCCGGCGAACAGCCGGAAGGACAGGATCCCGCCCTTGCGCGTGCCCGTCCGGCGGGTGGATTTGAGCCTGTGCTCCACCGCGTGTTCCGTCACGGTCAGCAGGGTCGTCAGGACAAGATACCAGATCGTCGCGACGATCAGCAGCGGCACTGTCTGATAGGTCCGCGCATAGACCATCTGCGCCGAATAAAGCAGGTCCGGCAGGGCCAGCACCGACACGAGGGACGTGAACTTCAGCATGGAGATCGTGTCGTTCCCGATGGGTGGGATGACGACTCGCAGGGCCTGCGGCAGCACGATCCGCCGCAGCGTCTGGCCGCGCGTCATCCCAAGGGTTGCCGCCGCCTCCGTCTGGCCCCCGCTGACGGCCTGTATGCCGGCGCGTATCATCTCGGCGGCATAAGCGCTTTCGGTGAAGGCCAGCCCCATGATGGCGGCGCTGAAGGGTGAGATCAGCTCGTTCGTGTTCCACGCCACGAGCTTCGGGCCGCCAAAGGGAATCCCGATGGAAATCTCCGGCAGAAGAAGCGCAAGGTTGTACCAGAAGATCATCTGCACCAGCGGCGGGACCCCCCGGAAGAACCAGATCCATCCCCAGCTTGCTGCCTGGAAGACCCGGCTGTCCGACAGGCGCATGATCGCGAGGACGATGCCGATGGCAAGGCCCAGAACCATGGCCAGCGCGGTCAGAAGAAGCGTCATCCCCAGACCTGACAGGATGGGCGGCGCGAACAGGTATCGGCCGACCACGCTCCATTGCAGGTTCTGGTTCGTCACCAGAACCTGGATGAAGATCACCGCGCATGACACCAGCGCCGCGCCACCGATCCACTGGCTAATCCGTGGTGCCGCAATGGGTCGGATGTCATGTATGGATGGGCGGGGGTCCGTCTGCATCGGCATGTCGTTCCTTGTTGGAAAGAGGCAGGAGATCGCGCGTGCGCCCGCACTTAGAGGTCGGGATGTTCTTCCGTGATCAGCAGGCCGGCCGTCAGCATGCCCGCGTCGTCCAAGCCCCATTTGGCCATGATTTCGCGATAGGTGCCGTCGTCGATCATGCTCTGGATCGTATCGGCCATGACCTGTCCCAGGGGATCGTCCTTGCGCACGCCGATGCAGCTGTTGACCGGCGCCAGAACAAGATCGGACACTTTCAGGTCGCCCGTTTGTTTCGCCATGTAGGCCAGCTTCACGGATCCGGTAACCGTGGCCTGCGCCCGGCGTGAACGGACGGCCAGTTCCGCCTGCGCCTGGGTGCCGTGCATCTGCAGCACGACCGGATCGTCCTTGCAGTCCGCCGCGTTGAGCTTTTCCAGAAGGTCCAGGTCCCACGAGCCGTTGAGGACGGCGACCGTCAGCCCGCAGACATCCCCCGGCGCCCTGATGTCCAGATCGCTGTCCATCGGATATGCGAAGGCAGTCCCGATCTTGCGCTGCGCGACGAAGTCGATGGCCTGAAGGCGTTCGGGTGTGGTGCCGAACGACGCGAAGCCCGCATCGAACCGACGTGACATCAGGCCGGGAATGATTGCGTCGAAGCTGGTGCCCTCGAAGGTGAAGGGAACGCCAAGGCGCGTTTCCATCTCCTTGGCGATGTCCACGCTCCATCCCTTGAGCTGGCCGTCGGAGTCCAGGAATTCATCGGGGGCCCAGTCGTTGAAGACTGCGGCCTTGATGCCGTTGTCCTTGTAGGTCTGGGGCAGTGCATCATGCAGCGCCGGGATCACATCGGCCAACGCGGAGGTGGCGAGGATAGTGGCGAGAGCGGTGGCCGTCAGGATCGTGCGAAGCATCGTAAACCTCCATGTTAGTCGGGCCGGAGCCCTTGCATCGCCACCTTCGTTCCTTCTGACGAGGATCCGAGAGAGCGTTCTCATAAAACCAGCATGGCGGCGCCCAAGTCGTCAAGTACAAAGAATTCGTGAAAGCGGTTCGAGGGCGTTTTTTGGCCGTCCGTTTCAGGCCCCCGGGGCAGAAACCGAACCCCGAAGAAGGAACTCCCCCTCCATCAGCACCGCACGGCTTGGAATCTCGGTTCCCCGAATGCGGTCCAGAAGCATGGTCGCGGTTGCGGCACCCATAGCAAGGCGTGGCTGCGCAAAGGTGGTGATGCCTGGTGACAGAAAGCCCATCCACTCCAGATCATCGAAGCACACCAACGAAAGGTCGTCCGGGATCCGCAGGTCCGAAGCGGCGATGGACCTCATCACCCCTTCAGACATCGTGCCGTCGGTTGCGAACAGCGCCGTGGGGCGGTCCCTCCGGTCCAGCAGCGCCGAGGCGATCTTCCGCGCTCCGTCAGCCGAATAGCTTCCAACCCGGCCAACCAAAGCGGGATCGACCGGAAGGCCCGCCTGCCGATGCGCGCGAAGATATCCCAGTATCCGTTGCCAACTTGGATAAAGCGTGTCCGTGGACAGGACATCGCCCGCCAGACCGCGCCTGATGAAGCCCGCGACTCCGCCCTCCTGTTCCTCCACAAGCTCGGCCACGACGCCGATCCGTCGATGACCGGCGCGGATCAGCACCTCGACGGCGCGTTCGGCCGTGCCGATGTTTTCGGTCGCGATCCGGTCCACATCCAGCCCCGCCACGGCGCGGTCCAGAAGAACAAGGGGAACGCCCGATGCATGAAGATCGCGCAGATGACGGGCATTCCGCGTGTCGCAGGGGGAAACGATCAAGCCGTCCACCTGCTTTTCCAGCAGAAGATTTACAGCGCGAACCTCCTTCTCGACGTTCTCGTCGCTGTTCATGATCAGGAGGCCGAAATCTTCCGTCTCCACCACATCGGCGATGCCGCGCAGGATCGAGGCATAGAAGGGGTTCTGGATGTCGCCGGCTACGACACCTATCGTCCGCGTCTGCCCGGTGATCAGGCTGCGCGCCAGCGCATTCGCCCTGTAGCCTAACTTCCGGGCCGCGCGTTCCACCTGCTCGCGCGTCTCCTCGCGCGAGGAGCCGTAGCCGCCCAGCACCCGTCCGGCCGTCGCGGTCGATACACCCGCAAGTCGTGCAACATCGGCAATCGTCGCCCTGGATCTTAATGCCACCTGTGTCCCTTTTCCCGCCCGCTGTCCGCCGCCCTGTCGTTCTTACGGTCCCACGTGGCCGGTCGCATCCGCAAAGTGGTCCGCACCATATCCGGCCCTGCTCAACGCGATGGCGGTGAAGACATCCAGATGCGCACCCCCCACATTCTTGAAGACGGTGATTTCTTCAGCCGACCGGCGTCCGGCACAGCGGCCCTGGGCCAGATCGAAGTGGTCTGCGATGATTCGATCAGGCCCGATCAGGCCCGATGCCAGTGCCTGCCCAAGATCCCCGGTGTTCTGCATCCCCTGCCGCGTGTCGACGAAGATGCGTCCGCGCAGCAGCGCGGCATCGTCGGCTTCGCGAAGAGAGGTCATGTAGGCGCCCACCAGATCCAGATGCGCCCCCGGCTTCAGGAGCGAGCCCTTCACGAGCGCCTGATCCGACATCGTGACGCAACTGATCACGTCCGCACCGGCCACGGCCGCGTCCAGATCCCGGACTGCGGTGGCGTCGATCCCGAGGGCGCGCAGATGGGCGGCCACGGCCTCGGCCTTGAGGGCGGTGCGGTTCCAGATCGCCACGCGGCGCAGCGACGGAACGGCCGCCAGATGCGCCTCGGCAAAATGCGGTGCCAGCGCGCCCGCCCCCACGATCAGAAGCATCTCCGCATCGTCTCGTGCAAGCATGGCCGCGCCGAGGGCCGAGTCACCGGCGGTCTTGCGCGCGGTCATGGCCGCGCCGTCCGCGACCAGAAGAGGCGCGCCCGTCTTGCCGTCGAACATGGCCACCAGACCCTGCACGTTGGGCTGTGGTGGCGAAAGGCGTTCGTTGCCGGAAAACACGCCGACCATCTTCACCGCGACCGGCCCGCCCGGCACCCAGCCCGGAAGCGTGATGAACTGGTCGCTCCCCCCGGCGGGATCGCCCTGGACGACCACGTCCGACACGGGCATCGGGCCGCGATGCGCCTCGGCCAAGGACAGGATCAGATTGGACCAAGGCAACGCGGCATGAACCGCAGCGGCGTCGAATACCTTCATGACGTTCCTTTCAGAAGCTGCGTCACCTCAGATGCGCAGGCTCAACGTGACAAGGTGACAGGGCGTCACCAGTTGCGAGAGGGCCAGTGGCCGGCCCTGCCCGTCCAGAACCAGCTTCTCGATGCGGTAGACCGGCTGGATAGCCGGAATGTCCAAGATCGCGGCTTCGCGCTGATCGGCATATCCGACATCGATAAGCCGATCGGCCCCTGCGGGCGCGACCTCATGGCCGTTCAGCAAGGCGGCGAAGAAGGACCCGCCGGCGCCCACGGGGTCTACCGCGCGGGGAAAGCGGGCCGCGTCGAACCACAGCGTCTCGATCGTCATCGGCCGTCCATCCACCTCCAGCAGGCGGTCGAAGCGGACGGGACGTTCCGCCTCCAGCCGGAGGGCGGCTCCGGACATCCGGGGCCGATCCTCCCGGCCCAGGATGACATGGCCCGCCTTGCGCCCCATGCCTTCCACCGTATCGGAGAAACCGGAAAGCGAGATGGTCTGCTGGATCTTGTGCGAGGCGACAAGGGTGCCGCGGCCCTGCTGGCGGATCAGGCGCCCTTCCCCGCACAGCTCCCCCACCGCGCGGCGCAGCGTGATCCGGCTGACGCCATAGGCCGCGCACAGGTCGGGTTCGGGCGGCAGGAAGGTGCCCTCGGCAAGACGGCCAGCCTCGATCTCCGACAGGATCCGGCGGCGGACCTGCTCGTACAGCGGCGGAAGACCGTCTTGCTTCATGGGCACCTCAGTAGTCGGACAACTTCTTCATGTAACGACGTCCTTCCAGCATGACCTGCTGACGGAAATCAGCCACCTTGTAGATGAAGCGCCAGAGCGTGTCGAAGAAGATCAGGGGCGCGACGTTCCCCTTGAACCGGTCATCGATGCCCGAAAGATCCAGAGCGTCGGCGTCCAGCACCAGGATGTTCTCGGACGAACCGAAGCGCTGCAGGAACTCCTCGGCGCGTTCGTCCAGCGCGCGGGTGCTGTCGCAGCCCTTCAGCAGCACGAAGCAGCGCTTGTCGTCCAGAACCTCAAACGGGCCGTGGAAGAACTCGTTCGAATGGATGGCCTGGCTGTTGATCCACTGCATTTCCATGAGCACGCAGATCGCGAAGGAATAGGCCGCGCCATAGCTGGCCCCGGACGCCATGGTGTAGATCACGTCCTGCTTGGCGAAATGCTCGGCGTAGCGATCCCACAAGGGGGCGAAGCTGTCCTGCGCGCGGTCAATCACCGTCTGCAGGTTGTGAAGGCTGTCGATCAGCTGCTTGGTCAGGTCTTCCTCGCCCCGCGCGGCGACCAGACCCATCACGAGTTGGTAGATGCACGAATAGTTGCTGTCCTTGGCATCGATCGGCACACCTGTGGTGTAGGGGGCCTCGAACTTCACCGGGAAGTCGACGCTCTGGCCAAGGGGGGAGGTCGGCTCCACCGTCAGACCCACCGTGACGGCGCCCTTTTCACGTGCGAACCGCCCGGCTGCCGTGGTCTCCCTGGTCGTGCCCGTCATGGAGCAGAGAACGACCAGCGTGTCCGGGCCAAGCAGCTTCGGCGCACGGGCGATGAATTCGGCCGCGTTGTAGACATCGGAGGCGAGGCTGCCATGCTGGTCCAGCAGGAACTTTGCCGGGTGCATGATCGACAGCGATCCCCCGCAGGCGACAAAGAACACATGGCGCAGCGCGGGCGCATCGATCGCCGCAAGCGCGGCGGCGACATCAGGGTGGAAACGGGCAGGAAGCGACATGGCCATCACCTTTTCTATATGACGACATAATACGTATTTAATTGGATGACGCCCTGTCAAGACAAGTTGACAAGCTGGGACCACTTTTGCGAACGTTCTCACATAAACCGCTGAAGTCGAGGCTGCCGTGACCAAGAACCCTCCCAGAATTTTGGCTTTCGCCGACAATGTCGTCGACTGCTACCGCGACCGGAACGTCATGTATCCGGGTGGGAACTGCGTGAATCACGCCGTGTTCGCGCGACGGTTCGGGGCGGTGACCGCCTATGCCGGGGCCGTCGCCGATGACGAGGCCGGCCGGGCCATCAGGGCCGCGCTTCGGGCCGAAGGAGTCGACACCTCCCTCCTGCGCCTTCTTCCCGGCGAGACGGCCTATTGCGTCATCGCCACCGAAAACGGCGACCGGGTTTTCGTCGGCGCCAATCTGGGTGTGTCGATCGTTCCCCCCTCAGATGCCGATCTTGCCTGGATGGCGACGGCGGATGCCGTTCACACTGGCCGGTCCAGCCATATCGACGCGTGGCTGGGCAAGATCGCGACGCTGACCAGGGTTTCCTACGACTTTGCAACGATGCACGGCGAAATGAAGATCGCGGCCGTTGCGCCGCACTGCTTCCTGGCCGCCTTCTCGGGTGGCGATCTTGATCGCGAAGCCGCCGCCGCGCTGGCCCGGACTGCGCTGTCGCATGGCGCGACATGGGCCGTCGTCACCCGGGGTGAAAACGGGGCCCTGTTGATGGGGCCCGACAGGGTTCATGAGGCGGGCGGGGAGAAGGTCGTCCCGATCGACACCCTCGGCGCCGGCGACACCTTCATCGCGCGGGTTCTCGTCGGGCTGCTGCGCGAGGAAGCTCCGCCCCAGCTCATGAAGGAGGCCGCCCTTGCCGCGGCCGAGACGTGTCTGTCGCCCGGCGCCTTCGGCCACGGCGTCCCGATGGACATCGACCTCACGCGAATGATGACCATCGACGAGATCTACGCCACCACCACCCCTGCCCCGCCGCCCGGCATGATGGCCGGATAGCGTCCGGCATCAAACCCACGGCAAGCCGACGCAGATCGACTGCCCTGAAAAGCCCCCAACAGCCCACAGGAGGACCCCCATGTACATTTCACCCCCCCGCGCCGGACTGGCGGCGGCCGTCATGGCCGCAGTGACCTTGATATCTGGTTTCGCCGCCGCGCAGGAGGCCACGATCCGGATCGCCACGGTGAACGCGCCCACAAGCCAAAGCTGGAAGGGCGTGATGGCCGTCGCCGAACGCGTCACCGAACGCACCGACGGCCGAGTGGCCTTCCAGGGCTTCCCCTCCGGGCAGCTCGGCTCCACCACCGATTCCATCGAGCAGGCAAGTCAGGGCCTGCCGATGATGACCTTCACCTCCGCGTCGTTCCTGGCGGGCTTCGGCGTGCCGGAGCTTGCAGTCGTCGAGGGGCCCTTCGTCGTCGCCGACAACGTGGAGGCGGAGCGGCTCGCGAATTCGTCCCTGATGCAGGGCTTCTACGACCGTCTGGCCGAAACCGCCGGCCTTCGGGTCGTGGCCCTGAACTGGTTCGACGGGCCGCGGCACATGATCGGGACTGCCGCCTATCCCGCACCCGAGGATCTGCGCGGCGTTCGCATGCGCGTCCCCTCGGTCGAGACGTGGATGAAGACCTTCCAGCCGCTGGGTGTCATCCCGACCTCGGTGGAGGCTGCCGAAGTCTATTCCGCCCTGTCGCAAGGGGTGGTGACTGCCGCGGAAAGCCCGCTGACCGGGCTGCGGGCCTCCGGTTGGTACGAGGTCGCCAAGGAGATCACCCTGACAGGCCACTTCAACCTCTTCACCGGCTGGGTGATGAGCGAGAGCGTCTTCCAGTCCCTGAACGAAGGGGATCGCGCCATCCTGCTGGAGGAGTTCCGCACAGGCGGACAGGAGCTTGCCAAGACTTCGGCCGAACTGGAAGCCGAGATCAGGGCAGAATTCGAAGCTAAGGGCGTGACCTTCCACGAGGCCGACGTCGAGGCCTATCGGGCCGCCACGCAGGGATTCTACTCGAGCTTCCCCGACTGGCCCGAAGGGCTCGACGACCAAGTCCGTGCGGCCGCCATCGGCGAATGATCGAATCCCCGCCCCTGATGAGAGAGATCTGTCCATGAATCCGCTGCGAAAGATCATCACCCTTGCGGGGGTGGGGCTTCCGTCCGCCATGATTGCGGCCTTAGTGCTGATCGTACTGGCAGATGTACTTGCGCGCAATCTGTTCGCCACCTCCATTTCTTGGGCGCAGGAGATGGCCGTCATCCTGCTGATCGGCTCCGTCTGGCTGGGGCTGGCCGGCGCGTCGCTGCAGGGCCAGATGGTCGGCGTCTCCATCCTCACCGACCGGCTGTCGCCCCGGAACCGGCGGGTGGTCGAAACCGCCGCGGACCTCTGCGTCATCGCAATTGCCGCCGCGACCATCCATGCGGCCCATGCGCAGATGGCGACGGCGCGCTTCACCAAGTTTCTGGCGCTTGGCTGGCCCAAGTGGATCCTCGCGGCGTTTCTGGCCGTGGGCATGGCGCTGGTGATCCTTGCCCGAGTTGTCGAGATCGCCACCCGACTGAAGGAGCGTCGCCCATGATACTTTCCGCCGTCGCATTCGCGGCGCTCCTGCTGCTCGGCCTGCCGGTCGGCTTCGTGATGCTGGGTGCCACCGTGGCGTATTTCGCGCAGAATCCGATGACAGCGAGCATCGTCGCGCAGAGGATGTCCTCGGGGCTGGAAAGTTTCCCGCTGCTGGCAATTCCGCTTTTCGTGGTCGCCGGAGCGGCCATGGCGCGGGGCGGCATCGCAGACCGGCTCTACGCCTTCTGCGAGACGCTGGTCGGTCACTGGCGCGGTGGGCTCGCCCAGATCGCGGTGCTGAACTCGGTCTTCATGGGGGCCATGTCCGGGTCAGCCAACGCCGATGCCGCGATCGACGCCCGCACGATCGTTCCGGTCATGCGCAAGCGGGGCTATTCCAATGCCTATGGCTCGGTCATCTCGGCCGCGTCGTCGCTGATCGCGCCGGTAATGCCGCCGTCCATCGCGCTGATCATCTACGGCCTTCTGACAGATACCTCGATCGGAAAGCTGTTCGTTGGGGGGATCATACCCGCCTTCATCATCGCAACGGCGCTCATGCTGACCGTGCGCTGGACCGCGATCAGGATGAACCTTGCCCCCGCCCGAAAGACGCGCGCCGGCCCGGGGGAGGTGCTCTTAAACGGACGGGCGGCGCTTTGGGCGCTAGCGATGCCGGTGATGCTGCTGTTCGGGCTGCGCGGCGGCTGGTTCACCCCGACGGAGCTGGGCGCGGTTGCCGCGGCCTATGCCTTTCTGGTCGGAACGCTTGTCTATCGTGGCATAAAGCCGTCAGACATGTCGTCGCTTCTGGCTGAAGCGACCATGACCACGGCGGGAGTGATGTTCATCGTGGCGTCCGCCTCGGTATTTTCCTTGATCCTGAGCCTGGAGCAGATCCCGCAGGTTCTGATCGGCGGACTGCTTGCCATCTCGGACAACCCGCTCATTGTCCTGCTGGTCGTGAATATTGCCCTGCTGATCCTTGGGATGGTGTTCGACGGGCTGGCGATCATCGTGATCCTCGGCCCGCTGCTCACGCAGGTCGCGGCGACTCTGGGGATCGACCCGGTTCACCTGGGCGTCGTCCTCGTATTCAACACGGCCATCGGGTCCCTGACGCCGCCGGTGGGAACAGTGATGTTCACCGTGTGCTCCATCACCCGCTGCTCGGTCGAGGATTTCACGAAGAGCTTCCTGCCGTTCCTGCTGGCCCTAATCGGCGTTCTGCTGCTGCTGACCTTCGTGCCGCCGCTGGTGACCTTCCTGCCGAACCTGCTGTACCGATGACCGGCACGACATGTCTCAGGGGCGGCAAGCCGCCGCCCCTGCGCCTCTTTCCGTCAAAGGAACGGCGCGGGGCGCACCGAATGGGCCAGCACGGCGCCCGTCTCGTAATAGACCTCCTTCGCGCGGACCATCCGCTCGTGATGTGCGGCGATCGGGGCGATCGGCAGAACGCGTTCGTCGCCTTCCAGAAGGGCGATGGCCGCCTGTGTGCCGAAGACCGTGCCGGGGGAGATGCCACGGCCCGAATAGCCGAAGCAGGCATAGGCGTTCGGTCCGAAGGCCACGATCTTCGGGATGTGGTCCCCGGTCATCGCGATGCGTCCGCGCCAGTCATGCTCGAACGGCAGGTCGGCCAGTTGCGGATACACGCGCGCCAGCGCCCGCCGCGCCCAGGCCGCATGAACCGGACGGCCCGGGCCCTCCAGGTTGCCGACCGCCCCCACGATCATCCGACCAGCCTGATCGATGCGGAACGAGGACATGACGACGGCCGTGTCCCAACAGCCCTCGCCCCCCGAAAGAATGCTGTCGCGCAGCCGCGCCGGCATCGGGGCGGTGGCCAGCTGGAAATAGCTGACCGCGACGATCTCCGGACGGAACCCCATCTCGATCCCGTTGAAATAGGCGTTCGTCGCCAACAGCAGGGACTTCGCCCGCACGGTGTGTCCGTTGGCGGTCACCACCCACATGTCCCCCTGCCGCTGGACGCAGGTGACCTTGGTTCCATCATGAAGATGCGCACCCGCCGCCCGGGCTGCGCGGGCCAGACCACGGGCATAGGACAGCGGCTGGATCGTGCCGGCTCGGGGATCGAACAAGGCCCCGAAGAAGCTGCGGCTTCCGGTGCGCCGTGCCGTTTCGGTCGCGTCGAGCAGACTGAGCGGCCAGCCCATGGCAAGCCCCTGGCGATGGCGATCCTGCAGGTCCCTGACGCCGGCCGCCGAATGCGCGAGATGCAGCGTCCCGTTCGGGGTAGCCTCGCACGCGATGCCCAGATCGCCGATGAGGCGCCAGACGCGGGACGGCCCTTCGGCCAGCGCCGCCATCAGCTTGTGACCCGCGGCGTCGCCCATGGTGCGGATCACCTCCTCGGGCGGAACCCACAGGCCCGCATTGATCAGCCCGACATTCCGGCCGGATCCGCCGTGGCCGATGGTCTCCGCCTCAAGAACCGCGACGCTGGCTCCGCGACGCGACGCTTCAACCGCGGCGGAGTTGCCCGTGAATCCGCCCCCAACGACCACAAGATCGACCGTTCTGTCTTCGGCCAAGGGTCCCGCCGTGCACTCGACCGTGCTCGACGCGTTCCAAAGATTTCCTTTGCTTTTCATGTTACATCCAGATCGAAAGACGCCGCGACCGCGCTACGCCATGGCCATGCCTATTGCATCGGCCTCAGCCTACACCCAGCCGACGATCTAGAAGAAACGACGTTTTCTCACGGTAACTGAAGGGAAACTCACATGATCGCGCCGCGCCGGTTCCTTCCCTCCATCCAGTCTCTTCTCGCGCTCGAGGCGGTGGAGCGTGTAGGATCCGTCGGGGCTGCGGCCGAAGATCTTGCGCTGACGCATTCTGCCGTCAGCCGGCAGCTGCGGATCCTTCAGGACCAGCTCGGGGTGGAGCTGTTCCGGCGCAAGGGCAAGGGGTTGTCGCTGACCCAAAGCGGCGTCGACTATGCCCGTTCGGCCCGCGGTTGCCTTCAGGATCTGGCGCGGGCCAGCCTGAAGCTGCGGGCCGCCGGATCGCAGGCCAGCCTGAACCTCGCCATCCGCCCCACCTTCGGGATGCACTGGCTGGTCCCCCGGCTGCGCGATTTCGCCCAGCTTCATCCCGAAATCACGGTGAACCTGTCGACCCGCCTCGCCCCCTTCGACCTTGCGAGTGAGGGGTTCGACGCCGCGATCCATTTCGGAGAGAAGGATTGGACGGGCATGGCCTACATGCCGCTCGCGACGGAGCGACTGATCCCCTGCTGCCATCCCGACCTTCTTCCCCAAGGCGAGGGGGTGGCGGGCCTGCTGTCCAAGCCCCTGCTGCATCTGCAAAACCGTCCCGGTGCTTGGGAGGAGTGGTTCGAACGACACGGCCTTTGCGCCGTTCATCTGCGCGGGATGTTGTTTGACCAATTCGCAGCCATGGCCGAGGCCGCCGCGTTGGGATTCGGCATAGCCCTTCTGCCCGATCATCTTGCGGAACGGTATTTCACCGAAGACCGGCTGAGGCCCGCATGGCCGGAATACACGGTTGCAAAGGGCCAGTATTACTTGGTCTGGGCTCCACTTCAGACACCCGGGCGGCCTTTGGCGCTTCTTTTGGATTTCCTGCGCCAAAGTCGGTAGGGCGGATTCTTCTAGATTGCCGAAGCCTGCCTCCTTTTCACGAGAACCAGTCTATGACCGATCTTGCTGCCCAGACTACAACTCTCAAACAAACTATTTGGGGGATCGAGGCCGAACTGGCTCACCAACTGCCTTTCGCCGGAACGAAAGAGATTGATGCTCGCATACACGCCCTGACGGACAGGCTTCGACAGGCCCACGCCGATCTAAAGGAAATTGACCGGAAGATTCCAAGACCCTAGCAACTGTATCTGTCAGGTCGGATGGTCTGCCCATTTCTGACGGCTTTTGCACACTGCATTCGCGATGGTGACCAGCTTTCTGGCGACGGCGGTGATGATGACCTTGTGCGGTTTACCTGCCTTGCGAAGTCGATCTGCGAAGGATCTCAGGTGGGGGTTGTGGTGTGACGCAACTAGGGCCGCTTGGAACATCACGTGTCGGAGGGCACGGCGACCACCGGCGATCGCCCGTTTCCCGCGAAGGGTTCCGCTGTCATGCGCAACCGGGGCTAGCCCGGTGAGTGCTGCCGCTTCTTCACCGGTGATTGTGCCAATCTCGGGCATTTCGGCGATCAGCATTGTGCTGGCAACCGGGCCGATCCCCGGGATGGAACGCAGAACGGTGGCCATTTCCGACAGGTGATCGTCGCTCGCGATGGCCCGGATGATCCTGTCTTCAAGCTCCTTGATCAGGCTGTCGATCCGTTGCGTCAGCTCGGTGTCGACGTCCTCAAACATTGCAGCGGTTCCCAGTTTCTGATGCGCACGGATTTGGGCAAGCAGTCGCTTGCGCATCTCGATCAACTGGGCTCGTTTCGACGCCAACGCCCTGAGAAAGCGAAGCTTTTCCGCAGGAAGGCTTCGGCCTGCTTCGGGGCGGAAAGCAAAGAAGCGAGCGATGAGTTCGGCGTCTATCCGGTCGGTCTTTGCGCGGGTGCCACGGCTTTGCGCAAACGCCTTTACCTGAGCGGGTGGAACCTGGCGGGCAACAATACCTTGTGCCTCCAAATGCGCCCAGAGCTGCCACTCCTGGCCACCAGTCGATTCAAAGCAGACGACGGCATCCCGGTCGCGGGCAAGATCCGCCACGGCAGTATGACCAGCCGGAGCGTTTGGCATTCTGCATCGATGTCCATCGGGGAGGCAATGAACGTCGAGCCAGTCGCGGCTGACGTCTATGCCGATAACGTGGCCATGTGATAGATTGTCCATGCTCTCTTCCTTCTGGTGCGCGGTCCCGCAAAGGCCGCAATCAACTGTTCGAGACGATGAAGAGAGGCGGTGCCGACAGGCTAAGAAGCGTGGTTATCCCACAAGGGTCAGACGTCGCGCACCACCCCGCCATCGGCCCTGGCCGGGGCCGGTGACGGGGTCAGTTTAGCGCAGTCCAGACACAGAAGGGTCAGGATGCATTGATTTCTGTTGCGCTGCGTGATTCACGCCTCCGAAAACGGAGCGGTGACATGAGCGATCTCTTCTGGCTGACCGACGCGCAGATGGCGCGCCTGGCTCCCTTCTTTCCCAGGTCGCACGGGAAGCCCCGGGTTGATGACAGACGGGTGCTGAGCGGGATTATTTTCATCAATCGCAATGGCTTGCGTTGGCGCGATGCGCCCGCCGCGTATGGCCCACATAAGACGCTCTACAGCCGGTGGAAGCGTTGGAGCGAAAAGGGCATCTTCGCGCGGATGATGGCCGGGCTGGCGGCGGAACACGGCGAGAAAACGACCGTGATGATCGACGCAACATACCTCAAGGCCCATCGAACGGCGACCAGCATGGCCGCCAAAAAGGGGGGCGTGGTCGCCTGATCGGTCGAACCAAAGGCGGTATGAACACCAAGCTGCACGCCATCTGCGACAGTCAGGGGCGACCGATCGACCTGTTCGTCACCGCTGGACAGGTCAGCGATTATATCGGCGCTCGGGCCCTGCTGAGTGGCCTGCCAAACGTCAAATGGCTACTCGGAGATCGTGGCTATGACGCTGACTGGTTCAGAGAAGCGTTGCAGGACAAGGGGATACGTGCCTGCATCCCAGGCCGGAAGAAACGCAAGACGGCGATCAAATACGATAAGCGGAGATACAAGCGGCGTAACCGCATCGAGATCATGTTCGGCAGGCTCAAGGACTGGAGGCGCGTCGCGACCCGCTATGACCGATGCCCCAAGGTCTTCCTCTCAGCCATCGCCCTCGCGGCTCTCGTCATCTATTGGTTATGAATCCTGACCCTAGGTACCAGATACCCTTGTCAGCCGGCCATAAAAACCGCTTAACAACGCTACGCTAACCACTGCCGGACCGTCCTTGAAAAGGGGAGGCGCGCCATTGCAAAGATGCCGATATCAGCACGGCTTACCCTTCCCCGAGGATAGCGAAGGCGGAGTCTTTCGGCCAGCTAGAAGGCCGAAAGACTCGATGGAAGAGTGATTTACACCTTCGTTTTGCCTGCAACCCACGCCAAAAGATTTAACCTTGAAAAATCATCTGGGGGCTGTCTGCCCCCGCGCTTGGCGGCGCTCCCCCGAGGATACTTTTGGGAAGATGAAGTCAGATACGGTGATCTGGGTCAGTCGCATCCGCGACCTGTTCCAGGATCACAGACGGCACGACACCGATCGCGCGGGCAAGGACCACCAGCTCAACGACATCAATCCGGCGCTCGCCACTCTCGATCCTGGCAACCAGAGACTGATGGCACTTAAGGCGCTCGGCTATTCCAGCCTGGGTCAGACCTGCCGCTTTCCGGGCGTTGATCAGCGCCTCGCATAAAGCCACATGACCTGTGCTTCTGATCGTCTTCGTCATGTCGCTGCGCCACCTCTTTGGGCGTCAGCGGTAATCTGCTTTTCAGATTATCTAAAAAATGGATAATTCAGTGTATTCCAGACCAACTCCGAGGAGACGCCCCATGAGCCAGCCCCTTCAGCATTCAATGATCCTGACCAGGCTCACCGAGACAGGACAAGCCCTGATGCAACTGAACAGCCGTGGCTATATCGACATCGACGCCGCCCTACATCTGATTGCCGAAGGGCTCGCACAACCGGAGCGCATTCGTGTCGAAATCCGGCACCTCCCTTCCAGAGAGTTCGAGGGCATCGGTCTGACGTCAGAGGGCAGCGTCGCCGTGAAAAATCTGGACCAGCAGATGGCCCCCAGATCAGGATTCTCGGACAGCCGTTCTTTCACGACCGGCCACGAGCTTTGCGACAGCGAGCGGGTCGTGACCTGCGGCTATCTGGGCTGGCTTGGCGAAGATGATCTATCGCAACTTGATCGCCGGTTCGCATGGGGCTGGTGCCCTGAGATGCCCAGGGAACCAACACAGGTCTGCGAGGTTCCGCTGCCCGTGCTCAAAACATCGCGCCGAAAGATAGCCCGCAGACTTACCGCCCAGATCGGGCCTGTCGATCCCGACTTCGACCAGAAGGGGTTCATGGACGAGCTGTGGGGTGACGGCTGATCCAGGTCGGGCCGGAGACCTCCGAGTATCGGAGGCCCGATCCGGGAATTGCTGCGAATGCTAAGATTTCATCGGCGCTAGGTCTGCACGGCAGGGCGGCAAGCACAGGACCGCCTGACCGGCGTTTCCAGCCGAAAATAGACGACCAGATTTCACGCCATTGCTAACCCTGCCCGTCTGCCTTCACCCCCGTAATTTTTTGGGGGAATTGCCTGCCGAACGGCAGGCCGTTTGAAGGAAGTGAGTATGTGTTTCTCCCGCCTTTTGGCGGGCGAACGACAATTGGGTTGCGCGACGCGGAAACAAATTGTCTAGTGAGTGCACATACTCACTTCCTTCAAACGGAAGCTCCCATGTCCGCAGAACCCCGCAAGTTCCTTGATGAAGGCTGGTCCAAGGTCCGGGGCAGCATGCAGGGCCTTCACGGTGAGGGGAAATCCTTCGGCATCATGCGGACTGCGAAGATCAAAACGCTCGGCAACATGGGGGCCAGCCTTCAGCATAGCTTCCGGGAGCGGGAGACCCCGAATGCCGATCCCGACAGGACCAGCGACAACATGATCCTGGTCGGTGGCGACAACAGCAAGGACGTGCTGACAGCGTGGAAGGATCGGGCTCCCGAGAAGATCAGGAAGAACGCCGTGCACGGTCTGGAATACTTCATCGGTGGCTCGCCCGCGAAAATGAAAGCCATGACCAGGGATGAGCAGGACACGTACTTCCGGGATGCGCTTGGCTGGATCGAGAACCGGCACGGCAAGGAAAACGTCCTCTCAGCGATGGTCCACCGCGACGAGACCACCCCGCACATGACGGTGATGACCATCCCCCTCGATGACAGGGGTAAGCTGAACTGCCGGTCGTTCGTGGGGAACAAGAAGGCTCTTTCCGATCTCCAGACAGACTTTGCGGAGAAGGTCAGCGAGAAGCATGGCCTTCGGCGGGGCATCAAGGGCTCCACAGCGCGGCACGAGCGCGTGCAGCGGGTCTATGGGGCCTACATGTCCGGTGAAGACGCGGTCGCCCTCCCTGAGCGCGTCAGAGGCTCTCTCCTGCGCGGTGGCAAGGAAAGCGATGCTGACTGGCATGCCCGGGCCACAGAAGTCGCCACAGACGCGCTCCGTGGCCACCAGATGAAGATGCGGGAAGAAAAACTCGACATGGACGCGAAGCTGAACACGGCGCAGTCGATGATCCAGTCTCTTCAGTCACTGCAGCAGAGCTATAAGACCCAGCTCGACGCAGCCCGTGAAACGCTGTCGCGATTGGTGTCGAGCCTCGAACTGGCTAACAAGGGGGCCGAGGCAAACGCTGCCCTCGAAGCCTATGCCGACCTGGAAGGGAAAATTCTCGATGGTGATCTTGGCGTCCTCAAGGACGCTGCGGGTTCACCAGCTCGGATCGATAAGATCGTGGACATCTATGACCGGGTCATTCCTGACGGCACAGCGATGACCGAAGAGCAGGTCCGGTTCGACCGGGCCCTGGACCTGACCTTGGATGCTATGGCGGATGGCAAGGTGGCGAAACGGAAAGACCCGGTACGGATTGCGATCGAGGCTCGCGCCCTGCCCTATGTTCAGAAAGCTCTTGCTCACCTGGCACAGGATCGAGTGAACCCGCCCTTCACCAGCCGAGACGACCGTTTGGCATTCCAGGCGGAGATCGAAGGCGCTCTTTCAGAGGAGCAGCTGGTGGCCCTAAGACAGGGTGACGAGACAGTACTGGAAGACGTGCTTGGCGATCATCTTTCTCAGCAGCAACAGCTTAGCCTGGCACTGGCCTACTTTGATCATGTGGACGTTGATGTCGATGCTGGCATCCGTCGCGGCATGATTGAGCGGCTCTCTGATGCAGAGGATGGACCGAAGCATCAGGAGCCAGGGCTTCGACACTGATCCGTTACGACGACTTATCCACAGGTCGCGTGATCCTCGTAGGTGTTAAATATGTGTTAGATTCAGTGTTACGCTGGCTCGCAGAGGCATTTTTCCAATTGAAAACAAACCACTACGCGGAATGCAGGTAACTAAAAACACGAATATCGGTAACTAAAATCCTGTTTATGGTAACTGAAAACACGAATCTTGACTTGGGTAACTGAAAGCACGAATATGCCCGCATGGTAACTGAAAACACGAATTCAAACGATCCCCTGCTGCCTGATCGTCATCCTCAGCACGATCTGTTCATCTGCGATGTGGCGGATGCGGTCTTGAAGGACGTGATGCAACACATGGAGCACCCGTTTTATTCCCTTTCCAAGAAGCCGGAGACCACAGTTAAGCGCTACAAGAACGGCGAGAACTGGTTGGAAATTACGCCAAGTGTCAAAGGTCTCGCCACGATTTATGACAAGGACATCCTGATCTACTGCATCAGTCAGATCATGGCGAAGCTGAAGCTGGGTGAGCAGGTGTCGCCACGCGTTCGGATCAACTCGCGGGAACTGCTGATCTTCACCAACCGGGGAACAAGCGGTCGGGAATATCAATCCCTCCTCGATGCGCTGGACCGCCTCGAAGGAACACGGATCAGGACAAACATTGTGAGTGGCGATGAGGAGCAGATCGACGGCTTCGGTCTGATTGACGCCTCCTCGATACGCCGTAAGCACGGGCTGGACGGGCGCCTTCTTTGGTGTGAGGTGAAGTTGTCGGACTGGGTGTTCAACGCGATCCGGAAAGAAGAGGTCCTGACCTTGCACCGGGACTATTTTCGTCTGCGCAAGCCAATCGAACGCCGCGTGTACGAGATCGCTCGAAAGCACTGCGGGCAGCAAAGAACCTGGCGGATCACCCTACCGAAACTTTTGCTCAAGACCGGCTCACAAAGCCCGGAGAAGCGGTTCCGCCAGATGATCAAGCAGCTGGTTCAGCATGACCATTTGCCGGACTACAACGTCGCCTTTGATGAAGCTGCAGATATGATCATCTTCACCAATCGCGGCACGATGGTTCCCGCTCCACTGATCGAGGGGCGTGTTCCGCCCCTAAAGTCGGTCACCTATGAACGTGCTCGGCAGGTCGCGCCAGGCTGGGACGTGCATTACCTCGAACGCGAATGGCGAGACTGGATTTTTGAACCGCCGCGCGATGCGGATGGGGCTTTCGTTGGCTTTTGCCGGAAGTGGTTCGAGAAACGCGGCAGGCCCTAAGCGAGGTGCAAATCCGGTAACTGATATATTTCCGGTAGCTGATACATTTCCGGTAAGAGAAACTTATCAGGTGTTGAAAATAAAACCGGTGCTAGATATAAATCCGGTAAAATAAACAGACAGGTTCGAGCAATGCCCGTCATCGTCATGGCAAGCCCCAAGGGGGGCGTTGGAAAATCTACATGCGCCGTCCTTCTGGCGTCTGAGTTCGCCCGCATGGGCGCTGAGGTCACAGTCCTGGACTGCGACCCGAACAAATCGCTGACCCGGTGGGCGTCCCACGGTACTCCCAAGGGTGTCACGCTCCTGAGCGAGATCGGCCGAGCTGAAATCGTTCCGACGATCCGGGGCGCAGACGGGGATGGCAGGATCGTTATCGTGGACCTCGAAGGCGTCGCCTCGCAACTCGTCAGCCGGGCAATATCTCAGGCCGATCTGGTGATCGTGCCAATGCAGCCAACCGCGCTTGATGCTGAGATAGGCTCGGAAGCACTCGCGCTGGTCCGGGAAGAAGAAGAAGCTCTCGGCCGCAAGATTCGCCACGCGGTCGTTCTGACCAAGACGAGCGCGGCCGTGAGAAGCCGAGTCCAGAAAGAACTCGAAGAGCAACTACGCGGAGCAGGGATCGACGTAATCGAACCTTCTTTGGTCGCGCGGGCAGCGTTCTCTGAAATCTTCGCCTATGGCTTCGATCTGACCGCGATGATGCAAGATCCGGAGATGGTGACGGGGGGCAAGGTCGATATGGCTATCACGAACGCCCAAGGTTTCGCGGAGGCTGTCTATGAGCGACTCAAATAGGCTGGCCGGACTGAAGGCCCGCCCGAAAGATACAACCGTCGAAGAGGTTCGGCGCGTGGACGAAGTGGGAGAGGCGAGGGGGTTTCTTGATCGAACGCCACGAAAGAAGCCCGGCCGCAAGCCGAGCCCGCGCACTTGGCAACTCCACCCAAAGGTTTTCCCGAAGGTAGGGGAAGCCATAGCGGCTGAGGCGGAACGGCTTGGGATCACTCAGGGTCAACTAATCGAGCGGCTTTGGGAACAATACACAGCGGAGTGACTACAGACGATCCTTCGTACCAGAATCGAAAGCGCCAAGGGATACATCGGCACTGAACAAGCCGAAGCCCTGGAAATTGCGCGCAAGTACCATCTCTGAGCCATGCAGACCCACCCGAAAAGCGCCAACCTACGAAGAACGTCGCCCGGTTCTACCGGACGGCCTGGTTCGAGGACGAGAACCAGGCCGTCACGGCTCTGATCACACGGGAAACGGCAAAGCGTTAGCGCGGATATTGGATGGAGCCTCAGCAACTAGCAATGTTTGAATAGTCTTGAGTAACGCACGAAAGTTGGTGATGCCCTGAGGGGCGGCTTATCGTGGGTAATATCCGAGATATCTAATATACGATGCAGACCGCATATCTACTCATTTAAGCGGCTTATGTATTACATGTCCATCTTCGTAAATCCGATGCGCAGGCTGCGGGGCATCACCCATTCCCCCACGATCGGGATTGCAGTGTTCCTGTTGGCACGGGCGCTGATCATGCGGCGCATCCCGGCGACACTGGTTGTTCAGTCCCGGCATCTACACTGCGATGCTTAAAAAGTCCCATCGTATCGCTTGCCATGTTGCAAGGTGAACGTCTACATTGGGCTTTAGCGACACCGAGCGATCGTCATGCGGCTGCATCCATAGCGACGGGCCAAATCCGAAACCGTCACCCCAGCATCAAGCTCGGCACGGATGCTCTGCTTCTGAGCCTCCGACAGCGTAGAGGGGCGGCCGATGATCTTTCCCTGAGACCGGGCGCGGGCCATGCCTGCATGGGTCCGCTCGATCAGCAACTCCCGCTCGAACTGTGCGACGGCGTTCAGGATGGTCATGGTGAACTGTCCGGCGGGACTGGTCAGGTCACTGCCGCCTAAGGCGAGACAGTGAACACGCACCTGCATCTTGCCCAGAAGGGTCACGGTCTGCGCCACGTCCATGGCGTCACGCCCAAGGCGGTCCATCTTCGTGACCACCAGCACATCCCCCTGCTCCAGTCGATCGATCAGGCGTGCGAACATCGGGCGCTGCTGCGCCGGCACGCTGCCCGAGATGGTCTCGGAAATGATCCGGTGCTTCGGAATGGTGAAGCTGGCCGTCTCCAGCTCCTGCACCTGGTTCTCGATGGTCTGCTGAATGGTGGAGACGCGGACATAGGCGAAGGTGCGGGACATGGGCCAAAACTGTTCAGAAGGGTCGTTCACATCTTAGATGTTCACAACCCCCGCACAATACCCATTTTGAGCACCCTCCCCCACCCCTGTTCAAAACCGTTCGGTTTTGAACAGGTCTCCGTCAGCCACCACTCTAAAGCCTCTTAACCAACACCTCGATCGGGAAGCGGTTCGTGGGGGCATCGCCCCGCCTTCATCCTTTCCAACCCGCGGTCGCCTCTGGCCGAAGCGGCCATAACGACGGCGGGTTTGATGTTCATCGTGGCCTTGGCCTCAATGTTTTCCCTGATCCTGGAGCTTGGAGCAGATCCCGCAAGCTCTGGTAGCGGGCTGCTCTCCATCTCGGACGACTCTCTCCTTGGCTTGCTGCTGACGCAGGTTGCGGCAACAAAGCTTTCTGCCGTTCCTGCTGCTGCTGACCTTCCTGCCGAACCTACTGTACTGATGACGGTCGGACTGGTCACGGGCGTGGCTGGTCGCCAAGCTGCCCGCCTTCCGTCAAAGGAACGGCGCGGGGCGCACCGAATGGGCCAGCACGGCGCCCGTCTCGTAATAGACCTCCTTCGCGCGGACCATCCGCTCGTGATGTGCGGCGATCGGGGCGATCGGCAGAACGCGTTCGTCGCCTTCCAGAAGGGCGATGGCCGCCTGTGTGCCGAAGACCGTGCCGGGGGAGATGCCACGGCCCGAATAGCCGAAGCAGGCATAGGCGTTCGGTCCGAAGGCCACGATCTTCGGGATGTGGTCCCCGGTCATCGCGATGCGTCCGCGCCAGTCATGCTCGAACGGCAGGTCGGCCAGTTGCGGATACACGCGCGCCAGCGCCCGCCGCGCCCAGGCCGCATGAACCGGACGGCCCGGGCCCTCCAGGTTGCCGACCGCCCCCACGATCATCCGACCAGCCTGATCGATGCGGAACGAGGACATGACGACGGCCGTGTCCCAACAGCCCTCGCCCCCGAAAGAATGCTGTCGCGCAGCCGCGCCGGCATCGGGGCGGTGGCCAGCTGGAAATAGCTGACCGCGACGATCTCCGGACGGAACCCCATCTCGATCCCGTTGAAATAGGCGTTCGTCGCCAACAGCAGGGACTTCGCCCGCACGGTGTGTCCGTTGGCGGTCACCACCCACATGTCCCCCTGCCGCTGGACGCAGGTGACCTTGGTTCCATCATGAAGATGCGCACCCGCCGCCCGGGCTGCGCGGGCCAGACCACGGGCATAGGACAGCGGCTGGATCGTGCCGGCTCGGGGATCGAACAAGGCCCCGAAGAAGCTGCGGCTTCCGGTGCGCCGTGCCGTTTCGGTCGCGTCGAGCAGACTGAGCGGCCAGCCCATGGCAAGCCCCTGGCGATGGCGATCCTGCAGGTCCCTGACGCCGGCCGCCGAATGCGCGAGATGCAGCGTCCCGTTCGGGGTAGCCTCGCACGCGATGCCCAGATCGCCGATGAGGCGCCAGACGCGGGACGGCCCTTCGGCCAGCGCCGCCATCAGCTTGTGACCCGCGGCGTCGCCCATGGTGCGGATCACCTCCTCGGGCGGAACCCACAGGCCCGCATTGATCAGCCCGACATTCCGGCCGGATCCGCCGTGGCCGATGGTCTCCGCCTCAAGAACCGCGACGCTGGCTCCGCGACGCGACGCTTCAACCGCGGCGGAGTTGCCCGTGAATCCGCCCCCAACGACCACAAGATCGACCGTTCTGTCTTCGGCCAAGGGTCCCGCCGTGCACTCGACCGTGCTCGACGCGTTCCAAAGATTTCCTTTGCTTTTCATGTTACATCCAGATCGAAAGACGCCGCGACCGCGCTACGCCATGGCCATGCGTTAGTACGTCGCCTCTTTCAACGCATCTGCAATCACCCCGAGCGGATGGCGAAGCTTCTGAGAAGACAACCTCTCGCCTTGACAGCGGCAAGAGAAACCCGTCGCGGCCACCAGAGCACCGCCTTCGACATGTTTTCTCCACGACAGGTTGAACAGCTTTTTTGACACACCTTGGTGACGCTTCTGGTGACCGAACAACCCGGCCATTCCGCAACACCCAACTGCGGGAGCGGTAGCGGCGATTCCAATCGTGGCGAACACTTCCTGCCAAAGGGCGGCTGCTTGGGGCAATCCAGTCGTTTCGGTGCAATGTGGCATCAGCGTAACCGTGCTGCCCTGCACACCGCGCGCTGTTATACGTCCCGCCGCCGCCTCGGCCGCAAGAAACTCTTGCGCCAAAAGGACGCTGGGTGGAGTCAGTCCTGCTTTGGGATAATCCTGCCGAAGCTGCATGACAAAGGCGGGGTCCATCCCGACCAGCGGTAGTCCGCTCGCAGCAGCCTTCTTCAAATGTGCGACAAGACGGGTGCCCATCATGTAGAAGCCATCCATATCGCCAAAAGATTGTGCAGATTTTCCAGCCGGCATCATGTCGAGAACCCGCGGTACGTATCCAAGTGCGCTCAGCCCCGCCACCATGTCGCGCATCAGGTCGGGGTCGAACAGCGCTGTGAACCAGTCGTTCACCAGAATCACGGTCCGCTCAGGCATATCCGTCGTAAGGCGCAACGCTTGCGGCGCGGGACCGCCCATCCGATCCGGCATGTCGATTGTTCCAGTCAGCCCGCCACCGATCCGCGCCATCAACGGCCAGAACGGACGCAGCAGCGGCGCGGCACGAAGGATCGCGGGGCTGAACCGTTCCGCCAGCAGCACCAAACGATCGGCGAAGGCACGGCGATGGCGGCAGTAGTAGTCGGCATAGAAGGCCGATCGCATCGTCGGAATATCCACCTGCACCGGACAGCTCGACGCGCAGGCCTTGCACCCGAGGCAGCCATCTAGCGCCTCCAGCAGGTCCGGCTCCAGCGCCGCATCCCGCGTCTTGTGCCATTGGCGTAGCGCGTCCGCGCGGCCCTTGGGGCTGTGGCGTAGATCCGCCGTGGCCTTGAACGAGGGGCACATCGGCGTTTTCTCAGAATAGGACAGGCATTGCGCATTGCCGTTGCAGCGGAAGGCGCGGGTCAGGGGGTCGCCCTCAGGGGCATTGAAGGGGCGGAAGGGGGTCGTTGCGATGCCCATGATGTCGTCGCGCGGGCTGACCAGCTTGCCGGGATTGAAGCGCCCCTGCGGGTCGAAGGCCGCCTTGACCCCTTGCAGGGCGGCATAGGCCTCGGCCCCGATCCAGTCTTTCAGATACGCGCCGCGTACCCCTTTGCCGTGCTCGCCCCAGAAGATGCCGCCGTATTTGCGCGTCAGATCGAACACGGCATCCGAGACCGAAACGAGCTTGGCGCGGTCGGCCTCTGTGTCGATGTCCAGCGCAGGGCGGATGTGCAGACAGCCGACGTCGACGTGGCCATAGATGCCGAAGCCCAGATCGTGACGGGTTAGAACATCGAGGAACTCCTCGACGAAGGCGGGAAGGTTCTGGGGCGGGACGACGCAATCCTCCACAAAGGCGACGGGTCGCGAGGAGCCGTCTACCTTGCCAAGAAGGCCGACGCCCGCCGAACGGATCGCCCAAAGCTCGCGAATCTCGGCCAGATCGGCTGCCATGTGGATCGCGCCCGCCCCCGGCAGGGTGGCCACGATGGCACGCGCCTGTCCGATACGGGTCGCCAGCACAGCCGCATCATCGCCGTTGAACTCCACGAAGACATAGGCGATGCGCTGCCCCGCCACCGATTGCAGAGGCTGCGGCAGACGGGTCAAGATGCCCGCCCCTTCGGCCAGTGCCTGCACGCGTTCGTCCATCACCTCGACCGCCGTCGGCTCGGCCGCCAGAAGCGGCGTTGCGGCCGCAAGTGCGGTGCCGAAACTGTCGAACCCGACGACCAGAAGGCGCTTTTCCCGCTCGATCCGGCGCAGTTTCACACGGATGCGGCTGATCAGGCCCAGCGTGCCTTCGGCTCCGAGAAACAGCCGCCACCACTCGAAATCCTTGCCCGCACAGGCACGGTCAAGGTCGTATCCGGTGAAGCGGCGGTTCAACGCCGGCGTATTGGCGATGAACGCCGCCCGCCCCGCGCGCGCCGCGCGTTCGGCGGCGGCCAGCATCGGCACGGCCCAGTCGGGCGGCGCCTCGTTACTGCCCAGAAGGCCGTCCGGCAGCGCGATTTGAAGCCCGAGGATGTTGTCGCTGGTCTTGCCATAGATACGCGAGCCCTTGCCCGAGGCATCCGTGCTAACCATCCCCCCGATCGTGCAACGGGTGGAGGTGGAGGTTTCCGGCGCAAAGAACCAGCCGGTCGGGCGCAGGCGTTCGTTCAGATCGTCCAGAACGGTGCCCGGCTCCACTTCGGCCCAGCCGTCCTGCACGTTCACGGACAGAACGCGGCTCATGTGCCGCCGCGTATCGACGATGACGCCTCGGTTCAGACTCTGTCCGTTTGTGCCGGTGCCGCCGCCCCGTGCGGTGACGGGCATATCCGCGAATTCCGGCTGGCCCAGCACGGAGGCCAGCCGCGCCATGTCCTCCGCATCCATCGGCGCGACGATCAGGTCGGGCATGATCTGATAAACCGAGTTGTCGGTGGACATCGCCGCACGCAACGCCGTGTCCACCTCCACTTCGCCGCGGAAACCCGCCGCACGAAGGGCCGCGCCGAACAGATCCGCCGGTTTGATCACTCCCGCCTCCGGTCAAGCCGCCGCGCGGCGCAGGGTGGCGCAGGCCTGCGTGATGCGGTCCAGCGCCTCGTTCAACTCCGCCTCGGACGTGGCGTAGGAGATGCGGAAATACGGCGAAAGTCCGAAGGCCGATCCCGGCACCATCGCCACATCCGCGCTGTCCAAAAGCCATGCGCAGAAGTCGCGGTCGGATTCCAGCACCTTTCCGTCGGGGGTGACACGTCCGATCATCCCCCCGCAGCTGGCGAAGGTATAGAACGCGCCCTCCGGCCTGCGGCAGTGGATGCCGTCGATGGCGTTCAGCGCATCCACCACGATGTCGCGGCGGCGGGCGAAACTGTCGCGCCGTTCGCGCAGGAAATCCTGCGGCCCGTCCAGCGCCGCGATGGAGGCCGCCTGCGTCACGGATGACGGGCATGACGTGGCCTGACTTTGCACCACCGCCATTCCCGCGATCAGTGCTGCGGGACCGCCCGCATAGCCAAGCCGCCATCCGGTCATCGCATAGGCCTTGCTGACGCCGTTGATCGTCAGGCACCGATCCTTCAGCGACGGGTCCAGTGCCAGCGGCGTGACGAAGCGGAAATCGTCATAGACGATGTGTTCGTACATATCGTCGACCATCAGCCAGACGTGCGGATGGCGGCGCAGCACCTCCAGCAGCGGGCGGTAATGCTCTTCGGCATAGGCCGCGCCGGTGGGATTGGAGGGGGAGTTCAGCAGCAGCCACCGCGTTTTGGGCGTGATCGCGGCCTCCAGCGCCTCGGGCGACAGGCGGAACCCCGCCTCGCCCGGACAGGGGATGGCGACCGGAACGCCGCCCGCGATCTGCACGATGTCGAAATAGCTGGTCCAGCAGGGCGTCGGGATGATCACCTCGTCGCCGTCGTTCAGACTGGCCATCATCGCGTTGTACAGCATCTGCTTGGCACCCGCGCCCGCCGTCACCTCGTTCTGGGCGAAGGTCAGGCCGTTCTCGCGTGCGAACTTGTCGCGGATCGCACGCTTCATCTCGGGCGAGCCGTCGAGGTTGGTATATTTCGTCTCGCCCTTGCGAATTGCCGCGATGGCCGCGTTCTTGATGTGGTCGGGCGTGTCGAAATCCGGCTCGCCCGTCCCTAAGATGATGATCGGACGCCCTTCGCGTTTCAGGGCGCCCGCGCGTGCGGTGATCGCCAGGATCTCGGACACGCCGAGATCCCCGATCCGCCGCGCAGGGCGGAATGTTTCGGTCATGATGCCCTCAGATATCGAAGACGACGCCCTGCGCCAAAGGCAGCGCACGGGAATAGTTGATGGTGTTCGTGGCCCGCCGCATATAGGCGCGCCATGCGTCGGACCCGCTTTCGCGCCCGCCGCCGGTTTCCTTTTCACCGCCGAACGCCCCCCCGATCTCCGCGCCCGAGGTGCCGATGTTGACGTTGGCGATGCCGCAGTCGGAACCAGAGGCCGACAGGAACAGCTCGCTTTCCCGCAGGTCGGTGGTGAAGATGGACGAGGACAGGCCCGCCCCCACCGCGTTGTGATCCTCGATCACCGCCGCCAGATCGCTGTAGCGCATGACGTAAAGGATCGGGGCGAAGGTTTCCTCGAACACCGGCCCGGTCTGGGACGGCATCTCGACCAGCGCGGGCTTGACGTAGAAGGCGGCGTCCGGTCCGGCCTCGGCCACGCGGGCGCCGCCGTGGACGGTGCCGCCCGCCGCTGTCGCCTCGGCCAGTGCGGCCTGCATCGATTCATACGCATCGCCATCGACCAGCGGGCCGACCAGCGCCTGCGTCGTCAGCGGATTGCCGACCGAGACGGATTCATAGGCCTTGATCAGACGCGGGACCAGCGCGTCGTACACGCTGTCATGCACGAACAGACGGCGCATGGTGGTGCAGCGCTGCCCCGCCGTCCCCATCGCACCGAAGGCGATGGCGCGCAGGGCCATGTCCAAATCGGCGGAGGGGCAGACGATGCCCGCATTGTTTCCGCCCAGTTCCAAGATCGAACGCCCGAACCGCGCCGCGACCTTCGGGCCGACGATGCGGCCCATCCGCGTGGACCCCGTGGCCGAGACCAGCGCCACACGCGGATCGTCCACCAGCGCCTCGCCGGTTTCGCGCCCGCCGATGACGACCTGGCTCAGCCCCTCGGGGGCATCGCCGAAACGGGCAAGCGCGCGGTCAAGGATCGCCTGCGCAGCCAGTGCCGTCAGCGGGGTCTTTTCCGACGGCTTCCACACGACCGGGTTGCCGCAGACCAGCGCCAGCGCCGTGTTCCACGACCAGACCGCCACCGGGAAGTTGAAGGCTGAGATCACGCCTACCACGCCCAGCGGGTGCCACGTTTCCATCATGCGGTGGCCGGGGCGTTCGGTGGCGATGGTCAGGCCGTAAAGCTGGCGCGACAGGCCCACGGCGAAATCGCAGATGTCGATCATCTCCTGCACCTCGCCCGCGCCTTCGGACGGGGACTTGCCCGCCTCGATCGACACGATGCGGCCCAGATCGTCCTTGGCCGCGCGCAGCTCCTCGCCCAGCAGGCGCACCAGTTCCCCGCGGCGCGGGCCGGGAACGTTGCGCCAGACGCGGAACGCCTCGGCCGCGCGACCGATGGCGGCGCCGACGGCCGCCGCGTCCTGTTCCTGCAATGCTGCGGTCTGCTCGCCCGTGACGGGCGAAAACGCCTTAAGCGTGCCGCCGGTGTGCAGTGCCGCATCGACCCCCAGACGGGCCAGAAGATCGGTGCAATCCTTGGCGATGGTATCGGTCATCTTACTTTCCTTCGTTCAGGGTCTTGAGGCTTGCATCGAGCGAGGCTTGCTCGATGCCTGCGTAATGGGCAAATTCGTCTAGCACGCCGGTGCCGAGGTCGGCTTCGAACATGCGCTGGTTGGGGCTGGCAGAAAATTCCTGCACCGCGCCGTCACCAAGGTTGGACTGGAAGATGCCTGCCGCGGATACCGGCAGGAAATCCTCGTAGATGATCGGATCGCAGCGCAGCGCACCGGCGGCCAGAAGCGCCTCGGGGTCGGTCCCCTTCGCGGGTTTTCCGGTGGCGGACCACTCGAAATAGCCCAGCCCCTGCTTGCGGATTTCTTCCCAGTCATCGGGGAATGCGGTGAACACCTCGCCCAGAATGCGGACATATTCATCCGCGTTCGAGCCATTGGCGGCGGGGGTGATCCGCGCTCGCACATTGTCCAGCAGCGCGTCATACAGCGCGCGGCCCTTGGGTGTCAGGGCGATGCCACGCGCCTCGATCTCGCCGAAGCGGGCGGTGTGGGAGCCTTCGACGGCATTCTCGCCCGGAAAGCGGACCGCCTCTTGCAACGCCTTGAACGAGGTCTGGCGCAGCAGGATCGGGCAGTTGCGGCGGGGCGGGCCTTCGACCACGGCCTTGGGGCTGATGCCCACATCGGGCATCCGGTCCTGCACCGCGTCGATATCCAGCGTGCGCGGGGTCAGGTGGTTGATATGCGGCCCCTTGAAGGACACTACGTCCGCGATCAGCCGGTGCGCGTCATGCAGGCGGTGATACAGGTCTGCCGAAACTCGCGCGTCGGAGTGCCAGCGGAACGTCTCCAGCGCCTCGGCCACGAAGGCGGCGGCGTCGGTTTCGGACAGGCCACCCTCGGCCTCGGCCTTCTCGATCAGCTCCATGCATTTCGGGGTGAAGATGCGGCGGCTGGCAAGGCTTTGCGCCGCCTCGTCGCGCAGGGCCGGTTCCTCGATCAGGTCCATTCTCAGCAGCGAGGTGAAGACGCGGAACGGGTTGCGCCGCAGCGCCGCCTCCCCCACCGGACGGAACGCGGTGGAGTGGACCGGAACCCCCGCCTCGGAAAGATCGTAGTAGCCGACGGGGAACATGCCCATCACCGCGAACAGGCGGCGCATCGTGGCCAGTTCTTCGGGCGTGCCAAGGCGGATCGCGCCATGACGCTCTTCTGAAATGCGGTCAAGCTGGTCGGTGTTGGCCAGATCGGCGGCAAGCGTCGTGTCGCGGTCCAGAACCTCGGCGTTCACATCCGCCACCAGCGACATCAGCGTGCCATAGGCGGGAACCTCGTCGCGATACATGGCCGACATGGCAGATGAAAAGCGCGCGCGGATTTCATCCGAAGATACTTTTGACGGGCTGTTCAAGGGATCACCTCTGTTGCTTGTCGAGCGTGTTGTTCATATTCATACGGCATGAACGGATGATGTAAACGCGGCGTTTCAGACTGGGGTGATGCGAAATGGGAATGAAGTTGAGCCGGACGCTTATCCCCGACCTTGCTGCGCTGCAGGCGTTCGAGGCCGCGGCGCGCCATGTCAGCTTCACCCGCGCCGCCGAGGAACTGAACCTGACCCAAAGCGCCGTCAGCCGCCAGATCAAGGATCTGGAAACGCAACTGGGCATCGGTCTGTTCACACGGGTTCGTCAGCGCATCCTTCTGTCCGATGCCGGTCGCAGATTGCTGCCCGAGGTGGAACAGCTCCTGGCCGGAATGGAGCGACTGGCAATGAAGGCCGCAGGGTCGCGCGATGCCAGCGGGCATTTGACTATCGCCACGCTGCCCACCTTCGGCAGCCGCTGGCTGATGCCACGCCTGCCGGATTTCCTTGCCCGCCATGACGGGGTGCAGGCGACAGTGGTGTCCCGCGCCTCGCCCTTCGCGATGGCGGCCGAAGGGGTGGACATCGCCATCCACTACGGCTTGCCCGATTGGCCCGCCGCACAATGCACCTATCTGTGCGGCGAGGCTGTGGTCCCCGTCGCGGCCCCTCGCATGGGGCGTCCGGACGTCTTTTCCGGATCTGTGCCGTTGTTGCAGATCGAATCCCGCCCGATGCTCTGGGCCGAATGGCTGGAGGCGAACGGGCATCAGGGCATGGACGCTTTTGCGGGGCATCGGTTCGACACGTTCGCGCTGCTGATCGATGCGGCGGTCTCCGGCCTCGGCATCGCGCTTGTGCCGAGATATCTGGTGGAAAGGGAACTGGCCGAAGGGATGCTGGTCCTGCTGTCAGATGCCGTCGTCACCACCAACGCCGCCTATTACGTCGTGCTGCCGGACGAACTGGCGTCCGATCCCATGTGTCTGGCGTTCCGCGACTGGATCTGCGGACAGGTTCAACGCAAAGGCACCTGAGACAACAGCGGCAGCCCGTCGAAGTGCGTGATCAGGTTGCCCACCATCCGACGGGCCATCGCCTCGCGCGCCTTGGCCGTGCCGGAGGCGTGATGCGGCATCATGGTGACATTGAGCAGCGGCGTCAGTCGCGGATTCACCTGCGGCTCGGTCGCGAGCACGTCCAAACCGGCCGAGGCGATCCACCTGTGTGTCAGGGCAGCGATAAGGTCTTTCTCGTTCGTGACCGATCCCCACGCCACGTTGACCGGCGTTCCCTTCGGACCTAAAGCGCGCAGGATGCGGGCGTCGATCATGCCGCGCGTGGCATCCCCGCCCGGCACGCAAAGCAACAGATCGTCCGCCCAAGCCGCAAGCGTCTCCAGATCGGGGTGGAACGGGGCCGCGATACCGCGATCGTAGCGGGCGTGATAGGCAACCTGCATCCCGAAAGCTTCGGCGGGTCAGCTTTGCGCGCCGATTGACAGGGCCGGGGGCGACCTACACCTACCTGTGCAGCGAAACGGTGGTGCCCGTCGCCTCTCCCACCTTCATGAAGCGCCACGGGGACGCCTCGCTGACGTCGTTTCTTCTGCACATTGAGTCGCGCCCGATGCTCTGGGCGGAGTGGCTGGCCGCCTATGGCGAAGGGGCGGAGGATGCCTTCCGCGGGCACCGCTTCGACCAGTTCACACTTCTGATCGAAGCGGCGATGGCGGGCCTGGGCGCTCCCTGGTGCCGACATACCTGATCGAGCGCGAATTGCGCGAGGGCGCGCTTCAGGTCGTACGCGACGCCCCCTTGACCACGGATGCCGCTTATTACGTGGTGCTTCCCGACGACCGGGCCTCGGACCCGGTGTGCAGCGCCTTCCTGCACTGGATCCGGGAAACGGTCACGGAGCGCTGATCGCCTGCCGGATCGCATCGACGCACTGGCGCATCGGAGCGAAAGGCTCCACGTTGTACTTCCAGTTCGTCAGCTCCACCGTGAGGGAGCCGGCATACCCCTGTGCGCGCAGAAAGGCGATCATCTTCGGCAGGTCGATGATACCCTCGCCCCAGGCCAAGTGGCTTCCGCCGGGGTCTGAGTCGGTGAAATGGACGTGCGCCAGCCGATCGCCCAAATGCGTGAAGTAATCTTCGGCCGTTTCCCCTGTCATCACGGCGCCCGCGACATCGTACACCCCGTGCAGCGCGGTGCTGCCGATGCGGTCGATCAAGGCGCGCATCTCGCCTGCCGAACAGATGATGTTGGCGAAGGCCGGTGGCAGGGCTTCCAGCCACAGGTCGAT
>NZ_CP034816.1:0-47236 GCF_004010775.1 Paracoccus sp. Arc7-R13 | reverse complement strand
AATCAGGAATCACGCTGCCGTACGGATCTACTAATGGCAACTTGAAATTTACATCTCATTCCATTTTTTGGAACGGTGGTGCCGGTATACCGGAACGGTGGTGCCGGTAGAACAAAAGAAGACCGGAACGGTGGTGCCGGTCGACCGGAACCGTGGTGCCGGTCGTTATAAAAATAATTGTTCAGAAACAGCACCTTATTTTTCTGCCTTCTAATGATCTACAGGGAACAACCGGGACGGGCCGTGTCGGGCGAAGCAGCCCCCGGGGAGCAAGCGCCGACCGGCGCGGACTGGCCCGGTTGTTCCCTGTCAGCGCGCTTTGACTTTGAAATGTCGTTTGGCAAGCTCGGGACGCCTCGGTGAGCGCCACGCGGGAATGGGGATGATCAGGCAAGAAGGGGAAAGGGTTATCCCCAGAGAGCACCAAATCTGCCTTTGAGGCGGGTCTGGATCTGGACCGTCGCGCTGGTGGCAACGGACGGATTTTCTGGTGAGACGGTGCCTGGTGCAGAGTGGCGCTTCAGCCTCTGGCTGCGCTCTGGCGGATATGGGGTGTTATGCGCCGGAAAATCTTAAGCAAAAAAAGCACGTCAGGGTTGTAAACCTCGCTTGCTTGTGAGGACCATCCTATCCGATGGTGTGACCGGTTTCAGATAAGGGATCTCACGATGAACTTGCTTTCGAGGGCATGGCCCGTTGCTTTCTTTTTTGGGCTATCCGCTTGCTCAGGCACTATGCAGGGGGTCACGCGCGGCACAGGCGAAGCGGTTCAGTTTTCCTATCAGCAAGGAATGGATAGCGACACGTTGACTGCTGTGATCGGCAGCGAAACCTTCCAAGGCAAAGCCGTTCAGCGAGGTAATCGAACGATGACGGCTACCACCTGGTCCGGAGAATCGGTGTTTGGATCAAGTTCTACAGGCGATGCCGTTGCCGTCATGATCGGTTCGCGAGGATCTTCTTTGTCCTGTCAGCTGCAATATGCTGATGCGAGTGGTTTCACGACCAGCGGCGGCGTGGGCGTTTGTCAGCACAGCGACGGGCGCGTGATAGACGTTGTCTGGTAACTCTATTTTTTAATCAATGGTTCATTTTATAAATGAACCATTGATATATTTATATAAATTTACGCTGATAGATGGATATTTATGATGAAAAGACTACTTGTATCCGTGGCTCTCACGGCAAGTATGACAAGCCCGTCATGGGCAGATATTGCCGCAATTGTAATTGATGAGGACAGTTTGCCCTATGATTTAAGTCCTTCGAAATACGATAACAGCCCCTCCAAATACGACAATAGCCCCTCTAAATATGATAACTCAGTTAGTAAATACGACAACAACCCTTCTAAGTATGAAAATAGTCCCTCAAAATATAGCAATACCTCTAGCGGCAATCAAAGAATTATATCGGAAGATCGTACATTTCTTGGGTATTATGTATTTGGCGATAATGGGATTATAAACTTTTATAGCTCTTCTGGTGAACGGGTTGGATATCTTCCCAGTGGCGGTCATACGCAAAGTGTTTTCGGTGAGAATGGGTGGTGTGGCACTATGGGGCAACAACAAGGGAAAGCTGTTCTAGGGCTAACTCAATCCTGTTTTTACCAGTTTTTGCTAAGCAACTAATAGAATTATCTATCGTACTTTCTGGCTTTGTTGCACAAAGCCTCTGATGTCCGAGGTTCCCCTTTCCCCGGACGGATTTATCCCGCGGTTTCTGTGACAGGAATACCGAGCGCGGTGTAGCCGTTCATGACGGCGATGCGGATCTGGATCTCCGCGACCTGTCGGTCAAAGTCCCGCGCCATGAGGCGCTGCCCCAGCAGTTTCATACAGTGCATCTTCGTTTCGGCACGGCTTCGTCGGTGGTATCCGCTCCATCGTCGCCAAAGCGCGCGGCCTAGATATTTCGCGGCGCGCAGGGCTTCGTTTCGCGCGGCGGCACCGGCGGTGAGGGTCTTCCACGGCTTTGCATTCTTGCGGGGCGGTATGACGGCATGTGCGCCGCGGTCGGCAATGGCATCGTGGCATTTGCGTGTGTCATAGGCACCGTCGGCGGTGACGCTGCCGATCTGCTCGTCCGCCGGGATCTGATCGAGCAGGTCGGGTAGCACCGGGGCATCACCGATGTGGCTCCCCGTGATCTCGACGGCTCGAACCTCCAGTGTTTGCTCGTCGATTCCGAGATGGATCTTGCGCCACACACGCCGTCTGGGGCCGCCATGCTTGCGGGCGTGCCATTCGCCTTCTCCCTCGACCTTGATCCCGGTGCTATCAATCAGCAGGTGCAACGGGCCCTTGGAGCCGCGGTAGGGGATGTTGACAGCCAAGGCCTTCTGACGGCGAGACAGCGTGCTGAAGTCGGGCACCGTCCAGTCGAGGCCAACCAGTCGCAGCAGGCTCTCGACGAAGCCGGTCGTCTGCCGGAGCGCCATGCCAAACAGCACCTTCATCGAAAGGCAGGTCTGGATCGCGGCATCGCTGTAGGTCTGCTGGCGACCACGCCTGCCTGTCGGCGCGGCATCCCAGTTCATCTCGGGATCGAACCAGATCGTCAGCGAGCCCCGGCGCTTGAGTGCTTCATTGTAGGCTGGCCAGTTCCTGGTCCTGTAAGTCGTGGGTGTGGGTCTGCTCATGCATCACAGCTACCACGCTGGATTCACGAGATGAATCCCTGACGCGATTTGTGCAACAGAGCCACTCGGGTTTTTTCGACTTAGAGAAGCGCGCATTTCAGCATAAAGCAGTCAGACGTCGCAAACGAACGCGCGCCCAGCTTTGCTGCACCGCGGCAAGAATATCGCATAGCAAATCTGCAAATACCAGTGCCGCGGTGAAGCATGCCTAATACCCGAATTTCAGGATGAAATCATCTTATTGAAGTCGCCTTAAAAGAGTGCTGATGAGGGATTTGTCGTAATCGATAGTAATCTGACTTCAGTCGGGTGATGCCGCGGCAGGCAACGCCTTTGCAGATCGACTGATAGAGATCATGCTCCATCACCCCTTATGATCATGACGTGGCATTCCCATTGACCTGACCTGACCTGACCTGAAACCTGTCATGGCAATGTCTTCGAACCGTAAAGTTGGCGATCGACCGGCCCATCACCCAGATAAAGCGCGGCTGATGCCCACCGACATGGCCGCCTGATCGTAATCGGCCACGGCGCACATGGCACGGCCCTGCTTGGTTTATGTGGATGCCCTCAGCGCCATCATCAGGATTGCCGCGATCAGTGTGACCCGCAGGTTCAGCAGGTCGCTTTCAAGATTCGATGCATGGCGTGTCCGAAGATGAGGAATGAACCCTGACAGGTTTGCTTGGACTGCCGCGCTGATGGCAGGATAATCCATATCTCCGGATCGCACTGCTTCGCCGTCTTTTGCGGATCAAGACCACTCTTCAGCATAGCTCCAGAAGCGCGATACATCCCACGTCGATATCCAGCGGTTCCCAGAAAGGCCGTCGTGGGTCGATGCCTTGCAACATTGCTTGATGACACGGTGGTTCTTGATGAACCCTGCCCTCTTTTCAGGCAAATTGCCCCGCATTGCTGGCTGATGGCAAGTTTCCGCTAACCTGGTTTCATTATAAATCCAATATATTCATTAACCGGATTTGTTTTCGTATCGGTTTTTATAGAGCGCCCAAGCTTCCTCCAGAATGACGCCTTGTTGCACGCCACGGCGGCGGGCCTCGGCGGCGATCTCGTCGGCGACGGGCGGCAGAACCTTGGCATGAACCTGCCCGGTGCGAGGACTGGGTTTGCGACCGCGCCGTTTGCCCGGCTCGCGGTCGACGAAGCCCAACTCCTCCCCCGCCCGGTCTGCACGTTCCACCGCAGCGGGGCTGCGATCCTTTTCACGCGACCGCAGACGACCCAGGTCGATGCTGAAGGGTTTGTCGCCCATCACTGCTCCTCCGCCGCAAGACGCGCATAGACCGCGCGGGCAAAGCCCTCAGCGTTTTCGATCGCGGCTGCCATGTTGCCCTGGGCGGGCATGGTTCTCAGATCACCCCCGAACTCGAACAGGGCCGAGAATGCTGTCCGCTCCATCAGCGCCGGTTCGATCAGGTCGACGCCCTGATCGCGCAACGATGATTCGATGCCGCTGTGCTGACGCGACCGCACCGCGCGCGTCATGGTGAAGACCACGGCATGCGGGATGGCCCGGTCCAGCGCCTCCTCCTCCTCATGGATGAGTTGCAGGGCCCGCACGCCTACCGTCGCGTCCAAGGTGGTGGCGCGCATCGGCGTGATGACAAGATCGGCTTGCGAGATCGCCCGGCTGACCAGTCGTGATGCGATCCCCTCCAAGTCGACGATGACGATCTCGCCGTCCTGATCGTGACGCTTGATGGTACGAACCAGCTCACCCTCGCCTACGTCCGACAGGACGCGGATGCGTGGCGGCAATGCTCCGCGCCCCGCCCAAAGCGACAAAGACTTGTTCGGGTCGCAATCAAGCATCGTGACCGTGGCGCCTGCATGGGCCAACTCGGTCCCCAGGATGGTCGCGGCGGTGGATTTTCCGGCGCCGCCCTTTGGGGACGCGATCACGATCGTGGGCATGGATTACCTGATTATTGAACTAACCGGATAATATGAATAATCCGATTTCAATCAAGCCCTATCCGTATAGCAGTCTGGACTTTCCTGCACCATCTTGCCACGTGAACCGTCATGAACACAGCTGCAGCCTCCACCGTCTCGGTGATCATCACCGCCCATGACGCCGCCGACACCATCGCGGATGCCGTCTGGACAGCATTGGCCGAGGCCGAGACCGCAGAGGTGATCGTTGTCGACGACGCATCGGGCGACGATACCGCAGCGGTGGCCGAGAGGGCGGGCCAAGGCGACGACCGGCTGACGGTGCTCCGCTGTGCCGTGAACGGCGGGCCCGCCGCAGCTCGCAACCGGGCCCTGGACATTGCCATGGGCGATTTCGTGGCCGTTCTGGATGCCGATGACTTTGTTCTGCCCGGGCGCTTCGCCCGACTGCTGGCGATCCCCGGCGCCGACATGATCGCCGACAACATCCTGTTCGTCGCCGAAAGCGCGGGTCCCGGCGATCTGCCGGCAGCGCCTGTGGTCAGTCCTCGGGTGATTGACCTCGATCTTGCAGGCTTCGTGCGCGCGAACCATTCCGTCCGTGGCAGCAAGCGGCAGGAATGGGGGTTTCTGAAGCCCGTCATGCGCCGCGCCTTCCTGCAGGCCCATGGCCTCTGCTATGACGAGACGATGCGTTTGGGCGAGGATTACGATCTCTACGTCAGAATGCTGCAGAAGCGGGCGCGGTTCCGGGTCTCGACCGAGGTCGGCTATGCCGCGCGCTGGCGCTTTGATTCGCTCAGCTCGCGTCACAGCACGGCCGACCTTCAGGCGCTCCATACGGCCGCTCTGGCGCATCTGGCGGCGGAGGGAATGGATGAGACCGCCCGTGCGGCCTTGGGTGTCCACGCAGGAGAGTTGCGGCGACGCTTCCTGCTGCGCGCTTTCCTGGATCGGCGCGCTCAGGCGGGCAGGGCAGGGGCCCTGCTCTCGGCCTGCCGGGATCCGCTGACCCTGGCCCCCATCGCGCGCGGCATCCTGAGGGACAAGCTCTCGGCCCGCAGGCCGGCCCCCGCCTCCCGGATCGGTCGCCTGCTGATCGAGTAGGACGGTTCTCCACCATCCCCTCACAAGCATGTCCCACCCCTCAACCAAAGGGCCTGGATGTGCGTCGACGCGCGGAGTTATCCACAGGTCTTCTGTGTTAAAAGGGGTTATATATGTGTTAAGGGGCTTTCGAAGCCTCTTTTAAGAAATAAAATCAATTGCTTACTGGAGCCCTTTATGGGTGAAGTGTCGTTTCTTCATGGGTGAAGTGGTGATTCGCTATGGGTGAAGTGTCGTTTCTCCAGTGTTTATGGGTGAAGTGTCGTTAAGCTTGTTTTATGGGTGAAGTGTCGTTATGGGTGAAGTGTCGTTAAATGCCAGAGAACCGATGAGCAGTCCGCTTCTTCCCGACCGACATCCGCAGCGTGACTTCTTCGTCTGCGACATCATCAACGCCGCGCCCAAGGCGGATGTGGGGTCGATGGAGCACCCGATCTTCTCGCTCTCGACCAAGCCCGACCTGAGGCCGCGGCACTACGAGCACAACGGCCTGTCGATCGACATCAAGCCTTCCAGCGACGGCATCGCCACCGTCCACGACCGTGACATCCTGATCTTCTGCATCAGCCAGCTGATCCGCGCCCTGAACGACGGCCGCGAGGTCAGCCAGCTGGTCCGCTTTCAGGCCTCGGACCTTCTGCGGGCCACCAACCGGATGACCACGGGCCGCGGCTACGACCTGCTCAAGGCCGCGATGGAGCGGCTTGCGGGGACGCGGATCTCGACCAACATCACCACCGGCGGCAAGGAGGTCTTCGAGACTTTCGGCCTGATCGAAAGCGCCCGCATCGTGCGTCAGACCCGCGAGGGGCGCATGCAGGAGATCGAGATCAAGCTGTCTGACTGGGTCTTCAACGCGATCCGCGCGCACGAGGTTCTGACGATCAGCCGCGACTACTTCCGGCTGCGGCGCCCCCTGGAACGCCGTCTCTACGAGTTGGCGCGCAAGCATTGCGGCAACCAGCGCGAATGGTCCATCGGCTTGGACCTGCTGCAGAAGAAATGCGGCTCGTCCTCGACCAGCTTCGAGTTCAGGCGGCTGGTGGCCAATGTCATCCGCGAGGACACGGCCCATTCGCACATGCCCGACTATTCGCTGCGCTTCTCTGCGGACGAGACCAAAGTCGTGTTCCGCAACCGCGGCACCGCGCCCGTGGCCGAGGTCTTCGAGGCCTTCCTGGACCCCGACATCCACGAAGAGGCCCGCGCCGCGGCGCCGGGCTGGGACGTGCGCTACCTCGAGGTGGAATGGCGCCGCTGGTGCGCCGCCGAAGAGATCGAGCCCAAGCATCCCTCGCGCCATTTCGTCCGCTTCTGCCGGACCTGGTACGAGAAACGCGGCAGTCCCTGACGAAGGCGCCCCGGCATCACTGCGCCGAACCGGCGTCCACCACCGCTTCTGACAGCCAGACCGCCCAGGACGGAGCCCCGGACGGCAGGCGGCCACCCTGCGCGGCCATGGCCGCGATCCGGGCAGCACAGGGGGCAGGGGGCCGGTCCCAGGCCTGGCCGGGCTGCGGCATCCGCGGCAACGGGTCGGACAGGGCGGTTGCGTCCTGGGGCAGGTCCACCGCACGGCTGCGGCGGTCGCGCAGGCTTTCCGCCAAGCGCGACAGCATGGCCGGGTCGACCAGCCGGGGCAGGGCGCCCAGCCAGCGACGGGTCTTGATGTCGGCGACCAGATGCTCATAGCGCAGGGCTCGGCGCAGCTGGCGGTCCACCGACGCGGCGGCCGCGCGCGTCTCGGGGTCGGGCATCGGGGGCAGGGCGCGATGCGCCTGCAGCATCGCCTCGACGGTCGCGACGGACAGCCGGTGCGAGATCGACCCCGCATGGCGACGATAGGCATAAAGCGGGTCCGGCAGCAGCAGGAAGCGCGCGCCCCCGATCAGCAGGCGCAGCACCAGGTCGTGATCCTCTCCGATCCTCAGCCCGGCGTCATAGCGCAGGCCCGCCAGGGCGGTGCGTCGGATCACCGGCTTGAGATAGCCGTAGGGGGGCAGAGACGCGCCGGGGTCGTTGCTGCGCAGATAGGGCGCCGCATCCAGCATCATGGGCGCGGACAGGCCGAGGGGCTGAAGGAGGGTCCGACCCTGCGGCACCGTCCCGAAATAGACCAGGTCATCCGCGACCAGATCGGCACCCGCCGCATCCGCGGCGGCGATCAGGCGCGCCAGCCGGTCGGGATGGATCAGGTCGTCGCTGTCCACGACAGCGATCCACGCACCGCGCGCGGCATCCAGAGCCCGGTTGCGCGTGGCCGCGGGCCCTGCGTTCCGCGGCGCGGCGATGACCTGCACCCGGTCATCGGTCGCGGCGATCCGGCGGGCGATGGCCAGGCTGTCATCGTCCGAGGCATCGTCGGACAGGATCAGCTCCAGCCGCCGTTCGGACTGGGCCAGGACCGAGGTCATCGCGCGGGCCAGATGCGCCGCACCCCGGAAATTGGCCATCACCACCGATACCACGGGAGGCGTCATGCGTTCCGTCCCGTCCGATTGCCCGACATGTGAACGCCTTTCCCTTGACCCGTTTGGCTGCGGCTTCCATAAGCCGGGCGGGTCTGCACGGCAACCATGCGGCCAAGAGGCTTTGCACATGCGCCATTCATCCGCTCTCGCCCTCGCGCTCATCCTGGCGGCGCAGCCCCTGTCTGCCCAGCAGGCGGACCCGCATCCCGATGCGGACGGCTTCTTCGAGGATTTCACGAACGGGCTGGACAAGGACCGCTGGTACGTGTCGGACGGCTGGACCAACGGCGACTGGCAGGACTGCCACTGGTCGGGCCGGGCGGTCCAGGTGCGCGGCGGCCTGCTGACGCTGTTCCACATCCCGGCGCCGGGAAACAGCGACCGGCCCGCCCTGTGCGGAGAGATCCAGAGCAAGGCCTATCTGCAGCACGGCACCTACGAGGCACGCATCCGCACCCCGCGCCAGTCGGGGCTGAACGCCTCTGTCTTCACCTATGCCGGGCCGGTCCACGACTCTCCCCATGACGAGATCGACATCGAGATCCTGACCCGCGATCCGGGCGTGATGACGATGAACACCTATGTCTCGGGCCAGCCCCACAACGGCGGCACCACGCCTTCCGATACGGCCTTTGACGAGGACTTCCGCACGGTCGGCTTCCGGTGGGCGCCCGAGGGGATCACCTGGTTTCTGGACGGCCGGGAGGTCCACCGCACGGAACCCGACAGCATCCTGCCGACCCATCCGCAGAAGCTGTACATGTCCTTCTGGAGCACCGCGACCCTGACCGACTGGATGGGCCACCAGGAGCCGCAGGACGGCCCCCTGGCCTATGAGATCGATTGGGTGGCCTTCACCCCGCTGGATGCGTCCTGCCTGTTCGAGGGTTCGGTCACCTGCGAGGACCGCTGATGGTCGAGACCATGCCCGCCGGCGCGCCCATGACGGCCAGACGACCGGCACGCCAGCCGCGACGCCGGGTCCTGAGCTATTCCCCCAACGCCATCGCGGCATTCATCGCGATCTTCGGCCTGACCTTCATCACCCCCCTGGGGTCCAAGGGCGCGCTGCTGTTCCTGCTGGGGGGCATGGCCCTGGTGGCCACCCGGCCCGGCGAGGTGCTGGCCTCGCTGCGGCGCGAATGGCCCATCGTGCTGGTGGCGCTGTGGTGCGTGATGTCCTTTGCCTGGTCGGACTATACCTCGCTGACGTTGCGCTATGGTATCCAGCTGGTGCTGACGGTGATCATCGCGGTCGCCATCGGCTATCGGCTGGCCCCGATGACCTTCGTGAAGATCGTCTTTGCCACCAGCGCGATGGGGGGGCTGGCCAGCCTTCTGCTGGGACGGGCCCGGTCCGACGGGATGGGATATCTGGGCATCCATGCCAGCAAGAACGCCCTCGCGGATGCCAGCTCTGTGCTGATCATCGCCTCCCTTGCGGTGCTGGTCGACCGGCGCCTTTCGATGCGCTGGCGCCTGCCTGCGCTGGCCGCCATGTTCCTGGGGGCGGTGCTTCTGGTGATGGGCCAGTCCAGCGGGGCGCTGGTCAGCACCATGGCCGTCATCCTAGTCTTCGGCGTCATCATCCTGATGCAGCGCCTGACGCCCTACATGCGCCTGGTCGCGATCGCCCTGGCAGTCGTGCTGGGCGCGGCGATTGCCATCCTGCTGTCCTCGCTTTCGGATGAGCTGGCGCGGTTGTTCCTAGACGTGACCGGCAAGGACATCACGCTGACCGGCCGGACAGACCTGTGGGCGGTGGCATTCGGACAGATCGCCGAAAGGCCCCTGCTGGGGGTCGGGTTCCAGGCCTTCTGGGTTCCCGGACAGCCGCTGGCCGAACAGCTCTGGGCGGATTTCGGCATTGCGGGCCGCAGCGGGTTCAACTTCCACAACACGCCCATCTCGAACGCGGTCGAGATCGGGATCCTGGCGACTGCCGCTCAGGCCCTGATCTTCATCGCTGCCGCGTGGGCCTGCCTGGGCTGGGCAATCCGCAGTCCGTCGGCCGCATCGGTCTTCTTCGCCCTGTTCATGGTGCGGCTGTTCATGCTGATGTGGATCGAGGTCGTGTATTTCTATCAGTTCAGCGCCGGGACCGCGATCATCATCGCCGCCATCTGCTATACCCACCGTTTCAGGGACCATATCGGCAAGCCGGTCCCGCGCCGGGCACGCCGTCCCATCCGCATCACCTTCCGCTGATCGAGCGTCAATCAAACGGTCGTTTTCCGGACAGGCCTGACCGGCCCGTCCGCAGGCATGGTTTCAGAACCCTTTTCTGTCCGGAAACCCTGTCCGGAAATCAGTTGTCCGGAATACCCTCTTGGCCTACGATTTGGACATGCTGATTGGATATGCCCGCGTCTCGACAGAAGACCAGAAACTGGACCTGCAGCGGGATGCCCTGAAACGGGCAGGCTGCGAACGGATCTTCGAAGAGAAGGAATCCGGCCGTGCCGGGACCGGGCGTCCCGCCCTGGAGGCCGCGCTGGCCTTTCTGCGCCCCGAGGATCAGCTGGTGGTGTGGAAGGTGGACAGGCTGGGCCGCAGCCTGCGCGAGATGCTGGACACCGCCCACAGGCTGCAGGGGCAGGGGGTGCGCCTGAGATCCCTGACCGAGGCCATCGACACCGAGACGCCCACAGGGCGGTTGATGTTCAATTTCCTAGGCACCATTGCCGAATACTTCCTGGACCTGAACCGCGAGCGGACGATCGAGGGGCTGAAGGCCGCTGCCGCCCGCGGCCGCAAGGGCGGACGCCGGCGCAAGCTGACCGAGGCGGACCTTGCCATGGCCCGCGCCTTGCTCCGGGACCGCGGCATTCCCGTGGCCCAGATCGCCCGGCGCCTAGATGTCAGCAGGGCCACCTTCTATGCCTATTTTCCGCAGGCAAGGACCCGCAGTCTGATCCAAGGAAGCCCCAAACCGGCTTTGCCCGAGTAGCCTGCGGTCAAAGTTTTGTTCACCTTTTGAAGGCGAGATTCACGTGATCAAACGCATCAACTGAGACCCTGGCTAACAGTAAAAAGAACCAGAAATTACTCCGAATCCTTGCTCAATAATTGACAAGGCGGCCACTTTGCCCATGGACAAGCTGTGCCCGTCCTCCGGCACGGTCGATGACGCGATCATGGTGACCGTGAACCGGGCACTAGCGGTGTTCCTAGCAGGTCAGCACCGCAGCGGACGCTGGCAGGCCGGTGTTTCAAAGCAGCATGCTTCGCACTGCCCAAGGCAACGTTGCGGCCACTCCCTTCCGTTGTGGGAGCGGCGTGGGTCAGGCACATGATCCTATGGCCAGTGCCGGATAGATGCGGAAGGTAACGGTGAGGCCTAAAGGCCTTATCACCTGGACTACATCGGATACAGCCGCCCGCTCAATGCGCTCCGCGGGACAGCGCGACGGCGGGGATGGTCATGAAGATGATGCGCAGGTCCATCCACGGGTTCCACTTCATCACGTAGAAGCGGTCCATCTGCACGCGCTCCATGTAGGTCGTGTTGCTGCGGCCGCTGATCTGCCAGAGGCCGGACAGGCCGGGGCGGGCCGCCAGATAGTGGCGGGTCGAGCTGGCGTAATGGTCCAGCTCTGCCCGCACGACCGGACGCGGGCCGACCAGGCTCATCTCTCCGGTCAGCACGTTCAGAAGCTGGGGCAGCTCGTCCAGGCTCAGCTTGCGCAGCACGGCGCCCAAGGGGGTGACGCGCGGATCGTCGACCAGCTTGCGCTGTTCGTACCACAGGGCCGCCTTGGCGGGATGCTTGCGCAGGTATTGCTCCAGAACGGCGTCGCCGTTGACGACCATGGTGCGGAACTTCCAGCAGCGGAACTCGCGCCCGCCGAAGCCTACGCGGCGGTGCCCGTAGAGCAGCGGCCCGGAATCCGTCAGCTTGAGGACGATGACCAGCGCCAGGATCAGCGGCGCCAGCAGCAGCAGGCCCAGGACCGCCAACGTGACATCCAGCCCCCGCTTGGCCATGCCACCCACAGGGGCGGCCCTTTTTGCGCGCGCCCGATGCAGTCCCGCAAGAGAGGTGTTGGCCGCGAGGGAGGGGCGACAGTTCGACACGAAATCTCGCTGTGCACGTATCGTTCGCATATTAACAACCAACCTCATGATAACTAAACGTTCTTGCCGAATGATGCCAAGAGATGCGGACGGCGTGCCGCCATCGTCCTGGGAAGGCACTCTACATCATCTCGTTAAAATTTTAGCAATCCGTAAGATATGGTTAACACATCATGCAAAATCACCACTCCAAAGCGTCGCCACTTAAATAGCCGACATGAAAAGGTTTTTTCTGCAAATGCCCCGTGGCTGTCTTTTTAGTTAGGTTGAATCAAGTGCCTACAGGAAACGCTGTGGTCACCAAACTTTTTGCAGCCAGTCCAAGCCGTAAGCAACATGGGAATGAAAAGGCAGGTTTCACCACTCTATACACCGGAAATGACCCGTTTTCCGGTTTGGCATGACAGGAATTTGAACACCTACTCTCAAGCCGCTGCATCAGAAGGACACCTGAATTCTTCGTCTCCTCAAGCATCGCAAGATAATATCTTTGTAATTCCCTATTTTGATACATCCTTATAAAGGCTGCTTACTTACGTAATTAAACTTTAAGTTGATTTATTGTAGTTTTGTAAACTTTTGGTTGTTAATTGCGCAGTTATCGCTCTCTGGAATGTCTTACGGCACAATCCCCTGTTGCCCGGTATCTTGCCCTCCAGGCGGTTGGCATGAGGACCAACCCGCACAAGTGTGGGACCCCAAGCACCACCCCCTCCGATAAGTACTAGCGCTCGTGGTGCACCTTATGTGCGGCACCCTGCACCAAGGCTGCATACCAGCAAGGTCGAGTAGCCTTAGGCGTGCGAACCGTCGGCCAAGTGCGGGCACTGGCCCGTTCGATGAGGTGAGCCGGCGTTGAAAGGTTGCTTGAGCATGTAGCGCATTAAGACAGGTGGCGAGGCATATGCCTCTGCAGTAAGAGCGTTCCCATCGTCGATGAAGCAGCCTTACGCTTGAACTGGTCCACGGACAGCTTAAGCCTGATGCATGGGAACTGCAGAACTATCATGATCCATAAAAATGCGCATTATCCTGCCTTGGATGGCGCACGCGGAATTGCCGCCATTTCAGTATTTCTTTACCATATCAGCGACTATTTCGGCGGCTTGCAGTTTCTTCAAGGATCTTTCCTGGCCGTCGATCTTTTTTTCCTGATGAGTGGATTTGTTATTGCGCTGTCCTATGAAAGATCGCTTATCAGTGGCACTCGATCTTTCAGGTCCTTCGTCTGGGCAAGGGCATTGCGACTGTATCCGCTGTACCTGATGGCATGCGGAATAGGATTCACGTATTTCTTCGTAAAATACCTCACAGGTTCAGATGACGCCCCCAGCATGCTGCAACTGTCGGAGGCCATCCCTGCCACCATTCTTCTTGCCCCTTGGGCTCCTGCGGCAGAATGGGGGTTCACGCCCTATCCCTTCGCGCCCTCGGCCTGGAGCTTGAGCTTCGAATTCTGGTACAACATTCTTTATGCCCTTCTGGCGATCCGACTGGGAACAAAGGTTCTTCTTGGGGTTTCCGCTATTTCCTTCGCCATCCTGATTCACCAATCCCTCCAATGGGGTAGCATCGACATGGGATGGAGCGTTGCCACAATGCTGGGCGGTTCGGCACGTTTCTGGTTTTCCTTCAGCGTCGGCATCCTGATCTTTCGGCATCAGGTAAAAAACATGAGCAGCAACAAGGCTTTTCTCTCTTTGTCCATGCTCTGCTTTGCGTTCGTTGCCATTCCAAGAGATGCGCTTTGGTTGGGGATACTCTGGATTGCTGCAGTATTTCCAATGGCACTTGTCTTTGGTGGCGCCTATCAAATCACGGGACTGTCATCCAAGCTATGTAACCATCTTGGACGTCTATCTTATGGAATTTATATTCTTCACGCCCCGATCGTTCTTTTTCAAACCGGGATCTTTAAGGTATTTATGGGGGACCGATGGGCTGATCATAAATCTCTCATCGGAATTTCGATAATCGCAAGTGTTCTGTTGCTGTCCTGGGTATGCACTTATTACATTGACGAGCCTCTCAGGAAATATCTCAAGAAGCGGCCGGTCAAGCGCTCTGACAGTACGATTCCTCCTGTGCTGCCGGTTTGATGCTTAATAAGGGCATTTGGAAAACTCATCCCGCCTGATCGGAAAGCAGGACTGACGCGCTCGATATCAGGCAGGCAGGTAAGCACACCTAGAGACCCACGCACCTGAACGAAGCGCCATGTCGGAGGTTGGTGTTGACCCGTCAACCCTTCCGAGGACTGCATGACCCGCTGGACCGATACCGCCCTGATCTTCGTCGCCGCCGTTGCGCTGTCATGGCTGGGCTGGATGCTGATCGACCGTCTTCTGCTGCGCCCGATCGCGCAGCGCAGTGATTTCTGGCGTCCACTGCTGGCCCGGTCCCGCGGGCCGGTCCAGCTGGCACTGATCATTGCCGCCCTGTCCATTGCCACCCGCATCGCGCCCCTGACGGTCGAGGAAACCGCCACCCTGCGCCACGTGCTGCTGTTATGCTTCATCGCCTGCATGACCCTTGTGGCGCGCACCGCGCTGCAGATCTGGGTCGCGCTGCATCTGCGCCGTTTCCGCATCGATGTCGAAGACAATCTGCTGGCGCGCAAGCATGTCACCCAGTCCCGCATCCTGCAGCAGGTGGGCAGCCTGCTGATCGTTGCCGTCGGCATCAGTGCGGCATTGATGTCGTTTGACAGCGTGCGGCAATACGGCGTCAGCCTCCTGGCCTCGGCGGGTGCAGCGGGGCTGGTCCTGGGCCTGGCCCTGCAGCCGGTGCTGCGCAACCTGTTCGCGGGCATCCAGCTGGCCATCACCCAGCCCATCCGTATCGACGACGCGGTGATCGTCGAAGGCGAATGGGGCAATGTCGAGGAGATCGGCGGCACCTATGTGGTGATCCGCATCTGGGACAAGCGCCGCCTGATCGTGCCGCTGAGCTACTTCATGGACCAGCCCTTCCAGAACTGGACGCGCGCGGATGCGACGCTGATCGGAGTGGTGATGCTTTATGTCGATTACGCGGTCAGCATTCCCGACCTGCGCCTTGAGGCGGAACGCATCGTTCGGGCGTCACCCCTGTGGGACCGCGACGTCTTTGCCCTGCAGGTCACCGATTTCCGTGAGACCGTGACCGAGGTGCGCATCCTGGCCAGTGCCCGCAACGCCGGACGTGCCTTCGATCTGCGTTGCGAGATCAGGGAGCACCTGCTGGCCTATCTGCAGACGGATCAGCCCCATGCCATGCCCCGCCACCGGGGCAGCATCCAGATGGACGACCGCCCCGATCGATCCGCGGGTCTGGCCGACAAGGGGATCATCGAGGTCAAGGGTTAGGTCCTGCGGCTGTCACCATGGCATGCCTTCCGAAGGCATGTCGCAGGGATCGTGACGTCCTTGTCGATCGGCGTTCGGCACAGAAAGGGCGGGCAGTCTTACTTGGGCTGGATGGACAGCTGATTGCGCGCGGTTCTTGGCCGGGTGGCACGCGATCCGCGGGTGTTGCGGATCGTGGCCAGGATCACATAGCCCAGAATCACCATCTGCAGGAAAACCACAGCCAGCAATGCCATGCCCAAGCTTTCCCAAGCCGAATATCCCGCCGCCGAGCCCCCGATCAGGGCCACCGCGGTCGTCGTCAAGGCAGCCAGCAGGTAACAGATGACAAACATGCCGCATCTCTCATCAGATTGCCCCCGCTATAGCACGGGAGACATCAAGGTGAGCGACAAAGGTTAAGAAAACCTTACCGACCCGTCATGCGACGCTTGAGCGACATGTAGGATTTGGGGCCGGCCAGATAGTTCTCCATCTCTCCGGGCAGCAGGAACGACTTGAGCTTGCGCAGGTTCACGCGGTCGTAGACGACGCCCAGGCACCGCGATTCCAGCAGGGAATCCTCGGCCAGGGCGGTCTCGGCCATGGCGCGCGAGGTGCGGCCCCATTCGGCCACGATGACGAACTGCGCCAGCTCGTGCAGGATCGCCCGGCCTTGGGCCACGGGGTACAGCGGCGGGACATCGACGATGACGCGGCTGAAATCGCCATCGCGCGCCTCGGCCGCGATCTGGCCCAGCATCTGGCCGGTCAGCAGGTCGTCCGAAGGCCCGCCCTGATCCAGCCCGCAGGGCAGCACGACCAGGTTGGTGTTGGCGATGCCGACCAGCATGTCCTGCCAGTTGCCGCCGCCGCTGACCGCGTCGGTCAGGCCCGGCTTGCGGTCCAGGCCCAGCATCCTGCTGAGCGTGCGGCCGCGGCTGTCGGCGTCGATCAGCAGGACAGAATGCATGCCGATGCCCAGCTGGCCCGCCAGGTTGAAGGCGACCGAGGACCGTCCATCAAAGGGATGGAACGACGTGACGCCCGTGACGGGCAGCGCCCGGCCCGTCGCCTCGCCCGCAAGGCGGACATGGCGCAGCGTTTCGGCATAAACGGAATCGGGATAGTGCAGCACCGGGACCGGCACCTGGATGACCGGCGGCCGCAGCCTGGACAGGACGGGCAGCGTCTGCCCGCTGGCCGTGGCCGGTGGCGTTCGGGTGGCCGCGGGTGCCGCGCCCACCGCACGGGGACGACGAACCGCGGGCAGCACCGGCAGGTGGCCCAGGAACCGCAGGCCCGAATATTCGGTCAGGTCGGTGGATGTCCGCAGCGAGCGTTCGCGCCATTCGCGCAGCGCGGCGATGGCCATGCCCAGGAACATCCCCAGCAGCGTCGCGGCCAGCGCCGTGCGCAGCACCGCCGGGCCCGAGGGCGTGGTCGGCACCTGGGCATAGGACAGGATCCGCACGTTCGACACCGGGAAGGACTGCTGCTGCTCGATTTCCTGCGATCGGGTCAGGGTCTGCTGATAGATCGCGGACAGGGTCGCGGCCTCTTCCTGCAGGGCCCGCAGCCGGACGAAGTTGGCGGCCTGGTCGCTGTTGCGGGCCGAGGCCTGCTGGACGCTTTCCTGCAAGGCCTCGACGCGGGCATTGGCGACGTCCAGCGTGCTCTGGGCCTCGGCGCGTTGAGCCTGCAGTTCGATGAACAGGCGTTCGGCAGTGCTGACCAGAGTCTGTTGCAGGCCGGGGACCTGCGGATGGTCCGGTCCTGACGAGGCCAGCAGGCGCTGCAGCCGGGCCTGGACATCGTTGTAGGAATCCAGCCGCGCCCGCAGTTCGTCCGACACCTCGCCGCCGATGGCCAGCGAACTGTTGCTGTTGGTCAGCCCCTCGACCCCGCCGGCGACGGCGCGGTCATAGGTGTCCAGAACCGCCCGCGCCCGCGCGGCCTCGGTCAGGACCTCGGTCAGGCTGGAGTTCAGTTCGTTCAGCGCCTGTTCGGTCAGAAGCCCGCCCGAGGAGAACTCGACCAGGCTGTTCTCGGCGGCAAAGCGTTCGGCCGCGCCGGCGGCAGCCTGCGCCTGCGCCTGCAGCTCCTCCAGGCGGGTGCGCATCCAGGCATTGGTCTGGCCGACGGAATCGGCATTCGAGGACAGGATGTCCTGGACATAGAGATCGGCATAGGCATTGGCGACCTGCGCCGCGATCTCGGGGTCATGCGAGGAATAGCTGACCGCCACGGCAGAGCTCTGGCCGATCCGGTCCACCCGGATCTCGCCCCGCAGCCGCGCGGCGGCCAGGCGACGCGCAGGGTCGACCTGCGCCATCGTCGCGTCGGACGCCATCAGGTCGTCCGGATTAATGACATCGGCGGGGGTGGTCAGCGCGACCAGCTGGTCGCGGATCCAGGTCACCGGCCAGAACACCGTCGACAGGAAGCCCCCGATGGCCGAGGTGAAGGCCGACCGCGGCGGGTCCATGAACGACGGGTTCTCCTGCAGCCCGGTCAGGTTCAGCACGTCGTCGGCCAGCTTGTTCGATTCCAGGACGACGCGTGCGTTCTCGATCCGCTCGACCGGAAGGGCGGCGCTGGCGATGCCGCCCGCCTGCTGGACGGACCGGTTGACGTTGCTGTCCAGAAGCAGGCTGGAATAGGTGGTGTAGGTTTCAGGCTTGGCGATGGAATAGGTCAGGCCCAGCATCCCCAGCAGCACGGCGGGCAGCACGATGGTCGTGCGCTGCCGGCGCAATGCCACCATCAACCGCCGCAGATCGATGGTCTGGGCCGGCGCGGCCGGTGCCTCGATATAGGCCATGTTCCCGTCATAGGGCTTGAGTTCGCGTCCCATCAGCTTTCCTTGGGTCCCGAGCGGGGTTCGGTATCCGACCGATCCGGCGCCGTTCCATAAATTTCGATCTGCCGTGCGCCGCCAAGATGGGCGGCCGCCCCGACATGAAGCGCCGCACGCATCAGCTGGCGGTTGCGCCAGGCCGGACGTGCCACCCCGACCACGGCCAGTCCGCCGCAGACCAGGGCCTTGGCCACCGCCACCCCGGCCGCGCGGATGCGCCCGGCGCGCGGGCGTCCCTGGGCGATCAGGCTGGCATGCGTCTGACCCATCCGATAGCGGCGCCGCAGCAACCAGGCAAGGCGCGCGCGGTCCGATGGCACGGTTTCGTGCACGACAGCCAGGGGCGCAAAGGCGATTTTCCCGCCAGCGGCCAGAAAACCGGCAAAAAAGGCACTGTCCTCGCCGCCCGAACGGCCCCGGACCGGGTCGAACGACAGCCGTCGCGCCGCCGGGTCGGCCAGGTCGACAAGCACGTTGCAGGTATAGCCGCTGGTGATCGAGCCATCCGGGCCATAGACCGGCAGCGTATCATGCGCCCGCGCGCGGTCCATCCAGATCGGCGCGTCGGGACGGTAATGGGCGCGCACCGGCCCCAGGACGGCGCCTGCATCCGCATCGCGCCACGCCGCCACAAGATGCATCAGCCAGTCGGGTTCGACCGTCTCGTCATCGTCCAGATAGACCAGCAGCCGCGCGCCTGTGGCGCGGGCATGATCCAGCAGAGCGTTCCGCGCGATCGAGATGTTGGCCTGGGGCGCATGCAGATAGCTGATCTCGAGGGGATGGTCGGCGGCGATCCCTTCGACCAGGTCGCGGGCCGAGGGCTGCGCGTCGTTGTCGGCGATGGCCACGGCCACCGGCAGGCCGCAGGGCGTCAGCACGGCAAGCGATGCCAGCGTGGCGGCCAGTTCCGGGCGCCGGAAGGTGCAGATGCCGATCAGCACCCTGTCTTGAAACAACGGCGCGCTCATGCAGGGGTCCGTTCCGCAGCGGGCTTGCGGGACAGCCATTCCCGCCAGAACCCGGCAGACCAGGCCATGTGCATGGTCCCCGCCACCAATCCCGCAACCAGCCCGCGGGGCCGCCCGGTCTGCAGGGCGATCATGACGCCGCCGACCAGACAGGCCAGCAGCCACAGCAGTAACGGCAGGGCAAAGACCGCGCCGAACGGCGCCAGCACGACCAGTGCCGCCGCCGGGGCCAGCATGGCCACGACGGCCTGACGGGCCGCGGGGCGGGTCCCGTTCTTTTGCAGGTTGCGGGCCCGCCCGCGCCCGAAATTGAAATATTGCCGGATCAGGGGGCCAAGGCGCGCCCGTGGGAAATAGGTCAGCCGGGTCCGCCCGGTCAGCCAGATACGATGGCCCGCGGCTGTCAGCCGGTGGTCCAGCTCGGCATCCTCGTTGTGGCTGAAGCGCGCGTCATAGCCGCCCACCGCCCGAAAGGCGTCGATCCGCATCAGAGCGTGATGCCCGTGATCCACCCAGGCTCCACCGCCCGCCAGCCGGTGTGCCGACCCGCCATTGCCCAAGCGCGAATTCTGCGCCTCGGCGATGACCTGCTGCAGAAACCCCTGGCCCTCGGCATGCATGGTGACGACGACGCTGTCGGCACCGGTCCGCTGCGCCTCGGCCAGCAGAGCGTCGCCGTAATCGGCGGGATAATCGCTGTGCGCATCCAGCCGCAGCAGCCATTCGGCCCCGTCCCCGAACCGGTCCACGGCCAGATTCATCCCCGCCGATTGCAGCCGGCCGGGATTGTCGATCAACCGGATCAGGGGATCGGCGGCGGCTCGGCGGCGGACGATGTCGCAGGTCGCATCAAGCGATCCGCCATCGGCGACCACGACCAGCCCGTTCACCCGCGCCGCAAAGGCTACGGCAAAGGTCAGGACGCCGTCGATGTGACGCGCCTCGTTCAGGGCCGGAATGACGATCAGCACATGGGGTTCTGACATCGGGACCTCAGGCAGCGGCGGCGGATGCGACCGAGGCCGCGTCCCCTGCCCCGCAGATGGCGGCCGTCAGGTGACGGCATTCGGCCTCGTCCATCTCCAGCGCGGCGCGGGGAAGAGCCGCGACCGCGGCACGGCGCGCGGCCAGACCCGTGGGATCGATGGCGGACAGGGCTGCAGCGACGGCCGCGGCATCGGGCGCCGCGACGGTGAAACCGCATCCCCAAGCCGCGACACGGCGTGCAACCTCGGTCCCATCCAGAACCACGGGAACGGCGCCGTTCAGGCATCCTTCGTACAGGCGGTTGGGAAGCAACCAATCAGAGTTCTGCCCCGCCTGATACCGGTCGATCAGCCAAGCCACGTCCAACTGCGCATAGATCTTGGGCAGATCGTCGGGCCAGTCATAGGCGCCCATGAAGGACAGGTCGGGATTGGCATCCACGACCGCGTGGAAATCCTCCATGACGTCCAGGGCCGGACGCCCGCGCAGGATGACCCGGAACCGTCCGGGCTGCGCACGGGTGACCTGATCCAGCACCTGGAGGGACCAGCGACAGCGCAGCATCCCGAACCAGCCGACGATCAGCGGGCCCCCCTGCTCCGCCCCGCCGGGTGCGGGAACGGCCTGCGGCGACGACGGAACGGGCCGGGCGAAGGGCTTGTTCTCGACCAGCAGGACTGGGACGTCCGGCTGCTTGAAATGGCGCAGATAGCGCGTCTGGAACGCGGGCGAGGACAGGACGACCAAGCTGGTGCGCGCCATCAACCCGGCCTCGACCCGGCGCAGGATACGGGCGGGCATGCCCTGCCCCAGCATCATGCCGTGAATGTCCAGTAGCTCATAGACCAGCCGCGCGCCCCTGGCGCGTGCCAGCCGCGCGCCCAGGGCCAGCATTTCCAGATTGCGGGCCAGGATGACCTCGGGGCCGCCGTCCTGCGGAGGGACAAGGCGCGCGATGCGGGGCCATGCCTCGGCGATCGCGCGGACGCGCTGGATCATGCGGCCGTTCGACGTCTGTCCCAGCACCGTCGCAGGTTCGGGCAGCGCCCCCTGCCCCCGCCGGAACCCCGCGACCCGAACCTGTGCCCCGCCCTGGCGCAGCATCCTGACCCTTCGCCAGATCGAGGGGTCGTCAAGGTCATGGGCAAGATAGGTCACGCGCAAAAAAGGGTCTCCGGCAGGATAATCGTTACAAAGGGTCTTGGGACAGGACATGCAGACAGCACTTGGGGCCGCCCAGGAAATGTCGGCACTGGATAGACAATTCCGCCGCACGGGAAAACAGCCTAATAGGACAACTTTTGCGATCTGCCGACAAGGAAGCGTGAACTGTTGAATCCGCAAAGGGGTAAGGGGCTTTGTTGCACAAAGCCTCTGATGTCCGAGGTTCCCCTTTCCCCGGACGGATTTATCCCGCGGTTTCTGTGACAGGAATACCGAGCGCGGTGTAGCCGTTCATGACGGCGATGCGGATCTGGATCTCCGCGACCTGTCGGTCAAAGTCCCGCGCCATGAGGCGCTGCCCCAGCAGTTTCATACAGTGCATCTTCGTTTCGGCACGGCTTCGTCGGTGGTATCCGCTCCATCGTCGCCAAAGCGCGCGGCCTAGATATTTCGCGGCGCGCAGGGCTTCGTTTCGCGCGGCGGCACCGGCGGTGAGGGTCTTCCACGGCTTTGCATTCTTGCGGGGCGGTATGACGGCATGTGCGCCGCGGTCGGCAATGGCATCGTGGCATTTGCGTGTGTCATAGGCACCGTCGGCGGTGACGCTGCCGATCTGCTCGTCCGCCGGGATCTGATCGAGCAGGTCGGGTAGCACCGGGGCATCACCGATGTGGCTCCCCGTGATCTCGACGGCTCGAACCTCCAGTGTTTGCTCGTCGATTCCGAGATGGATCTTGCGCCACACACGCCGTCTGGGGCCGCCATGCTTGCGGGCGTGCCATTCGCCTTCTCCCTCGACCTTGATCCCGGTGCTATCAATCAGCAGGTGCAACGGGCCCTTGGAGCCGCGGTAGGGGATGTTGACAGCCAAGGCCTTCTGACGGCGAGACAGCGTGCTGAAGTCGGGCACCGTCCAGTCGAGGCCAACCAGTCGCAGCAGGCTCTCGACGAAGCCGGTCGTCTGCCGGAGCGCCATGCCAAACAGCACCTTCATCGAAAGGCAGGTCTGGATCGCGGCATCGCTGTAGGTCTGCTGGCGACCACGCCTGCCTGTCGGCGCGGCATCCCAGTTCATCTCGGGATCGAACCAGATCGTCAGCGAGCCCCGGCGCTTGAGTGCTTCATTGTAGGCTGGCCAGTTCCTGGTCCTGTAAGTCGTGGGTGTGGGTCTGCTCATGCATCACAGCTACCACGCTGGATTCACGAGATGAATCCCTGACGCGATTTGTGCAACAGAGCCGTACTTTCTCATAAAAGCTTGGGAACTATGCAAAGTTGGAAGAGAGGACCCGGATCTCTCCGGGTCTTATGACTTCCGAAACCCGGCACGGTCGGTCGTGCCGCGGTTGTGGGTGCCAAGAGCTATTTTCGGTCGCCGAGGATGCTCAGGATGCGATCGAGTTTGTCCTCAATGCGGCCCATAGGGGTGTTGCAGTTGCAGGATATAGCCGATGTCTACCAAATTTTCATTTGGGCATCCGCGCTTTGTTCTGGCGACGCATTCATTTCGCATTTCGCATTTCCCGCCATCGGCACTCATCTGCATCGCCTGTTGGAGGGTATTGTTGGCAAGAAATGGACGTGTAATTTTTACACTCGCCAACGTCGCCGTTCTTCGCGTCCAGAGCCGTTCCAGCCAGCAGGAACAGGACAGCGACGTTGACGTCGCGAAGTTAACATTCCACATTTTTGGCCAATTGCCCTTCATGCGCCTTGCCGAAAAGACCGAGACAGGGCTCAGTGCCCGTCATCCCAGGCATCGTCCTTCGGCTTGATCCGATGCTCTGCGGCGGGTTCATCCCGGACCTGCTCCTGGACGACCGGTTTTTTCTTCGGCGCGTGGGCGACAGCCGCGACCGCCGCCTTGGCCTGCGGGGTGATCCTGGTCCTGATGGGAGCCTTCGCCTTGACCACTGGCTTTGCGGCCGGGGCATCGAACGCATCCAGCGCCTCCTTGGCGGCGGTCTGCAGGCGGGTGACGAGGGCTTTCTCATCCAGACCCTGTTCCTTGGCAAAAGCTTTGCCGCCAGCGATCAAGCCGTCCTGGACAGCGCGCAGGCGGCGGTTCTCCTTGGCGATCAGCTCGGCCCTGGTCTCGGTGGCCTTCAGCTCGCGTTGCAGCTTGCGGTTCTGGTACTGAAGGTGGCTGACCTCCTCCCGCATCTTCGGGGTGCCGGTGACCTGCTGCTTGAGGGTGAACAGTTCGACGGCGTGCGTGCGGTTCTCGCGATGCCGGGCGGCCTGGACGCCCCTGAGAGCGTCTGAGACGTCCTGTGAGGCCCTTTCCCGCCATTCCGCCTCCGTCTCTCCGCCGATGCCCAGAATGGCCCCTCTGCGGCGCTCTGGGAGGCTCACGGCGGCATCGGGGTCGGTGAGATGGGCATAGGCCCTCTGAACCCGCTCATGGCGCGCCGGAGAGCCCTGCAGGCCACGCTCCAGCCCGTGGGTCTTGCCGACCCGTTCCGCAAAGTCGGTCTGCATGGCGGAGAGCTGCTGCCGGCTGCCGACGATGGCGCGGGCGTTCAGTTTGCCGCGTTCGTCCAGGGGAATGGTCATTACCGTCATGTGGGGGGTAGACTCATCCCGGTGGATCACCGCGGAGAGGACGTTTTCCGCCCCATGGCGGGCCTTGAGCCAGTCCAGGGCATCGGTGAAATAGGCGTCTTGCTCCTCCCGGCTCATGGCCTTCAGGGCTTCGGGGGAACCGCCGACGAAATACTCCAGCCCGTGGACGGCATTGCTGCGGATCTTTTCGGGGGCGCGGTCCTTCCAGGTATCGAGGACGGCGCGGCTGGTGTCGCCGCCGACCAGGATAGTGTTGTCGGGGGTGCGCCGGGTGTCGGCGTTGGGCGTGTCGCGTTCCCGGAAGGTATGCTGGAGGCTTGCCCCCATGTTGCCCATGGTCTTGATCTTGGCACAGCGGAGGATGGCGAAGCTGCGCGGAGTGGTGACATGGAGCATCCTGCCGCCGATGCTGCGATCCAATCGGATCCGCCAGGCATCATCGTCATCGTTGCGCGCACCCATGAATCGACCTCCGAAGGAAGATTTATGTGTACTCACTAGACAATTTGGCACAAGGCCAAATTGATCGCTCGCCCCGCAACGCGGGGAAGGGACACATAAACCTTCCTTCGGAGGAAGCCTCTAGCGGTTGCAACGGCGCTACTGCGCGCTATGGTGCGGCCCGCATCATAAGGGGTTTACCATGTCCGGAAAAATCATCGCCGTCGCAGGCATCGGCTATGTCGGCCTTTCCAACGCGGTCCTGCTGGCCGGGCGCAATACCGTGCGCGCGCTGGACGTGGATGCGGGCCGCGTGGCCATGCTGAACGACCGCAAATGCCCGATTATCGATGACGACATCGCCCGCCACTTGGCCACGCAGACGCTGGACCTGACCGCCACGACCGACCCGGCCACGGCCTATGCGGGCGCTGATTTCGTCATCGTCGCGACGCCCACCGATTATGATCCGGTCACCAACTACTTCAACACCTCCAGCGTCGAGGCGGTGATCCGCGACGTGACACGACTGGCCCCGCAGGCGGTGATCGTGGTCAAATCGACCGTGCCGGTGGGCTTTACGCTGGACGTCCGCGCGCGGCTTGGCACCCAGCAGGTGATTTTCAGCCCCGAATTCCTGCGCGAAGGCCGGGCCCTTCACGACAACCTGCACCCGTCCCGCATCGTGGTCGGAGAGGACAGCCCCCGCGGACGCGCCTTCGCCGACCTGCTGGCCGAGGCCGCGCTGGACACGGACGTGCCGGTCCTGCTGACCGGTTCAACCGAGGCCGAGGCGATCAAGCTGTTCGCCAACACCTATCTTGCCCTGCGCGTGGCCTATTTCAACGAGCTGGACAGCTATGCGATGTCGCTTGGCCTCGATAGCCGCCAGATCATCGAAGGCGTCGGCCTGGACCCGCGCATCGGTGCGCATTACAACAACCCGTCCTTTGGCTATGGCGGGTATTGCCTGCCCAAGGACAGCAAGCAGCTGCTGGCCAATTACAACGACGTGCCCCAGAACCTGATCGGTGCGGTGGTCGATGCGAACCGCACCCGCAAGGACGTGATCGCCGACGCGATCCTGGCGCGCAAGCCGCAGGTCGTGGGCATCCATCGGCTGGTGATGAAGGCCGGGTCCGACAATTTCCGCCAATCCGCGGTGCAGGGCATCATGAAGCGCCTGAAGGCCAAGGGGGTCGAGGTGGTCGTGTTTGAACCCGCCCTGCCCGACGCCCGCTTCTTCGGGTCCGAGGTGATCCGCGATCTGACTGACTTCAAGGCGCGCGCCGACGTGATCGTGGCAAACCGCCTGACCCTGGACCTTCAGGACGTGGCTGACCGGGTGTTCACCCGTGACCTGTTCGGCGGCGATTAATTTTTTACCATAACCAAATTTTATTTTTTAGAGTATTTATATAAAATATAGGTTTGTAATCCTTTAATTATACGAAACCAGATCTTGCGAATTTTTCTCAAAAAAGATCGTCGCAATTGTTAGTGCATATGAAAAAAAAGATCATCTGGAAGATTTGGAGGGGCTATCATGAATGAACTATTTTTGACTGTGATGTTTGCGACTAGAAATGGATCCGCAACATTAAGAAAAACACTAGAAGGATACCGTCGTCTAAACCACTCGAAAAATTGGCGCATGGTAATAATAGATAACGGGTCAACTGATGACACTGCCGATATCTTGAATTTCTATAAAGAAGTTCTTCCGCTTCAAGTATATAATGAAGAAAGACCAGGAAAAAATTTGGCGCTAAATGCGGGGCTCAATAGGGAAGAGGGGCCTAAAGCAGATCTTTACGTGTTTACTGATGACGATGCCATCCCGATGCCAGGTTTTCTTGACGGATGGTTGCAAGTCGCCAAAGAGCAACCAAGCTACGATATATTCGGCGGGCTTGTCATTCCAGAATTCATGGACAAGCCTCCGGCATGGTTGTTTGACAGTGAAGAACACTTTGGCGTTCTGTTCGCAAAGAACGATCGCCCAGAGGGGAAAATTAAAGCAACGCATGTTTACGGACCGAATATGGCAGTCCGGAGTTGGATACTGAAAAAGGGATATAAATTTGACGAAGATATAGGCCCCAGCAACAAAGTAAACTATGCGATGGGTAGCGAAACAGAATTTTGTGTTAGAATTGAGAGTAAAGAAAACCTCAAGACTTGGTTTACCCACAAAACGGCAGTGCAACATTTAGTTAGAAAAAAACAAACTACTGTTGAATTTTTTTCCGGACGAGCCTTCCGGCATGGGCGTGGATACGCTTTGCAGCAGTTAAAGTCTGATAGGCCAGTGGGACAAAGGAAGATGATAATTTTTTCAGCTTTCTTCACCTACCCAATATTTTTACACTACATTCTTACCCGCGGAAAAAATAAATATAATGTTTTGTGGAAGTATCATTGGCAGCGAGGTTATTTGCTTCAGCAGGTCGACTCTACGTACCCTAATTATTTGAATTCAAGCGCACCAGTTAAAATAGGGCTTTCTTTGCTATTGGCCATGAGGGCTACATTCATGTCTAAAGGAATCTCTAAATATAATAAATAATACAATTATTTCACAGTATAGAAAATAAAAAACACTGATTATAATTTAATAAATATTCCAAGCATTCGCGAAAAATTAATAGGTATTTTTATTATATTTTAAGACCGATATGGGGAGCGACCAGCTGACAATCTCAACACCTCTCCCTGTGCGGCAAGCATCAATGTACCGGTAATCCCAAGTATACCAATCTTGTTCCATATGCTTACATCCGTCTTGACCATCCACCGTGCTTGACCTGTTGCTTCAAGAGCAAGCCGCCAAAGAGCCTTAAATGTACCGATGTCGCGAAAACCGTCTATATGCCAACGTCCTCCAACGATGCGACGCCGCTTGCGGATCAATTCTGTAAGAGTAGCTCGGGTAGGGTGGCCAACGATCATTTCAGGAACATAAATAATCTTATGACCAGCTTTGACCATCCGGCGTGAGCATTCTGCATCGCCTCCAGATAGTAAATTAGCATCAAATCCGCCGATCGCGCGCAGATCGTCGCGTCGGCAAAGCCAATTCGCCGTCACACAATAGCCATGTTTAGTGTTATAAAGTTGGTTAAAGGCGGTTAATTCTTCATAGCAGGTGGCAACTGGCCGAGCGCCTTCCTCGCGGAAGAGCACGATGTCTCCAGCATAAACTCCAGCATCCGGTCGACGCTTCAAGACGGCAAAAGCTTGTTCTATCCAATTAGCGGCCGGCACACAGTCGCCGTCGGTGAATAAAACGTATTTTCCACGCGCCACGGCCAGTCCGCGATTGCGGGACCGGTACGAACCGGGGATTGGCTCCGAAAGCAAGGTGACGAAATCAAAGCTCCGTACTGCATTAGCCGTGCCGTCGGTTGATCCGTTATCGATAACGATCACCTCAAAGTGGTTACGTTTGACTGTCTGCGCTTTAATCGCTTCAAGCGTCTGCACAATGCGCCGTTCACCGTTCCAAACTGGAATGATGATGCTGATTACAGGATCATTATTCTGCATTGGACATACCTTTTGCTTAGCTGGGTCAGGACTTGGGCTGCGGGCGAATCAGCTTCTTTAGGGTCTGGTACGTCCTATCCCCAAGAATACCACGTACCATGACCTTCCAATGATTGCCCGTACTGTGCTTACGCTGCCTTAGGCGGTTCGGAAGATTACGTATATTTTGCTGGACAGCTGCAGAGGACAGCGGGTTCGGCAAGTGAATCTGATGAGTTTCCACGCAAAGAACGGGCTTCCCAGACAAGCGCGCAATGATATCGGCCTGCCGCTCCTCGCTTTCGATAAAAAGAGTACTTTCAGTTTTGCGGTAAAAGTCGGCTTTGAAGCTGCCATGTACCCCCTGCCGTCTACGCTCTTCAGCACTAGGTAGGTTCAGCATAATTAGTTCGCCATACTCAATTCCTCGGCTCTTTAGCCAGGCCTCGGTCAAATCGCGATATTTCTCAAGCCGGCTTGTTACCAGCCAACCGATCTTGCGCGAGGTGGTATGTAAAGGAACCGCCTCGCTTAGAAAGCGGCGATAAGCCTCACCATCGTCATTTTCCTGCTTAGTCGGATCGACGCACAGAACGCCGTCTATATCGACGCAAGCTTGATCCAGCACGATATGGTGCATGAAGTTCCACTGGAAGATACGTGGGTTGCTAACTTGCTCAAAGATAATGTCGACATCAGGATGGGTATTCTTCAGTCCGTAAACGGCGGCGAAGATAATTTCTCCTTTTACGCCAGCCTCCGTAATTCGCGCCCGAGCACGACGCATTGCGTCACCACTCTTGATACTATCATCTAGAATTAGGATGCGGCGCATATCGCTTAGGCTACGATCCAGTCGTTGCGTGCGTTTAGTCGAAGTGCCGGAAGAGTAGATCCGTCCTTCCAAAAAAGAGTCTAGGTCAGTCAGAGGAATATTTGAAACCAAACTTAGCAGATTGGCCGCCAAAAGCCCGCTGCGAGGAATACCCACAACCAAGTCGATATCAGAGGGAAGCCGGTGCAAGTTGGTGATTATGGCATCGTTCAAATCTGCCAAGGATCTATAATTCATGTCTGCTATCCATGTTGATTGGACTTAGCTTTGGTTCACGTCTTCGTGCCGCCAAGCCTGATGATAAGCATTCTCGATGCCAGGATACGAACTTCTGCCAAGGTTTCACGCCCTGCCGCAAACAGTGAGGCTATTACCGTAACAATCATGTAACTTAGAATGGTAGCTATGATCAGAGTAACGACTGATCCGCCTGGCAGGTGCGACTGCAAGAACCATAATAAGGCTACTGCGACATGGGCACCCACCACAAAGGGTGAAGCAACGCGCAGGATGTGCTTGGCTTCTACAGCTCCTATGCGACCGACATAAATCCAAAGTAAGGGTGTACGCAGATATTCAAGAATTGCATAGGCCAGCGCGACACCAAAAGCCCCATAAGGAAGGCCGATGATCACTGCCATAGTCATTGTCATTGCCCCAAACATACCCCACAACATGAAATCCCTCGTTCGGCCTTGGCTGATGAACAGCCAGCCTGCAGGGCTGTTGAGCGGCTGCAACATTCCTGCAAACCCAAGCGCCTGAAAAATCATCACTGCCCCCTCCCATTGACGGCCTAGGGCCAGTGGGATCAGCAGGTCGGCCATTGCAATTGCTACTGCCACGCCCGGCAATGCTACGAACAGCAGTAACGGAGCTACGCGCAGATACGCCTTTCTATACCGCTCAGGTTCATTATTCATTCGTGACAAGGCAGGCACCATGACCTTACCGAGCGGGTAGATGACTTGCTGTAAGGGAAACAGCAGTAGCCTGTTGGCACGGTCATACAGTCCCAGCTGCTGGTTGCCCCATTGGCGTCCAATCAGGATCTGGTCGATGTTACGGGAAAAATAGTTGGCAAAGTTGAATCCGGTAATGCCCGCCCCAAAATTGACCATTTCCTTGGTCCCACTGACCCAGCGCGGCATACCGGGACGCCAACGCGAACTTATCCAGCAGCCCAAGGTGGAGCATATCATCGTTGTCATGCCACCGACGAAAAGCGCCCAATAAGTCCTTTCATAATATGCCCAGACAATTGCTGCAGCTAATCCTAACACCGCACTTAAACTGTCCAGCATGGCAAGGCGCCCGAAAGCCATTCGGCGGGTGACCAGGGCATAATGCTGTGCACCAAGTCCTGCGACAAGAAGTTGCAAGCTCATCAAGGCGACAAGCGGAGCCACCTGTGGCTCACCGTAGAACTTTGCCACGAAGGGTGCGATTAGGATCATGATCGCACCCAGTAGCGCACTGACAGCCATGTTGATCCAAAACAAGCTGTTGATCTCGGCGGAAGTGATGGCTTTTTTTTGCACCGTCGCCTGTGTCAGGCCCATGTCCAAAAACAGGCCCACAAAAGCCACAACCGGCGCGGCCATAGCAACAATCCCAAAGTCCTCGGGCTGCAGTAGGCGTGACAATACAATGACCGAAATGATCTGGCAGATCAGCTTGACGAGTTGTGCCCCACCGGTAGCAAGCGCACCTCGTTTCACTGCTCGACCAATCGATTGGACTGGCGGATCAAACCGTTTGCTGTCGTCGTCTATGATCTTGATTCCTAATGTATGGCTGCGGCGGCTTGCACATTATTGATAGTAACTGCAGCTGCAGATGCCCTCAGGCGCAAGCACGATGCAATGCGGGAGCAGACGTATTGAGAGAGCTATTTTTTGTCCAAAGGGAAGGCGTTGTTGCAGAACACTTACCTGCCATAAGATTCATGTGGCCTCCTTGGTAAAGGTGGCATGAAGTTAGCGGATCAAGCGACGGTGTGCCGGCCCGGCCCGTTGGCTTAGGTAGGTCGGACAGTTTGGAGCCGTGGCCTTAACCCAGGTAAGGAAAATAGCCAAGACGCCAGTTTCCAAATTTCTTTCCAAACAGCCAAAGCGCAGTAAGCGCGACGTCGCGGCCCTATGCGGTGAGGCTTGACGGCTGTGCGTGCCGCCAGGGCATGAGGTCTTCGATGCGGGATTTGGGGTGTCCGTCGAGGATGGCGCGGAGGGTGTCGGCGAGATAGTCGACGGGGTTCACGCCGGCCATTTTGCAGGTGGCGACGAGCGAGGCGAGCATGGCCCAGTTCTCGGCGCCGACCTCGTTGCCGGCGAAGAGGGCGTTCTTGCGGGTCAGCGCGATCGGACGGATCTGGTTTTCGACCGGGTTGGTGTCGAGCTCGAGGGTGCCGTCGTCGAGGAAGCGGATCAGGCCGGGCCAATGCGCGAGGGTATAGCGGATATCCTCGGCCAGAAGGGATTTCTGCGGGATGCGCGACAGCTGAGTTCCAAGCCAGGGCTTGAGCGCGGCGATGATCGGGGCGGCCTGGGCGCTCCGGACGGCGAGACGGTCGGCGGGAGCCTGGCCGCGCACGGTCTTCTCGATCTGATACAGCAATGCGATCTGGCGCAGCATCTCCTCGGCGATGGGCGAGCCCTCGCTTTCAAAGCGCTTCACGAAGCGACGGCGGACATGGGTCCAGCAATTGACCAACTGCCACGGCCCCTCATCGCGCGTGATCTCGGTCAGCGCGTTGTAGGACTGGTAGGCGTCACATTGCAGGAACCGGCCGCGGTATCCGGCGAGGAACTTTAGCGGATGCTCCCGTCCTCGGCCGGGGGCGTAGTGGAACAGCACGATGGGCGGACCGACACCGCCATGGCCGCGATCGTCGGACACGACGGCCCAGAAGTAGCCGCTCTTGGTAGCCTTCCGGCCCGGATCGAGCACCGGCGCGCGGGTCTCGTCCACGAAGATCCGGTCGGCGCTGCGCAGATGAGCCTTCATGTGGTCGATGACAGGCATCAGGTGGAAGCAGGCGCGCCCCGTCCAGTTGCCGAGTGTGCCACGGTCGAGGTGGAGACCTTGCCGCTCGAAGATCCCCGCTTGGCGGTAGAACGGAAGGTGGTCGCCGAACTTCGAGACGATGATCCACGCGATCAGCCGTTCGGTCGGCAGCCCGCCAGGGACGACATGCTCAGGGGCATGCGCCTGCACGACGGCCTGCGAGCAGCGGCGACAGGCGTATCTCGGGCGCCGCGTCACCAGCACCTGGAACTGCGCCGGGATTACGTCGAGCCGCTCGGATATATCTTCCCCGATCCGGGCCATCTCACCGCAGCCGCAGGGGCATTGGATGCTGGCGGGCTCGATCACGCGCTCGACCCTGGGCAGGTGCGCCGGCAGATGCCCGCGGTTGCGCGCGGGCTTGCGAGGTTCTTCCCCGCGCGTTTGGGCAAGCGCGGCCTCTGCCTTTTCCTGCGCGGCCGCGAGGACGCCTTGGGCCAGTTCGGCATCCTCGAGCGGCAGATTGAACTGGTCGGGTGACAGCTTCTCGGAACTCTTGCCGAAGCGCTCGCGCTGCGATGCCCGCAGGATGCCCTCCAGCCGACGATTGGCCTCCTGCACCTCCACGAGCGCCGCCTCGACCTCGGTCAGGCGGGCCTTCAGATGAGCGTTCTCACGGCTGAGGGCATCGGCATCCATGCCTCGGAGTGAATCACGCAAACGCGGTTCTGGCTAGCAAAAACAGGGAATTCCCGTGCGTCCGCCCGCTCACCCTGCGACCAGCGGACGCCGCGCCCGTTCCGGCCGCACCAGCCGCCAATCCAACCCTTCGAACAGAGCCGCCAGCTGCGCCGAGGAGATCCGCATCACTCCGTCCCGCATCTGCGGCCAGACGAACTTGCCTCCCTCAAGGCGCTTGTGAACGAGCACCATTCCGGTCTGATCCCAAACCAGCAGCTTGATCCTGTCCGCCCGTTTCGAGCGGAAGACGAAGACCGCCCCACAGAATGGATCGAGCCCGGACATCTCCTGCACCGCCAGCGCGAGGCCATCGATCCCCTTGCGGAAGTCCACCGGGCGCGTCGCCACATAGACCTTTGTTGGCCCTCCCTGACCGAGCATCATGATGTCGCCGTCCGCGCCGCCCGGATGGACCTGGTCAGCAGGATCTCATCGGCGTCGGCCCCGACGCGGATCACGACATCGCCGACAACGATCTCCACGCCGGTGGCGACCTCCGTCTCTGCCGGCATCGCCGCTGCGGGACCCTCGACGACCAACTCTGCAAACATCGGCAGGGCCGCCACGCTCTCGGGCACGACAAGCTGCCCCGTCCGCAACTTCTTCCGCCAGTCGTAGACCTGCCAGCGCGTCGTCCCGTGCTGCCGCGCGACATCCGTTACCGAGGCCCCCGGCACCAGGCTCTCCGCAGCGACCCGCGCCCGCTCCGCCTTCGTGCGCCGCCGACGCCCGCTCGGCCCCTCGATCACCTCTAGCCGAGAAACCCTGCCGTCCCCTGGGCCGTCCAAATGGACGCCCACTTTGCCGTCTCGTTCCAAACCAACACCTCCAACGCTCATGCGTACAGAAAATGGCCCGGTCAGATCAGAAGCGGCAGGAGGGGGGCCGCGTCGCGCTTACAAAGCGCAGCCCCCGAGAAGGGCAAAAGAGATCGCAGCGCTTGCAGCTGCCGCATAGCTGGTCACGCCAAGGTAAGATAGAACATCATATGTCAGCACAATAAAAATCGCGTGGCTTACGTAAAAAACGATCAACCGCTGGCCAACCCAGTTCACCACCGCGCTGATACCGGTATTTTCTATTCTTTGTGCCATTGCGCTGAAGAAGATAACGCCGGCAAATGACAAAGCTGTCCAATTTGGACCGAATTTTAATTCGTACATTGCCGTTGCGATAGAAGTACCAATTACAATGGCGGCCAACAACTAGATCCACCGTGAAACTAGAAATTTTATTAGATAAATAAAACGATGACTCGTATAAGCGCCCAAAAAGAAAAATGACATTAAATATAAAATTTGCTCCTAATATTTTCACCATCCGGTGACGAAAAAGACAATGACAAGGCTAAAGCAGAAACTAGAAGAGGGTTTATTCTATCCAATGGCTTTGCTGCAAGATAATAAATGAATGTAAAAAAAAGAAACCACAGATTACTTCCACCTGTGTAGAGCTTTCTAAGCTCCCATATGCTACTAAAATGGATATCAATAACGACGCAATAGATCGTTGACCATACAAGAAATGGCCATAAAATCCCTCTTATTTTATCCATTAGGTAGGCCTGACTCGGTTTAGTAAGTGATCTTGATAAGAGCATACCAGACAAAATACTAGAATTGGCATCCGAAATAGAGACAGGGTTTCGTTCAGGTTTTCCAAACCTCGCTTGGAATGAAACCTTGCTTTTCAGCTATAGTAATGGAATGAAGCGAGATCACTGCGAGAATAGCTATTCCCCGGACAAAATCCATCCAAAGAAATATGGGTGGGGATTTTTTATTATTGAGGTAATAGTTGGCATTAGGCATACTGGTTATATCCGTACAAGCCCTCTTGCATGAGGCCTGGCACAGAAGCGCGCGCACTTCGCCACGACCGCGCCCAGATGCAGCCGATCAGCCAGAGCGGGGAACCAGCGCCGGCCGTTTTCGTGGCCGTTCCGCTTCGCCAGATCCTCCCTCCTGGACCTCCCGCTTAAAAACCGCTTGAGGGGCGACAGCAGGCAACAAGCCTGCTACTTGACCCGCGAAACTGCAATTTTTTGGCGTTGGCCCTGAGACTTTGGCAACCTCAAATGTACTCATCGGGCGGTTACGTGGAGCAGCAAAGGATTCGTTGACAGATGACCCTGCAGAACCGCCTTGATCACCTTGATTTTGCTAAGGGAATATCTATTGCCTTGGTCGTTGTGTTTCACGCGACGATGGCTCTGGACCGCCAGAATATGGCGGATGCGCATTACTGGCTGCTCAACAACTTCATGTCGCCGATCCGGATGCCAATGTTCTTTTTCATCTCGGGCTTTCTAATGAAGAAATCGGCCCGAAGCGCAAGCACTGACGCTTTCTACAGGAAAGTGGCGGGGCTCATTTACCTGTTCGTACTGTGGTCCGTCATTCACCTGCTGTGGGAAACGGTATCGCCTCTGACGTCGGCACCGGCAGCCAACAGGTGGGTCGAATTCTTCTACAGTCCCAGCAGCGTTCTATGGTTCATCTGGGCGCTCGCGATCTATTTCTGCATCGCCCGCGCCGGAGAGACGGTGCGCAGGGACGCAATCTTCGTTGTGGCGCTGATGCTGTCACTAGTAACCTACATGGGGCTAATCGAGTTCGCGAATTATGCCCATAACAACGTTCTAAAGTTCCTGCCCATGTTCCTGTTCGGCGCATGGTATGCAAAACCGCTGATCAACTCTGACACGCTTCGCCACCCGGCGACGTTCCCACTGTCGTTGCTGGCCTTCGGCGTGGCCTTTGCGATCATCTACAAAGGCAGTTTTGCCACGCCGGTGATGGGAACGATGACCTTCCTGATGGCGATTTTGGGCATCGTCGTCGGACTGGCAATGTCGATTTTTCTGTGCAGCTTTGACCTCATTCGGCGCGTTCCTGTGTATCTGGGGCAGAACACGCTTGGCATCTATGTTGCGCACTCGCCAATCGTGGCCGTTCTTGCTGCACTTCTGGCGAAGGCAACCCAAGGGGGAATGGTGATCTCGATGCTGGGCGTGCCTCTTGTAACGGTCGCCGCTATCCTGCTGTCTTTAGGGCTGAAGATCGTCGCCGAAAGGGCGGGCGGGCGGTGGTTCTACCACTTCCCGCTTGCCCTCACCAAGAACCGCGCCCTTTCCGCTTCGTGATTCCGCGAATGGCAGCCCCGCCAGCCGGCGCCGCTGAAGTCGGTCACAGCAAGCGAATCAGGGTGTGCCGGCAGTGCCAAGCTGGACAGTCTGCCGAATGCATGGCACAGGCGATCGCGCACGGGCAGGAAGGACGAATGGAAACTACCGGCACGGTGCGCGAACGAAAGAAGCAATTACAGCTTCGGCGATGTTAACCATCTCACTCGGGAAAGCAGAGAATTGCTGGAAAGCCGTTAGTGGGTTTGGGACGTCACTCAGGCCAGGCTGCACGATCTTGGATTGTTCGACGGAATGATCGCATCCGCCATCGCAGAACCGCCCCCGCCCGAAACCGTGCCCGAAACCGCCAAGGAATGTCGATCTTCAGTGTGATCTGGCAGGGTCCTCTGGGTCTAGGGCAGAGGACGACGGGTCCGTGATATGAAACGATGGTAGATTTAGGAGGCCCTATAGGTATTCTGCTGCTTCCAGTCCAAAAGAGAAGACATAGGTATTAATCCTAAACCCCAATAATTTCCTTTAAAAAGGACCCGTAGCGCCGAACATCGTCAAACATTGTGCCCATCTGGAACAGATATAAAAATACTAATGTCCATAGAAGAGGCATCCATTTATCATTAATACCTTTTACTTTTTGTGTGACTGCATGAAGAATTAATGGAGCAAATCCTGTGGTGCAAAGCAGGCCAATTAAAGCGCCACCCGCAAGATCGCTCGGGTAATGCAGACCAGCATAAGCTCTTGGAAACGCTACTACAATAATAGTCCATAGGAACGCTACAACACCTAAACGTTTGGATGCCAAAAAAATTCCGGATGCGATAGCAAAAGCAAGTGCACTCGTATCGCTCGGAAAGGAACTCCAACCTTCGAGAGCGGAAATTTCAATGCCAAAGGGCAACTGATATTCAATATTGGAATTGTGAAGAGGACGTGGGCGGTAGGCAGAAAAATTTTGCATTATGCGAGACACGGTCATCGCTAGAAACGATCCTATAAGCAGCAAGATAAAGAATTCAATACTCTTTCCTTGGCGTCTACGCTCAAACAGCAGCCAGACGATGCAAGCAAGCAACGGCACGATTTTAGCCGTGTTGGTACGGAACATCTGGACAATCAATGTGTCCAATGCCCAAGATTGACGTGTTATTTCGCCAAAAAAATTAAAAAAACCGTGATCAATAGAGATGATCCAGAGGTTTTTTGACCAACCAAAAAATAAATAAAACAGTAAAAACAAATAAAATAGACAAAGCAAAAAACGCTTAGAGCCATAGTGGTTGTTAGGCGGCTTAGCTGTGTCGTCAAAAAACATAAAACTTCCCAGACTAAAAATTGAATTGTCACAGAAGTGTTACATTAGAAGCTTTTAAAAAGCAGGTCGAGTGCGAAGCACCTGTCTTTTTGTGACCCACCCCCACAACCCTGCGCTGATCCCCACCCTGTTCCCAGCTCCGGCGCATAACACCCATTACGAGGAGGAAGGCAGGGTCAGGGTTGAGTGAGGGGGCGTTCCGGGCGACCGATCCTGCAGCACGTCCAGGTCCTGCTGCGCCTGCTGTAGGCAGGTCGGGTTATTCATCCAGGCCAGGTCATAAGACAGGATGAGGCCGATGAAGGACGTCTCTTGGAGACGCGCCTCACCGATCCGGCAGACGGATCCCGCCTCCTGGTCCTGGGCCATTGATGATGCCGCTCTGATGCAGAAACGCCGCGGCTTGGGCATGCTCCCGAGCAGGCAGCGTTCGGGGCAGGCAGTCGAGCGGTGGCCCTGAGTGTCGATCACCACCATCGGCCGGGCATAGTCCGGCAGCTCCGGCGAAAGCCCGACCGCTTCCAGAAACTTCCGCACGACCGGCGGACAGAGGGCAAAGGGTTCCGAGGGGGCGCGCTCGGCTGATTGGCGATGGCGGGGCCGCCCGCCAAGACCAGCAGCGCGGACAACAGAACACCCTACCAGCTCATCCTCATCCGCGTTGTCCCTGACGCTGTTTCCTGCATGACCATTCTGCATCCTGGTCCCAAGGGAAAGAAGGCATCACTCTGCAAGTTCGGTCAGAGATGGCGGTCGGCATCCATGCGATTGTGCAGAACCGGATGACATCCAGTCGGTCGCCCCGATCCCGGTAGTAGATCACATGCGATCCGGTCGAGAGCCGCAGGTATCCGGGGCGCACATCGACGGGGCGACCCTGTTTGCGGTCATGGGCCAGGGCCAGACAGGCATCGCGGATTTCGTCGGTGTACCGATCCGCCTGGTCCGGCCCCCAGGTCTTCGCGCTGTAATCCCAGATGCCGTCGATATCCGCCTCTGCCGCTGGCGAGAAGGCGAGGGGTTTCATCCGGCCTCGAACTCCGCCCGCTTCCGCGCCTTGAAGCTATCGAAGTCGAAGGGGCGCGGCTCCCCGGACTGCTCGCCCACAACCAGGGCGTCCTGCAGGGCTTTGACCTTCGCCTCATGCTCCTCCAGCAGCCGCAGTCCCGCCCGGACCACGTCGCTGGCCGAGCCGTAGCGGCCGGCATCGACCTGGGCGCTGATGAAGCCGCTGAAATGCTCACCGAGCGAGACGGACGTGGTGCGCGGCATGAGAAGCTCCTAACTAAGATGACTTGTACCAATATGTAATACATTTGCACTGAATTACCAAGACACTCAGTTTATGAACCATCCCACACCCCATCAGATACGCAAAGAAGGACATTTTTGTGTGTCCGATCAGTGTCCTGTCATCTGTCCTTAATGTGTCCCGTCAACGAGGGAGATGGTTTTGCTATTGCGCGATCCTGTCCTGTGGTGGTTCTGTGTAGGACACATCTCGGACAGCACAACCAAGGCGAGATAGACATAGCGGGACAGCCAGTATGACAATGCTTTCACTGCGAGAGGCCGCGCAACTCTGCGGGCGAGGAAAATCTACAATTCAAACCGCTATAAAGGAAGGAAAGCTGTCCGCTGGTCGGAATGAGAAGGGTGGATATCAGATCGATCCCTCCGAGCTGCACCGTGTTTTCCCCTTCTCTCTGTCCATTGATGGGGCATGGGACAGAGTCGATAGGACAGAAACGGACAGGAATACCACGCCGGATTCAAGCCGTCCTGTGGCGTCCGGAGGTGTCCTAAACACAGTGGACGGGACAGGACGGGACATGTCCGAGGTCGAGTTGCGGGTGAAACACCTTAAGGAGCTTCTGGAGGCCGAAAGGGCTGGCCGAGAAGATTTGAAGCAGGCGTTGCAGGCGCGTGTCGACGACCTTCAGACAACGGTCCTGGATCTCCGAAAGCGCTTGGACCAAGCCGAAGAAGAGAAGATGCGGCTTTTGCCGCCACCTAGTGATGGTGAGCGGGAAACTAGATCGCGCCCACGGGGGCTGTGGGCGCGCCTGACAGGCGGTTGATGTCAATCCAGTCGCTTGCCGGTTTGCGGATCATAAGATCTCTGGCGGGCTGGAAGATCCGGCTCCATCCCTTCCAGAATGGGTTGCGAGACCGGGGGAAGACCTTCGCCTGATGGCAGCTGCATCTCTCCTGGAAGCAGATCCGGGATACGCCGCAATGCGGCCTGATGGCCAAGGCTGTCGCGATCCGGTTGTTCCTCTTCGGAAACGACGACCGCTGCCGAAAACAGGCTGTAGCGGATGCCATCACGCTTTCCTGTCCAGGCCACGCGATCATTGACGATGTAAGCGTTCACCGTTGCAGCATTTCCAAGTTGCCGGACCTCAATCCAGTTATCTGCCTTCAGGACGGACAGGGCTGTCCGGACTGCGCGCTCAGAGCGTCCAATTATCTTGGCAAGCGCCACTTGGGAGATCACGACAGCATTATGATCCCCGAGCCTGGCTGTCAGTGCATGCATGATCTGAGCGCCGACCGGAGATTTGGCGATAAGGTTCATCCAGGCTTCATGGGCGGACCGTTCGGTCTGGACCCAGGTTCCTTGCAGGCGACGTTCTGGGAACTGTTCCAATTCTAAGCGCTTTCGTTCCAAAATCAGGAATCACGCTGCCGTACGGATCTACTAATGGCAACTTGAAATTTACATCTCATTCCATTTTTTGGAACGGTGGTGCCGGTATACCGGAACGGTGGTGCCGGTAGAACAAAAGAAGACCGGAACGGTGGTGCCGGTCGACCGGAACCGTGGTGCCGGTCGTTATAAAAATAATTGTTCAGAAACAGCACCTTATTTTTCTGCCTTCTAATGATCTACAGGGAACAACCGGGACGGGCCGTGTCGGGCGAAGCAGCCCCCGGGGAGCAAGCGCCGACCGGCGCGGACTGGCCCGGTTGTTCCCTGTCAGCGCGCTTTGACTTTGAAATGTCGTTTGGCAAGCTCGGGACGCCTCGGTGAGCGCCACGCGGGAATGGGGATGATCAGGCAAGAAGGGGAAAGGGTTATCCCCAGAGAGCACCAAATCTGCCTTTGAGGCGGGTCTGGATCTGGACCGTCGCGCTGGTGGCAACGGACGGATTTTCTGGTGAGACGGTGCCTGGTGCAGAGTGGCGCTTCAGCCTCTGGCTGCGCTCTGGCGGATATGGGGTGTTATGCGCCGGAAAATCTTAAGCAAAAAAAGCACGTCAGGGTTGTAAACCTCGCTTGCTTGTGAGGACCATCCTATCCGATGGTGTGACCGGTTTCAGATAAGGGATCTCACGATGAACTTGCTTTCGAGGGCATGGCCCGTTGCTTTCTTTTTTGGGCTATCCGCTTGCTCAGGCACTATGCAGGGGGTCACGCGCGGCACAGGCGAAGCGGTTCAGTTTTCCTATCAGCAAGGAATGGATAGCGACACGTTGACTGCTGTGATCGGCAGCGAAACCTTCCAAGGCAAAGCCGTTCAGCGAGGTAATCGAACGATGACGGCTACCACCTGGTCCGGAGAATCGGTGTTTGGATCAAGTTCTACAGGCGATGCCGTTGCCGTCATGATCGGTTCGCGAGGATCTTCTTTGTCCTGTCAGCTGCAATATGCTGATGCGAGTGGTTTCACGACCAGCGGCGGCGTGGGCGTTTGTCAGCACAGCGACGGGCGCGTGATAGACGTTGTCTGGTAACTCTATTTTTTAATCAATGGTTCATTTTATAAATGAACCATTGATATATTTATATAAATTTACGCTGATAGATGGATATTTATGATGAAAAGACTACTTGTATCCGTGGCTCTCACGGCGCGGCAGGAGGGGGGCCGCGTCGCGCTTACAAAGCGCAGCCCCCGAGAAGGGCAAAAGAGATCGCAGCGCTTGCAGCTGCCGCATAGCTGGTCACGCCAAGGTAAGATAGAACATCATATGTCAGCACAATAAAAATCGCGTGGCTTACGTAAAAAACGATCAACCGCTGGCCAACCCAGTTCACCACCGCGCTGATACCGGTATTTTCTATTCTTTGTGCCATTGCGCTGAAGAAGATAACGCCGGCAAATGACAAAGCTGTCCAATTTGGACCGAATTTTAATTCGTACATTGCCGTTGCGATAGAAGTACCAATTACAATGGCGGCCAACAACTAGATCCACCGTGAAACTAGAAATTTTATTAGATAAATAAAACGATGACTCGTATAAGCGCCCAAAAAGAAAAATGACATTAAATATAAAATTTGCTCCTAATATTTTCACCATCCGGTGACGAAAAAGACAATGACAAGGCTAAAGCAGAAACTAGAAGAGGGTTTATTCTATCCAATGGCTTTGCTGCAAGATAATAAATGAATGTAAAAAAAAGAAACCACAGATTACTTCCACCTGTGTAGAGCTTTCTAAGCTCCCATATGCTACTAAAATGGATATCAATAACGACGCAATAGATCGTTGACCATACAAGAAATGGCCATAAAATCCCTCTTATTTTATCCATTAGGTAGGCCTGACTCGGTTTAGTAAGTGATCTTGATAAGAGCATACCAGACAAAATACTAGAATTGGCATCCGAAATAGAGACAGGGTTTCGTTCAGGTTTTCCAAACCTCGCTTGGAATGAAACCTTGCTTTTCAGCTATAGTAATGGAATGAAGCGAGATCACTGCGAGAATAGCTATTCCCCGGACAAAATCCATCCAAAGAAATATGGGTGGGGATTTTTTATTATTGAGGTAATAGTTGGCATTAGGCATACTGGTTATATCCGTACAAGCCCTCTTGCATGAGGCCTGGCACAGAAGCGCGCGCACTTCGCCACGACCGCGCCCAGATGCAGCCGATCAGCCAGAGCGGGGAACCAGCGCCGGCCGTTTTCGTGGCCGTTCCGCTTCGCCAGATCCTCCCTCCTGGACCTCCCGCTTAAAAACCGCTTGAGGGGCGACAGCAGGCAACAAGCCTGCTACTTGACCCGCGAAACTGCAATTTTTTGGCGTTGGCCCTGAGACTTTGGCAACCTCAAATGTACTCATCGGGCGGTTACGTGGAGCAGCAAAGGATTCGTTGACAGATGACCCTGCAGAACCGCCTTGATCACCTTGATTTTGCTAAGGGAATATCTATTGCCTTGGTCGTTGTGTTTCACGCGACGATGGCTCTGGACCGCCAGAATATGGCGGATGCGCATTACTGGCTGCTCAACAACTTCATGTCGCCGATCCGGATGCCAATGTTCTTTTTCATCTCGGGCTTTCTAATGAAGAAATCGGCCCGAAGCGCAAGCACTGACGCTTTCTACAGGAAAGTGGCGGGGCTCATTTACCTGTTCGTACTGTGGTCCGTCATTCACCTGCTGTGGGAAACGGTATCGCCTCTGACGTCGGCACCGGCAGCCAACAGGTGGGTCGAATTCTTCTACAGTCCCAGCAGCGTTCTATGGTTCATCTGGGCGCTCGCGATCTATTTCTGCATCGCCCGCGCCGGAGAGACGGTGCGCAGGGACGCAATCTTCGTTGTGGCGCTGATGCTGTCACTAGTAACCTACATGGGGCTAATCGAGTTCGCGAATTATGCCCATAACAACGTTCTAAAGTTCCTGCCCATGTTCCTGTTCGGCGCATGGTATGCAAAACCGCTGATCAACTCTGACACGCTTCGCCACCCGGCGACGTTCCCACTGTCGTTGCTGGCCTTCGGCGTGGCCTTTGCGATCATCTACAAAGGCAGTTTTGCCACGCCGGTGATGGGAACGATGACCTTCCTGATGGCGATTTTGGGCATCGTCGTCGGACTGGCAATGTCGATTTTTCTGTGCAGCTTTGACCTCATTCGGCGCGTTCCTGTGTATCTGGGGCAGAACACGCTTGGCATCTATGTTGCGCACTCGCCAATCGTGGCCGTTCTTGCTGCACTTCTGGCGAAGGCAACCCAAGGGGGAATGGTGATCTCGATGCTGGGCGTGCCTCTTGTAACGGTCGCCGCTATCCTGCTGTCTTTAGGGCTGAAGATCGTCGCCGAAAGGGCGGGCGGGCGGTGGTTCTACCACTTCCCGCTTGCCCTCACCAAGAACCGCGCCCTTTCCGCTTCGTGATTCCGCGAATGGCAGCCCCGCCAGCCGGCGCCGCTGAAGTCGGTCACAGCAAGCGAATCAGGGTGTGCCGGCAGTGCCAAGCTGGACAGTCTGCCGAATGCATGGCACAGGCGATCGCGCACGGGCAGGAAGGACGAATGGAAACTACCGGCACGGTGCGCGAACGAAAGAAGCAATTACAGCTTCGGCGATGTTAACCATCTCACTCGGGAAAGCAGAGAATTGCTGGAAAGCCGTTAGTGGGTTTGGGACGTCACTCAGGCCAGGCTGCACGATCTTGGATTGTTCGACGGAATGATCGCATCCGCCATCGCAGAACCGCCCCCGCCCGAAACCGTGCCCGAAACCGCCAAGGAATGTCGATCTTCAGTGTGATCTGGCAGGGTCCTCTGGGTCTAGGGCAGAGGACGACGGGTCCGTGATATGAAACGATGGTAGATTTAGGAGGCCCTATAGGTATTCTGCTGCTTCCAGTCCAAAAGAGAAGACATAGGTATTAATCCTAAACCCCAATAATTTCCTTTAAAAAGGACCCGTAGCGCCGAACATCGTCAAACATTGTGCCCATCTGGAACAGATATAAAAATACTAATGTCCATAGAAGAGGCATCCATTTATCATTAATACCTTTTACTTTTTGTGTGACTGCATGAAGAATTAATGGAGCAAATCCTGTGGTGCAAAGCAGGCCAATTAAAGCGCCACCCGCAAGATCGCTCGGGTAATGCAGACCAGCATAAGCTCTTGGAAACGCTACTACAATAATAGTCCATAGGAACGCTACAACACCTAAACGTTTGGATGCCAAAAAAATTCCGGATGCGATAGCAAAAGCAAGTGCACTCGTATCGCTCGGAAAGGAACTCCAACCTTCGAGAGCGGAAATTTCAATGCCAAAGGGCAACTGATATTCAATATTGGAATTGTGAAGAGGACGTGGGCGGTAGGCAGAAAAATTTTGCATTATGCGAGACACGGTCATCGCTAGAAACGATCCTATAAGCAGCAAGATAAAGAATTCAATACTCTTTCCTTGGCGTCTACGCTCAAACAGCAGCCAGACGATGCAAGCAAGCAACGGCACGATTTTAGCCGTGTTGGTACGGAACATCTGGACAATCAATGTGTCCAATGCCCAAGATTGACGTGTTATTTCGCCAAAAAAATTAAAAAAACCGTGATCAATAGAGATGATCCAGAGGTTTTTTGACCAACCAAAAAATAAATAAAACAGTAAAAACAAATAAAATAGACAAAGCAAAAAACGCTTAGAGCCATAGTGGTTGTTAGGCGGCTTAGCTGTGTCGTCAAAAAACATAAAACTTCCCAGACTAAAAATTGAATTGTCACAGAAGTGTTACATTAGAAGCTTTTAAAAAGCAGGTCGAGTGCGAAGCACCTGTCTTTTTGTGACCCACCCCCACAACCCTGCGCTGATCCCCACCCTGTTCCCAGCTCCGGCGCATAACACCCATTACGAGGAGGAAGGCAGGGTCAGGGTTGAGTGAGGGGGCGTTCCGGGCGACCGATCCTGCAGCACGTCCAGGTCCTGCTGCGCCTGCTGTAGGCAGGTCGGGTTATTCATCCAGGCCAGGTCATAAGACAGGATGAGGCCGATGAAGGACGTCTCTTGGAGACGCGCCTCACCGATCCGGCAGACGGATCCCGCCTCCTGGTCCTGGGCCATTGATGATGCCGCTCTGATGCAGAAACGCCGCGGCTTGGGCATGCTCCCGAGCAGGCAGCGTTCGGGGCAGGCAGTCGAGCGGTGGCCCTGAGTGTCGATCACCACCATCGGCCGGGCATAGTCCGGCAGCTCCGGCGAAAGCCCGACCGCTTCCAGAAACTTCCGCACGACCGGCGGACAGAGGGCAAAGGGTTCCGAGGGGGCGCGCTCGGCTGATTGGCGATGGCGGGGCCGCCCGCCAAGACCAGCAGCGCGGACAACAGAACACCCTACCAGCTCATCCTCATCCGCGTTGTCCCTGACGCTGTTTCCTGCATGACCATTCTGCATCCTGGTCCCAAGGGAAAGAAGGCATCACTCTGCAAGTTCGGTCAGAGATGGCGGTCGGCATCCATGCGATTGTGCAGAACCGGATGACATCCAGTCGGTCGCCCCGATCCCGGTAGTAGATCACATGCGATCCGGTCGAGAGCCGCAGGTATCCGGGGCGCACATCGACGGGGCGACCCTGTTTGCGGTCATGGGCCAGGGCCAGACAGGCATCGCGGATTTCGTCGGTGTACCGATCCGCCTGGTCCGGCCCCCAGGTCTTCGCGCTGTAATCCCAGATGCCGTCGATATCCGCCTCTGCCGCTGGCGAGAAGGCGAGGGGTTTCATCCGGCCTCGAACTCCGCCCGCTTCCGCGCCTTGAAGCTATCGAAGTCGAAGGGGCGCGGCTCCCCGGACTGCTCGCCCACAACCAGGGCGTCCTGCAGGGCTTTGACCTTCGCCTCATGCTCCTCCAGCAGCCGCAGTCCCGCCCGGACCACGTCGCTGGCCGAGCCGTAGCGGCCGGCATCGACCTGGGCGCTGATGAAGCCGCTGAAATGCTCACCGAGCGAGACGGACGTGGTGCGCGGCATGAGAAGCTCCTAACTAAGATGACTTGTACCAATATGTAATACATTTGCACTGAATTACCAAGACACTCAGTTTATGAACCATCCCACACCCCATCAGATACGCAAAGAAGGACATTTTTGTGTGTCCGATCAGTGTCCTGTCATCTGTCCTTAATGTGTCCCGTCAACGAGGGAGATGGTTTTGCTATTGCGCGATCCTGTCCTGTGGTGGTTCTGTGTAGGACACATCTCGGACAGCACAACCAAGGCGAGATAGACATAGCGGGACAGCCAGTATGACAATGCTTTCACTGCGAGAGGCCGCGCAACTCTGCGGGCGAGGAAAATCTACAATTCAAACCGCTATAAAGGAAGGAAAGCTGTCCGCTGGTCGGAATGAGAAGGGTGGATATCAGATCGATCCCTCCGAGCTGCACCGTGTTTTCCCCTTCTCTCTGTCCATTGATGGGGCATGGGACAGAGTCGATAGGACAGAAACGGACAGGAATACCACGCCGGATTCAAGCCGTCCTGTGGCGTCCGGAGGTGTCCTAAACACAGTGGACGGGACAGGACGGGACATGTCCGAGGTCGAGTTGCGGGTGAAACACCTTAAGGAGCTTCTGGAGGCCGAAAGGGCTGGCCGAGAAGATTTGAAGCAGGCGTTGCAGGCGCGTGTCGACGACCTTCAGACAACGGTCCTGGATCTCCGAAAGCGCTTGGACCAAGCCGAAGAAGAGAAGATGCGGCTTTTGCCGCCACCTAGTGATGGTGAGCGGGAAACTAGATCGCGCCCACGGGGGCTGTGGGCGCGCCTGACAGGCGGTTGATGTCAATCCAGTCGCTTGCCGGTTTGCGGATCATAAGATCTCTGGCGGGCTGGAAGATCCGGCTCCATCCCTTCCAGAATGGGTTGCGAGACCGGGGGAAGACCTTCGCCTGATGGCAGCTGCATCTCTCCTGGAAGCAGATCCGGGATACGCCGCAATGCGGCCTGATGGCCAAGGCTGTCGCGATCCGGTTGTTCCTCTTCGGAAACGACGACCGCTGCCGAAAACAGGCTGTAGCGGATGCCATCACGCTTTCCTGTCCAGGCCACGCGATCATTGACGATGTAAGCGTTCACCGTTGCAGCATTTCCAAGTTGCCGGACCTCAATCCAGTTATCTGCCTTCAGGACGGACAGGGCTGTCCGGACTGCGCGCTCAGAGCGTCCAATTATCTTGGCAAGCGCCACTTGGGAGATCACGACAGCATTATGATCCCCGAGCCTGGCTGTCAGTGCATGCATGATCTGAGCGCCGACCGGAGATTTGGCGATAAGGTTCATCCAGGCTTCATGGGCGGACCGTTCGGTCTGGACCCAGGTTCCTTGCAGGCGACGTTCTGGGAACTGTTCCAATTCTAAGCGCTTTCGTTCCAA
>NZ_CP034815.1:0-65353 GCF_004010775.1 Paracoccus sp. Arc7-R13 | reverse complement strand
AACTCTCAAGCACTGAATATCGTCAGCAGAGTACTGTCGTCTATTGCCTGATGTAACCTCTGGGGAAGGTCCCTTGCCGTCTAGATGAAGCTTGCGCAAATATGAGTCATTCACGCCGAGCAAAGCCGCGGCTTCACCTGACGTAAATTTACGCATTGTTTTGGATGCATCGGGTGGGAACAAACTTTCCCGCTGCGAGTGCAGCTGAGATGCTAGGAGTTCCGAGTGGCCCCGAATTACAGCATTCAGGTTTTCCTGAGTGTTAGCCCTAGTCACTATCATCTGCCCCAAACTCGGTCACGGATTTTGGCGTTTGATCGCCCTTTTCCGTGACTATTGCCAATCAAGTCGGATTCGCGCAAGCGATTTGTCGTCGGGCCAGACTAAGGCGGAGAAAGAGCCGTAGATCAGTGTGGTGCTGATGGAGAAAGCATCCCCAACTTCTCAGCCTGTGCCAGCAGCATCTTGACCGACGAGGGCTGCCAGGTCGTCCGCCCGCGTGGGGTGCGCTCACGCATCGCCTCCAGGCGATCGCAGATGGCCTGGAGGGTCATGTGGGGGTCAGCCCCCTTTATCGCAGCCACGATCGCCGGCAGACGGTCGTCGCCAACGCGCCGTGCGGCACGCCCGAGTACCTCTTCGGGCAAGAATCCGTCCCGAACGTAGGCCCGCACAGCCCTCAAGAGCCGCGGCTGTGTCCATTGTCGGTTCTGGGGCAGGGATGCATTGATGATCCGCAGGATATCCTCCCAGGCCATGTGTGGGCGCAGCCTGTGGACATGGGGAACCCAATCCCCGGCAGTCTGGGCAACGCGTTCCATGTAGCCGTCATGCCGCGCTAGGCGCACCTTGCGAAGCGCCTCCGGGTTTCGGGCACGGAGCCCGGGGTTCCCGCCAATCCGGCCTTCGAGACGTGCGCTGGCCAGTCCCGCCTTTGTGCGCTCGCGGATCAGGGCCCGCTCGAACTCTGCCGCCGCCCCGAGCACCTGAAGCGTGAACTTGCCCTGGGGCGATGCCGTATCGATCGGATCCTCGATCGAGCGAAAGAACGCACCCTTCGCGTCGAGCTGCTCGATGATCTCCAGCAGATGCGAGAGGGACCGAGCCAGTCGGTCGATCCGAACGACGACCAGCGTATCTCCCTTACGGATACCGTCCAGGACGCCCGTCAGGACGGGGCGGGCACGACTGCCTCCGGAGCCGTGCTCCTCGCGAATGACTGAGCAGCCTGCGGCCTTTAGAGCCTGGGCCTGCGGCAGCAGTGTCTGATCATCCGTAGAGACGCGGGCATAACCGATCAGGGGCATATGGAACCATCTTCTAAAATATAGAGATGTCAATAAACGACCGTTTGTAACCAGATGCAATTGCCCATTCTGTGACGCTGCTCCGCAAAAAGCCCGGGGTTTTCATCCTACGAGCTCATTCAGAGAGCTTATGCAGGCTGTCGCGCAAACAAGCTCCACAGGGGCCGCTAGCACCTCAAAATTAAACCCTTAGGTAAGATGCAAAAGGTGTGTATTCTGCACTTATGAAGGCCCAAGGACCTACTCCACCTGGTTATTTTGGCGACGCTCTTCCGGATGCCGGAGAGGTCGATGAGACATCCGAGGGCGACCTGTGGTTTCTGCCCGGTACGATCGACGACGAGCCCGACGACCTGCCGCCCGGGCCACGGGCTGAACCCCGTGAGTTCAAGGTCATCGATGACTGGCGGACGGCAGAGGCGGGCAGTGCAGCCCGTCTTGCCCGCGTTGCGAGCAGGCTCGGGGCACTGGACGATCGGCTGCGGCGTGGCCCGAAGGGCTGGCGGCACCGGCTGGCGCTGCTTGAGGCAGCCGAACTGAGCTGGTTTGTCGGTGACCGCATCGGGGCAGATCGGCTGGCATTGTGGATCTCGCTGCGCCTGTCTGGCGTGCATGACGATACTGGTGCGCTCGCAGGTGTCGGGTGGGCGGTTCGCCGTCTTACAGGCGGGGCCGGTCCGGAAGGGGACCTGTCCGCCTTCCTCGACCGCCGCGACCCGGAGAACATGGGGGTTGATGCGGAGCCCTTCGCGGATCGCGCAGGGGGTTGGCTTGACCTGATGGCGCATGCAACGGCTCTGCACCCGATCACCCGCGCTTGCATGGGCTTTCACCTCTGGAGCCTTGCCGGGCTCGGGCACCAGGGCGATCAGATGGAAAAGGCGGTCACCGCCGCACGGATCGCGGCCGGCGACGGCAAGGGTGCGGTCTTTGCGCCTCTCGCCATGGGCGGGGCAGGGGGGCTGCGCGCTGGCGGCCCGCCCGCTGAGCGTCTGGCGTGGTGGCTGGACGGCATGGAGACGGCATGTCTGACCGCGATGCGCCATCTTGATGATATCGAGGTGTGGGCGGAAAGGGCGAAGGCTGCAATGACCCCGCTGTCGGGCCGCACGCCCCCGGCTTTGCGCGCCGTGTTCACCGAATGGCCGCTTGTCTCCGCCCCGATGGCTGAGGCCCTGACAGGCGCCAGTCGCGCGGCCGTCCAGCGTAACCTCGCCTGGATAGAGGAACACGGTTTGATCCGAGAAATGACCGGGCAGGGGCGGTATCGGATGTGGCGCGCGGCGATCTGACGGTGGCAGGGATGTGCCTCGCCTTTCGGGCTCCCCCTCCGCTACGGGGGCAGATCTCCGTCCATACATGGACCCGAAACTGTGCCCTTGTGTCGCGTAGCTCTTAAATACGGTATACGAAACTCAATAAATTCAATGGAGCGGCTTTGCCATCAAAGGCGGTCTCTTGCCGTTAAATTCGACATTCCTGCCATTAAAGCTGACACAAGGTGCGCGGAGTTGGACGGTTGGCAGCGAAGGAAGGTGATGACGAAGACTGTGGCGATGCGTGGGATTAGACGCCGCTCGCTGCGGTCTACCGTATTATCGTGCGGAACAGGAGAAGACTTCCGCGAGCTGGCGCCTGAATATCATATTTAAGGGTAACAAACGCCGCCCAATGCGTCGTGTGCCGGAATTAAGAACAACGCGACACCTACCGATGCTTCGGATGCGAAGATCTGATTTGGTGCCTCGCCCGCCGGGTCTTACCGCTGCGGGCGGAGCGATCTGATGACCAAACTGCCGCGTTCCCACCTCCAAGGACCCTTCCCTACTTTGGTCAGGTCACCCCGTCCTGGATCAGGCCTGGCATGGCGGCTTGCTATCCCCCCTGAGCACTAAACCGTATGGAACTGGAATTATCGGTTAACTTTCCCTGTCAGTGGCACGATCCGGTGCTCCGAACAGCCGTGTCCCGACACCCACAGACTGTGCCAGCACCATGGTCAGATCTTCCTGCCCAAGATCGGGCCTTGCATGGCGGCTGAGAAAACAGAACATTCCAAAGACGCTGCCATCGGCCCGCCTGACCGGCACGGACAGATGGCTGCCGATCGGGATCATCTGCGTGATCGGCAAATCAGTCGCTATTGCGTGCTGACTGGTATCGGTGATCAAGCTGGGCAGACCGCCATCCAGGATGTGTTTGCAGTAGACTTCCCTTAGATCCATGCTCTGGCTCGGGCGGATCATCGCCTCGAGGCCAGGGGCACTGACCGCTCGAAATACCGCCCGTTCCTGTACGAATTCGGAGAGATAGGCGACTTCCATCCCCAGTGTCTCGCGCACGGTATCAAGTGCATTTTGAATTGCAGCACTGTCGGCCGGGCTGGCGGAAAGAGCGGACTGTGGGGTGGACTCTTGTGGCATGGCGATCCTCGAGATGAGTGTTACAAGTCCATCATATGTGAAGCGCGCAACTTCATCGTACGCAAAGCATGACGCATTCTATGTATCAAAAGACACGTCGCCACGGGGGCGTATCGCGACGGATAACAAGTTTCAGGCAGCAATCTTGCGTCCCGCCATCACGCCCAAGTGCAATGCTTCATCACAGAGACATGATGAACAGGATGTGTCTGGCAGTGTCAGGCCGCCGATATGGGGCGCTGAGGCATAGCAGATCGTCTGTTCGCATAGGGGCTCGACAGCCTTCTTCCGAAATTTTCTGAGCCCGCACTGCCAATGGGTAATTGCAATTGGCTCAGGACAGCGACCAACTCGTTGGAGTACTGCCGAAGAGTACCGGCCGTTGTAGTCGTCTGCTCTGCCACGGCGGCTTTGTGGTGGGTCACCTGATCAAGGAGGGTCACGACGGCACTGATCGTAAGCGCGACGCGGCCCCCCTCCTGCCGCTTCTGATCTGACCGGGCCATTTTCTGTACGCATGAGCGTTGGAGGTGTTGGTTTGGAACGAGACGGCAAAGTGGGCGTCCATTTGGACGGCCCAGGGGACGGCAGGGTTTCTCGGCTAGAGGTGATCGAGGGGCCGAGCGGGCGTCGGCGGCGCACGAAGGCGGAGCGGGCGCGGGTCGCTGCGGAGAGCCTGGTGCCGGGGGCCTCGGTAACGGATGTCGCGCGGCAGCACGGGACGACGCGCTGGCAGGTCTACGACTGGCGGAAGAAGTTGCGGACGGGGCAGCTTGTCGTGCCCGAGAGCGTGGCGGCCCTGCCGATGTTTGCAGAGTTGGTCGTCGAGGGTCCCGCAGCGGCGATGCCGGCAGAGACGGAGGTCGCCACCGGCGTGGAGATCGTTGTCGGCGATGTCGTGATCCGCGTCGGGGCCGACGCCGATGAGATCCTGCTGACCAGGTCCATCCGGGCGGCGCGGACGGCGACATCATGATGCTCGGTCAGGGAGGGCCAACAAAGGTCTATGTGGCGACGCGCCCGGTGGACTTCCGCAAGGGGATCGATGGCCTCGCGCTGGCGGTGCAGGAGATGTCCGGGCTCGATCCATTCTGTGGGGCGGTCTTCGTCTTCCGCTCGAAACGGGCGGACAGGATCAAGCTGCTGGTTTGGGATCAGACCGGAATGGTGCTCGTTCACAAGCGCCTTGAGGGAGGCAAGTTCGTCTGGCCGCAGATGCGGGACGGAGTGATGCGGATCTCCTCGGCGCAGCTGGCGGCTCTGTTCGAAGGGTTGGATTGGCGGCTGGTGCGGCCGGAACGGGCGCGGCGTCCGCTGGTCGCAGGGTGAGCGGGCGGACGCACGGGAATTCCCTGTTTTTGCTAGCCAGAACCGCGTTTGCGTGATTCACTCCGAGGCATGGATGCCGATGCCCTCAGCCGTGAGAACGCTCATCTGAAGGCCCGCCTGACCGAGGTCGAGGCGGCGCTCGTGGAGGTGCAGGAGGCCAATCGTCGGCTGGAGGGCATCCTGCGGGCATCGCAGCGCGAGCGCTTCGGCAAGAGTTCCGAGAAGCTGTCACCCGACCAGTTCAATCTGCCGCTCGAGGATGCCGAACTGGCCCAAGGCGTCCTCGCGGCCGCGCAGGAAAAGGCAGAGGCCGCGCTTGCCCAAACGCGCGGGGAAGAACCTCGCAAGCCCGCGCGCAACCGCGGGCATCTGCCGGCGCACCTGCCCAGGGTCGAGCGCGTGATCGAGCCCGCCAGCATCCAATGCCCCTGCGGCTGCGGTGAGATGGCCCGGATCGGGGAAGATATATCCGAGCGGCTCGACGTAATCCCGGCGCAGTTCCAGGTGCTGGTGACGCGGCGCCCGAGATACGCCTGTCGCCGCTGCTCGCAGGCCGTCGTGCAGGCGCATGCCCCTGAGCATGTCGTCCCTGGCGGGCTGCCGACCGAACGGCTGATCGCGTGGATCATCGTCTCGAAGTTCGGCGACCACCTTCCGTTCTACCGCCAAGCGGGGATCTTCGAGCGGCAAGGTCTCCACCTCGACCGTGGCACACTCGGCAACTGGACGGGGCGCGCCTGCTTCCACCTGATGCCTGTCATCGACCACATGAAGGCTCATCTGCGCAGCGCCGACCGGATCTTCGTGGACGAGACCCGCGCGCCGGTGCTCGATCCGGGCCGGAAGGCTACCAAGAGCGGCTACTTCTGGGCCGTCGTGTCCGACGATCGCGGCCATGGCGGTGTCGGTCCGCCCATCGTGCTGTTCCACTACGCCCCCGGCCGAGGACGGGAGCATCCGCTAAAGTTCCTCGCCGGATACCGCGGCCGGTTCCTGCAATGTGACGCCTACCAGTCCTACAACGCGCTGACCGAGATCACGCGCGATGAGGGGCCGTGGCAGTTGGTCAATTGCTGGACCCATGTCCGCCGTCGCTTCGTGAAGCGCTTTGAAAGCGAGGGCTCGCCCATCGCCGAGGAGATGCTGCGCCAGATCGCATTGCTGTATCAGATCGAGAAGACCGTGCGCGGCCAGGCTCCCGCCGACCGTCTCGCCGTCCGGAGCGCCCAGGCCGCCCCGATCATCGCCGCGCTCAAGCCCTGGCTTGGAACTCAGCTGTCGCGCATCCCGCAGAAATCCCTTCTGGCCGAGGATATCCGCTATACCCTCGCGCATTGGCCCGGCCTGATCCGCTTCCTCGACGACGGCACCCTCGAGCTCGACACCAACCCGGTCGAAAACCAGATCCGTCCGATCGCGCTGACCCGCAAGAACGCCCTCTTCGCCGGCAACGAGGTCGGCGCCGAGAACTGGGCCATGCTCGCCTCGCTCGTCGCCACCTGCAAAATGGCCGGCGTGAACCCCGTCGACTATCTCGCCGACACCCTCCGCGCCATCCTCGACGGACACCCCAAATCCCGCATCGAAGACCTCATGCCCTGGCGGCACGCACAGCCGTCAAGCCTCACCGCATAGGGCCGCGACGTCGCGCTTACCACTGATCTCCTCCAGACCGATGAGCAACTCCCCGGAAATAGCAAAGTGACGAAAGCTACAATCGTAAGCGCGACGCGGCCCCCCTCCTGCCGCTTCTGATCTGACCGGGCCATTTTCTGTACGCATGAGCGTTGGAGGTGTTGGTTTGGAACGAGACGGCAAAGTGGGCGTCCATTTGGACGGCCCAGGGGACGGCAGGGTTTCTCGGCTAGAGGTGATCGAGGGGCCGAGCGGGCGTCGGCGGCGCACGAAGGCGGAGCGGGCGCGGGTCGCTGCGGAGAGCCTGGTGCCGGGGGCCTCGGTAACGGATGTCGCGCGGCAGCACGGGACGACGCGCTGGCAGGTCTACGACTGGCGGAAGAAGTTGCGGACGGGGCAGCTTGTCGTGCCCGAGAGCGTGGCGGCCCTGCCGATGTTTGCAGAGTTGGTCGTCGAGGGTCCCGCAGCGGCGATGCCGGCAGAGACGGAGGTCGCCACCGGCGTGGAGATCGTTGTCGGCGATGTCGTGATCCGCGTCGGGGCCGACGCCGATGAGATCCTGCTGACCAGGTCCATCCGGGCGGCGCGGACGGCGACATCATGATGCTCGGTCAGGGAGGGCCAACAAAGGTCTATGTGGCGACGCGCCCGGTGGACTTCCGCAAGGGGATCGATGGCCTCGCGCTGGCGGTGCAGGAGATGTCCGGGCTCGATCCATTCTGTGGGGCGGTCTTCGTCTTCCGCTCGAAACGGGCGGACAGGATCAAGCTGCTGGTTTGGGATCAGACCGGAATGGTGCTCGTTCACAAGCGCCTTGAGGGAGGCAAGTTCGTCTGGCCGCAGATGCGGGACGGAGTGATGCGGATCTCCTCGGCGCAGCTGGCGGCTCTGTTCGAAGGGTTGGATTGGCGGCTGGTGCGGCCGGAACGGGCGCGGCGTCCGCTGGTCGCAGGGTGAGCGGGCGGACGCACGGGAATTCCCTGTTTTTGCTAGCCAGAACCGCGTTTGCGTGATTCACTCCGAGGCATGGATGCCGATGCCCTCAGCCGTGAGAACGCTCATCTGAAGGCCCGCCTGACCGAGGTCGAGGCGGCGCTCGTGGAGGTGCAGGAGGCCAATCGTCGGCTGGAGGGCATCCTGCGGGCATCGCAGCGCGAGCGCTTCGGCAAGAGTTCCGAGAAGCTGTCACCCGACCAGTTCAATCTGCCGCTCGAGGATGCCGAACTGGCCCAAGGCGTCCTCGCGGCCGCGCAGGAAAAGGCAGAGGCCGCGCTTGCCCAAACGCGCGGGGAAGAACCTCGCAAGCCCGCGCGCAACCGCGGGCATCTGCCGGCGCACCTGCCCAGGGTCGAGCGCGTGATCGAGCCCGCCAGCATCCAATGCCCCTGCGGCTGCGGTGAGATGGCCCGGATCGGGGAAGATATATCCGAGCGGCTCGACGTAATCCCGGCGCAGTTCCAGGTGCTGGTGACGCGGCGCCCGAGATACGCCTGTCGCCGCTGCTCGCAGGCCGTCGTGCAGGCGCATGCCCCTGAGCATGTCGTCCCTGGCGGGCTGCCGACCGAACGGCTGATCGCGTGGATCATCGTCTCGAAGTTCGGCGACCACCTTCCGTTCTACCGCCAAGCGGGGATCTTCGAGCGGCAAGGTCTCCACCTCGACCGTGGCACACTCGGCAACTGGACGGGGCGCGCCTGCTTCCACCTGATGCCTGTCATCGACCACATGAAGGCTCATCTGCGCAGCGCCGACCGGATCTTCGTGGACGAGACCCGCGCGCCGGTGCTCGATCCGGGCCGGAAGGCTACCAAGAGCGGCTACTTCTGGGCCGTCGTGTCCGACGATCGCGGCCATGGCGGTGTCGGTCCGCCCATCGTGCTGTTCCACTACGCCCCCGGCCGAGGACGGGAGCATCCGCTAAAGTTCCTCGCCGGATACCGCGGCCGGTTCCTGCAATGTGACGCCTACCAGTCCTACAACGCGCTGACCGAGATCACGCGCGATGAGGGGCCGTGGCAGTTGGTCAATTGCTGGACCCATGTCCGCCGTCGCTTCGTGAAGCGCTTTGAAAGCGAGGGCTCGCCCATCGCCGAGGAGATGCTGCGCCAGATCGCATTGCTGTATCAGATCGAGAAGACCGTGCGCGGCCAGGCTCCCGCCGACCGTCTCGCCGTCCGGAGCGCCCAGGCCGCCCCGATCATCGCCGCGCTCAAGCCCTGGCTTGGAACTCAGCTGTCGCGCATCCCGCAGAAATCCCTTCTGGCCGAGGATATCCGCTATACCCTCGCGCATTGGCCCGGCCTGATCCGCTTCCTCGACGACGGCACCCTCGAGCTCGACACCAACCCGGTCGAAAACCAGATCCGTCCGATCGCGCTGACCCGCAAGAACGCCCTCTTCGCCGGCAACGAGGTCGGCGCCGAGAACTGGGCCATGCTCGCCTCGCTCGTCGCCACCTGCAAAATGGCCGGCGTGAACCCCGTCGACTATCTCGCCGACACCCTCCGCGCCATCCTCGACGGACACCCCAAATCCCGCATCGAAGACCTCATGCCCTGGCGGCACGCACAGCCGTCAAGCCTCACCGCATAGGGCCGCGACGTCGCGCTTACCTACAATCTGACGCCTGCTAGTCTTCAAGGACGAGGATATCGGAACAGCTGACTGTCAGCATGGCGCCAGTTGTGGCCGGTTTTGTCGTGTGGCGGAGCTGACCCGCGACTGTGTCTACCCTGCGCGTGCAGTCGGGCTGGCGCTTGAGGCCCGCGTCGTGGCAGGGGGCACCGGTGGCAGCGTAGATCTCCTGTTCGAAGGTAGCGTCACCAAGCATCAAATGATCGCCAATAAAGGCTAAACCCTCAGCGGAGACTTCTGGCTGCGTTGCTCAGGCGGCCAGTGCAAGGGCCCCTGCGTAAGACAGGGTCAGGCTAAGCCTTTTTATCCCGCCTCAGAAGATGTTTCACCAGCGCCATAATGGCCAGCGTAAGTACCACCACCACGAGCAGCATGAACAGCCCGCATGCCAGCATCATCGTTCCCATTACCGGACCCTCTATCATTCCCACTCACTCACTAGCTGCAGTAAAAGGCGATGCCGCATTCGCGGAATGCCTTACGATGACACAATCGAATTCTGCGTTTTTCTATCTAATGATACGAGTGATTTTCGGGACCGCATAACGAGGGTCCTCATGATAGTCGATGATATTGGCAAAACGACCATCGGCATCAAACAAAAAGACGCCTGCAGTGTGATCCATTGTGTAATCACCCTCCTCAGTGGGCACTTTTCTGTATGTGGCCCTAAATCCCTCCGCAGCGGCCTTGATCTGGGGCAGGGGGCCCGTCAGCCCCGTTATGCGGGGATCGAAATTCGACAAATAATCGCCCAGGATCTCCGGAGTGTCACGTTCCGGATCGACTGAAATCAGAATCGTATTCATCTGGTCCGCTTGGGGCCCGAGGGCCTCAAGCCAGCCGGAGATGTCACTGAGCGTGGTGGGGCAAATATCCGGACACCAGGTGAAACCGAAGAACACAATTGTCGGGCGACCCAGCCAATCCTGCGGCTCGACCGTTTTTCCATTCTGATCCATCAGCGTGAATGACATGCGATCGATCGAGAGGGGCAGAACGCCCGCAGCGTCCTGTGCCCGATCACGCGTTTGCCACCAGCCAACAGACAGCATGAACACCACCGCAGCCCCAGCCATGGCAACACCGCGCAGCAGGGTTGCCGACCTCATTCGTCGGGTGATGTGCAGGTCGGCTCGCTCGCGCCGATATTCTGGACGGTGACGGGAATGGTCACCTCACCGGCATCGCGAAACGTCAGTGTAACAGGGAATGTCTCGCCCTCTTCCAGAACTTGGGTCAAATCCATCAGCATGGCGTGATAGCCCCCTGGTTCCAGCGCGACCTGACCCCCTGCGGGGACCGGAACCTCCATCGCATGGGGCATCGAGGCGATCCCGTCGGTCATGACCGTCTGGTGCAGCATGGGCATATCTGCTGCAGGTGTGGTGATGGACATCAATGCATCATCTGCCGTGCCGGAATTTCGGATGGTCAGATAGACCACGCCGGGCCGCGCTGTGCCAATGGAGGCACGGGACCAGGCCCGAGAGACCTCCAACGGACCGGTTGTCACGGTTTCGCAGGCCAGGGCAGGGCCCGCGGCGGCGATCAGGGCGAGGGTGGCGAAGATGCGTTTCATGTGGGTCACAATCTGGCTTGAAGGTCGGCGACGATTTCGGATGCGGGCGTACCGTAGGTGAACTGGCCAAGCCAGTCTCCCTCGGGGCTGATCAGGTAAAGGCCAGGGCTGTGGGACATGGCATACCCATCAAGAGCCTCCAAATTGGCTTCGCGCTCGTAATAGATGCGAAAACTGTCCGCCGCAGCGCGGGTTTGTGCCGCATCTCCGGCAAGGCCCAGGATTGAGGGATGAAACGCCTCGGTATACTCGGCAAGACCCATTTCCCGGTCGCGCTCGGGGTCGATCGAGATGAACAGTGGCTGCACCTCGCCTGCCTGATCACCCAGATCGTCCATGACCTGAGCCACCTCGGCCAAGGTGGTCGGGCAGATATCAGGGCAGTTCGTGAACCCGAAAAATACCAGAAGATGCTTGCCCTCGAAATCGGCCGGGGTGCGCAGGCGTCCTCCCGCGTCGGGTAGGCTGAAGGTTGGACGAAACGCCGCCTGAGCGATCGGTTCGGGGCTGCGGTCGACGAGCAGAAAGGCCGCGCCCATAGCCACCAGAGCCACGGCAACAGCCGCCCAGAGAAATTTTTGAAGCGTGGTCAGCCGCATGTTGCCTGCATCCGTGATCGTTTCCCGAGGCCTAAAGCCTCTAGCCACATGAGCTTCAAGCAAGAAAGCCTGCCGTCACGCATTGGTGACACCAAAGTCAGCCCAGAACTGTCGCCAACAGGTTCACGTTCAGCACGATGATGATGACGGCGATCAGGGCGCATAGGCCGGTCAACCAGCGCGGGGATACCATCGGCCCCATCTTGGCGCGGCTGGCGGTAAACATCACCAGCGGAACAATCGCAAAAGGCAGCTGAAAGGACAGCACGACCTGACTGAGGATCAGAAGCTGACCTGTGCCTTCACTGCCATACACCAGAATTACGGCAGTTGCCGGCAGAATGGCAAAGCCTCGGGTTATCAGGCGCCGCTGCCATGGTTTAAGGCGCAGCTTGATGAAGCCTTCCATGACGATCTGGCCAGCCATGGTCGCCGTTACGGTCGAATTCAGTCCTGAACACAGCAACGCCAAACCAAACAGCACTGGTGCAATCTCGGAACCAAGCAGTGGTGCCAGCAGCAGATGCGCCTTGTCGATTTCGGTCACCTCAGTTTCCCCGACAGTGTAGAACGCAGCGGCGGCCAAAATGAGGATCGCGCAATTGATCAGCAGCGCGAACATCAGTGCGACGGTCGAATCCCAGGTCGCAAGGCGCAGCGCCTCCCGTTTCGAGGGCAGATCGAGGCCATAGGCACGGGTCTGCACGATCCCGGAATGCAGATACAGGTTGTGGGGCATCACTGTCGCGCCGATGATGCCAAGCGCAAGATACAGCATGTCGGGATTGCCGATGATCTCCCGGCTTGGTGCAAAGCCCGCGATCACCGCACCCCATTCGGGGTCGGCCTGCGCGATCAGCACCCCGAAGCAGACAGTGATCGTTCCCAGCAAAGCGATGATGAAGGCCTCGACCCACCGGAAGCCCTTGTTCTGAAGCCACAGGATCAGGAACACGTCAGCAGCGGTGATGAAGATCCCGATTTCGAGGGGAATGCCGAAAAGGAGATTTAAGCCGATGGCGGTGCCGATGACCTCGGCCAGATCGGTGGCGATGATGGCCAGTTCGGCAAAGATCCACAGTGGGATCGACACCCACCGGGGATAGGCATCGCGGCACGCTTGCGCCAGATCGCGCCCCGATGCGACCGCGAGGCGGGCGCAAAGCGATTGCAGCAAGATCGCCATGATATTCGACAGGAGGGCTACGAACAGCAGCGTGTAGCCAAATGCAGCACCGCCCGCCAACGAGGTCGCCCAGTTGCCGGGGTCCATATATCCGACGGCGACCAGGTAGCCGGGACCGATAAACGATAGAAAGCGCCGGAAGCGGGTCGTGCCGCCGCCCACGGCGATCGTGCGGAACACTTCGGACAGGGACGGGGTGTCGCGCTCATGGCGCCAGGCAGAACGAGACATTCGGCGCGACCTTCTTCGAGAGGAAAAATTAGCTAAGGCTAACAATCTACCCGCCGGCTTTACCCGTCAATCGATAAGTGCGACACTTGCCAGATGACCGCAGATATTCATGTAGCCGAAACCACCAGCGAGCCTGTGCACCCGGACAATCGGGCGGAGGCCTTTCATGGCGTCCGTGCTGCCCGGCGCAACGAGCTGGCCGAAGATTACGTCGAACTGATCGCAGAGCTGATCCATGAACAGGGTGAAGCCCGGCCGGTGGATATCGCGGCACGATTGGGGGTGCGCGCGCCGACGGTCACCAAGGCCCTGGATCGCCTGGCCCGTGAGGGACTGATCACCCGCGAGCGATACAGGTCCGTCTTTCTGACGGAAGAGGGACGACGACTGGCATTGGAATGCCGCCGCCGCCACGCCATTGTGCTGCGGTTCCTGATCCGTCTCGGTCTGGATGCCGAGACGGCGGAACGAGATGCCGAAGGGATCGAGCATCACGTCAGTGAGCGCACACTGGCCTTGTTCGCGGCCTACGCCGATCGGGCCTAGGCCGCCCGGTCAGGATGCCTCCACGGCACTGCGCACATCCGCAAGCAGGCTGTCCATGCTGATATCCGTCATCTGGCGACCATTGAGAAAGAAGGTCGGTGTCTGGCGTACGCCGATCGCCGCGATATCGGCCGCGTCCTGATTGAGGATGCCGACGATATCGGGGGACAGACGGGCTGTCTGCGCCTTTTCCATATCCAGACCGGCCGCAGCCGCAATTTGCCATGCAAGGTCCATTCGCGGTGCGCCATGGACAGCCCATTCCGGCTGCCGTTCCAACAGCGCATCGAGGACAGGCTCGAACTTGTCCTGCATGCGCGCAGTCTCCAGGATGCGGACCGCCTCGTCGGACCCCTCGTGAAACACCGCATAGCGCATCACGACGCGGACCTGATCGGGAAACTGCTCGCGGATGTCCTGAACGACCGGATGAAAGGCGCGGCAAGCCTCACAAGATGGATCGAAGAACTCGACCAGCGTGACCGGGGCGTCTTCTGGTCCAAAGCTGGGCGCGTGACCGCGGACCAGCATGTCTGTTTCCACAGCCGGGGCAGCAGCGGCCAGAGTGTCCGCTTCGGCCTGACGATTGCGCGTCAGCACGAGCGCGCCGCCGGCAAAGGCGGCAATCCCGATGGCAGATGTTCCGATGAGCACGGTGCGGCGGTTCATGGGCGTTTTCCTTTCGACAAGATGAGGCAGGCCAGAACGGCTGCAAAGGCGGCGAATGCAAGATAGGGGATGGGCAGGCTCAGGATCGTCTGTGCCTGGTCGGTGCAGGACGGGCCGTCCTTGGTGCAAGGCGCGATGCTCTGCGGGATCAGGCCGGCATAGAGGCCGGAATGCCAGCCGGAAAGGACCAGCCCGGCCAGCGCCAGCGGCAATCCGTAGAGACGTGCCAGACCGTCACCGCGCCACAGCGAGATGGCCAGGACAGGAACCAGCGGAAACATGGCAATGCGCTGGTACCAGCACAGGGTGCAGGGCATCTGCCCCAATACCTCGCCGATGAACAGCGCGCCGAGCGTAGCCGCGAGTGCGACCAGAAAGGCAGTTGATATTGCGATATCATTCCGGGACAGGCCCCGGGGGTCAGGTGCGGTCAAAAGAGAGTTCCTTCGAGCGGGAGGGACGGAGCATGGCTGTCAGCACAAGCAAGGCGCCAAGGCTGATCGCGATGTCGGCCCCGTTAAAGGTCGGCCAGTGCCAATCACGCCAGTAGACATCCAGAAAATCGGTCACGGCACCTTGCCGCAGGCGGTCGATGATATTGCCCACAGCACCCCCCACGATCAGCGCGAGGCCTATGCCTTCGCGCCTCGTGTCCGCCCGAAAGGCCATTCCCGCAAAGATGATCGCCAGGGCACCCGTCAGGGCAACCATCAGCAAGGGACGACCTGCCATAAAGTCCGACATCATGCCGAAACTCGCCCCCTCGTTGAAACCAAGCGTCAGATTGAAGCCGGGAGAGACGGCATGAACCTCCCCGGGAGACAAGCTGCGCAGGACCGCGAGCTTGGTAATCTGATCGGCAGCCGCAGTGGCGACGATCATCGCCAGGATCAGAAGCGTCTTCATTGCAGTGACCTTTCCCGGATGCCGATCCAGCGCGGAACGGACTGACAATAAGTGTCGTAAGCAGGGCCAAGCGTCCGCTGCAATTCACGTTCTTCTGAGCGGACCTGAACAAGCGCCGAGCCTGCAAACAGCAGGACCCCAAAAATTGCCGGGATGGAGGGCACGGCCAGAGCGGTTCCGAGCAGCAACATGAGCTGACCCACAAAAACCGGGTTGCGGCTGAAACCGAACAATCCAGCCGTGACAAGTGCGCCGGTCGCCCCCTCGGCCACCCCGATCCGCCATGACGCAGCCATCGACATCTGGGCGGCAAATGCCAGCATCGCACCCAGGCTGGCCATGAACAGTCCCGCCAGACCGATCCACATAGAATTTTGGAGGGACCGCAGGGGATCAAGATCGCCCATGCTCGGCATGAGACGCCATGCCAACGACCCAAGGAGGGCCAGAGCGAACGCAGCTCGGAAGCCTAGCGCTGCAAGACGGTCGCCGCCCGTGGCGTGACGGAACAACCAGACCGGACGATGCGCCTCCCGGGCATTGATCGCAGAGCCCCAGAAGAACAGGGCCAGATAGGCGCCAAGAAGAACCAGCGCTGCACTGCCCATTCCAGTCATCATCGCCTCAGCGCTTCTGTTCGGGATTGTAGCGCAAGAGGCGCAGGGCGTTCAGGGTCACCAGGACCGTCGCGCCCGTATCAGCCAGGATCGCGATCCAGAGACCGGTCATGCCAAGGACGGTGGTGACCAAGAAAATAGCCTTTAATCCTAGCGCGATACTGACGTTCTGCCGGATATTGGCCATCGTGGCCCGCGCCAGCCGGATCTGGGCCGGAATGTCGGTCACCCTGTCGCGCAGGATGGCCGCATCGGCCGTCTCCAGCGCGACGTCCGTGCCGGAGCCCATCGCGACACCGATGCTGGCCTGTTTCAGGGCCGGAGCGTCATTGATGCCATCCCCGATCATCATGACGCCACCTTGAGCGTTCATGTCGCGAATGGCGGCCAGCTTGTCTTCAGGCATCATCTCGGCCTCGAAGCGGATATTGAGCCCTTCGGCGATGGCGGCAGCTGTGCGGGGGTTGTCGCCGGTCAGCATGATCGAGGAGATGCCCATTTCGGCCAGCTGGCGCACAGCCTCCGCCGCATCGGGCCGCAGCTCGTCACGCATGGCGATGAGACCAAGCGGGACGCCTTTGCGATAGACGGCGACGGCGGTCTTGCCCTCATCCTCGAAGATGGTCGCCTGACGCAGGCCAAGACCGTCCAGGCCATCGTTCTCCGACGCATGCCGGGGTGAACTCACCCATGCCAGGGCATCTCCCACGGTCGCCTCGACCCCTCGTCCGGTCAGGGCGCGTGCATCGCGGGCGGGCAGGGGAGTGACGCCCGCCGTCTTGGCCCTGTCCAGGATCGCCACGGCGAGGGGATGGCTCGATCCGCTCTCGACGCCCGCGGCGACCTCCAGCAACTGCGCCTCAGTCGTGGTTCCGAACGTCACCAGGTCGGTGACCTGCGGACGTCCGTGGGTCAGCGTCCCGGTCTTGTCGAAGGCGACATGGGAAACCTTGGCCGCGGCCTCGATCACTGCGCCGCCCTTCATCAGCATTCCCCGGCGCGCGCCGGTGGACAGGCTCGATGCGATCGAGGCCGGAACCGAAATCACCAGCGCACAAGGGCAGCCGATCAGCAGGAGCGCCAGTCCACGATAGATCCAGGTATCCCATGACTGACCGAACATCAGCGGCGGGAGCACGATGACAAGGGCCGAAACCGCAACGATGGCAGGCATGTACCACCGGCTGAACCGGTCGATGAAGCGTTCCGTGGGGGCGCGGGCTTCTTCCGCTTCCTCGACCAGCCGGATGATCCGGGAAATGGTGTTGTCCTCGGCCGCTTTCGTCACGGTGACCCGCAAGACCGCTTCCGTGTTGATCGAACCGGCAAAAACATTCTCGCCCGGGCCGCGGGTCCGGGGAATGCTCTCTCCGGTCACCGGGCTTTCATCGATCCCGGACGTGCCGTCTGAAATCTCTCCGTCCGCGGGGATCCGGTCGCCGGGACGGACCAGCACCGTCTGACCGATCGTCAGGCTGGACGCAGCAACCTCGCGGGTCACGCCGTCCACCTCCAAGAGCGCTGTTTTCGGAACCAGGTTTGCCAAGGCGCGGATGCCGTCTCTTGCCTTTCCGGCCGCGACACCCTCCAGGACCTCGCCCACAGCGAAGAGAAAGACCACCAAGGCAGCCTCTTCGGCGGCATTGATGAACAACGCGCCGAGGGCTGCGATGGTCATCAATCCCTCGATCGTGAAGATCTGACCCAACCGCGCAGCGGCGAAAGCGCGACGCGCGACGGGGGCGACACCGATAAGGCAGGCCGCGACGAAGGCCCAGCTCCCGATCTGCGGGGCGATCAGCTCCATTGCCCAGGCTGCCGCCAACAAGAGCCCGGTCAGGATAACCAACCTGCCCTTGCCAGTCTGGTACCATGCCTTGCCGCGGTCGGCCGGGTCGTCATGGACGTGACCGGGGCTGCCATGGCCGGAGTGGTCGGCCTCGGCCACAGCGGGATGAGCGTCGTGGCTGTGGCCTTGATGACTCTCCGGCGCACTCCCCGGGATCACGAAATCCTTCTTTCCCGGCGCACGGGTCTGAATGCCGTATCCAAGCGCACGCACGGTTTTTTCGATCTTGTCCGTGTCGGTCAGGCGTTCATCAACAGTCAGGCGCAAGCGTTCGGACATGATACCGATCTCCACATCCCTGACGCCAGGCAAGCGGGACACTGCGCCGCGCACCTTGGTCGCGCAGGAGGCGCAGTCCATTCCGGACACCGTCCAGTCGCACATCGTCCTTCCAGGCTCATTCGTGATCGTCATCATTCTCTCCTCTGCAGAAAGCAGGGCCGTTGCCATCATCGATTCGGAGGTTTACTCCCTCTAGCAGCTATAGGTTCAAGGAGAATATTCATGCTGACGATCGGAAAGCTGGGAACGTCGACAGGGGTCAAGGTGCCGACGATCCGCTACTACGAGCAAATCGGCCTGCTGCCCGAAGCCGAGCGCAGCGCCGGTAATCAGCGCCTTTATACGCACAAGGCCCATGAACGACTGGCGTTCATCCGACACGCCCGCGAGCTAGGCTTTTCCCTTGAGGCGATCCGCGACCTTCTCAGCCTGTCCGACGATCCCGATCAGCCCTGTGCCGCAGCCGACGCCATCGCCAAAGCGCAGCTTGCCGAGGTCGAACGCCGTCTTGCCCGCCTGACGGCCCTGAAGACCGAACTTGAGCGCATGGTGGTCCAGTGCGCGGGTGACCGGATATCCGATTGTCGGGTCATCGAGGTTTTGGGTGATCATTCGCTGTGCGTTACGAACCACCCCACGATCGACGATGCCGGTCAGTGAATAGCTGGCGATGACGGATGCTGGGAAGTGGAAGGCCCGGATGCATTGGGGATTAGATCTAAACACCCGGTCCCCTGACAAAACCGTGATCGTGAGGCATTTTATCTTGAACCTCTAGCTGCTTTAGGTCGCAGAACGCGCGTGTCGATGACGAGAAGCGAGAGACGGCATGAACCAACAAACGCTGCGACAATTCCGATGCTGACGGTCATTGCGGCCCTGATCGGCGGAGTGCGAGGGGTTCAGCGTGCGCGCGCCCTCGGCGGCACCCGACTGGACAGGGTTCAATATGCGGGTGGATACGCGATTGCTTTCGGCTTGGCCGGAACAATTGTCGGAGTGTGCATCGCCCGCCTTTTCGAACTGTAGACAACCTATCGATACGGCGTGGGGAGCCTGCTCTCCAATGCCAGACCTTATTGCCTGACGGGAACCCAGACCTGATGATCTTGCAAGCATTGCTGACTGCCGGCGCGATTGCCGTCACGACATCATCGCACGCCGAAACCCCGGCCGAACTGTCTCACCTCACCGAGGCAGTTGCCCCTATGTCGCGACATGAGGTCGTTCCGGGAGACACGTTGGATTCGATATTGTCGCATGCTGGTATCGGCGCACCTCTCCGGGCCGAGGCGGCACTGGCGATTTCAGATGTCTTCGACCTGTCGACCCTCAGCCCGGGGCAAATCCTCAGATGGAGTGTGTTTTCCGATGATCCCTCCCAGCTTGCGCGTCTTTCGCTTCTGACCCAAGACGGAACGGACATCGTTCTGGATTTCACGCAACCTCTCGAAGCATCCTTGATCAAGACGGAGATCCTGCTTCGGGACCGCCAGGAAACTTTTATCCTGGACAGCTCTCTCTTTGAGGCGCTCGCCGCCCGCAATGCGCCCGAGAGTTTCGCAGTTGACCTGGCGGCGCTCCTGGCAGGCCAGATCGACTTTCGTGACCTTGAAGGAACCGAGCGCATCGCATTGATGTGGAGCGAAAGTATTCTGCCTGATGGAACAGTCGTGGGTGAACCGCAACTCGCCTATGCGCGGCTCGAAAAGAACACGGACATCTTCGAGCTCGTGACCGGCTCGGTCGAACAGCCCTTCATCCTGTTTCGGAATGGTGCGCAGGTCCAGCAGTCCGCGCGACCTGTCGCGGGGGCCCGGCTGTCCTCGGTCTTCGGAAAACGCCGGCACCCCGTGCTTGGCACGCAACGAATGCACACGGGGGTCGATTACGCCGCACGGACCGGAACGCCAGTCAGCGTCACCGGCTCAGGAACGGTCGTGTTTGCAGGAACCATGCGGGGATATGGTCGGACGATCGATGTCGATCATGGCGGGGGCGTCTTGACCCGCTATGCGCATCTTTCGCGTTTTGCCGCAGGGATCGCTCCAGGTGTCGAGCTGAATGCCGGGGCCAGGATCGGTGACGTGGGCGCAACCGGCCTCGTCAGTGGACCTAACCTTCATTACGAAGTTCGCATCGACGGCAAGCCAACGGATCCCATCAAGAAAACACCGGCGCCCCGAACAGCGATCGCCAGACCGACTGACCGCGTCATGCTGACAGTTGCGCGTCTCTCCACCGGGTACTTTCTTCGCGACGACATGGGAACGGAAAGCTGATGGCATTCAAACATCTTCATCGTACGGATCGAGGGGCATAAAATGATCAAACTGACACGACGTGCCGTGATGATGGCAGCCGCAGCCAGCGGTCTGCCATCTCTGTCCTGGGCTGAGAACCTTCCTGCCATCCATGTTGTGGAGGGCAGCGGCTGCGAATGCTGCAAACAGTGGACCAATTACCTGCGGGAAAACGGTTTTCAGGTCACGAGTGAAGAGCGGTTTGGCACCTTGCTGATGCAGCACAAGATCGATCTGGGCGTACCGATCGAACTGACCTCCTGTCATACCGGCAGCGTCGATGGCTACTTCCTGGAAGGACATGTCCCTGCTGACGATATCCGGCGCTTGCTCCAAGAGCGCCCTGAAGCTCTCGGCCTGACGGTTCCAGGAATGCCATACGGCAGTCCCGGCATGGGCCCGGAAACAAAGCGCGACGCATACGATGTCCTGCTTGTTCGCCGGGACGGTACCAGTGAAGTGTTTACCCGCTATCCTGAAGCATCATAAAAAAACATCCGAGCAGGAAATAGATCGATGCCAAACTTCTCCCGGCGCCATGCCTCGCTGGCTTTGCTTGCTCTTCTCGCTGCATGTGGAAAATCTGGGCCGTCGACCGCCCCGGCACGAGGAGCGATACCTCAATTCAAACGATACTCAGGCCCCCCGGTCACTCAGGTCGTGGTCAACAAGGCTGATCGACGGATGTTTCTGCTGAACGGGCAGACCGTTCTGAGATCATATAACTTTGGCCTCGGTAACCAGCCACTCGGACCAAAGCAATTCGAGGGCGATGGAAAAACGCCCGAGGGGCTATACTATATCGACCGTTTCAACCCACGGAGCCGATATCACCTATCGGTCGGCATATCTTATCCAAATGAACAGGATAAAGCTTATGCGGCGCAATTCGGCCGAAGTGCGGGCAGCGATATCATGTTCCATGGCCGCGGCCCCGAAGGCAATATCTTTGCACCGAAGAACCGGGACTGGACTGCGGGCTGTCTGGCATTGACTGACCAGGAAATAGAAGACGTCTATGCAATGTTGCAGCCCGGAATTCCAGTTATGATCTATCCCTAGCAGCCTGATCATTGGCTAAACAGAGAGTCACAAAGCTCGTAGCGGTACTCATCGAATATCAGCTAACGGTGCCCACCCTAAATACAGAGTGAGCACCTTAGTTTTCAGGATTTAGAACACCGTGACCTGTGTGCCAATTTCAGCAACCTCAAAAAGGCGGGCAACATGCTCGTTATAAAGGCCATAACATCCAGATGACGATTTTCTCCCGATCTTCCGCGTGTCGTGCGTGCCATGAACAAGATAGGCGGGCCATGACAAGTATAGCCCGTACGCACCGAGGGGATTTTCAGGCGCGCCGCCCTCAACCCGCTGCGGCAGATTTGGGTCCTTCTCACGCATGCTGGCCGTAGGTGTCCAAGGCGGATTTTTGACTTTCCTGACAATTTCGGCCTGGCCCCGTCGCGTCAGATCTTCTGTCATCGGGATCGAGCAAGGAAATACAAAATTAACATTCTCGTCAGCCGACCAATAATACACAGCACGCGACGTGACATCCGCAAGAATGACACCCTTGCCAAGGGTCGGATAGAACTCACGCCAATGGCGCGATCTGAAGGAAGACATGTTGCGCTCTGGCGCACTGCTCGAATTGGACAGAAACGGCGCTGGCGGGTTTCCGTCAATGGGTTGTCCAGTGTAGGTGTCGAAACTCTGACCCAAGGCCGTTCCGGCAGGAATAGCAATGCCGGCAGCTGTCAATCCTTGGAGAAAGGCTCGCCGAGTTCTGGAGGTGGGGTACATAAATGCTTCTGCCTCTATGATCAGGTTGCTCATCACGTTCAGTGTTATCCGAAAATCGTAGGGCGATATAGACGATCCATATGAAGATCTCTGTGGCGTGGGATCGTCGCCACACGCACAGCATTATGATCGCAACCAAAAGGCAAGAAGCTTGAATTAATGCTGTGGAACATATTAACTGATAAGAACGGTGATAATATACTAGAAGATTTAATTTGATGGGTTGTTTGCTCATCATATTAAATTTTATTAAGAATCAATATCGAGCGAAGCAAAGGAGCCTCATATATGTTGAGCAGACGACACTTCATACAAACGACCACAGCGCTTTTCTCGGCCTCAATTTCCAGCCCCCTGCTTGCGGCATCTTGGCCAACAGAGAGTCAAAAAGCTGCTTGGGATGCGCAGGTCACCCCTTCCGGATATGATGCCTTCACATCGAATCCTTGGGGATTGCACCCGCGCTTTCTCCCGCAAAGAGTGCAAGCCAATAGTGGCTTAGTGCCGGGCGACATTCACGTGGATGCTGTCGCGAAATACCTCTACCATATTGAAGCTGGTGGAACGGCAATGCGCTACGGCGTGGCTATCGGAAGGGGGGATCTATATGAACCTGGTGTCTATACGATAAAGCGAAAAGTCGAATGGCCGCACTGGACCCCGACGCAGAGTATGATTGCTCGGGAACCAGAAATCTATGGCCAGTTTGAAGGGGGCGTAGAGCCAGGCCCAAGGAATGCGCTCGGCTCTCGCGCTCTTTATCTCTATGTCGGCGAGAGAGATACGTATCTGCGCATTCATGGTACCCCGTTTCCGACAAGCATTGGGACGAGTGCAAGCTCTGGCTGTGTCCGGATGGTCATGGCACATATCAATGACCTATATCCAAATGTCGAAACCGGCTCTGCCGCGTTTCTCTATTCGACAGCAGAAAGCGTGACATCCCGCAGCTAAAAGAATATATTTTCTTTCGTGTCCTCTAATTAACTTGAAGGCTGTGATTTCTGACATATAGGACTGCCTGCAGCGGTGGTGAGCGGAAGCAAGGTCGTTTCCACTTGCCCACGATGTTCGTACCAGTAGCAATTATCACTTGGGAGAAGTCTCGCTGTAGACACATCTTGCCCCGGCGCAGCAAGAGAGATCAACTCTGGGGGAAGCTCCTGCGGATTGCTCCCAGCCACGGTATTTACCGCTGTAGTTCCGCAACCGGCAGTGACCAAGACGGCTGCAAGTACAGCGTAGGATCCAATTTTCATATCACGCTCCAACAACTGGCTCATATTCAATTATTAATCTTCCACTAAATTTCAATAGACTCAAGTCCTTCACGGAATTTTTTGTCAGAAGTCGTATTTCATTTAACGCTGTATCAAGTATCCATTCGATAATCGATGGATATATAAAATATTTTGGTCAGATTGGATATCTTGAAAAGAACTTCACTGCACGCATAAGCGCCTCTTGACGGTCTGTCTGGTTCAGCAGATCAACGCTAAAACGATTCTTGTAGCGTTGGATTGATATGGAAGAAAAAGCTGCTCTGGCTGGATTTGCTGCCCTGTCCCACGAAATCCGCCTGCGGATCATCCGGCTGCTGGTCTTTGCAGGTGCGAAAGGCATGGCGTCCGGGGCCATTGCCGCAGCCTTGGGCGATGCCCGCCCATCGCTCGTTTCCTTCCACCTCAAAGAGCTGGAAAGCGCAGGCTTGGTCGAAAACTGGCGTGATGGGAAATCCATCATCTACAGCGCCAAATTCCCTGCGCTTTCGGATCTGGTCGCTTTTCTGATGCACGATTGCTGCGAGGGCCATTGTGCATGGTGCGACCAGGCCATCGCTCTTTTCGCCAAATGCAGCGGACGTCGCACCAACCCAAATAGTGACACCTGACATGCGCAAGCTTCTTGGATTCGTCGAAAACAATCTGCTGTTCATGGCGGTTGCCACTACAGCTTTTGGACTTGCCGTGCCCTCTATCGGGATAGGGCTTGAGGCGGGGATCAGCCCTCTTCTGGCGCTCCTGATGTTGGTCATCAGCCTCACCTTCGACGCGGCGGCCGTTCGGATCGTTTTCCGCAAGCCGAGCCGTCAGATTTGGGCTCTGGGTTTGGTCTATGGGCCAATGTCGCTGGCAGGCTGGCTGACAGGGCGCATCTTCTTCGGCAGCGGGCACCTGGCGGCGGGACAGGCGTTGGTCGGCATGCTCCCGACTGACGTATCCGCACCCCTCCTGGTGCTACTGGCACGTGGCAATGTCGCCCTGGCTGCTGTCCTGAATGCCGTGAACACGGCCTTGTCCCCGTTCATCATCCCATTCCTGTTTCTGTGGCTGACAGGCATCGAGCTGACCGTTCCTGTCGGCGCTGTGGTTCTGGAGCTGGTGCTGATCGTCGTGGTGCCGACCGTCATCGGAGTCTGGCTGCGGACCAAGTTTCTGAAGCAGGTATTGCAGTTCGACTATGCGTGGCCTGGGCTGGGGTCCGTACTGTATCTGGTTCTGCTGCTGGCCGTGATCGGGCCGAATGCGGCGACGATCCTTGGCTACGGCTGGTACGCGCTGGTGATCGCTTTGGCAGCTTTGGCACTGAACCTGATCGGCTATGCTGTCGGCATGATTGCCAAGCTGTTCGCGGAGGATCGCGAGGAGCTGATCGCCTACTTGTTCACCACCAGCAAGAAGGAATTCAGCATCGCTGCCGCATTCGTTGCAGCATCGGGTCTTCCTTCTGAAATCGCGGTGCCTGCTGCTTTCTTTGCGGTAATCCAGATGATCACGTCACCGATTGCGGCAAAGATGTTGGCGTCAGAGCGTGAAAGCCTGTTGGGGGTCTGAGATAGACCAATGATCCACCGAAGGCGGCAGGGTAAACTTCGACCTCCATGCCCATAGTGGCGACGAGTCCATCGACTACGAGCGCGGCAGTGGCGCGACTAATGGCGAGGGCAACATAGAAGCGCCCTTTGATGGTGGTAGCGTCTGGTTCTGCGAAATCGCGATAGCACGTCGATCAACATGACCATCAACGTATGCAGCGATTAAAGCGCCATCGTCGAAACTTATTGAGCCTCGGGTCGTAGGCGAATGGCTACCTTTTCCCTTCTGCAGTCTCTGCTGCTCTGCACGTGAAGAAAGCCGAAATGCTGGTAGCAACATCTTACTGAGACGGTAACATTCATGCGCGAACCTCTGGAAATCCATTGATGTGGAACTTTGACCTCAATAGACATCACTCATGATCCGCGTGTTGCGCCAGCTTGCTATGATCTTCATCGTGACCTTGGTCTCGATGGGAGTTACTGCATCCGCTGGAAATGCTTCGATGGATCTGAAATGCGACATGATGCTGACAGCGGCCTCTGCCGATAGCTCGGAGGATCATTCGCAGCACCGTGCTGGTGACCCTTCAAACCATTCTCTTCAGAATATCGTCATTGTCGAAGATCATATCCATGACGAAGACACTTCCTCCGAAGAGCAAGGATCGCACTGCAAGGCCCATGCCTGCCCTATAACCGCGTTTTTGGCTTCCAGCGACGTTGCCCAGGCTTTTCTGTTCAGCCACGCCCTTTATGCCTTGCGCACGGCCCCACTGGTAGACCTGACCTTCTCAGAAAGACTGCGCCGCCCTCCGCGGGTCTGATCCGAACGCTGGCTGCCGTGGTCTGAGCGACTGCGGCCTTCATTATTCTGATCCATAAGCGGAAACGTTTCATGAAACTCGTGTTTGCAGTTGCGATGCCGCTGCTTGCGGTGGCCTGTGCGCCGTTGCCTCCTGTGGATACGTCCGCCGGGCTTGTGGGCGTCGACGATGCTACGTCGCCGGTCTCAACCCTGAAGGCTGGTCCTGCCGTCACCTATCGAAGTCGCAGAGCCGGAAATGCTCGATGACCTGAGCGAGGGGCAGAGCATTCGTTTTGCCGTCGATCGGGTCGCGGGGAAGCTGACCATCACTGAAATTCTGGAATGATCCGGAAAATCGAACATCGGAGAACGACAATGATCTCGTACAAAGCTCTTATCATTGCGGCTGTCGCTGCAAGCAGTCTCGCAACGCCGCTTTTTGCCCAGGATGCTGACTTCCAGATGCCTGAGCAATGCGCCATGGCAGCACCGGCCGGAGGCATGCCCGCTGCTGGCGAGATGCCTGCCGCAGACATGCCTGCAGGAGACGCCCCTGCCGCCGGAATGCCCGCTGGCGATATGCCGATGGGAGGAATGCCCCAGGGCTCTGCCCATCACGGCAACAATGCAGGCGGCATGGGCGCCATGATGGGTATGGGCGGCATGGATATGGAAACCATGCCCGAACATGTTCAGGAAAACATGCGCCGCATGATGGTCACCATGCCCGCCATGCACGACGGCATGATGAATGAAAATGCCGACGTGGCCTTCGCCTGCGGGATGATTGCCCACCATCAGGGCGCCATCGACATGGCGGAAGTGCTTCTCGAACATGGCGAGGACGAGCAGATGCGGACCCTGGCGCAAGAGATCATCGACGCCCAAGTCGGTGAGATCGAGCAGATGACCACCTGGTTGGCTGAAAACGCCAACTGAGCCCACTTTGAGCCGCGCGGCATCGCCCGCGCGGCTCTCTCTCGGACATTCATAGGATGACATCCTCAGAAGAGGACCGTGCAGCTCTTGACCTTCCCATGATAGGAAGCCCCATATATGTCTCATAGACATCACGGAGCTAAGCCCATGAACATCGGAGACGCGTCTTATCGTTCGGGCGTATCGGCCAAGATGATCCGCTACTACGAGCAGATCGGGCTGATCCCCGCAGCCGCGCGCACGGCTTCAGGGTATCGCGATTACGCCGATGCCGACGTCCACATGCTGCGGTTCATCGCGCGGGCGCGGGATCTTGGTTTTCCGATCAGTGAAATCTCCGAACTGCTGGATCTGTGGCGCAACACTGACCGACGCAGCGCTGACGTGAAGGCTCTGGCGCAAGCCAGGGTGCGCGACCTGCGCCAGAAGATCACGCACCTGCAGGACATGGCCGACACGCTCGAAGAGCTGGCGCGATGCTGTGCGGGGAACGAGCGCCCGGACTGCCCCATCCTACAAAGCCTTGAGAGGCAGACAGCCCCGGCACATGGCGTCCCCGCGCGTCAGACCGCAAAACAGATCAGTATAAAGTAAAGGATCAAATCGTGATCAACAGACGCCTCTTCATCGGAACGCTGGCAGCGGCTCTGGCACCGGCAAGCGCTGTCCTGAGCGCCTTACCCATGCCTGAAAGCACCCTGATTGCAGTGGTTCGATCGCCTGATTGCGGCTGCTGCGGCGCGTGGATCGATCATTTGCGCGACGCCGGATTCATGGTCGAGGAAACCCTCTCGGATGACGTCGACGCCTTTAAGGATCAGCATGCTGTGCCTCAGCCTCTCCGGTCCTGTCACACTGCCCTTGTCGAGGGCTATGTCCTTGAGGGCCACGTTCCAGCAGACGCGATCCGCACCCTTCTGGATCAGAAGCCTGATGCGTTTGGTTTGGCGGTTCCCGGAATGCCGATCGGGTCGCCCGGCATGGAGATGGGCGATCAGACCGAACCGTTCGATGTCATCCTCTGGAACGCATCGGGCACTGACGTCTTCGCGCGTTATTGAAGGTTGTCATGGCACAGCCTGCGTCGGGACAAGACCGATCTGGAGACGAAATCTGATCTCAAAACCGGATCGCCTGCCGGTCTGAGCGGGCAGGCCACTGCCCCCCGATCAGGTCGTTGATCAGATCAGTGTTCCATGCGCTTGCACAGCATCCCTCTGTGTCAGGCCCTTCCTTGCGGAAGGGCCTTTCGTCTGCCGTCCCTTATGCCGGTGCGAAACCAGCATCCGTCAGCACGGCGACCAACTGCTCACGCGACGCGGTCGAAGTGACATCGACCGTGTGCGTTGCGGGATCGGCTTTCACATCTGCTACCGGATCGACGGACTGGATGGCCTTGGTGACGCCGCGCGCACAACCGCCACAGGTCATGGTTTCAATGTGGAACTGCATGAGGACCTCCTTTGAACATTGATCTCATCAGGCTCGAGATAGGGTTTCCAATACTGGTAAGGTCAATGGCAGAGCGCGCGATTATTTATGTGGCTTTCACGCTTGACCTACCCATGATGGGAATGCCCATCTGTAAAAGCGGAACAAGCTTTAGAAGGTGATCCGTCATGAACATCAGCAGCAGCGACATGAAACCCGACCTGCATTCGACAGTCGTCTTGGACATAGAGGGCATGACCTGCGCGTCCTGTGTCGGACGAGTGGAGCGGGCGCTGAAGGCGGTACCGCGGGTCGAGACAGCATCCGTGAACCTCGCCACGGAACGGGCAGAGATCACTGGTCTAAATCTGGACCGGTCAGCGCTGGTCAGGGCGGTCGAGACCGTCGGCTATGATGTCCGCTCACCCGCAATCGATCTGGCTATCGAGGGGATGACCTGTGCGTCCTGCGTGTCCCGGGTGGAACGCGCGCTGAAATCCGTGCCGGGCGTGACCGAGGCCACGGTCAACCTGGCCACCGAACGGGCGCATGTCACCGGTCAGGCCGATGCCGCGGCCCTGATCCGCGCGATCGATAGCGCCGGCTATGACGCGCGGATCGCTGTCTCGGCCTCTGCGGCGTCGGATGAAGTCGCAGACCGGAAGGCAGCCGAGGAGGCAGCCTTGAAGCGCGACCTGTGGATCGCCGCGGCGCTGACGTTGCCCGTCTTCCTGCTTGAGATGGGCTCGCACCTGTTCACGTGGGTGCATATGGCGGTGATGAACACCATCGGCATGCAGAACAGCTGGTATCTGCAGTTCGCCCTGACCACGGCGGTGCTGCTCGGCCCCGGGCGACGGTTCTACACCAAGGGCTTTCCCGCATTGGCCCGGCTGGCTCCGGACATGAACAGCCTGGTCGCGGTTGGCACTTCGGCAGCCTATGGCTATTCTCTGGTTGCCACCTTTGTTCCTGCCCTGCTGCCCGCAGGCACGGTGAATGTCTATTACGAGGCGGCGGCGGTCATCGTCACCCTGATCCTGCTTGGCCGGTATCTGGAGGCCCGCGCCAAAGGCCGGACCTCCGAGGCGATCAAGCGGCTTGTCGGCCTGCAGGCCAAGACGGCCCGGGTGGTCCGCGCCGACATCGTAATTGAAGTGCCGATTGCCGAAGTGCGGCCGGGCGATATCGTTGAGGTCCGCCCGGGCGAGCGGGTGCCTGTCGACGGCGACGTGACGGACGGCGCCAGCTGGATCGACGAGAGCATGATCTCGGGTGAACCCCTCCCGGTCGAAAAGACCATCGGCAGCACCGTCACCGGCGGCACCATCAACCAGACCGGCGCCTTCACCTTTCGCGCCACTGCTGTCGGCGAGGCCACGATACTGGCGCAGATCATCCGCATGGTCGAGGCCGCTCAGGGCGGCAAGCTGCCGATCCAGGCGCTGGTGGACCGGGTGACGATGTGGTTCGTGCCGGCCGTGATGGCCTTGGCGACGCTGACCTTTGCCGTCTGGCTGATCTTTGGCCCCGACCCTGCACTGACCTTTGGCCTCGTGAATGCCGTGGCGGTGCTGATCATCGCCTGTCCCTGTGCGATGGGTCTTGCCACGCCGACCTCGATCATGGTCGGCACCGGGCGGGGGGCAGAGCTGGGGGTTCTGTTCCGCAAGGGGGAGGCGCTGCAGGCCCTCCAGGACGTTCGCGTCGTGGCCTTTGACAAGACCGGAACGCTGACCGAAGGTCGCCCCCAGCTGACCGACCTGAACCTCGCCCCCGGTTTCGATCGCGCCTCCGTGCTTGCGGCTGTTGCCGCCGTGGAGGCAAAGTCCGAACATCCGATCGCGCGCGCCATCGTTGCGGCAGCGGCCGAAGAGGGTCTGACATTGCCGCATGTGTCGGGGTTCACGTCGCAGACCGGCTATGGCGTCCAGGCACAGGCGGGAACCCAAACGGTCGACATCGGCGCTGACCGCTTCATGACGAGGCTGGGTCTAGATGTGGCACTTTTCGCCGACGTCGCTGCGCAGTTGGCCGACGAGGGCAAGTCCCCGCTCTATGCGGCCATCGGTGGCCGTCTGGCAGCGATCCTGGCCGTGGCTGACCCGATCAAGAAGACGACGCCGCAGTCCATCCGCGCCTTGCACGCGCTTGGTCTGAAGGTCGCGATGATTACCGGCGACAACGCCCGCACCGCGCAGGCCATCGCGCGCCAACTGGGCATCGATGAGGTCGTGGCCGAGGTGCTGCCCGACGGAAAGGTGGCCGCGGTCAAAAGGCTGCGCGCCCTGGGCCCGCTTGCCTATGTCGGCGATGGCATCAACGACGCCCCGGCCCTTGCCGAAGCAGACGTCGGTCTTGCCGTCGGCACGGGCACCGATATTGCCATTGAGGCGGCAGACGTGGTGCTGATGACGGGCCGGCTGACCGCCGTGTCGGACGCGATCGCGCTCTCCAAGGCCACGATGCGCAACATCCGGCAAAACCTGTTCTGGGCCTTTGCCTACAACGCCGCCCTGATCCCGGTGGCCGCGGGCATCCTGTGGCCGAGCTTTGGCATCCTCCTGTCACCGGTCTTCGCGGCCGGGGCCATGGCGCTGTCGTCGGTCTTTGTCCTTGGAAATGCCCTTCGGCTGAAGCGTTATTCACCTGGAGTGTTGCATGAAGTCTGAAAACCTCAAAAGAGCGGGGCCTTCCAGAGGCCCGGTTCTTTGCCAATATGATCCGCAGCTATGGGCGACCCCCCTGATCTTGCAGGGCGGTCGCCCCCGGCATGTGTTGGAAGGATGCCATGCCGGGATACTCGCTAAATTCATGACATCGGCTTGCAAAGATGATGTTAGATCAGAAGCCCATGCGGGCATTCTCATTCCAACGCGCCTTCATCCTAATGGATTTCAACAACAGGGTATTTTTCATCTTTCCCCAGAAGCATCCCCGGAATTTGTGGATAACTTCGTACCATCCAACAGCCTTCGATCCTAAGGGTCGTTTTAGTTAATAATCGTAATCGAGTTTGCTGAATCGGCATGAACAGAGCGGAAAAGTTACATAATATAGCTTATAAAATTTCTTGGTGACGCGGGGGGGTCTATTCTGAAATGCGACAAGCCATGATTTATTGGTGTTTTCAGATCGAGGATCTCCCCCGTGATGTCGCATCTCAGGGGGCATCCGCATTCATCTGGCCACGCCCCGTCTGCGCGGATTGCTGGCGCTGACCATGGCCGCCGCGGCGGCGGCCATGGTCCTGGTCAACTCGGTCATGCTGGTGCGGGGTACGCTTGATAACCTACAGCCTCGTGTCTGGATAAGCACGAATGAGGTATGAGCATGATACATTTTGATAAGGCAGATGGGCCAGTCGCCTGATACGCCCATTGCGGCGACTGAACATCCGGCCCAACACTTTAATTCAGGCCAGAGTGGCGGGGTATCCTGCTGCGGCCAGTGCCACTTGAAGGTTGTCCGGCTTAGCCCGGCTTTCCAAAGCGATCGTTCGTAACGCCATGTCGAACTCGATCTGTGCCTCGGGGTCGATTGCATGGATGGTCTTTTGCACCGTTGCCTTGCAGTGGCCGCAGCTCATGTTGGGAATATTGAATGTCGTCATTTGTTTTTCCTTTTTGCTTTCTTACAGATCCACCCGCCGCAGGCGGAGGGCGTTGGTAATAACCGAAACGGAGGACAGGCTCATCGCCGCAGCTGCGATCATCGGTGACAGCAAAGTCCCGGTGATGGGGTAAAGCAGACCTGCCGCAATTGGCACGCCAAGCGCATTGTATGCGAAGGCGAAGAACAGGTTCTGCTTGATGTTGCGCAATGTCGCCCGCGCCAGCTTGCGTGCCCGGACGATGCCCATCAGGTCACCACCCAGAAGGGTTATCCCGGCGCTTTCCATGGCCACGTCCGCGCCCGTGCCCATGGCGATGCCGACATCGGCAGCGGCCAGTGCGGGCGCGTCGTTCACCCCGTCTCCCGCCATGGCGATCTTGTGTCCCTCGCGGCGCAACTGGTCGATCAGGTCTTTTTTGGCTTCCGGAAGGACACCTGCGCGGACTTCGTCGATGCCGAGCTTGCTCGCCACAGCCTGTGCCGTGCGCTCGTTGTCACCCGTCGCCATGATGACGCGCAGCCCCTGTGCGTGGAGTTCGCGGATCGCTTGCGCGGTACTTTCCTTGATTGGGTCGGCGACCGCCACGATGCCGGCCAGGGCACCATCGACAGCGATGAACATTGCCGTCTTGCCCTCGGCGCGCAGGGTATTGGCCTTCGCCTCGGCCGTGCCCGTGTCTAGTCCCATCTCCTGCATCATCGCCGCGTTGCCGAGCGCCACTACCCGTCCGCCAACCGTGCCGCGCACGCCTTTGCCGGTGACGGCTTCAAAATCCACTGCCTCTTGTCGCCCCGCGCCCTGCGCTTCGGCGCCTTCGACGATCGCTTCGGCCAGCGGGTGTTCCGAGCCGCGCTCGAGCGCTGCCGCCAGGGACAGCAAGTCCGCTTCGGTCCTGTCCCCCAGCACCACGGTATCCGTCAGCTTTGGCTTGCCCATGGTCAGCGTGCCGGTCTTGTCGACAATCAGGGTATCGACCCCCGCCATCCGCTCCAGCGCTTCGGCATCCTTGATCAGCACACCCGCCTGTGCGCCCCGCCCCGCCGCGGTGGTGATCGATATCGGCGTGGCCAGCCCAAGGGCGCATGGGCAGGCAATGATCAGGACTGACACGGCCGAGGCAATGGCAAAGACCAGCGAGGGCTCGGGGCCGAAAATTAGCCACACGAGGAAGGCTAAGATTGCGATACCGACCACCGTTGGCACGAACACTGCCGAGACCCGGTCGGCCATCCCCTGGATCGGGGCACGGGACCGCCGCGCGTTCGAGACCATCGCCACGATCTGCGCAAGAACCGTGTCGGCGCCGACCTTGCCCGCTTCGATCACGAGGCTGCCGTTCTTGTTGATCGTGGCCCCGGTCACTGCATCGCCTGAACTTTTCTCCACCGGCATCGACTCGCCGGTCAGCATGCTCTCGTCCAGGGATGAGCGGCCCTCGATCACTATGCCGTCCACCGGCACCGCATCGCCCGGGCGCACGCGGAGCCGGTCACCTTCCATGATGTTTTCCAAAGGCGCGTCATATTCCGAGCCATCCGGCAGGATACGCCGCGCGGTCTTTGGTGCGAGATCGAGCAGCGCTCGAATAGCATCCCCAGTGCGTTCTCGTGCCCGCAATTCCAGAACCTGACCCACGAAGACCAAAGCCACGATCACCACGGCCGCCTCGTAGTAGGTGCCGACACCATGACCCATTCGGTAGGCATCGGGAAATACGCCGGGCAGGAAAGTCGCGACGAGCGAATAGAGATAGGCCGCGCCCACGCCAAGACTGATCAACGTCCACATGTTCGGTGATCGGTTTACAAGCGAGTCCCAGCCTCGCTTGAAGAAAGGCAAGGCGGCCCAGAGGATAATAGGCGTCGCCAGAACGAATTCGAGATAGCTCGCGATTTGGTGGCCAATCCAGTCCCGCACCGGCAGAGCGACCAGTTCACCCATTGTCAGGATGACCAGTGGCACTGCGGCGGCGGCTGAAATCCACATGCGCCGAGTGAAGTCGGTCAGTTCCTCGCTCGGCTCGTCCGAGGGCAGCATCGGTTCGAGCGCCATGCCGCAGATCGGACAGTCGCCGGGCACATCGCGGACAATCTCCGGGTGCATCGGACAGGTATACTGAGCGTTGGCCGGAGCGGCCTTTTTCTGTCCTGCGGCTCTGCCGGAAGCGTAGAACCACGGATCTACCTTGAACTTGGTCTGGCATTTTTCCGAACAGAAATGGAAAGTCTTGTCTCCGAACTCCGCTCGACGCCCGTCAGCCTTGACCGCGACCGTCATCCCGCAGACCGGGTCCTTTGCCGTCTCGGTCCCCGCAGGGATGTCGAGCGCCGAGTGATGATGATCGTGATCCATGTCCTGCCAACTTTCTACTGATGTTCTTCCATCTAAGATGCCCGGGGAGTGACACCCTCATTTGATGTGATTCAGTTAGCCTCCACGCGGGGAGTGCCCGCAGGTGCGTCGCCATTCGCCTCGATATCGGCGATGTACCGTTTCATTTCTGCGATCTCGTTGCGCTGCGCCTCGATGATCGCGTCAGCAAGGTCCCGGACCCTTGGATCGGAAATATCCGCGCGCTCACTGGTCAGGATAGCGATAGAATGGTGGGGGATCATCGCCTTCATCCAGGCAAGATCCTCGACCGTCTCCTGGCTTCGCACCAGCCAGAGGGACAGAACGAACGCCAAACCAGCGCCAACGAAAATCGCAATGTTCTTCTTTCGATCGGTATACATGCCCAACATGAAGGCGAGCATGATGACCGCCATGACCGATCCCATGTAAATCGCCATCCACATGCGGGTCTGCGAAAACTCGATGTGATCAATCGAGTAGGTATTGAGGTACATCAGCCCATACATGACGATGGTAGAGGTCGCGATCATCGCGAAAAAGCGGCCATATCCCATGATATGTCTCCGTTTCTATTTTAGGTTTCTCTTGAAGCCGGAACATTGAGGCTGTGCCTCATGGTCGGAATGATCCATTTTCATCTTCGGCTACAGGCACAGTAGAACTTTTCGCCTGCAGCCGTTTGCGCTGCAAAGCGCGGCTCTCTATCGAATAGCGTGCTCAATGCCCGAGCATCGTAACCTTGATCAGCATCCAGATGGCCATGGCGATCATCATCAGGTTCTCTGTCAGCGAGACGAAGCCTAGGGGCACGTTGCTGTCACCACCGACGCAGGCGCATTTGATCTCTCGCTTGTCGATGTAGACCGCTTTGTAAACCGACACAGCGCCAATGGTGCCGATGAAGAGGGCCACCGGGATCGACAACCACATCAGCGCGCCCGCGACCATCAGGACGCCTGCCAGACCCTCGGCGAAGGGATAGACGTAGCCGTAACGAACCCACCTCTGGGCCAGCAGATCATAATTCAGGAACATCGTGGCGAAGCTGTCCACGTCCTTCAGTTTCTGCAAGGCCAGGAGACACATCGCGAAGGCCACGAACCATTCCGCCGCAGCCACCGTGAAGAGCTGGCCGAACGCCGCCCAACTGGTGGCCAGGGCCATGGCGGCTGCCATGGCGAACAGGGCGATCACTGGCCGATAGGTCGTCGCGGTCTTGTCGCGAACGGTCTTGCCGAAATGACGCCGCAGGTCGTCATAGCCGCCGATCCGCTGGCCGCCGATGAAGGTCTGCGGCGTGGTCTGGACGTCATGCTGCTCCTTGAAGGCATCGACCTCGCCGCGGGTCGTCAGATGATGGTCCTCGACGCGGAAGCCTTGGCGCTTGAGCAGATCGAGCGACTTGAGTCCGTAGGGACACATGTGTTTGGTCATGACCATCCGATGGAGGGTCGCGGTTCCAGGCGATGCTGATGGCATGGGGCCCCCTTAATAGCTTGCGAATATGTTTGTGCCGGAATCGCTCCAGAGAATGACTTCGAACGGCTCCGTTTGATCGCCCATCTCCATGCCGGGAGATCCGATCGGCATTCCCGGAACTGCCAGACCAAGGACATCGGGGCGCTGATCCAGCAGGGTGCGGATGGCCTCGGCCGGAACATGGCCCTCGATCACATAGCCCTCGACAAGGGCGGTGTGGCAGGACCGAAGAGGCTGGGGCACGGCATGCTGATCCTTGAAGGCCTCGACGTCATCGGACAGAGTTTCTTCGACGGCAAAACCACTGTCTCGCAGGTGATCGATCCAGGCTCCGCAACAGCCGCAATCGGGTGATCGAACCACCGCGATTAGAGTGTCTTGGGATGTGGACACCGCCCCCAGCACCGATGTTGCGGGAATGAGGACCGCGGCGAGCGTTCCGATGAACAGGCGTCTGTCGATCACGATGTGATCCTTTCGTTGATGTTGGCGTGGGGACCGGCATGATTTGAGCGTCTGCCCGAGGCAGGGAATGCTTCCGTTTCCAGATTATGCAGGATCGGGCAGTCCGGGCGCTCGTCTCCGGCGCAGGATCGCACCAGCGTCTCCAACGTGTCGGCCATGTCCTGCAGGTGGGTAATCTTGTGGCGGAGATCCTGGATCCGGGCTTGTGCCAGTGCTTTGACATCGGCGCTACGCCGGTCGGTGTTACGCCACAGATCCAACAGGTCGGTGATTTCGCTGATCGGAAAGCCCAGATCCCGCGACCGTGCAATGAACCGAAGCATGTGAACGTCTGCATCGGCGTAGTTTCGATACCCCGAGGCTGTGCGCGCAGCTAGGGGGATCAACCCGGTCTGCTCGTAGTAGCGGATCATCTTGGCCGATACACCCGAGAGGGCAGAGGCGTCTCCGATGTTCATGGGCTGGGCTCCGTTCGTTGTGCGGAACAGATATGGGGCTTCCCATCATGGGAAGGTCAAGGGCCGCCAGTGTTCTTTATGAGTGTCTTCCGGTTGAGAACCGCGCGGCGTCATGCCGCGCGGTTCAAGGCAGGCTCAGTTGGCGTTTTCAGCAAGCCACGTGGTCATCTGCTCCATCTCACCGACCTGGGCATCGATGATCTCTTGCGCGAGGGTGCGCATCTCATCGTCCTCGCCATGTTCGAGAAGCACCTCGGCCATGTCGATGGCACCCTGGTGATGGGCAAGCATGCCGCAAGCAAAGGCCACGTCGGCATCCTCGTTCATCATGCCGTCGTGCATGGCTGGCATCGTTACCATCATGCGACGCATGTTTTCCTGAACATGTTCCGGCATGGTTGCCAAATCCACGCCGCCCATACCCATCATGGCGCCCATGCCGTCAGACTGCGCATCGCCGCCCATCTGTGACCCGTCCATGCTTTCCGCGGGCATATCACTGGCGGGTGCAGCCATGGCGCACTGCTCAGGCATCTGGAATTCAGCGTCCTGAGCAAAGACGGGCGCAGTAAGGCTGGTCGCAGCAATCGCTGCGGCAATAAGGATCTTAACAGAACTCATCTCAGTCCTCCGTAAATTTGAGACATATGACGATGCTAAGCCTGTTCCTCAGAAAACTGAAACGTGCATGACGACATCATCGGGTTTTAACCCTGCTCTTCTCAGTTCCTTGTTCGACATGATACGCCCTGCCGGAACCGGTATCGTGTTTGTGGGGCGAGCCAGTCTTGACGAAGGCTCTGGTCTCTCCGGCGTGTTATCCACGGAAACTGATATTCCGCCCCCAGCATTTGGATTTGATCCTCTTGTGCTATGACTTCCTTCCTCAGCATAACCGACGCTTGCAGTGATACTGGCAGCCGCCAGTACGGACATGAACAACGTTCTCATTCTATAACCTCCAGCGCTTTCTGATTTATTCCAGAATTTCGGTAATGGTCAGCTTGCCGTTCACACGGTCAGCGGCGAAGCGGATGGCGGCACCCTCGCTGAGGCCATCGAGCATCTCAGGCTCCGCGACCTGGAAAACCATCTTCATGGCCGGCATATCCAGGTTCTTCAGCTCCTCATGATCGACGGTCACCTTGCTCCACTGGGTGTCGACCTTGGTGACGGTCCCATTGGTGATGTGTGTGTCAGCAAAGGCGCCTCCAGCAGAAAGGATCAGCGCAGCGGCAGTCAGTTGGATAAGTTTCATGGTCAGGTCCTCGGGGTTCAGGATTCGGTGACGTTCAGGGGGCCGTGCATGCCGGACTCGTAATGACCCAGCATCAGGCAGGCGAATTCGTACTCGCCCTCGTTTTCGAAGGTCCAAAGGATCTCGCCGGTCTCGCCCGGCTGAAGACGGACCGCGTTCGGGTCGTCATGTTCCATCTCGGGGAACCGCGCCATCAGCTCCTTGTGCTCGGCATTGGCCTCGACGGTATCCATGACGAACTCATGTTCCAGCTCGCCATCGTTGGTGATGACCAGACGGACGGTTTCACCGGACGCAAAAGACAGTTCCGAAGGCTCGAAGATCATCGTGCCCTCATCAGTCTCCCGCATCGAAATCTCGACGGATTTCATGTCTGCGGCGCCTTCGGCGGCCGGGGTCCCCATAGCATATTCGTCATGGCCGCCTTCATGGGTACCCGCTGCGAGCGCGAGGGCCGGGAAGAGAGAAATGGCAGTAACCAGCATCAACGATTTCATCGCGTTTTCCTTTATGGTGCTCGATAGGGTCAGATCAGCCCAACCGCTTGCCGCCACGCGGCGTCAGGATGGTTTCGGGGCTGTAGTTGCTGGCATGCTCGGGCAATTCGCCCGTCCATTCCCATGCCTGCGTACCGGGAGGGTTTTCATACCAACCCGGATCGGAATAGTCGTCAGGAGCGATGCCTTCGCGCACCTTCATGACAGAGAACATGCCGCCCATCTCCAGCGGACCATGCGGACCCCAGCCTGTCATCATCGGGATGGTGTTCTCAGGGATTTCCATGGACATCTCGCCCATGTCACCCATGCCTGCTGTTCCCATCGACATGTATCCGGGCTGGTGCCTGCGAACCATGTCGGTGACGCGGGTCTTGTTGGCGCCGATGATCGTGGGCAGTTCGTGACCCATGGCGTTCATGGTGTGGTGTGACTTGTGGCAGTGGAACGCCCAGTCCCCTTCATGAACGGCATCGAATTCGTAGGCACGCATCGCGCCTACCGGAATATCGATGCTGACCTCAGGCCAGCGGGCCTCCGGCCGGACCCATCCTCCATCCGTGCAGGTCACCTCGAAATCATAGCCGTGCATGTGGATGGGGTGATTGGTCATTGTCAGATTGCCGACACGCACCCGGACACGGTCGCCTTTGCTGGCGACAAGCGGGTCAATGTCCGGGAAAATGCGGCTGTTGAAGGTCCACATGTTGAAGTTCGTCATCTCGGCAACGCGCGGGATGTAGGTCCCGGGGTCGATGTCATAGGCGGCCAACAAAATCCCGAAATCCCGATCCACGGGCATGAAGGCCGGGTCACGCGGATGCACGATGAACAGCCCCATCATGCCCATGGCCATCTGGACCATCTCATCGGCATGAGGATGGTACATGAAGGTCCCGGATTTCACGAGATCGAACTCGTACACGAACGTCTTGCCCGAAGGGATGCCGGGATGGCTAAGGCCGGTCACGCCGTCCATTCCGGAAGGCAGGATCATGCCGTGCCAGTGTACGGACGTGTGTTCGGGCAGGCGGTTTGTCACATAGATGCGGACCCGCTCGCCCTCGATGGCCTCGATCGTTGGACCAGTGGACTGGCCGTTATAGCCCCACAGGCGCGCAATCATCCCATCGGCCATGACCCGTTCAACCGGCTCCGCGACGAGGTGAAATTCTTTGACGTTGCCGTTCATCCGATAGGGCAGTGACCAGCCATTCAGCGTGACGATCGGGTTGTATTCGATCCCGGACGTCGGTCGCGGCGGCACCTGCGTATAGGGACTGTCGGTACGAGCCGCTTCGGGCAGATCGCGAAACCGCGTTTCCGCCTGGCCCATGTTGACGGTCAAGGCCGCTGCCCCTGCCCCGATGCCCGCACCCATCAATTGTCTGCGATTCATCATTCGTCCTCTCCATTGTCACTTGCGCCACCCCAGATCGCGGCGGTGGCATCCGCCTCGGCGAGCCAATAGTCGCGCTTCGCCTCGGCAGCGCTTAGCTGCGAGTCCAACCCTTCACGGGCATCGTTCAGAAGCTCGAAGGTGGAGGTCAGCATGCCGTTGTAGCTCAGCAGCGCCTGCTCATCGATTTCGCGGCGCAAGGGCAGGACCTGATCGCGCCAGTGCAGGGCGATCTGATGCTTGCCTGTCACCGCCGTGTAGGCTGACCGCGCCTCCGACCTGGCATTGATCGCCGACTGCGCCAGGCCGTTGGCCGAGCGCAGGTATTCCAGCTTGCCGCGTCGGGAAATCAGGCCGCTGGTGTCGTAAACCGGAATGCTGAACGCGACGTCGACGATAGGCGAGCGTTCGTTCTCTCCGTCTTCCCGCTCGATTTCCGCTCCGGCCGCAACCTCCGCGTCCGACAGCATCCGGGTCTGGCCGTTCAGCTTGTAGCGCGCGGCCACAGCCTCCAACTCCAAGCGGCCCGCAGCCAGATCGACGCGGTTTTCCAGTGCCATCCGCTCGATATTGGACCGGTTCGGTGCGCTGCCGGGAAGTGCCGGCAGGCTGTCGGGAACATAGAACTCTGTCCCTGTGCCCCACAGGCCCAGCAGGCGAACCAGTTTTTCCTTGGCTATCTGTGCTTCCAGCCTTGCCTCGGCCCGTTCGGCTGCCAACTCTGCATTAAACACATGTTCCCGTGCCTGATCGGCACGGCTCAGCGCCCCTGTTTCGCCAAGCTGCGCGGCCAACTCGGATGCCGCATCCGCAGCACCTTGGGCTTGACCGACGAGTCCGGCGGCCTCGAACGCACCGACGGCCTCGATCCAGGTCCGGCGGGTTTCATGCGCCAGGGCCAAGGTTTCGCCCGCAGCGGCCAGTTGAGCCTGACGGAATTCCAGATCAGCAGCCCGTGTCCGGGATTTCTTCGTGACCATGTCCAGAATTGAGGACGCCACAGTGCCTTCCACGGACCGGGTGACATCACCGCTGACCAGCCCGGACACGGAGATGCCGACGCTCGGTACCGGTCCGAGGGCCGTCTCCCACAGGTCTGCCGCAGACATGCCCAGGTCGGCATAGCTGGCCTGCAGGCCGGGGTTGTTCAGAAGTGCCACCTGCACGGCCTGTTCGGCGCTGATCGTCTTTCCTTGAACGATGGCGCGCACGCGTTGCGCATGGGCCTGCCGTTCAGCCGGAGTCTGAAGCCACGCTGCCTCTGCCCCCGTCGCCTGCCGGGAGATCCCGGCAACAGTCTCGAACCCTGCCCGCTCGCCGCGGGCCTTGCTCATGGTCGCCGTATCCGCGCAGGCCGTCAGCAGCAGCAGCGCGCCCATCGATAGTCCCAATGCCGTCTTCATTCGACACCCGGGCCTTGGGCATTGTTCAGATCCGTCCAGTTTCCCGGCTCCTGAACGCTGCGGCTTCGATAGGTGACGGCGGGACCGGCTTGCAGGGTAGATGTTCCATCCCGGATGATCACATAGACCCTCGCCGGACCGCGTTCTTCGTGGCAAGATCGCTCCTGGCCGAGTTTCGGGACGGGAGGCGAGGATGCTGATCTCTCTTCACAAGCAGGCAGCGACGACACCGAAGATACGAGCTGCGATCCAGGCAAGCACTGAGCCGGCCTGGAGGGTGGCGGAGCGCTACGGCATCTCCATGCAGACCGTCTGGAAGTGGCGGAGCCGGGACAGCGTGCATGACCGAAGCCACACGCCGCACAGGCTTCAGTCGACGCTCACGCCCGCGCAAGAAGCTGTGGCAGTGGCACTGCGCAAGTCGCTGCTGTTACCGCTGGATGACCTGCTGTCGGTGGTGCGGGAGTTCCTGAACCCGCATGTTTCGCGTTCCGGGCTGGACCGCTGCCTGCGCCGGCATGGCGTGGGCAACCTGCGCGCCTTGAAGCCTGCTCTGCCACGGCCTGCACACGGGGCCTTCAAGACCTACGAGCCGGGCTACTTGCATGTCGACGTGAAATACCTGCCGCAGATGGCCGACGAGAGCCGCCGCCGGTATCTGTTCGTGGCCATCGACCGCGCCACGCGATGGGTCTTCGTGCGCATTTACCCAGCCAAGACTGCTGCCAACGCCCGCCGTTTTCTGCGCGATCTGGAACGCGCCGCGCCGATGACGATCACCCGTGTGCTCACCGACAACGTCCTAGCTCGGGAACAAATCGCCGTTTAGGGCATCAGATCACGGGGCATCCGAGCGACCGGATGCCCTTAAGATGTTTGCCCAAGCGGGCTCCGCCGTCAAGAAGTGGTCTCTTCCATAGCAAATACAGGGTCGGTCTGGTTGCCGCCCTCACCGTCCTTAAGACGAGATCCTAAATCCCAAGCGGAAGGCCCGAACATTATCTACGAGGTCGCGTCATGCGCCTCCACGGCCCTTTGAGAGAGAGGTCCTTCCGCTTGGGCTCGTCCCTTCGAAGAAGGGACGATAGGGTTCGCCGGATTTGATCACGGCGTGAATAGTGCGTGCCATCTTTGCAGCGATGGCGGTGTAGGCCTTGCGGCGTAGATCTGGGTTGTGGCGATCCTGCGCAATGTAACGCTCGAATTTGTCCCGGAAGCTATTCGCTTTCTTCAGAACCGCGGTCTGCCCTGCGAGCCACAAAGTGCGGCGCAGGCGGGCATTGCCATACTTGGATATCTTGCTTCGACCGCGAAACATGCCGGACTGGACGGTAGCAAGATCCATACCGCAGAACTTCAGGAACTGGCGGTGATGGTGGAACCGCCGCAGATCGCCGGTCTCGGCCAGAATGGTCAGCGCATTGATGGGTCCGATCCCCGGAATGGTGCGAAGCAGCTGATAATCCGGTCGGTCGCCCAGCAGTTCGACGGCGCGATCTTCGATTGCATTGCGCTGCCGGATTAGGCTCCTTCCCTCGGCCAGCATCATGCGGAACATACGAAGGGCGTCAGAATCTGGCGCGACGGGCAATCCTGCCGACACCTTTGCTGTCTCGTAAATATCTGACAACAGGAGAGACTTCTCGACCTTGCGCCCAACCACTTCCCAAGCAGTCTGAATGAACTCCTCCTTGGTCATGGCGCTGATCATGTGCGGAGAAGGGAACATCTCGAGGAACGCCAGAAACCAATCCGTCCGCGAACTGCGGTGGAAACGGTCGGCTTCCGGAAAGTAGAGCGGCAGGTAGTGGGTCAGGATGCGGTGCCAAAGCTCAGTCTTGGACCGCGACACCGCATCATGGGTCTTGGACAATTCCTGAATATCGTTCGTGCCGGCCACCATCGGGTCCTGGAAGATCTGCACCGCCCCGATCTGCAGCATGTGCAAGATAACTTGGGCATCCTTCGGATCATTTTTGTCCCAACTGTTGTGCAGCGCCTCCCGCGTCCGGGCCAAAGCGACCGAAGACACCAGCTTCAGGTCGAACCCGGCGACACCCAGATGATACATCAGCACCCGATGATAGTTGCCAGTTGCTTCAAAGCCGATCCGGACAGGCAGGCCGTATTCTCGCAAGATCGCGATGAGCCGCATGAAATCATCCGTGCTGTTGGTGATCGTCAGGCGCCTGCGACGCGTCTTGCCCGGGACAGCAATCAACACCTCGTGCCGGTGTTTGCAAATGTCGATGCCTACCAGAACAAGGGCATCCGAAGTATGCTCAATCTTGGCCATAGCCGGTCTCCTCTGTGGTGTGGTTAGCAAAGCCACCATAGAGACCCGAGACCCGGTTATGGCCGCCTGCTGCGCAATTTTGTAGGCTGCGCAGGCGGCCATAACCTTCAACGGTGGGTCATTCCCAACATGCTACGGCAAGGAGTTCACCGATCGTCTGTTCGGACTTCGCCGCCGGGGGCCCACCGGCAACCACGATTTCGACCGCCTCTGCGTCGACCTCGGTATCGAGCATCGCCTGGCCCCGCCGATGCACCCGCAAACCAATGGTATGGTCGAACGCTTCAATGGCCGGATCGAGGACGTCCTGCAGAGCCACCGCTTCCGCAGCGGCGAGGATCTCGAACAGACCATCCTGCGCTACGTCCGGCTATACAACGGTCAGCTCCCGCAATCAGTGCTGAAGGGCCGAACGCCCATCGATGCGCTCAAGGACTGGCAAAAACAAAGGCCGGACCTGTTCAGGAAGAGGCCGTATAATCACGTGGGATGTGACAGGTAGAGACCGGCGATGCGGCATCGGCGACAGTGACAAGCCCGGAGGACGTATCCAGAGGCGCCAGCGGGGCGCAAGCCGCCGCGACGAGCGGCATCGCAGCCGCAAACAGAAGTTTCATGTGATGAATCCGCTTTTAGATCAGAAGGGTGGTCGCCGCAGCCCGTTCAGGCGTCGGCTTGCAACGTTCGGATCAGGCCCGCGGAGGGCGGCGCAGTCCTTCGGAAACTGTCAACTCCACCAGCGGAGCCGTACGAACGGCCTCGATCATCTGGCTCATCAGAAAGGCCTGGGCCATATCACTGGAACTCAGAAATGCCGTAACCGGGCAGGCATGGGCCTTGCAATGCGAGCCATGTCCTTCGGAAGACGTGTCTTCGTTATGAACATGATCTTCGACGACGACAGTGTTCTGGAATGAGTGATCTGAACTGTCACCTGTGAGGTGCTTGGTATGATCGTCCCACCCACCGGCGGACGCGGCCGTCAACATCATGTCGCATTTCAGATCCATCGACGCGTTTCCAGCGGATGCAGTGACGCCCATCGAGACCAAAGTCACGATGAAGATCATAGCAAGCTGGCGCAGGACGTGGATCATAGGTGTTGTCTAATAGGGTAAAAGTTAGACATCAATGAATTTCCAGCGCGTTGCGCAGGAATGTTACCGCCTCGGTCATCTGTTGCCGTTGCTCGAACGTGATCATTCAAAGCCCTATGCATAAAGCATCACTGGGACTCCCGGCTGCAGCATGGCGTAGACATCCTCGATTTCCTGATCGGTGAGGGCGAGGCATCCGGCTGTCCAATCGCGGTTGCGTGGTGCGAGTGCGTTTCCTTCCGGACCCCGCCCGTGGAACATGATGTCGCTCCCCGCACTTCGACCGAACTGTGCGGCGTAAGCCTTGTCCTGATCGTTGGGGTAGGAAATGCCGACAGACAGGTGATATCTGCTGCGCGGATTGAAGCGGTCGATGAAATACAGCCCCTCGGGCGTCTTTCCGTCGCCTTCGAACTGCTTGGGACCGACCGGCTGGTTGCCCAGCCCAAAATCATAGGATCGCAAGACTGTCTGGCCGTTCAGCAAGTGCATCCGGCGTTGGCCCTTGTAGACAGCCACCTGTGTTACCGGCGGGCCGGAGTATCGCTTGAATTGCGGTGCAGGGGCCGAGCTGGGCCCTGACGATCCGCATGCAGCAAGGGATGCGAGCATAGCCAGCGACGCATGTCGGCGATTAAAGGTTATCATAGAGAGAGCTCCTTGGAGATCATGCTTCAGGCCGACGCAGCGGCGTATCGGTTAAAGATTGTGTGGCTTCCATCCTTGAGCACGAGCAGGACATCATAAGCCTCACGGCGGCTTTCCGGGCCCATTCCGGGGCTGCCATAGGGCATGCCCGGAACGGTCAGGCCAAGGGCGTCGGGACGCTCTTGAAGCAGTTTGCGGATATCGGTGGCTGGGACATGTCCTTCCACGAAATAGCCCTCGACCGACCCGGTGTGACAAGACGTCAGGTCGATGGGAACGCCGAGGTCGATCTTGTGCTGCATGAGAAGCGTGCCGAAACGCTCCTCACTCGTGACCTGAAAGCCGGCATTCTGAAGGTGCTGTGTCCATTGCCGACAGCATTCGCACCCCCTGCCCTCCACGACATGGATGGCGGTGGAAACAACAGGTAGCTGCCCGAATGCAGGCAGTGCGGTTACGGCGGCGGCGGCACACAACACGAAGCGACGGGTGACGAAGTTCAACGCCGATCCTCCCAGAAAAGGCGGCCAGGGGCCGCCGACAGGCTTGTGGATTTTGCTGCAATCATTCTTCCGGTCCCTCACGGTCGGAGACCTCGGCCTGATACTCGTATTGGCGCTTGGGCCATGTGCTTTTGATGTAGGCCAGGGTGGCGCGGATTTCTGCATCCGTCAGAACGCCATCGAAGGCCGGCATGTCGCTTTCATAGCCAGGCACGACACCACTGACCCCCAGCTTGGTCAGCGTGAAAAGCTGACTGTCGGAGTGGTGCCATGTATGCCCTGTTTCGTCATGGGGCGGTGCCGGCATCCGCCCGTTCTCCAGCGGACGTTTCCAGTCGGGCTGTCCTTCCAGGTCCGGGCCGTGGCATGACGCGCAATTTTGCGCGTAGAGTTCCTTTCCTTGCGCAATCTCTTGTGCGGTTACTGGAGCACCCTGAAAAGCAACTTCAGCCCTTTCGGACCGATTAACCTGTGCGAAAGCCGCCACGGCCGCCATACCGGCAAATGACAGTCCGACGAGCAACAGAACCTGTGATCTCATGACGGCCCTCGCAGGTACTTGAGAAGGGCAGCGATGCCCAGGACCAGGAGGGCCAGGGCGAGAAGCGCAAAGAGTCCGCAGCCCAGCACCATCATGCCCGTCATGGGGCTATTCATCATTGTCATGCCATTTCCCTCCGAAGAGGGTGGTCAAGCTCTATCCTTTAGATCGCGTCGGCCGGAGTAACTCCGGGAAAATGATGACTTTGGAGAGTTGCATGCAAAATCTTCTGCATAGGACACCTAACTATCTGGATTTGAAACGGGACTGCTGACCGAAGGGAAAGCAGCAGTCCTTGCAGGGGGCCAGCACAAGGGGGCAAAACCCGGTGCGCAAGCTTCGCCTGCCACAGAGGAAATCAGATCAGATGAGTGGGCGTGGGGGGCTTCGTAGCGGCAGCCAATTCAGGTCACTGAACATGACATCCGCAACCTGCCGCTTCGAGAGGCGCCGAGCGTGTCTGAGATCACAGGTCTGGAATTCAGGAACCGTGACGAAGCCCCCTGCCGCACAGATCAGATTGCAGCCCGCCGTTCCAATGTCACCCCTGTCACTGCAATCTTGGCATTCGGACATGCCGAGATGTGCCATTGCCATCATGCCGTCATCGGGCGCTGACGCGGCAGTCGCCGGCGCGGGCATCATCGATCCAACCGCAAAGACGGTGAAGGCGACAAGAAGGAGAGCCCGCAGATAGTTCTTCATGACTATCGAGTTAGCCGCATGTTGCAAAAAAATCCACGACAAGGTGATCGCGTTGCCGTGACCGGAACAGGATGGATCTGCCCGGGGCGCTGCCGCTGAGCCAGCGCCCGCCCTTGTCTTTCGACCGATCGCTTGTCAGGGCCACATCTGCGCGGCATGAAGCACGCGTAGGATCGTCACGACAGACGGCGTCTCAGCATAGATGACAATGTAGTTCGGGCGAACGACCAACTCACGTGTTCCCTGAACGCGTCCTGACCGGCACCGCTTGGGATGCATTGGAAGTTGCGCAACCTTCCCCTGAATTTCCTCCATCAGAGCAAGAGCAGCATCAGGATTGTCATCCGAGATATAGTCGACAATTGCCATGAGGTCGGCGACCGCGAAGGTGTTCCATTCGAGTTCAGGCACCCCGTTTGCCGTCGATCAATGCCCGGGCGTCACACATGACCTGGTCATGTGGAACGCCAGGCCGGGTGTCTGTCAGCGCTTCCTGCACCTTCGCACGAAACCAGCTATCATAGCTTTCAGGATTTGCAGTCAGACCGGCCGGCAGACCCCCTTCAGCCGCCACACGGGTCAGCAGGATACGGACTGCGTCTGATAGGGTCAGGCCTACACCTGCCAGTGCGCTACTGGCCTCTGCCTTGAGATGATCGTCCACTCGGACATGCAGCATTGAGGTATGGGTGGGCATTCAAGTCTCCTGTGTATCTCATATGAGATACACAATGACATAGGAGGATCAAGACTTGTTTGGCCTCATCTGGCTCAGCAGTGTGGAATGCTGCTTCAAGGCCATTCGTGCCTTTGGCATAGAAAGCTGACCTTGGGATGGTGCGGGAGCATCGATGCGCAGAGCCCAGAGCCGCCCTTCGCGCTGTCTGCAACGAATGCAGTCGCTGCAGAAGATTACGGCCCATTGCCGCCGGTCGACCCTTGCCAGACGCCATAGTGCAACTTCCTCAGACCGGACGCTGGTGCCAAGCGCAGCGAGATCGGCCGAGAAGCGTCCGCTACGCGGGACAAAGCTGCCTGCTCAGTTGGTCTTGTTCGAACGCTGCGCAAGATATCAGACGTCGCAAGCGCGCGTTTCGAATAAAAAGAGAAATTGGAAGGCGTCGAAGTCCGGTTCTCAAATGGCAGTGACTCATCTGGCGACGGCGCGTCCGAGTATCGTCGACCAGCGTTCACCGCAGGCGGTGACATCAGTTAGTAGAACTAGCTCTGCTGGCAATGTGATCCTCGATCAAAAGGATAGACGGGTTCGGAGCGTCGTTGCCGTTCGGCAGTCGAAAGGCCGCATACACAGTCCATAAGCATTCTTAGGCTCCAGACCCATTGATTTCAGGCGTTTGGCATGATTCAGGCTCCGCCAGGAGACCTGATCGATGAGCAATCTTTACTGGCTGAGCGATGCCCAGATGGAACGCCTGAAGCCGTTTTTTCCCAAGAGTCATGGCAAGCCCCGCGTCGATGATCGCCGCGTTCTCAGCGGCATAATCTTCATCAACCGCAATGGGTTGCGGTGGTGTGATGCGCCGAAGGAATATGGGCCCGCCAAGACCCTCTACAACCGTTGGAAGCGCTGGAGTGACAACGGGGTCTTCGCCCGGATCATGGTCGGCCTGGCCGCTGAGAGCGCCGATCACAAGACGATCATGATCGATGCGACCTATCTCAAGGCACACCGCACGGCGTCGAGCCTGTGCGTGAAAAAGGGGGGCGCGCACGCCAAATCGGGCGGACAAAAGGCGGCATGAACACCAAACTGCACGCCGTTGCCGATGCCACGGGGCGGCCGATCGGGTTCTTCATGTCGGCCGGCCAGGTCAGCGACTACACAGGCGCAGCGGCTCTTCTGGGCAGTCTGCCGAAGGCGGGTTGGCTGCTGGCTGACAGGGGCTACGACGCTGATTGGTTCAGAGAAGCGTTGAAAGACAAGGGGATAAAGGTCTGCATCCCCGGTCGAAAGTCCCGCAGGAAGGCCGTCAAATACGACAAGCGGCGCTACAAACGGCGCAACCGCATCGAGATCATGTTCGGCCGTCTGAAGGATTGGCGGCGCGTCGCCACCCGATACGACCGCTGCCCGGAAACCTTCTTCTCCGCGATCATGCTCGCCGCAACCGTCTTGTTCTGGCTGTGAAATTCAATGAGTCTGGACCCTAGCACCAAGCGAGAAACGAACACTGCCCCCAAGACCAAGGCCAGTCCGTCAAACGATCGTCTGGCTAGTCTTGTCGTTCCGCAACGTGCCGGATCGAAGCCAGGGGCACCATATACTCTCCGCCTGAGGGTCTTGGAGCGTCATGCCGAGGCGATGGAAAAACTTGAAGATCAAGGCATCCCGCGCACAACGGTTTTGAAAGCCGCCTATGCAAGCATGCCTGCAATCATCATTGAGCCACACTATGTCCCACAATCCACAGAGGCCAGTGGACCGGCAGAATGGAGCCATCGAATTACGGCTAAGGTTGATCCGCAAATCTTACGGTCAATTGCAGCAGCAGTCAGAAACGGCAACAAAGCCCCCAAGTCTGCGCTGCTCCTTGGTCAGATCGAGCCAAATTGGTTTTCAAGCTTGGATTCGATAATTAAGGATTTTGAAGGATGAAAGCATTTGTTACGGCAAGCGTTTTTGCTTTCTCGGCAGCTCCTGCATTTGCATGGGTGCAACAGACAGACTTTCGTGGACTTGAGATATTTGACTACGAGGCTGGAGCCGTGGATTTGCAGATCATCTGTGACCCCCAAGGCGCTTTTGTTCCACCAATTTTCTCTGCAACAATTTCGTTGGATGGGGTGGACTATGAAGGCGACCTAACTTTCAGATCGTCTGCTGGTACCTTCAACGCTCGTGCGATGAACGGGGGCATATCAGGGAATGATAGAGATAGCTGGACGAACATGATAAACGCCTTTCGCAGCAGCGCACAGATCGAGCTGGATGCTGGTGGTCGAACCTACCACTTAGACACAAGCGATCCCCTTTCAGTACCGTGCGGGATAGAAATTTAAAGCGACTGACCCATTCTGAATCGTCCTAACATAGTGCACCTTTTGAAAGCCTAGCCTGAGCCGGATTTGTCCACCCGTGGCCCATCTTGCGGCCACGGGCTTGCAGACCGCGAACGGAACGGCCCCCATAGAGCGAAGAGACGTGAGTGGGCTGTGGTCAAATCCATCCTGTAAAGCGGCACCTTTCCCCCCACACCCGCGGCGGCGCAGCTGCCGCCCAAAGCCGCCTTCAGGCGGCGTTTGCGTGAAACGCACAAGGATCATGTGGCGCGGCTTGCCGCGCTGCGATGTAAGGCGAAGCCTCGGGCGGGCGCGCTGGCGGCGAAGCTGCCAGCGCGCCCGCCCGACATTCTCCCTGCGCGCCAGGACAGAGGGGCAGGGGGGTCAGCAGACCCCCACAAATCTTTCGCCACCCTGGCTGTCTATCTCATAGATCAAAACGGGCGATCCGATCCGGGCGGCGCGGCGTCTGCCGCGCCGCTCCGCTTCGGCCAAGGTGGCGCACGGGATGGGCAGGTCGTCCGGGTCGTCGCGGGTTTCGTAGGTCATAGCGCAATACCCGATTTCACGTTTCCGTCCCGGTCCAGCCAACCGCGCGCTTCCGCGCAACAGAAACAGATGCAGGTTCCTGCTCCTCCGACCGAGACAGGGGCCAAATAGACCGGGGGATTGGTCGTGCCGCATTTGCGGCACGACAGGTCGGGCAGGGGGCCGCTCACGCTGCCGCCCTTTCTTCTTCGACATGCTGCCGCTTGGTCAGCAGGTCGGCGGCTTTCTGGGCCTCGCTGGCGGCTTTGAAGATTAGGCGCTTGTCGTCGTTCAAGGCGCGCAGCCAGCTTTTTAGATAAGCCCCGGATTGGGCAAAGTCGGGGGTCAGGCCAAGCTGCGCGCAGATCATGCAGTTGCCGATTTCAGCAATCAGTTCCTCGAACGCATAAGCTTTGCGGTCTGTAAAACGGGAAAAACGGTCGAGGCGGGTGCTGTGTCCGGTCCAGTGACAAGCTTCATGGGCCAGGGTCCCATAATAGCCTGCCGCATCGTGAAAGGTGGCAATCGGGGCATGTGGATATGGTCGGCGGCGGGGTTGTAGTAGGCTTGCGGTTCGTCGCTGGTGCGAATTTCTGCCCCGGTCGCGGCAAAGAAAAAATCAAGCGCCGGGTCGGGTTCGGTCCCAAGGTCGCGCGCAGCCTCGGCGGGGGTGCCATAATATTCCGGGGCCAGCCCCTCGATCTGCTCAGCGTTGAACACGCTGTAAGATTTCAGATAGGGCAGGCGGCGTTCCTCGCCGGTGTCTTTGTCCTCGCGGTCGAACGTCCCATATTTGACAACCGTGGCGCATTTCTCGCCCTTGCGGACCTGTCCGCCCGCTTCTTGCGCTTGGCGATAGGTGAACCAGAACGGGGCGCGATAGCCCTTGGCGTCGGCAGCTAGCCACAGCATTAGGACATTGATGCCGGAATAGGGTTCGCCGTTGCTGCGCAGCGGGAACGGTGCGCCGCCTTTCTCGCCGGTCCAAGGCTTGCGCCATGCGGGGGTGCCGGACTCGATGCTGGCAATGATGCTGTCGGTGACATGCTGGTAGAGGTCGAACGATTTAGCCATCTGGCGTTCCTTCTTTTGCGACGATCCCGCCCGGTCTTTGCGCCGTGGTCGGGTGCCCAAAATGGGCGGGGGTTCAGGCGAGGAAGCGCGAAGCGCGCCCCTCTCCTGAACCCTTGCCTCCCGGCGAGGGCAGGGGGGGAACCGCCGCAATGGGAAAATCCAGCGGACAAGGGGGTGGTGCGGCCCGCAGCCGAAGGCGAGGACACGGCCCCGCAGGACGCGCAGCATTTTCATGTTGCGGTGGGGGACCAGTGGTCCCCAAACGGACAGGCGCGCAGCGCCTGGTCCAACAAGGGCAGGGGGCGTTTGGCTTGTCCAAATCCCCCCTGCGTCTCGATCGCCGCGCCCCGCGCGGGGATCTCGCTATTCTGAAAGAGGACGCGGTGGGTCTGTGCCGCAGCTGCCGCAAGCCGCACCCGGTTGCCCACAGGCCCTTGCTCGATCCTTGACGTCTCGCGCGGGCCTGCGCGGTCCCGCGCCTTCACTCCCGAGATCGTTCCCGGCGCGCGACTGGACAACCGCCGTCGCGCCCTGCGTCAGCGGTCCCGCCCGTCAGGGACGAGATGGGCGGGGCAGGGTGCCCAGGACCGGTGTGCGGGGGGATGGCTCGGAGAGACATTCAACCGTGCAGCGCAGCCGGGCGCATCGCCCCGACCAGCTCGGGTGGAGGCCGGTCTTGCCGGCCGGAACCGGGGACGCGGCCCGAAGGGGACGCCCAGATCCACTTTTCTCAACTTGACCGGACAACCTGCAATGCTGCCACATCGAGCGGTTCTGGACCGAGCAGATCCGCTATATCTATTGAATTGAACCCGGCCCTGCGGGGGCAGGTGGTCGCCTTCCTGCAGCAGTATGATCGTCATGTTGTCGGGGCTGCGCACGAAGGCCATGTGCCCGTCCCGCGGGGGCGGTTGATCGTGACGCTGGCGTCGTGCAGCTTCTGGCACATCTCGTAGATGTTGCCGACGCGGTATCCGTCGTCACCGTCCCAGTTATGGGTCAGTTCGACCGGGTATTCCGGCTGGCCCGGAGGCGCCATGAACACCAGGCTGAAGCGGCCCTTGTCATTGTCGATGCGGCGCGTTTCCTCCAGCCCCAGCAGGCGGAAGAAGTCCACCGTCTTGTCCCAAATTTCACAAGGCCAGCATGTGCAGATAGCGGATGTTCATGGGGTCTCACGTTCGGATGGGCGGGCAGGCTGTCATGCAGCATGATAGTCTACAAGCCTGCGACATGGTTCCAGAACGGTTGATCGAGGCTACATGCGTGTCGTAGTCTGACGTCAGGCATGGAAAAGATGTTCAACCATGCCCCTGACACCCGAACAGCAGACCGACAACGGAAAGGAACTGCATGAGTGCTGACCAGATGATGCTGTTGATGACAGCATTACATTTGCTCGTTGCTATCGCCGCTTTTATGAAACGCAACTAGCCTGGTCGAGAACTGGAAGACCCCGCAGTGCTACCAACACTACGGGGCCAAACCCAAACAGGGCTGTCTTGGTGAGACCTGTCCAGTGTAATCGACCCATGAAAAAATGGAAGCCCTGGTTTGAACGCTAGGGCTTCTACTGATACGTGTGCATGTTCAATGCCTAGGCTGCCACATGTCAGCAGAGCCGTGAGAGGCATTACTCTTCGGAATTCTCTGACATTAGTGTCACCTTGCCTGCTGCGCCGTCAGGTGCAGCTCGGCCCGAAGGGCCGGGCCGGGCGGTGGGGCCGTCGCAGACGGCCGCCCCGCCAGGTCATCATTCCCAAGCCAAAAAAGAAGCCCCGCCGAAGCGGGGCCAGTTGAACCTTCGTCGCAGAAGGATAGGCGGGGCCGCGCTCTACTGAACAGGAGCGGCGGCGGAAAAATCGGTGGCAGCCGGGGCCGGTCGCAAGCGGACACTTTGATGGGTCCAGGCTGCGCTGTGCAGTTTTTGCTGCGCGTCTTTGAAGGGTAGCGGATCGGCGTGCAGATCGACCCATGCCGTGCCGGTCCAGTAGGTTGCGATATACAGGGGCATGAAAATCTCTTTCGTTTGAAAATGCTCGGTATGGGGCGGCTAACGCCGCCCCTCCGGTTCGGTATGAATCAGAAGCAGTCTGGGGTCCAAGCCTCGATGCGGGCCTTCTTCTCTGCGTCTATCCGCCATGCCTTCTGATACTCGGCATCGCTGAACAGACGCTCCATGCACCGCGCTTTTTCGGCCTTCTTCTGCGCCTTGTGCGCCTTGAAGCCGTTCCCTTGCGGATCACAGCCGGTCAGGTCCAGATGCAGCGCGTCCAGATAATCGGCGCTGACGCGGCTGAAAAAGTTTTCGGCGGTGGGCGTCCAGACCTTGCGGATACCGGCCCCGGCATCGGCCTCGATCAGTCCGAAGAACTCCACGCTGCCTGCGCCATAAGGCAGGGTCCGTGCCACGCTCTCGACCAGCGCCGCGTTGCGGGCCTTCTTGCCAGCGGCAATGAACGTGCGGAAGGCGGTCGCCAGATCGTCTACCCGAAGTTCCGGGCGGCTCCATGCCTCATGTCCCGCAGGGGCATGGGTCAGCCGTTCGGAAAACTCCAATCCCTCGGGTTTGCTCGGGCAGTTGTTGGGGCGTCCCGGCGACAGGTCGAAAACATGGGTGCTGACACCCGATGCCAGCGACATGCCGAAGGCCAGCAGGTCAAAGATCATTTCCGGCTTGTCCAGAAGCGCGGTCTGGATCGCGGCCAGCCGCACGGCCTTCATGTCCTCGACCAGCGCACCGGAATAGGGCGACCTAGGGGCATCCTCGACGCTGGCCGCGCCGTGGCGCGTCGCGGCATGTCCGGTCAGAACCTTTGCTTCGATTGCCTCGGCGCGATCCTCGGGCCGAACCCATGCAGCCGTTTCGCCCAGGGTGCCATCATTGCGGACATAGATGAAAACTCCGGCAACAGCGCGCTGCGCGTCGGTAAAGCCGCCTTCAACGATGTTCGTCAGGTCGGCAAATTCCGCTTGGCCCGCCTCGTCCAGAACGTCGCCCTCGGCCAGCTCTGCCAGTTCGTCGTAACGCTCGCTCTGTTCTTCGCTCAGGACGCCCGGAACAGGATAGATGCGGTCCAGCTTCTCGGCAGTGCCGTAGGGCACATAGCTGTCGGGCATGGCCTCGACCCACTTCCAGACTTCAACGATCTTTGCCGCTGCCTCGTCCATCTTCTCGGTGAACAGGCGGGCCAGCAGATCGCCATCGTGAAGCGCGGTCGTGTCGCTGAACAGATCGCGGTTCATCCGCCCGCCCGCTGCGGTGTAGGCGTCCAGCCCGACAAACAGGGCGCGGCGGTCGGTGCCGCTGATCGCTTCGGGCTGCAAAGCCTGCTTGATGCGGTATTCGGACACGTCGCGGCCCATCACCTCGGCCAGAACCTGCAAGGTCAGGGCCTCGTCCTGGGACACGGTAAAGGCTTTCGCCATGCCAAGGCTGATCTGCCCCGCCTTCAAGGCGTCCAGAACGGGGGCGGGCAGCGCGGCCAAGGCAAGGCGGCGGTAAACATGCGCCTCGGTCTTGCCGAAGCTGCGGGCGATGGTGGACACGTCTGCGCCCGCTTCCTTCATCCGGCCATAGGCCCGGATTTCATCGGCGGGTGCCAAGTCCTCGCGGGCGGCGTTCTCGGCGCTGGCCCATGCCCGCGCGGTGGCCTCGTCGGCTGCGATGCGGACCGGAACGGAGGCCAGTTCCGGGTGCCGCTTGGTCACGGTCGGATCACGCTCGACCGCGCGGGCGATGGCGCGCAGCCTGCGTCCCCCGGCGACGATGCCGACGCGGCCATCCGCGTCAACGGTGCCGGAAAGGTTCTGGATCAGGCCGATCATGGCAAGGCTGTCGGCCAGCAGGTCGATCCCCTCCGGGTCCGCGTCCTGACGTGGGTTCATGTCGGAGACATAGAGTTGGGCCAGCGGGAAATACTGGATCGGGGCGGCGGCGATGATTTCGTTTTTCATGGGTGAAATTCCTGTTTGCGACGATTATTTGGCTGTTGTGGCGTCCGGCTGTGAGGGCAGGACAAAGCGGGAGGGGCCTTAACCAGCCCCGTGCTGCGTCAGAAAGCGGCGTCCGATACCGAAGGTGTCGCCCTTCCTGACCAGCGCCCATGCTTCTGCGAGACGCTGTTCCAAGACTGCATTGCTCATGTGTTCATTCCCTTGTCGGTTGAAGCTGCGGGAAGCATCGGCCTGCCTGCGGAGCGAAGCAGGCCGATCCCCGGTCAGTGTTCGGACGGCAGGTAGAGCGTCAGGACACGGCGCGTCTGGTCAGGGTCACAGGCACAATCGGGCATCGTCGCGCCGAAGGTGTAGGCGGTGTCGTAAAGGTCGATCTTCCAGAAGATCGCCGCACCCTCGGCCTCGACCCGGCCAAAGGAATGATCCTCCCAAGGGTCGTTTTCCTCGGTGAAGTCGGTGAAGTTGATAACCTTCCCCATCAGGGCTGATTTGGTCGCCACGGGCAGGGCCTCGAAACCCGGCGTGACGACGCCGCGGCCTTTCAGATGATGGTCCCGCCACAGGGCTGCGAAGCCCAGGCAGCGCCGGAAAGCGTCGTTCTGCTCTGCGATCAGCAGGCGCAGCATGTGGTCGCGCGCCTGCTCGGCGGCGGTGTCGGTCTGAATTGCTTGTGCCATTTGGCTTTCCTTTCTTTGCGACGGTCCCGCCCGGTCTTTGCGCCGTGGTCGGGTGCCCAAAATGGGCGGGGGGTCAGGCGAGGAAGCGCGAAGCGCGCCCCTCTCCTGAACCCTTGCCTCCCGGCGAGGGCAGGGGGGAACCGCCGCAATGGGAAAATCAAACGGACAAGGGGGTGGTGCGGCCCGCAGCGCGAAGCGCGAGGACACGGCCCCGCAGGACGTGCAGCATTTTCGTGTTGCGGTGGGGGACCAGCGGTCCCCTGACGGACAGGCGCGCAGCGCCTGGCCCAACAAGGGCAGGGGGCGTTTGGCTTGTCCAAATCCCCCCTGCGTCTCGATCGCCGCGCCTGGCGCGGGGATCTCGCTATTCTGAAAGAGGCCGCGGTGGGTCTGTGCCGCAGCTGCCGCAAGCCGCACCCGGTTGCCCACAGGCCCTTGCTCGATCCTTGACGTCTTGCGCGGGCCTGCTGCGGTCGCCCGCCTTCACTCCCGAGGTCGTTCCCGGCGCGCGACTGGACAATCGGGTGCGCCTTGCGTCAGCGGTCCCGCCCGACAGGGACGAGATGGACGGGGCAGGGCGCCCAGGACCGGTGTGCGGGGGGATGGCTCGGGACGAGACATTCAACCGTGCAGCGCAGCCGGGCGCATCGCCCCGACCAGCTCGGGTGGAGGCCGGTCTTGCCGGCCGGAACCGGGGGCGCGCCCCGAAGGGGACGCCCAGATCAGTTAGAGGAAAAGAGCAGAAATCTGCATCAGGATACCCATTCCGCTGAGCAGCAGAAAAACGGTCCAGAACCCTCCACTAGAACGTAACCGCCCGATTCCCGCCCCAGTCTGACCGTAGTATGCTCAGTCCATGGAGATTGATCGGGACAAGATCGACGAGGCCGTTCTGGCGCTGATGTGGTTGACGCTGCATGACGAGCGGCGGGCGTGGAAAGGCTTTGACTGGGACGCCCTGGAGCGATTGCATGGGAGGGGTCTGATTGCCGATCCGGTCAACAAGGCAAAGTCGGTTATCCTGACCGATGAGGGTCTGAGGCAGTCCGAGGAATTCTTCCGGGCGCTGTTTACGCGGCCTCGGTCTTGATTGTGCCCATTGGCGTCCAGTTCCAGGGCAGCAATTCGCCGAGACGGGTGTTCATGTGATCGTGGATGCGGTCCAGGACATCGGCAAGATAGGCCTGCGGATCGAGCCCGTTCATCTTTGCCGTTTCAATGACGGTCAGGGCGCGGGCGAGCGTTTCGCCGCCCGCATCCGAGCCTGCGAATAGCCAGTTCCGTCTGCCGACACCAATTGGCCTCAGGGCACGCTCGGCCGCATTGTTGTCGATGGCCACGCGCCCGTCCTCGAGGAACAGCGTGAGGGCAGGCCAGCGGCTCAGCCCGTAGCGGAAGGCCTTGGCCAGATCGCTTTTGCCCGGGATGCGCGTCAGCTGCTTTTCGGCCCAGTCCCGGAAGGCGCCGATCTTGGGCCTGGTTTCCTTCTGGCGCACCGCCAGCCGCAGCTCGGCAGGCTTGCCGCTGATGGCACGCTCGATGTCGTAGAACTTGCCAATCCGGTCGAGCGCTTCGCGCGCGATTTCGGACTTCGTCGAGGTCCAGACATCATGGAAGTCACGGCGCAGATGCGCCCAGCAGGCGGCCTCGCGGAACTGGCTCTTGCCCTCCGGATTGGGGGCATAGAGCTTGGCATAGCCCTTGTAAGCATCTGCTTGAAGAATGCCGCCGGCCTGGCTCAGATGGCCGAGGACATGGTCTTCCTTCCAGTCCGGGGCGAACTGATACACCGCGCCGGGCGGGGCCTGGCCTGCCCAAGGGCGCTGATCGCAGACGTAAGCCCAGATCCTGCCCTTCCTGACACCCTTGCCGAGCCCCTTGTCGCTCTTGCTGCGATCGAGAACCCGGATGGGCGTGTCATCGGCATGGAGCAGATCGCTGGCCATGATCTCGGCCTCAATCTTTTCGATCAGCGGCGCCAAGGCTTTCATCGCCCCGCCGCACCAGTCCACGAGCGTCGTGTCGGCGATATCGGCGCCCATCCGGGCAAAGATCTCGTTCTGCCTGTAGAGCGGCACATGGTCATCGAACTTCGAGACCAGGACATAGGCGAGCAGGTTCGGTCCCGCCATGCTGCGCGGGATCGGCCGGCTGGGTGCCGGGGCCTGGACGATCTTCTCGCAGCGTCGGCAGGACTTCTTGATGCGCGCGATCTCGATGACCTTCAATTGCGCGGCGATCATGTCGATCAGTTCACTGACATCCTCACCGATCACCCGCAGATCGCCACCGCAATCGGGGCAATTCTCGCCGGGATCATACGTGCGACGTTCGCGCGGCGTGTCCTTCGAGACCTTCGGGCGGCGGCGTTTGGTTTCCTGGGGTTCAGCCGGTTCCGGGGCCTGTGCTTCCATGTCCGGCCCCTCCTCGGCAGCGGGCACCAGGTCATTGGCCTCGGCCAGGGCCAGCTGCAGGTCTTCCAGAGCCAGCTCCAGCTGCTCGATCTCGCGTTCGATCTTTTCCGAACTGGTTCCGAACTTCTGCTTTTGCAATTTGGCAATCCGGACGCGCAGCGCCTGAACCAGCAGATCATGGGCGCGCAAGCTGGCCGACATCTTCTGATTTTCTGCCTGCAACGCGGCAATGATCGCCTTCAAGGCGGCAGGATCATTGGGCAGTGGCGTGGTCGTTCCGGACATGATGATGGATACCATATCCTCATCTCGAACGCTACAAAAAGACGCAATTACAAAAGGATAAATCAGCCGACCCGGGCCGGTGGCGCGCCCCAGTCCGGCCGCCTCCAGTCAATTCCCTCCCACAGCATGGCCATCTGCGCCGATGTCAGACGTGCAGTCCCGTCCTTGCTGCTCGGCCAGGGAAAGCGCCCGCGTTCCAGAACCTTGTAGTAAAGGCAGAAGCCCTGGCCATCCCAATACAAGAGCTTCAACCTGTCGCCTCGCCGACCGCGGAATGCAAACACCGCACCGCCTGCCGGCTTCTGGCGCAACTGATCCTGCGCCAGGGCTGCCAACCCCTCGATGCCCTTGCGCATGTCGGTCACCCCGCAGGCCAGATAAACCCGGACACCGGTGCCGGGCCCGATCATGCCGCCTCCACCACCCGGATCAACCGCGTCAGCGTGGTCGTGTCCAGCATCGGGTCAAAGCGCAGGCACCGGCCATTGGCCAGCTGAAGCTCAATCAGGGCGGGGCGTTGCGGCGTCAAATCTTCAGTCAAGGAAGGCACCGCCAATTCGGCGGGCGCGCTCAACTCCACAGGCAAGAACACAGTCTCCGGAAGCGGGGAAAGCAGCCCCTTCTTCTTCAGCTCATGCCGCCAGGCATAGAGCTGCTGTCGGGTCACCTCGTGGCGCTGCGCCACTTGCGTCACCGTCGCGCCCTCCGCCCCAACCGACAGCACGATCCCGAGCTTCTCCTCGTCGCTCCAGCGACGCCGCCGCTCCAGACCCAGAATGTCACCACGCATCGAAAGCCTCGCATAAGACACGTCGTTAACGACGTCGCTATGCACGTGTCTTAGCCGATCACCCCATGCTCAGGCAGGCGGGGGAAATCGGGCGGTTACACTAGAACGCTCCCGGGCATCATTTGAACTGCATTCAAGAGGATACGTCCCTCCCCCACAGTAGGGTCCAGACTCATTGAATTTCACAGCCAGAACAAGACGGTTGCGGCGAGCATGATCGCGGAGAAGAAGGTTTCCGGGCAGCGGTCGTATCGGGTGGCGACGCGCCGCCAATCCTTCAGACGGCCGAACATGATCTCGATGCGGTTGCGCCGTTTGTAGCGCCGCTTGTCGTATTTGACGGCCTTCCTGCGGGACTTTCGACCGGGGATGCAGACCTTTATCCCCTTGTCTTTCAACGCTTCTCTGAACCAATCAGCGTCGTAGCCCCTGTCAGCCAGCAGCCAACCCGCCTTCGGCAGACTGCCCAGAAGAGCCGCTGCGCCTGTGTAGTCGCTGACCTGGCCGGCCGACATGAAGAACCCGATCGGCCGCCCCGTGGCATCGGCAACGGCGTGCAGTTTGGTGTTCATGCCGCCTTTTGTCCGCCCGATTTGGCGTGCGCGCCCCCCTTTTTCACGCACAGGCTCGACGCCGTGCGGTGTGCCTTGAGATAGGTCGCATCGATCATGATCGTCTTGTGATCGGCGCTCTCAGCGGCCAGGCCGACCATGATCCGGGCGAAGACCCCGTTGTCACTCCAGCGCTTCCAACGGTTGTAGAGGGTCTTGGCGGGCCCATATTCCTTCGGCGCATCACACCACCGCAACCCATTGCGGTTGATGAAGATTATGCCGCTGAGAACGCGGCGATCATCGACGCGGGGCTTGCCATGACTCTTGGGAAAAAACGGCTTCAGGCGTTCCATCTGGGCATCGCTCAGCCAGTAAAGATTGCTCATCGATCAGGTCTCCTGGCGGAGCCTGAATCATGCCAAACGCCTGAAATCAATGGGTCTGGAGCCTAGGATTGCGCGGCGGCACTATCGAAGGGCAAAATGCGGCCCGCCATATCCTCACGAAGAATATGATCAACAGCATCCATCAGGGCGGTGCGCCGTTTCCCCATAGGCATGATTGCCAAGCCATGACGAAGCTCGGCTTCGGAAATTGCAGTCAGGTAAACACTTTGGCCGTCTTGCCTGGAAAGCCACTGTTCAACGCAAGGCTCAGGCTCAGGGCGCAACAGCTCGGAGACCACGTTCGTATCGACAATAAGCATGCTCACGCCTGATCAAACGCTGGTGGGTCTCTCATGGGCTCTCGCGGCGGCAGATCCAGTGTAACCCCTCCAAGAGGCGCAACACGGGCTCGGATAGCCGCAGCCAGGTTATGATTAGGCTTCGCCTCCCCCACAACTTCCCGGAGGATCTCGCGGGCTTCCTCCTCCATGGAGCGCCCATGCTCAGCAGCGCGGATACGCAACCGCCGCTTGACGTCATCCTGAAGGTTTCTGATTGTAATGCTGGCCATGGTACCTCCGCATAGGCTGTCATCATCGCATGCAACGCTATCACAATCAACGACAGGTTTTTGGCTTGGGGTGTGTATGCTTGTTCTCCAATGGGAGTTCCGCCTGGCGCGAACCTGTTAAAAAACTCTAGCCTGTATGAAGATATTGCAACTTACCAAACCAGACGCGGTAAGCCGATCACCATGGAGATTGACACTCGCAATGCCGCGCAAAAGCAAATTCGTTTATGATGTGGACGATGAGCCTATCATCATTCCGGCAGACGGCCTCCCTGCCCCTGATATGCCGCGCGGCTTGCGCGATATCCGCCAGCTTACCTATCGCAGGATGTTACGCGACAGCCCCCACATGGCACCACTGAATGACATGGTGGCAGGTCTTAGAGCCGAAGGTCGCGGGGCCGTTCCAGACTTCGATCCGATGGACGGCGGTGTGGGCGCCCGCATCCTCTTTCTTATGGAGAAGCCTGGTCCTATGACAGACGCCGATCGGCTAGGTCGCGCGGGTTCCGGTTTCATTTCCCGTGACAACGATGACGAGAGCGCGGCCGCCACGTTCACTTTCATGCAGCAAATCCCGATCATGCGAAATGAGACGCTCATCTGGAACGCGATACCTTGGTGGAATGACAGCATAAAGGTGACGCCCGAGGAGTGGCGAGTTGGGCTGCTGCGTTTGGAGGCGTTGTTAAATCTGCTGCCCCGCCTTCAAAGCGTGGTTCTTGTCGGTAGGAAGGCCGCGCGTGCTGCGAACATGCTGGCAATGCGGGATTTGAGGGTCTGGCACTCGGCCCATCCCTCACCACGTGTCAGAGCACGATACCCTGATCAGCATGCGGCCATTCCCGGCATTTGGGCCAAGGCAATAGCCTCGCTCAACTAAAAGGTCTGCAGCCAGACACTGAACCTGCTCTGTTGTTGGTGTTGACAGCGCTAAAGCCCCCTCTGACCATAGCGCAAGGCGCGGCCTCCAGCATCAAGACAGGTATGCCGGGATTCAGGTGCATCGATTGAAACCAGCCTGATGCGTTCGCCCCTAATCTCGATGGTGTCACCGTCGATCACGCTGGCTTGGCCTGAAATGCTGTTTGCAGACACCGGTCCTGCGATGGCGCAGCACGGGCCGAAGGCCGAAAAAAGGCTCCTGCAGAAACGCATCACGGCGCGAAACGGTCTTGTATTACCTCCCGGCCGCAACAGGCTGTTATTCACAGCCACTACAACCGTGCCGCCAGAACTGCGGTTTGATCTAAGGGCGCTGCGTCCGCGTACTGGCCCGGTATATTCTGGCGGGAACCGCCGCAGGGGCGCCTTAACGTCCCGATGCGTGGTGTCATGATTGCCTTCAAGCATAAGAGAAAGAGATAGATTGGGATTCAGTCCGCTTGGCGGACTCGCGTAAATCTATGGCCTTGCCCATCAATGCTAGAGCCTTCGCAAGATCTGAGTCCTCGATTTTGAACGCTGCCAGTCCAGCAAGATCGAGGGTTTCGACATGCTCCGCTTCAATAGCGGCACGATCCTTGCGTGCTGCTTGGTCATCATCCGGTGCAGCTGGCCGACCAGCCCACCGCCCGAGAAGCGCAAGGGCGCGCTTAGGGGCGGACAAGCGATAGGCATTGCTGACCTGTCGGACCTGCGGCCCCCGGCCCTCGTTCGGGGCAGGCTCAAAGCGGCGGAGCCAATTCAGAAATCCATGATCGCGTAGCGCCTTCAGCGCCCGAACAACCGCGTCACGCGACCGGCACAGCTTGTCAGTGATGTAATCAAGGGACGGGTCCAGTCGGCCCGACTTGAAGTTCACCAGATTTGCGAACAGCGCCAGGACCTCCAAAGCGATGCCGCCCAGGGGGCCGTTTCGCTTGCCGGGTTTCTTCTTTGCCCGGTCATAGTGTCGAGCGGCCATCAAGACCTTCTGCACGTCCTGGCGTGACGTCCCGCGCCAGAACGATGCCTCACACGATCCCTTACGGCGCGAATTGCGGTGGATGGGTTTGCGATCGGCCGCAATGCCATCGGCACGCGCGCCATCAATAACGCCGTTAATGCGTTTGAAAAAATTGCCGCGTTCTGCGGCCTCTCCGGTATTCATCTGCTGCTCCTCGATCAAGAAGCGCGGTGTCCGCAGGCAAGCCGTATCCGTTCGCACCGATGCGCTTTTTGCTCTTGATTTTCGGGAGTGGGAGGATAACTATAGCAGGTGAAAACTAGCTGCTAATTCAGGACGCCAATCCTGAGTTTTTCCCAAGCCCCCTCGTGCGGACCCCCGCGCGGGGGGTTTTTCGTTAAGGGTGATTACGACTTAATCCATGATGGGTACTCCTGTAATATATTGAACAGAAGCAGATCAGCGCTGCTGGACTGTTCCAAAACACGAAATCCACTCCGCTTAGGCAGGGCAATCGCAGCCCAGTTTCCACGAGCGAGAGCCTGATAACGTGTGGAGCGTGACGTATGAGGTCGCTGGAGGGGATCATTAGTGGCAGTCGAACTAATGTTCACAGCTGTGAACTCGCCCTCATTAATTCGCATCTTGCGTTTTGATGCGCCGCTAGAGGCGCCGCACTTGTTCTCACGCATCTCGCTTCCACCGATCATGAAGGTCAGAGACAATACTCTGAGCTTGATCCGCCAGCCAAAGAGCGAAGCCGTCGTCAACATTCGTCAAGTCCAGGCGGATGGCACCATCCGCCCTTTTCGCGGATCCGGCAGGCTTGCCGTCAATGGTCAACGCCACTGCTTTGTTGACACGTGGTCGTTCACGTTTTTGGCTGATCTGCCGTTTGACATGTTTTGAAACTGCTTCAAACGCTACAACAGAGGCATCCAAGGCGGGAATCTCGTCGTTCGTTTCGCCAGCTTCAAAAGCCCCTTGGCTGCGCGCACTTTCTGCGATGGAGCACAGCAAGGCCTGATCTGAGCCTGCCGCCGACATATCTTTCGCTAGCGCTTCCCAACGGGGTCTGCCAACACCATGAGCTGGTCCTATGGCGCGGGCGAGAGCAGGATCAATTGCTTTTGCCAAAGCAATGGCCATCGAAACCGCCGAACGGGTCACATTCAGTACTTCGGCAATTTGTGTTTGATTGCCAAACTGACTTTCAAGTAGCTCATGGGCAAACAGGGCTCGCTCAATGTAGCTAAGGTCACGCCGTCCGGTATTCTCAGAAACCTGAGCTTTCAGCGCTGCCGTGTCATCGAGATTTGCTATGAGCGCCCTAATCCTTCCGGTTCGCTCTGAGCCCTTGATGGCCTCAAGGCGGCGGCGGCCATAAACCAGAAGGTATCTGTCCGCTTCACTTGGATGTCGACGCACAAGAATCGGGACAGTCTGACCGTTTTGCTCAATAGAGGTTCGAAGATCCTGAACGTCACTGGGGTCCAATCTATCTGCTAACCGATCATCATCAATTTGCGCCGGATCAAGATCCCATACGTTATGAGCATCAACCGCATCACGCGCCGATCTAAGCGCTCGGTTACTCGACATCATGGTTCCAGCCGGCGGCGCGGTACCTGCTCCTGAGAGGTTGTCCAGCATCGACATGCGCCGTTTCTTGCTATCTGCCATCACCGCCCCCACGTTTTCTGAATTAGCTGCGAGATCTCATCATTGACTGCATTCAGGCTTTCGATTGCTCTGTCGTAAGTGGACCTCGTAAATGCGCTCCTCTCGACTTCATAGAGTGTTTGCTTCGTCAATCCGGCATCAGAAATGGCAGTGGATTTAAGCATTGGAGCATTGAGAACTTTGTCTGAGTACATGGTGCGCAGAAAAGCGACTATGCGGTTTTGCGGAGAATCTGATGGCTCATAGCGGGTCAAAAGATACCGCATCCAGTCATGGGACATATCCGCACCACTGTCTGCGATGACATCCATTAGGTCTGCAGTCATGCGGAGGAACTGGCTCATGGACATCACATCAAGCATTTCCGGGTGGATTGTGACCAAGACACCTGTTGCGGCTGACAATGCAGACATCGTGAGGAAGCCTAACTGGGGCGGACAGTCGATTACGACAACGTCGTACCTGTCATCAACTTTGGCCAATGCCTCCTTCACGCGAAAGAAAAACAGTCCTGCACTACCGCGCGAAAGTGCTCGTGGAGTTTCATGTTCGAACTCCATCAGCTCCAAGTTGCCAGGTATAAGATCCAAGTTCGGGATATATGTCGGCCTGATTACTTCCGTTATTGGAACGGGCGCATCATAGCGAATGGCATCATAGAGAGTGCCGCCGTTAGGTAGATCAAACTCAGGCTGAACACCGTGAAGAGCTGTCAGCGATGCTTGAGGGTCAAGGTCAATTGCCAGAACCCGATAACCCTTGAGTGCCAGTCGTTGGGCAAGGTGAGCAGCAGATGTGGTCTTTCCAGAGCCACCTTTGAAGTTCATAACCCCGATGATCTGCAAATGATCGCCCGAACGGCGGCCAGGAAGATAGTCGCCAGGCTTTCGCGCAGTTTTCTCCAGCAA
>NZ_CP034814.1:0-79259 GCF_004010775.1 Paracoccus sp. Arc7-R13 | reverse complement strand
AAAACGCGCACGTAGGAGATGACAGTGGTGCTTGATCCAAAGACCATGACCGATGCCTCCTCAGTTCGGCGGCTTCTGGCCAACGCAGTTAGGCTGAACGAGGACCGTATTGCGCAAGCCTGCCGAGCACGGCTGTATGAGCTGGAGACGCCAGAAGTCAGCGATCCCGTAGAAAAACGGCTTTGGCAAGCTGTGGCGGCCTATGAGCAGACACTAAGGGAAAAACATGGTCGCAAACAGCCGGCCGCATACACGCGAAGAAAAATCGCTGCTAAGGGCGCAGTTCAAACGCTTACTGACTGGGCTCTGGAAAAGAATGTGACACCAGGCTTCGAAGCATTGGTTAGATCAGGTTCAGCAGAGTTTACCGGCGAGTACGTCGTTGTAGAATTTTCAGAAAGGTTTTCACCTGAGGCCGTAACTGCAGCAAAGAAAAAGCTCTCTGATCACGGTGTGGAGTTCCCGCAAGCTGTGAAATAGTCAGCCGAACCGTTCGTACAAATTAAAGTAAAAATAGGGTATGTTAGACTACCTTTTTCTGAGTATTCGATATTATATTGCCTAGCGGCAGAACAATAAGTGAAATAAAAAAAATGCATTTTTTGTATTTTTTAAATAAATAATATATTCAATACCTAAAGAATCATGCTAGACTGTAAATTAATATCAAAATCGGTGGACTTATCGTGATCTTGCTTAATCAACTGCTACTATTTTTTTACTTGTTGGAATTCCGGCCAATATTTTTTTGGTAATGCATTCAAATCATATAGGGCAGAAAAAGCCCATGCGCGGAATCATTGGAACACTCCTCGGCGCGTTCTTTATTTATACAGGGCTCTCAACTGAATTATTTCTATTCATTCCGTTTGGAGTTATTCTACTCTCGTTAAGCGCCCGCATAATTTTTATAGGAAAACCTCTTCGGGTCAGAAATTTTGACAGCACGCGATAAGTAAATTTTGATCTTGGTATTTATAAAGTCTACTTGCTGACAACATATCAGCTTCCGCTGCAGCCAATGTTTTAGTTGCGGTGGTGTCAATTTCAGGAGACCAATTATGTGTCAGTCAGGCTTACGTACCAAGTTTTGTACCTGCGCCGAAGACAAGCCGCTTGGCTTTCCCCGTTGGGAGCTCTGGCGCTCCAGTCCGGAGCAAGACGATCTGGAGTTGCATATGGTCGGCTCATTCATGCCGCCTGCGCTTGATCACGAACTTCTTGTCGACCGTATACTCCACGATCTGAACGAACCTGACGCGTTTGACACAGAACTCGGTTTCCACGATGGCGACAAGCTTGTTCTGCATTGGCGTAGAGGGGCCTCCATGGCATTCCGCTACAACGGCGAAGAATGGTCTGAATCCTGGGGATCGGTCTATAGAACATCTAGCAAAGACAAGCCGTTGGCAGCGGGTCGCGTTGAGGGTCGTCGAAACTGAACCGTCCAACCTTCTCGTGAAATTTTTCCTAAGTTGCATAAGAACGACTTATTTGTTCAAGAAAGTTCCCCTGACCGGCTCAAATCTGAGCCGGTGACAATGCTGATATCTCTCAAGATTATTGACAGTGAATCACTCAAAAAACAGAGTTCCTATGTCTCACTCCAGTCTTGCGGGGTGGAGACGCCGGGCTGGGGGGCCTTGGCATGTCTTTCAGGAGGAGAGTAGAATGAGATCGCCGATCACCCGGATGCTGGCATCCAGCGTCGCTGCGTTGGCACTGACAAGCAGCATTGCAGCCGCGCAAGAACTCGCCCGCATCAACAACCCGATGGCCGAATACAGCCCCGTGACGCAGGAACGTCTGGATGCGGCAGACCCGTCCGACTGGCTGCTGCCCAAGGGCAATTATCAGGGCTGGATGTATAGCGCGTTGAAGCAGGTCACCAAGGAAAACGTGGCGCAACTGAAACCTGTCTGGGTCTATTCCACGGGTCTCGACAGTGGCCATCAGGCACCGCCGATGGTCAATGACGGTGTGATGTTTGTGTCTACGCCCTATAACCATGTTCTGGCATTGGATGCCAAAAACGGCAGCCTTTACTGGCGTTATGAACATGATAACCCTGCTGATCTGGGCGTTATGCACAACACCAGCCGTGGCGTTGCGCTGTGGGGCGATCGCGTCTTTGCGGCGGGGCTTGATGGCACGCTGAACGCGCTGGACGCCAAAACCGGAAAGCGGCTGTGTCAGGCGACCATCGGCGACTGGGAAATCGGCGCCTATATCACCACCGCGCCGATGCCGGTTGATGGCAAGATCCTTGTCGGCCCGTCAGGAGGCGAATACGGCGTGCGCGGTTTTCTTGAGGCCACGGACGCCGACAATTGCGAACAGGTCTGGCGGACCTACAGCGTGCCCGGCCCCGGAGAGCCGGGGCACGAGACTTGGCTTCCCGAAGGACCACGCCCGGATGCGTGGAAATACGGCGGCGGCAGCATGTGGGTGCCGGGCAACTATGACCCTAAGGCGCGCAAACTGTATTGGGGTGTCGGCAACGGGTCACCCTGGCTGGGCGATCAACGTCCAGGCGACAACCTCTATGTCGCGTCATCCATTGCGATGGACCCCGACACCGGCAAGATCACCGGCCACTACCAGTACCACTGGAACGACAGCTGGGACTGGGCGGGGATGAGCGCGCCGTTGCTGATCGATCTGGAAAAGGATGGGCAGACCGTCCCCGGTTTGGTCAGCGCGCAGCGCAACGGCTACATGTATTGGCTGGAACGCAACGACGCGGGCGAGATCGGCTATCTTGAGGGCAAGCCCTTCGTTTATAACGACGCCTTCGCCTCGCTTGACCCGGAAACCGGGCGCCCGACCTATAATGAGGAACACGTCCCCCGGACCGACAAGACGACATCCTATTGCCCCAGCCTGTGGGGCGGCAAAAATTATCCGTATGAGGCGTATAACCCCGACACTGGCATGATTTATGTCCCTGCCAACGACAACGTCTGCAATAAGTGGACGGGTTTTCTGGATGAGGATACCGAGCCTGCATCCGGCCAATGGTGGGCCGGCATGGATCTGGCCGAGCTTGAGGTCTATCTGCGCGACCCGGCCAAAGGCGTCGGCAAGCTGGAAGCATGGAACGTCAACACGCGTGAGGTCGCGTGGACCCATGAATTCGGCAAGACGATGAACTGGGGATCGGTGCTGACAACGGGCGGCGGCATCGTCTTCAATGCGGGCACCAACGACCGCAAGCTGCGCGCCTTCGACGCCGAATCTGGTGATGTGCTGTGGGAATTCCCGCTGAACTCGACCGCGATTTCGCCGCCCGTGTCCTATGAGGTCGATGGCAAGCAATACATCGCCATCGTGGCAGGCTACGGCGTCGACGCGCAGTGGACTAACTCGGTCCTGGGTGAACAGGATGAGTCCGGCGAATGGATCAAGGACGTTCCGGTCGGCGGTGCCATTTGGGTCTTTGCTTTGCCGGATGAGATCTAATTTCCAAGCCTTCGGGGTGCCGCTCTCGTCGGCGCCTCGTTTCCACAGCCAGAGATTTCCAGCGGATAGACACATGACCCAAGACCAGAACCCAACTCCGTGCTCCTGCGCCTGTTTGGCGGCAACTGGATCGCGGCGCAGTTTCATCGGACACGCTGTTGCCGCATTTGCCGCAGCACAGGTGATGCTGCGCGGCACGCCCGCCCTATCAGCCGAGGACGCTGTCCGCAACAGCCCGCCCCAGCCCGGCGATTTCTTGACCTATCAGTCGAAAAGCAAACGCGGTCCGCATCTGGCCGTTGACGATCTGAAGCTCGGCGCCAAGCAGATCATCGCCCTGCCGGTCGATCCAGCGACGGGGATCCCACGCGATGGATCGCGGCTGAATCAAGTGATGCTAACCCGGCTGGACTCTGCCGAACTGGACGAAACCACCTTGGCCCGAGCCGCCGAAGGCGTCGTCGCCTATTCCACGGCTTGTACCCACGACGGCTGCCCCGTCACCTCATGGGATCCCAAGACGATGCAATATGTCTGCCCCTGCCACCAGAGCCGCTTTGACCCCAAGGCAGGCGGCGTCCTAATTAGCGGCCCGGCCTATCGCCCCTTGCCCGCCCTGCCGCTGAAGGTCGAGGGCGGCGTCCTGGTCGTGGCCGATGTGCTGACCGCGCGTCCTGGCGGGGGGCGGTAATGGGCGGTCGGTGGTGGCCCGCCGTGGCACTGGCCCTGGTGGCGGCGGCCCCGGTCTATGCCAATAAACCGCTGATCGGCGTGGCCTGTGGTGGCGGTTTTTACGTTCGCGCGCCCACGCAGAAAATCTATTGGATCCATGGTGATCCACTAGAGAAAACCGTTGTGCATGACGGCACCGACAAGCTGATGGCACTGGCCGAATGCGGCACAGGTGCGGTTGCGGTGTTTCAGGGTGCCGATCAGTCGCAGGTCTTTTACAGCAGCGACTGTCTGAGCATCGGGGCTGAGAGTAGCAATACGCAACTGATCCATCAGGCCGATGAACCCGTCACTGCGCTGACCGTGGACGAAGGCCGGCTGGTTGTCACCCTTGCATCCGGCAGCGTTCATGACGCGGCAGTCTGTCAACAGCCGGATGATGCTACAAACTGATCTATGCACTTCGGCCTTGACTGGTTAACGTCGGGTCCAGGCTGTCGGCGGAGGGACCGGCGGCCGAAGGGGGGCATCATGACGACAGCAGTGTCGCACGCAGATTATGTGCGCAATGTTCTGACGGCGCGTGACGGGACACGCGCGCCGCTGGCGACTTCATGGCAGCGATGTGCGACCCTGCACCGGCTTGCACCTGAACATGCGCCGCCGTTGAACCGCCTCTCTGATACAGAATTGCGTGCGGTGGCCGAACCAATGGAGCCGCTGCTGGCCATCGCCGCGCCATCGTTGAAACGGTTGCTGCGTAATATTGGTACCCGTGGCACCTGTCTGTTGGTCAGCAACGCCAACGGAATCCCGCTGTATCGCGGTGGGGATGAGGCCGATCAAGACGACCTAGACAGCTGGGGCCTGTGTCGCGGCGTCGATTGGAGCGAGGCTTACAGCGGCACCAACGGCATCGGCACCTCGCTGATCGAACAACGCTCATTGCTGGTGCGGCAGGATCAGCATTTCTATGCCCGTGCACTGGCCATCACCTGTGCATCCGCGCCGGTCTTTGATCATCAGGGCGATCTGGCAGGGGCGGTCAATGTCACCTTCTATGGGGTGGCCAGCGATTACGCCCCAGGTGGCCTGCTGCTGTCCGCTGTGGCCGAGGCTGCGCGCCAGATTGAAATTGACAGCTTTCACCACAATTTTGCCCATGCGCGCACCGTGTCACTGTCCGGTCGGGCGCGGTCGGGGGCGATTTTGCTAGCGGCGGACCGCGATGATATCGTCATCGGCGCCAGCCGGGGCGCGCGTCTTGTGCTGGGTTTGACGGGTGCTGACATCGCGCGCGGTGTTGTGGCAGGCGACCTGATCGACATGCAGTCCGACACGCTAGCCGAGGCGGAATGCGGCGTTCTAAACCGGGCGCTGGTGCGTAATCGCGGCAATGTCACCGCCACCGCGCGCGGGCTTGGCATCAGCCACGCTACCATCAAGCGCAAGCTCCGCCAGCATCAGCTAGACCGGCGCAAGCTGAACTGAGCCCTGCAACCGGCTCAGATATGAACCGGTTTTACTGTGGCCGACCGGCCCGCTGATTGATCTACGCGTTAGGTATTCGTCCAATAGCGCTGTGGTGCCATCTCTGATGGCGCCGGGATATGCGTAGAGGAGGAGTTCAGCATGTCGCAGACCAGCGCCGCCGCAAAGTTTGTTACCGATCAGCCGCAGGATTACCGCAACTATATTAACGGCGCGTTCGTCGAGAATGGTTCGTCAATGATCGACGTGCTCAACCCCGCCACCGGCGCCTTCCTGGGCCGCATTCCTGAAACCGGGGCAGATCAGGTTGATGCGGCGGTCAAGGCCGCTCGTGCCGCGCAAGGCCCGTGGGAGAAGCTGCCTGCTATCGAACGGGCGAACTATCTGCGACAAATCTCGGCTAAGCTACGCGAAAACCGCGTTGAACTGGCCGATATGATCGTCCGCGAACAGGGAAAAGTTCGCGGTCTTGCACAGGTCGAGGTCGATTTCACTGCCGACTATATCGACTACATGGCTGAATGGGCTCGCCGGATTGAAGGCGAGGTGCTGACCAGCGACCGCCCCAATGAAACTATGCTGCTATTGCGCAAGCCCTTGGGCGTGGTCGCGGGCGTGCTGCCGTGGAATTTCCCGTTTTTCCTGATCGCACGCAAGATGGCACCGGCGTTGGTGACGGGCAATACCATCGTCATCAAACCCAGTGAAGAGACCCCGCTGAACGCGTATATGTTCACCGAATTGCTGGCACAGACCGATCTGCCCAAGGGCGTCTTCAACCTTGTCGGCGGGCGCGGGCGCGAGGCCGGTGAGGCATTGATTTCACATCCCGGCATCGACTTGATCACTTTCACCGGGAGCGTCGCCACTGGCTCGCATATCATGCAGGTGGCGGGCAAGAACCTGACCAAGGTGAACCTCGAACTTGGCGGCAAGGCCCCGGCAATTGTGCTAAACGACGCCGATCTGGATCTGGCTGCAACAGCGATCCATGCCAGCCGGGTGATCAATACCGGGCAGGTCTGCAATTGCGCCGAACGGGTTTACGTCCAGCGTGGTGCGCATGACGCGCTGGTCGCAAAGCTGACGGGGCTGTTTAACGACACCCGCTTTGGCGACCCTTCGGTCGATGATGATTTGCACATGGGTCCTCTGGTCAATCAGGCGGGATTGGACAAGGTGGCAGACGCGGTCGATTTGGCACGGGAACAGGGCGCGACCGTCGTGACCGGTGGCGCACGCGCCGATCTGGGGCAGGGCTGGCATTATCAGCCCACGCTGATCACCGGAGCCACCGCCGATATGGACATCATGCGTCACGAGACGTTCGGCCCGGTGCTGCCGATCCAGATCGTTGACAGTTTGGATGAGGCAATCGCACTAGCCAATGACAGCGACTATGGGCTGACCTCCTCTGTCTATACCTCGAACCTGAATGCCGCCATGCAAGCCGCACGAGAGCTGAAATTCGGCGAAACTTACATCAACCGTGAAAACTTTGAGGCCATGCAGGGCTTTCACGCAGGTCGCCGCAAGTCTGGCATCGGCGGTGCCGACGGTAAGCACGGGTTGTATGAATTCACCACGACCCATGTAGTTTATATTAAGGGCTAACAGGTCGGACATCGTAATTTTCCTAGGAGGAACCATCTGACGTCAAAGACCGCCGTTTCATCACAGTTCGGTTGCTCCATGTTTTGCGGACGAACTGGGGTCGCCCCTAAGCGGCACCCGGACAATGGCTGGGTTTTCTCGGCGTTGATGATGTGACCGCTCCCCTTTGTGGATTGTTGCAGACCCACTTTGGCACACCGATGCCGGCGGGGGGCGGTCACATCATCAACGCCTATCTGGCTTCGAACCTGCTGCATCCGAAGTAAGGCCGACCATCTGCAATGGGGCTTAGAAGTGTCAAAGCGATCACCTCAAGTTACATAAGACGGATTATTGAGGTAATATAATACCACACCGAGGGTGGCCGTCTTTTCGTTCTGCACACTACTCCGCTACCCCGGATAGCTCCTATCATCCTGCCGTGCTGCTTAAGCTGTTCATCTACGGCTATCTGAACCGGATCCCGTCCAGCCGGAGGCTGGAACGCGAAGCCGGGCGCAACGTCGAGTTGATGTGGTTGACCGGCCGCCTTGTCCCGGATCACAAGACAATCGCCGACTTCCGGCGTGACAACGGCCCCGGCATCCGCTGCAGCGTCGCTCAGTTCGTGGAGCTGTGCCGCCGGATCGGCGTGCTGAAGGGCTCCTGCGTTGCCATCGACGGGAGCAAGTTCCGGGCCGTTAACAGCCGGGACCGCAACTTCACCAAGGGCAAGATCGCCAGCCGCATCGCCCACCTGGAGGCGGACGTCGAGCGCTACATTGCGGAGATGGTGCGGGTCGATCGACAGGAGGAGGGTGAGGTTCGGGCCGAGAAGGTCGCGCATCTGGCCAAGCGTTACGGGCGTGTCCGGCAGCATATCCAACACCTGCAAGCCATGGGTCGGGCCTTGGCCGATGCGCCGGATGGGCAGATATCGCTGACCGATCCCGATGCCCGCGCCATGGCCACCAGCGCCCGGAACAGCGGAATGGTCGGCTACAATGTCCAGACTGTCGTCGACACCGAGACCCACCTGATCGTCGCGCATGAAGTCACCAACCAGGGTCATGACCGTGATCTTCTGGTGCCGATGGCAAAGGCGGCCAAGGATGCACTTCGTCGCGACGAGATGCATGTGCTGGCCGACAAGGGCTACTTCAGCGGGCGGCAGATCCTGGCCTGCCATGAGGCTGGCATCACTACGACAATCCCGCGCCCCGAGACGTCGGGCAACCGCCTCAAGGGCATGTATGAGAAGGCGGACTTCGCCTATGAGGCCGATGCGGATATCTATCGTTGTCCTGCAGGGGAAGCGCTACCGTATCGCTACACGACCGAGGAAGACGGTTTGGAACTCCGCCGCCACTGGACCAGCGAGTGCGGCACGTGCCTGATGAAATCGCGATGCACGACCGGCAAGGAGCGCCGGATCACGCGGTGGGCGCACGAGCATCTGGTCGAGGCGGCGCGGGCGAGGCTGATCGGACCGACCGAACCGATGACCATCCGCCGAGGCACGGTCGAGCACCCGTTCGGCACCATCAAGGCGTGGATGGGCACGTCCCACTTTCTGACCCGATGGCTGAGGAACGTGAAAACGGAGATCGCGCTGAACGTCCTCGCCTACAATCTTAAGCGAATGGTGGCTCTGATCGGGGTCCAAGGGTTGATGAGCGCTCTGAAGGCCTGAAAGGCGCCGCTCCTTGTGGTCTGTCTGCAATTCAGCAAACGCGAGCTAGATCTTCGCGCTTAATGCCCTTGGATGCTGACACGCGCTGACGTTTCCACACAGCCTAAGCCCTCAGGCGACGTTGATGCGGATAGGGATGCTACAGGTGCGACAGGCTCCTCCCAGTCCAAAACCAGGCTTCGAAGCGAGCAGGATTGGCAAAAATTCTTACAGTATAAGGAATTTTTGCCAGCACTAGGTGCAATATCAGACTACGATGATACGTAGAGATGAAGGCATTTCTATTGGGACATTTCGGAAAAGACTCATGACCCGGATTATTGACTTAGATGCTGCGACGGCGAAGGCATACCTTGAGAAAGCTGATTGTTATTTTAGGTCTGACTTTCCGCCATATATTAGTTTTGATGCAGTACTGAAAGACGTGGCAGCAGCCATGGCAGGCAAACCTTACACCGATTTTCAAAAGGCTAAGCCTGAGCGCGCTGTCGATATGGTAGGCGTCAACTATGAGCTCCTAAGTACGAAAGACGGAAGGTTTGCGTGGCGACCGTTTGAGCTTATTCATCCAGCGATCTACATGACGCTGGTACAGATAATCTGCGAGGAATCGAACTGGAAACTACTCCAAGATCGTTTGAACGAATTGCATACAGGTGTAGTGGAATGCACTAGCTTTCCGATGGCGTCGGACGGTAGTGAAAAACATGACGCGGTTCAGGTACGGAACTGGTGGCTGCGCTACGAACAGAGATCGCTAGAGCTATCGTTAGAGTATACGCATCTATTAAAAACCGACGTCTCTAACTGCTACGGTTCTCTATATACGCATAGTATAGCTTGGGCTCTTCATGGTTATGAAGCTGCCAAGAAAAACCAAACTGACAAGAGTCTTTTTGGTAACAAAATAGATTTTCATATTAGGAATAGCCGCTACGGGCAAACAAACGGAATCACGCAGGGTTCCGTTCTAATGGATATAATAGCTGAGCTAGTGTTAGCATACGTCGACCATATGATCACTGAAGAGCTGCGAGGATTTGAAAACTTCTACATCTTACGATACCGCGACGACTACAGTATTTTTACACAGAACGATCAACTTGCAGCAAAGATTGTTAGGGTAATTAGCGACTGCCTCAGAAAGGTCGGGATGCAGCTTGGAGCTGCAAAGACCTCCGTAAGTACAAATATTGTAGAAGGAGCTATCAAGCCTGAGAAGCTGGCGGGAATTCAACTTGCAGATATGGACATCACGCAAGCGAAGTCTATTCAAAAGCAGCTCCTACGTCTTCACACATTTGCTCGCCAATACCCAAACACTGGTGCCATAAAACGGTTAGCTGACAGCGCTTTTCAGAAAATTTCAAAGGTCGCTGATGCTCCAGACGATCTATCAGTACAAGTGGCTATAGTGTGCGATATTGCAGTTGTTTCACCTGGTGCATTTCCGGCACTATCGGGAATTCTTGCTAAGCTGATTTCTTTCGCCCCAGAGCAAGATCGGCCGATAATGTGGAAGAAAGTAACCGATAAAATGCAGCGGATACCCCACAATGGGCATCTTGAGGTTTGGCTTCAGCGCGTGACTAAAGCTAAAGGTGTCGGACTAACGTTCGACAGTTCTGAACCAATTTGTCAGATTGTGAATGGTCAGGGTGGTCGGCTCTGGAACAATGATTGGATCGACAATCAGTCTTTGGTCCAAGCGCTTGATGTATCGAAGATTGTGGTGAGCAAGCCAGAAGATCTCGCTCCAATTCCCGCCATCGAAGAGCTTGCACTTTTCCGCGAATACGCCGAGTTCTCATAGATGTAGATTCTGGCGGGCCACCTTGGACTGCTCGGCTACAACTGAGCCCTGACCGTGCTTTTCGTGCGATCCATCCGCTGAATACCCCAAAGTCAACCTCCTGCGCATAGCGGACTTTGGGGCCCGACCATGCTGCCAGCGCAGCGAAGGGCCGGAAGGTCCCGCATAGCTGCCGCTCGCCCGTCACCCTGGACCGTCTGCTATGCGGGACGAAGCTGCCGCTCAAGGCGTCGAATGTGTCAGGACCACGACCTTTCCCAAGTGCTGACCGCTTTCCAGATACGCATGGGCCTCGGCGATCTCATCCAGCATGAAGGTACGATCAATCTGCGGGGCAATGACCCCTGCTGTGATGCCATCGGCAAGGAAGCTTTGCGCCCGAGACAGTGCAGCGGGATCATCCATGACCTCGGTATAGTAATAGCCGCGCAAAGAGAGGTTCTTTCGGAGAGCCAGTTTCAGCGTAAGCGCGACGCGGCCCCCCTCCTGCCGCTTCTGATCTGACCGGGCCATTTTCTGTACGCATGAGCGTTGGAGGTGTTGGTTTGGAACGAGACGGCAAAGTGGGCGTCCATTTGGACGGCCCAGGGGACGGCAGGGTTTCTCGGCTAGAGGTGATCGAGGGGCCGAGCGGGCGTCGGCGGCGCACGAAGGCGGAGCGGGCGCGGGTCGCTGCGGAGAGCCTGGTGCCGGGGGCCTCGGTAACGGATGTCGCGCGGCAGCACGGGACGACGCGCTGGCAGGTCTACGACTGGCGGAAGAAGTTGCGGACGGGGCAGCTTGTCGTGCCCGAGAGCGTGGCGGCCCTGCCGATGTTTGCAGAGTTGGTCGTCGAGGGTCCCGCAGCGGCGATGCCGGCAGAGACGGAGGTCGCCACCGGCGTGGAGATCGTTGTCGGCGATGTCGTGATCCGCGTCGGGGCCGACGCCGATGAGATCCTGCTGACCAGGTCCATCCGGGCGGCGCGGACGGCGACATCATGATGCTCGGTCAGGGAGGGCCAACAAAGGTCTATGTGGCGACGCGCCCGGTGGACTTCCGCAAGGGGATCGATGGCCTCGCGCTGGCGGTGCAGGAGATGTCCGGGCTCGATCCATTCTGTGGGGCGGTCTTCGTCTTCCGCTCGAAACGGGCGGACAGGATCAAGCTGCTGGTTTGGGATCAGACCGGAATGGTGCTCGTTCACAAGCGCCTTGAGGGAGGCAAGTTCGTCTGGCCGCAGATGCGGGACGGAGTGATGCGGATCTCCTCGGCGCAGCTGGCGGCTCTGTTCGAAGGGTTGGATTGGCGGCTGGTGCGGCCGGAACGGGCGCGGCGTCCGCTGGTCGCAGGGTGAGCGGGCGGACGCACGGGAATTCCCTGTTTTTGCTAGCCAGAACCGCGTTTGCGTGATTCACTCCGAGGCATGGATGCCGATGCCCTCAGCCGTGAGAACGCTCATCTGAAGGCCCGCCTGACCGAGGTCGAGGCGGCGCTCGTGGAGGTGCAGGAGGCCAATCGTCGGCTGGAGGGCATCCTGCGGGCATCGCAGCGCGAGCGCTTCGGCAAGAGTTCCGAGAAGCTGTCACCCGACCAGTTCAATCTGCCGCTCGAGGATGCCGAACTGGCCCAAGGCGTCCTCGCGGCCGCGCAGGAAAAGGCAGAGGCCGCGCTTGCCCAAACGCGCGGGGAAGAACCTCGCAAGCCCGCGCGCAACCGCGGGCATCTGCCGGCGCACCTGCCCAGGGTCGAGCGCGTGATCGAGCCCGCCAGCATCCAATGCCCCTGCGGCTGCGGTGAGATGGCCCGGATCGGGGAAGATATATCCGAGCGGCTCGACGTAATCCCGGCGCAGTTCCAGGTGCTGGTGACGCGGCGCCCGAGATACGCCTGTCGCCGCTGCTCGCAGGCCGTCGTGCAGGCGCATGCCCCTGAGCATGTCGTCCCTGGCGGGCTGCCGACCGAACGGCTGATCGCGTGGATCATCGTCTCGAAGTTCGGCGACCACCTTCCGTTCTACCGCCAAGCGGGGATCTTCGAGCGGCAAGGTCTCCACCTCGACCGTGGCACACTCGGCAACTGGACGGGGCGCGCCTGCTTCCACCTGATGCCTGTCATCGACCACATGAAGGCTCATCTGCGCAGCGCCGACCGGATCTTCGTGGACGAGACCCGCGCGCCGGTGCTCGATCCGGGCCGGAAGGCTACCAAGAGCGGCTACTTCTGGGCCGTCGTGTCCGACGATCGCGGCCATGGCGGTGTCGGTCCGCCCATCGTGCTGTTCCACTACGCCCCCGGCCGAGGACGGGAGCATCCGCTAAAGTTCCTCGCCGGATACCGCGGCCGGTTCCTGCAATGTGACGCCTACCAGTCCTACAACGCGCTGACCGAGATCACGCGCGATGAGGGGCCGTGGCAGTTGGTCAATTGCTGGACCCATGTCCGCCGTCGCTTCGTGAAGCGCTTTGAAAGCGAGGGCTCGCCCATCGCCGGGGAGATGCTGCGCCAGATCGCATTGCTGTATCAGATCGAGAAGACCGTGCGCGGCCAGGCTCCCGCCGACCGTCTCGCCGTCCGGAGCGCCCAGGCCGCCCCGATCATCGCCGCGCTCAAGCCCTGGCTTGGAACTCAGCTGTCGCGCATCCCGCAGAAATCCCTTCTGGCCGAGGATATCCGCTATACCCTCGCGCATTGGCCCGGCCTGATCCGCTTCCTCGACGACGGCACCCTCGAGCTCGACACCAACCCGGTCGAAAACCAGATCCGTCCGATCGCGCTGACCCGCAAGAACGCCCTCTTCGCCGGCAACGAGGTCGGCGCCGAGAACTGGGCCATGCTCGCCTCGCTCGTCGCCACCTGCAAAATGGCCGGCGTGAACCCCGTCGACTATCTCGCCGACACCCTCCGCGCCATCCTCGACGGACACCCCAAATCCCGCATCGAAGACCTCATGCCCTGGCGGCACGCACAGCCGTCAAGCCTCACCGCATAGGGCCGCGACGTCGCGCTTACGTTTCAGCGGGAAAGGGGTCGGCTCATTGCTGAGCGCGCCATGGATGACAATGGTGCCGCGTGGACGGGTCGCCTCGGCAATATCGGCAACATGCGGACCCCCGACCGCATCAAAGGCGGCGTCCAACCCATTCGGCGCCGCCGCCGCCAGTCCTCGGGCGAGGTCTTCGCTTTCCATGACAATCACCGCCTCCGCACCCGCCTCCACTACCGGTCGGCGCAGGCTTTCGGTCAGCACGGTGCAAATCGGGATCGCCCCGGCCGCGCGGACGATCTGTATTGCCGCCAGTCCAACGGTGCTGTTCGCGGCGGTGATCAGCACGACCTGGCCTTTGCCGATACGGCAGACTTCGATCAGCGCGCCATAGGGCGTCCCATAGGACATCCATAGCGCAGCAGCCTGAACGTCACTCAAGCCTTCGGGACAGGATATGACCCGCGCAACTGGGACATTGACCCAATCGGCGCATACGCCATGTGCTCCAAGCGGCGCACCGGGAACAACACTGACCCGCTGGCCGATGCAAAACCCTTCAACACCCTCGCCAAGAGCCGTTACCGTGCCCACGGCCTCGAAACCGAGACGGGACGGAAGCACGGGTTTCTCGATATAGGTGTTGCGGCGAAACATGACGTCGGCCCGGTTCAGCCCGATGGCATGCACCTGAATTCCGACCTCGCCAGGACCGGGCGGGAGCACCGGAATGCGGTCGATGCGCAGCACATCAGGGCCACCGATTGCATGAACGCGCACAACACGATCATCAGTCTTCGCAGAAGCCATGACTTTTTCCCTGCACCTGTCCTGCGGGCAATCTGACAAAGGCTGCGCGCTGTGGAAACCGCAACCAACGGAAACCAAGGCCGCTCAGCGAATGTCTTCCGCCAGGTGGTCGTCGCGCGCCACCAAGTTCCGTCTAGTGAGCCAGCCATGCCCCCACTCCCTCAAGCCGAGCAGAATTGGCGCGAGCGTCTTGCCCTCTTCGGTGATGGAATATTCCACCTTCGGCGGGACGACAGCGAACACCCTGCGCGTCACAAGACCATCGTCTTCCAGCTCCCTGAGCTGCTTGATCAGAAGGCGCTGCGAGCAATCCCCAAGTTCTCGTTTCAAAGCGTTGAAGCGCAGGGTGCCCTTCATCAGGTGATAAAGGATCATCCCCTTCCACTTCCCGCTGATGAGGTTGAGGGCGGCATACATCGTGCAGCCCGGCACCTCGTCGTAGTTTCGATCCTTGTTCATCAATGCATCATCCACAGTATACTATTTGGCACTATATGACGTTTATTACCCTATTTTCAATCAGGCCCCTACTTGCCAAATGCATGTGAGCGACGCCCCCAATGGGGTGCGTGAGAGAAGACATGCAAGGAGAACAAGGTATGACCAGAGTGGTGCGCTTTCACGAATACGGCGAACCTGACGTGCTGCGGATCGACGATATCGAGGTTTCGTCACCGGCTGCCGATGAGGTGCAGATCGACGTTCGTGCCATCGGCCTGAACCGGGCCGAAGTCATGTTCAGACGAAATGCCTATCTTCAGGAAGCGGAGTTCCCGTCACAGTTGGGATATGAGGCTGCAGGAACCGTCAAAGCGCTCGGCAGCGACGTCAAGGATTTCGCCGTCGGCGATATCGTCAGTGTGATCCCGACCCTGAACATGGCCCAATGGGGTACTTACGGTGAAATCATCAATGTTCCGGCTCGCCATGTCGTTCGGCATCCCGAGAACCTGACTTTTGAGCAAGCTGCCGCGTCCTGGATGCAGTATGTCACGGCTTGGGGTGCGCTTGTTGAACAGGCAAAGCTTTCTGCCGGTGAGTTCGTGATCGTTTCGGCCGCATCGAGCAGCGTGGGGATCGCGGCGATCCAGGTCGCCCGCAGCGTGGGTGCCCACGTGATTGCGACGACCCGTACCAGTGCAAAGGCGGACGCACTTCGCAGCGCCGGTGCACATCACGTCATCGCAACAGCCGAAGAAGACCTGCCCACACAGGTCAGTGCCATCACAGAGGGAAAAGGGGCGCGCGTCGTCTTCGATCCGATCGGCGGGCCAGCCATCGCACAGCTGGCAGAGTGCATGAGTGTTGGCGGAATTCTTCTGGAATACGGGGCGCTCAGCCCTACCGAAGGGCCATTCCCCCAGTTCGCCGTGCTTGGGAAAAGCCTGACGCTGAAAGGCTATCTCTACACCGAAATCGTCTCTGACGATGCGACGCTCGAACGGGCGAAATCATTCATCAACGACGGTCTGCGGTCTGGTGCCTTGGTCCCACTGATATCCCGCACGTTCGACTTCGATGAGATCCAAGACGCGACACGCTTCCTGGAAAGCAACGAACAGGTTGGAAAGATCGTCGTTCGTGTAAACTGACATATTGCCCCTCATCGCGTCAGGCGGTGAGGGGTTGACCGTCTACAATGGTCTGTGCCGCTTGCGCGTTTTTGGAACTTCCTTGGCTGCACGAAGACAGCCCGATCTGGAGCAGACCGGGCTGTTGTTCCCTGAAGATGATCATCCTTTGGGGAGGACTGTGTTACATGTTGATCGCGCGGACCAACCTGACACCCCATTCTGCGTCAGGGTTGGTCGTCCCGTCGCCAAGGCGCTCCTGCATCACGGCCACACCCAGATCTCGACGCTTCGGCAGGCGAGCCTTGTCAGCCGCGGCAAGGGCTGCCCCCATCTCCTCGCGCGTCAGATCCGTGCAATAGGCCGGAGCGCCGGGCTGCTGCCGCCAGGACTCGGCCAGCGTGCCTGCGTCAAACGCGTCAAGCCCGGTGTCTTCAACAAGTGCCATGGCGATGGCGCGGTCTTGATCACGATCGGCCGCAACGGGAATGGCGATGCGTCCCGGCGTACCCTTGGGCATGCCCTTGTGCGCCAGCGAGGCGGACCCGATTGCATTCCAAGCCTTAGCGATGGGCCGCCCCAGTTGCTCGACCACCCAAAGACTCTCCACCTGACCCGCTTCGATTGCGGCAATCCTTGTGTCCCGGAAGGGATAGTAGTTCGAGGTATCGATGACCACCGTCTCCTCCGGAACCGCGGCGATCAGCGGCGCGATATCGGGGATGCGGTTCAACGGGATGGAGAGGATGATGACCTCGACGTCGTTTAGGGCCTCTTGCGTCGTCACCGCCCGAGCGCCCGAGGACAGAAGGTCAGCGTCGATTGTTTCCGGTCCGCGCGAGTTGGCCACCTTTACGTCATGGCCTGCGGCGCTGAGCTCTTTCACAAGCGTCTTGCCAATGTGGCCTGTGCCAAGAATGCCGATTTTCATATCCGTTACCTTTTCTTGAACGTGATGAATAAGTGAAGCGTCAGCCGCTGACACGAGGATCAAGCCCGTATTGGGCCGGCGCTCCGAGATGGTCGCGCAGGGTGGTGCCCTCGTACTCCGAGTGGAAGAGCCCGCGCTCCTGCAGGATCGGGACCACACCGTCCACAAAGGCGTCGATCCCGTCTTCGTAGATGTCGGGAGAAATCCAGAAGCCATCTGCGGCGCCGGCCTCGAACCACTCCTGCATGTGATCGGCCGCCTCAACCGCCGGTCCGACGATCGCCGGGTGATAGTCGATGATGCCATGGGCCAGCACATCGCGCAGGCTCCATCCCTCGCGGGCAATCTTGAGAGCATGCGCCGAACGCGGATCGCGCGGTGAGGGACGGGCCGCGGCCAGCTGCGTGTCGGAAAGCGGCGCATCGAGCCGGTCCGGATCAAGCCGCACGCCCAGCATCTGCTGCAGGTAAGCCACCCGCTGCGGAAAGAGCCTTTCGGTCAGGGCAATGCGGCGGTCCAGAGCCGAACGCCGGTCCTTGGCGATCGTCGTCATCAGGCCAGGGATATACTTGAGCTCATCCGGGTCACGTCCAGCGCGTTCGGCCGCGTTGCGGAAGGCCAGGCGCTGCGCGCGGGCGTCCTCAATGGTGAAGCTCGCGCCAATGACGGCGCTGGCGTAGCGTCCTGCCAGGTCATGAGCATTGGGGCTGCCCCCGGCATGGACAATGACCGGCTGGCCCTGCTCGGAGGGCGGGATATAGAGCGGTCCGCGCGAGGCCACGAATTCGCCCCGGAGGTTGATCGGGGCGATCTGATCCGCCTTGGCAAACTGACCGCTCGCCTGATCGTGCAGCCAGGCATCCTGGCCCCAGCTGCCCCACAGGGCCTGCACCAGCTAGATCATTTCATGGGCCCGGCCGTAACGATCCGCGCTGGAGGGAATGCGCTGCCCGTAGTTCGCGGCGACATCCTCGCCGCTGGAGGTGACGGCGTTCCAGCCCGCGCGGCCATGGCTCATCACATCGAGCGCCTTGAACTGGCGGGCTAGGTTGTAAGGCTCGTTAAAAGTGGTGGACCCCGTTGCGATCAGACCGATGCGGCTGGTCTCCCGCGCCACGGCCGCCAGCGTAAGCATGACGTCGAGATTGAAGTTCGGAGCTTCCTCATCAATGTCGATCATCTGGCTGGGGCCATCGGGCAGAAACACGAACTGGAACTTGCCCCGCTCTGCCGCCTGCGCCTGGCGGACCTTGGCATCGAAACTAGCATAGCTGCGCGGGTCCACCCCCGGCATCCGCCATGCGCCGGGCTGCGAGCCGTAGCCGTTGCCCAGATGTATGCCGATGATCATCTGTCGTTTGCTCATGGTCGTCCTCAGGAGGCCGCAAAGCCTCTTACAATTCCGCTGTCTGAACGCTATTTGAGGAGCAGGTTTCTAATGTGCAAGAACCCACTAAAAAGTGGGTAGCCCACTTGGAGGTAAGTTAGATGGTCCGTGATTGGGCATGCGAAGACCCGAAGCAGCAGATGGTCTGGGCTGCGGCCACGAGCGAAACGCTGCGGGTCCTCGAAGGAAAGTGGAAGATCGTCATCATCGTTCAGCTGTTCGCCGCCAAGGCGCCGCTGCGCTTTTCCGAACTGGAGCGCCGGGTCGAAGGCGTGAACCAGAAGATGCTCATCCAGCAGCTGAAGGATCTGGAGAAGGACGGGATCATCACCCGGAAGCTCTATCCGGAGGTCCCGCCGCGTGTGGAATACGCGCTGAGCGAGATGGGCAAGGCCCTCGGACCGTCGATCGAAGCACTGATTGACTGGGCGTATCTGCGGAAGGAAACGCAAAGCAAGGAACCTGCGGGGTAGGTTACTTACCTTTTGGTGGGTTCTTGTGCAATTTGCCGTTCGCGGTAGCCTGTCTCTTGGAGGCGCGGGCTGATCCGGTCCGTGGACGCGCAGACGAGGAGGCCTGCAATGGTCAACGAACCCATCACCCGAAAGACTCACGCATTGGCAATTGAGAGTTATTGCAGGCCAGAGCATCCGACGGCGGCGCCTCTCCTCAGCCTCTTCCTTGGCACGGCATGCATGGCCTTGCTGGCCGTGCCGGGCGCCGTCAGTGCCCAACAGCCAGAAAGCACCGAAGCTCTTTCTTGTGACGACAGCATCATTGCTGCAATGGCAGACGTGCCGGAAACGGAAGTCCTGCTTGTGCGACCGTTCCAGAAAGGCGAGTCCCTGCTCCTCGACGCAGACAGCGTGTCTACCCCAACAGCGGTAGAAGTCGCGCCCGGTGCCCCCGCACCCGTCGCCGGAACCGATCTGTGTCTGGTGAAGCTGCTCGTCGGGCCGGGAAATCCGGGCCCAGAGGGGGCTCCATCCACGTCGGCAGGGATCGGGATCGAGGTTCTTCTGCCCAGTCCCGATAGCTGGAACCAACGCATTCGGGCTTATGGAAACAGCGGCTGGTCCGGCACCCCCCAGGCCAGCCTGTCCGTCATTGCCAGCGACGATCTGCACGTGGCGGCTGCGACCAAGGGCTTTGTAGTCGCCACCTCTGACAATGGGCATGTCGGATCGCCCATCGATCCTTCTTTTGCCATGAACCCGGACGGCAGCATCAATACGGTCGGCTGGCAGGACTTTGCCGAGCGCAGCCTGCATGAGCTGGCCGAAAAGACCAAGACGCTGACCGAACTCTACTACGGGCGACCCCATGAATACGCTTATTGGGATGGCTTTTCGACTGGCGGCCGCCAGGCCCTGAAACTGGCGCAGCTCTTTCCGGAAGATTTCGATGGTATCCTGGTCGGCGCCCCGGCCATCAACTGGAGCACCTATCACACGTCCGGGCTCTATGCGCAGGTCGCGATGATGGAAGATCTGGGGGCTCTCATCCCGCCCGAGAAACTGACCGCCGCAACTGACGCCGCCATAGCCGCCTGTGGCGGAGCCGAGATGGGCTTTCTGATTGATCCGTTGGCCTGTCGCTATGACCCGACCCAGGATGCCGATCTGATCTGCGATGACGCGGCCGGCGGCGATGGCGCGGCAGCCTGCCTGACCCCGGCCGAGGCCGGTGTGATCAACAAGATCTGGTATGGCCAGACCGCAGACGGCAGCGCGCCCAGCCCCGAGACGGATAACGGTGCCGAGACCATGCTGACTGACGAACAGCGGATCTGGTTCGGCTGGACCCGCGACACCGATCTGGCCACGACCTCCGCTGGTGGCGCCCCGGGCATTTTTCTGGCCGCCGATCAGGGCGCCCTCTCGATGCAGGACCCTACGCTCGGTAGCGAATTCTTCGCCAATGCGACTGGAAACGGCGCGAACCGCTGGCGCGAGACATTCGGATATGACGGGCTGGCACGGGCGCAAACTGAAGGCGTCCGGCTCCAGCCGGAGTTCAGCCATATCAACACCGACAATCCGGATCTTGCCGCCTTTGCCGGGGCCGGGGGACGGATGCTGATGTACCATGGGTTGGCCGATGAATACATTCCGCCGCAGGGTACGATCCACTACTATGAGCGCGTGCTGGAACAGATGGGCGGGGTTGACGCGGTTCAGCAGTTCTTCCGCCTCTATCTGATCCCGGGATTTACCCATAGCGGTCGATCGGAGGGGGCTCCCTCGGTGCCGGTGCCGCAGCCGGCCTCGGGGCGCGACGAGATGTTCGCCGCATTACAGGCTTGGGTGGAGCAGGAGGATGCACCGGCGCAGCAAGAACTGGTTTCGGCCGACGAGAGCGTATCCCTTCTGCTTTGCGTCTATCCGCAGGCCATCACCTATCGTGGCGAGGGTCCGGTGACCTCTGCAGAAAGCTACACGTGTCAGTGACGCTGTTCTAGCTGAACCAGCACGGGTTACCGTCAGACTGAACCTGACCACCCGGGTCGCTTGGCCCGGGTGTCTCACCACGAACCACTGCCTGCAATCGACCGCATCCATCATCGAAGGACCTACCGCATGGCACGAACCACATCCGCCTTCCGCATCGAAGCGTTTGGAGAGACCTCCGTTCTGAAAATGACGGAGGTTGAATTGCCCGAACCCGCCGCAGGCGAGATCCAGATCGAGCATGCGGCCATCGGCGTCAACTACATCGACATCTACCACCGCAAGGGCGTTTTTGCGGCTCCCCTGCCGTTGCCTTCCGGCCTTGGTATGGAGGGGGTAGGCACGGTCACGGCGCTTGGTGCCGGCGTTTCCGGTTTCGCGATCGGGGATCGTGTCGCCTATGTGGGCGGGCCGCCGAATGGCTATAGCCAGGCCCGGAACCTGCCTGCCGCCCGTGCCTTGGCCGTGCCGGACGATCTGACATCAGAGACTGTGGCGGCCTTGATCTTCAAGGGGCTGACCGTCGAATACCTCATCCACCGCTGCCGGAAGGTCGAGCCGGGGGACACGGTTCTCTGGCACGCTGCGGCAGGTGGTGTCGGTTCCATCGCCTGCCAGTGGCTGTCGAGCAAGGGTGTCACCGTCATCGGCACGGTGGGTTCGCCGGAAAAGGCCAAGATTGCGGAAGCCAATGGGTGCAGCCACGTCATCAACTATCGCGCTGAAGACTTCGAGGCGCGGGTCAAGGAAATCACCCACGGTGCCGGTGTCGATGTGGTCTTCGACGGGGTAGGCGCCGATACGTTTGCCAAATCACTGAACTGCCTGCGCCCGCGCGGCGCCATGGTGAGCTTTGGCGAGGCGTCGGGCCCGGTCGATCCAGTTCCGGTCTCATCCCTGGGCGCCAAGGGCTCGCTGACCCTGACACGCCCGTCGATTGCGCACTACACCGCCGATCGAGGGGAATACGAGAGCGCGGCCGAGAGCCTCTTCGGCGCAATCAGGGCTGGCATAGTTCTGGCACCGGAGATCACGACCTATGCGCTCGCAGATGCTGCTCAGGCTCATGCTGACATAGAAGAGCGACGCACGACAGGGTCCGTTGTCCTGGTGCCTTAAGGCATTTTCACGGCCAATCAATGAGCCTGATGGAAAAGTTTTTGCGTCCGCTTTGCGAAAGGGACTGGTCTGTCGGCGCCGGACGCAGCTTCATGATAGGCACTGTTCGACCGGCGGCTAAGGGCTCTTCACGTCAAGGCAGCGTTGACCGACCGTCCGCTTTCCTCAAGTGGGCAAGCTCGAAAGACAGACTGCCTACCGGTAAGTCGAGTTTAGCTCACCATTGCCGAGTCAAGCACAATCGCAAAATTAACCAATCTGCCTGTCCAAAAAGTTATTCTGCTTTCTTAGCTTAGCAAATCCTTCCAGACCCCGCGTTCTAGAGACCTAGCGCGGATCAGTGCATGCCCTCCCCTCTACCTACATACCGGCCATGTTCAAAAACGATCGTTGATGCAGCAACGCCAAACGTGTTGCAAAATCCGTCAAATAAGCGAGTTTTGCGACATGCCCAGTATGGGGTGACTTCTGCAGCATTGATGAGGCCACACGTGGCGACAGTTGGCTATTCCCGAGTATCGACAAGCGGCCAAGATCATCGTCTACAGAACGATGCCCTTGAGGCGGCCGGGTGTGACTACATCGTGTCTGAGGTGGGCAGCGGGGCAAATGAGAATGGCCGGCCGCAACTGCAGAACCTTTTGGCGAAGCTTTCTCCTAACGATACGCTGGTTGTCTGGCGCCTGGATCGGCTCGCGCGCAGCGTTAAAGAGCTGATCGCGATAGCAAATAATCTTTCTGACCGAGACATCAGCCTCCGATCGCTGAACGAATTGATCGACACGACGACCCCGCAGGGCAGAATGATCTTCCACGTCTTTGCGATGATTGCTCAGTTTGAGCGAGATCTGATTGCGGAGCGAACAAAAGCTGGCCTTGAAGCCGCGCGAAGCCGAGGCAGCCAGTTCGGGCGCAAACGCCTTTTGACCCCGGCACAGATACGTCAGGCCCAAGACTGGCTGGCCTCAAAGAAAATGACACAGGCTCAAGCAGCGAAGGCACTTGGAGTTAGCCGTGCTACCCTTATGCGTGCCATCGCACTGAAATTGGACGCCTCAAAATGATCGCATCATTGGCGATCCTTGCGCTTGCTCAGATGACTGCGCCGGGCCTTGAACCCTCAATGCAGCAGGTGCTTCATCTGTGTGTAACGCCGAATGATCCCATCGAGGACGCACAGGCACTCACCCATTACGGTCTATCTGTCAGGGACGAGTATGACCGTTATTTCAACGACCTGAATGCCTATTTGCTGTGTTTGCAGCAGTCTCAGGCCGACATAATCCAACAGGGCAACCGGTGGCATGAACGATACAAAAGCGCGATAGCTGGAAACATTGTTGAATGATTAAACATTTCATTTATGTTGTAACCTGTCGTTTGCCTATGGTAGCTCGCTCGAACGGAGGTCTGTGATGCGACTGAAATACCTAGCTGCAGCAGCTTTCGCGTCGGTCTCTCTGGCGTCAGCGCCGATAGCGGATGCTTACCCCATCGACTGCGCGATCCTCTTGTGCATGGCCGGTGGGTTTCCTCCGTCAGCTGAATGCACAGCCGCCCAGGTCGAGGTGATCCGACGAGTGACGCCGTGGCCGATTGAGCCGCCGTTGCAGCTCTGGAACTGTCCGATGAGCGGCGGCGGGTCAGTACCTGTTCCTAATCTGGGCTCAGACGGTCTCACCCCAGAAATACGGCAGTATCGTGATGCCGTTGAGGTTTGGGAGCTTTCTAAGCGAAGCCAAAGTGGCAGTGGTGGCCGTGAAGTCTCTACAACCGCGATCCGCAATTTCTACAATCGCGAGGGTGACTTTGTCCGGCAGGCACAAAGCAATGTCCCGAGCTGGGTCAGTGCTGCGGTAACCGCGCATACAGGCAACGCCTTTAGCTCAGAATTTGGTAACTTCCGGGCCATCCTCTTGCGGATGCAGGACCATACCGGTGCGTATACCACCGAGTGGGTCAGATACTGATGCGTGTCGAGAGCCGCCGACGGCTACACAAAGAATTGCCGCTAACCCCTTGCATGCGTAAGGTGATCGGCAAAATGCCCGCAAACGGGAAAGGGACGAGCAGAATCAGATAAAAGACCGGCCCAAAAGCAAAACCCCCCGCGCGGGGGTCCGCACGAGGGGGCTTAAGGTTGATAACACAGGTTTGGCGACCTGAATTAGCACTTGTTCACCTGCTATAGTTATCTCCCCGTCCCCGAAAATCAAGAGCAAAAGCGCATCTGTGCGAGCGGATGAGACTTGCCTGCGGACACCGCGCTTCTTGAATTCGAGGAGCAGGATATGTCTACGACTACAGCCGCGACAGGCGGCACTTTTTTCAAACGCCTTGGGGGCGTGATTTCAGGCGCATGCGCCGACGACCGTGCAGCAGGCGGCACCCCAATTCGTCGCAACTCTCGGCGGGTAGGATCGTGCGAAGCATCTTTCTGGCATGGCACGTCGCGTCAGGAGGTTCAGAAAATCCTCCGTGCTGCGCAACGCTATGAGCTGGAAGGCAAGAAACCCGGTCGGCGCAATGGCCCCTTGGGTGGCGTGGCACTGGAGCTTCTGACCCTTTTCGCCAACCTTGTAAGCTTCAAGACAGGCCGACTGGACCCTTCACTTGACTGGATCACCGGAAAGCTGAAGCGGTCGCGTGACGCGGTTGTTCGCGCCATGAAGGCGTTGCGCGATCATGGCTTTCTGGACTGGCTACGCCGGTACGAGCCGACCCCAAATGAAGGTCGTGGGCCGCAGGTCAGGCAGGTCAGCAATGCCTATCGCCTGTCGGCACCTAAACGCGCCCTGGCGCTTTTGGGACGTTGGGCAAGCCGTCCCGCTTTGCCCGAGGATGAGGGACGCGAGCAAGCTGATCGCAGCGCCATGGAGGCAGAGTTCAAAGCAACATTGGATCTCAGTAGCTACGCCACCTTCCAGTGTGGTGACTCGCCTCTTGGAAAAGCTCTCGCACAGCTGGGAAAATCCATTGATTTACGCGAGTCCGCTAAGCGGACTGAATCCCAAGCTACCTCTTATTCTTATGCTGCGAGCTAGTACCGACAGCCCGTGTCATATCAAGCCGCGTGCTTAGAGCAGCACCGATCCCCATGATATGCGCAGTAGAAGCATGACCGTTACAGATAATGCCTCGACCGGAGTTCTTGGTGCGATGTTGCATGGCTGGAGAAATAAGCGTGTAGAAGCCGAACAGCGTTACAAGGCCGTTTCATGCCATGAGAGCGTAGTAGGCGAGTTTTTCAGCCGTGCATGTGTGGATCAGACTGCTTCAGAACGATGCAAAGGGAGAGCATCGTTAGGCGTTTCTGCGATACCAAGCACGCTGGCGGGCGTGACGGATCAACAAAAATCCTACGCCAAGCAGGACAACGGCGCCTTCCCATTCACCTGTAACGAGCGCTTGGACGCCAAGGACGCCCAAGAGGATGCCAATATAAAGGCCCCGTCCCTTGCGACGGTAGTTGGCGCCGCACGCCGCACAGACCGTGTAGCCTCCACTGACCTCTGTGCCGCAGTGCCCGCAAAAGCGAGACGCGACCGTTTGGGTATCATGATGATGAACATGCGTCATTGTCATCGTCCTCGCTCTTGCTTCCGTGCCGCCTTTTCCGAGCATCGCACCGGGTTTTCAACCTGCGCCAGATCGCATTGTAGGCTTCTATAACCTCCATCTTGCGATGTTCGGCTTCAAGAAGCTCATTCCGCTCAATCGGCGTCAGGTGATCTTTCCAAGACATACGCCCATATTATGCTATTATTTAGCATACCTGTAGCTGTATCCGTTACAGTCAGTGATAAATTCATGGTTGTTTTTGGCAATAGCTTTACATTTAGGTCAGGAATACCTTACCTCATCCGCCGCTCATAATTGTGCTGGCTAGGCCGCAACCTGTCGTGACGGAACTGATGATGAAAGAGAACCTAAAGCTGCTATTCGACCTCCTGCCCCCACCAGGTACAAAAGGCTTTCTGGTTCTGGAGCATCTGACCGCTGCAGAACTGCAAGATCGCGGACAGGAAACAGAGGCAGACAGTGTTATCAGGCTCAGCCTGTGCAGCACGAGGGAGGGGGAAAATCCGGTTCCAGTCTATGAACTTCTGCTGTCCGAGTATGAAAGCCATAACCCTATCGAGGCCCACAACCGCATCAGGACATGGGCTGCTGGCTTCATGATGGGTGCGAACTATGCTGGAGAATCCATCGGGCTTGTCATCAAGTCCACGCAGGGAGCCTGAATGTCCGGAATGAGAGCCCAAGTCAGGCTTAGGAGCTAACTTTTCTCATCCGTCCTTGACGCCGCAGGGGGTGTTCGGGTTATGGCTAGTGTTCCCGTATTGTTCTAATAGCCATGACCCTGCACCTCAGCCCTATCAAGATCACGCTCATCGACCGGCATGTGCCTTTGGCATCCATGCCGGTTCCAGCCGGTTTTCCGTCACCCGCCGCGGATGATCTTGAGGATACGATCGACCCGATCAAGTGGGTAGTGCGGCATGAGCATGCGACCTTCTGGTGGCGCGTGTCCGGCGATAGTCTGGAGGCAGAGGGCATCCTGGACGGCGACCTGATCGCCGTGGATCGCGCAGGAAAGCGCCGCCATGGCCGCATCGTCGTTGCGGTGGTCGATGGTGCCATTACCGTCAAGAAGCTCGCCAAGCGCGATGGTGTCTGGTTTCTCGATCCGCGTGCCCGTGCGGATGGCTATGCCACAATCCCGGTCACGGAGACGACCGAGATATGGGGAGTTGTCGCCGGCGTCGTGCGCCGCCTGCCCATAGAATAGGGGCGGTCCTGGTGGAGCAATCCGACCGCCCCATTGCACTGATCGACTGCAACAACTTCTATGTCAGCTGTGAACGCCTGTTTGATATGTCGTTACGCGGCATTCCTGTCATTGTTTTGTCCAACAATGACGGCGCAGTAGTTGCCCGTTCGGACGAGTCTAAAGCACTCGGAATACGCATGGCCGAGCCAGTCTTTAAGATCCGTGATCTGATGAAGCGGCATGGGGTCAAGGCTATGTCGTCTAACTATGCGCTTTACGGTGACGTAAGTCGCAGAGTCTCTGAGGTCCTGCACAGCTATTCCCCGCGCCTTGAGACATACTCGATTGACGAGAGCTTTGTCGATTTATCTGGCTTTGGGGATCGCATGGAGACCCATGCTGCCCAAATGAGGGATGCAGTCAGGACCGAAACCGGCATCCCGACCTGCGTGGGTATCGCGCCCACCAAGACGCTTGCCAAGCTGGCGAACTATGCCGCCAAGAAGAACCCGCTTTTTTCCGGGGTCTGCAATCTCATGGACCAGGACGTCCGGGACTATGTAATGCGCCGCATTCCCATCGGAGAGATTTGGGGCGTTGGGTCCGCGACCGAGGCCAAGCTGAAGGCTCAGGGGATCAACTCTGCCGCCGAGCTGCGCGACCTGCCTTTGGCCCTTGGCCGCAAGATCGGCACGGTTGTCCTGGAACGCTTAGTGGCAGAGCTGCGCGGGCTGCCCTGCATAGATTTTGAGGACGTGCCCCCGCAGCGTAAGGGCATGGCCGTCACCCGCTCCGCGGGCACGCCCATGACTAGCTTCGACACGCTGGCTCAAGCCATCAGTGCCCACGCCACCCGGGCGGCCGAGAAGCTGCGGCAGCATGGCTTGGTGGCAGGCACGATGACGGTGTTCTATCACACCAATCCCCACAAGCCCGACAGGCCGCGCCATTCGTTTTCGCGCAGCATCCGCCTGCGGCCCATGTCCAACCACACTTTCGACCTGGTGGATGCTGCCGTGGCGGCTGCACGGAAGGGCTGGAAAGGCGATCCGTCCGGAAACGGCTATGGCTATACCAAGGCCGGGATCATCCTCGATGACCTGCTATCCGAGGCCGACCGACCCGCCATGCTGTTTCCCCCGGATCGACCGCGCGATGCGCGCCTGACGGATGCGCTCGATGCGATCAATGACCGGTTCGGAAAGAAGACGATGGTACTGGCGCGGGAGGGGGTCAGCCGGACTTGGGCGACAAAGGCCGATCATCGATCACGGCGCTACACAACTCGGATCAGCGAGCTGCCAACTCTTAAAGTATAGCGGCAAATTCTAAGGTGTGCCAACGTAACCCTTCAACGTACATGGAGGCGGAAATGGGTTGGAATGGGGTCAAAATAGACAGTAAAGACATTGAAAACCATATCCGTAAGGTTTCAATGTACGAGCTGGGCATAGAGAAAGAAAATATTCTCATGCTTGTTCAAGATAATAGCTTAGACCATTGGGCGCTGGCATATGAAGATATGGGGCATATAAAAGCGGCGATTATACGCGTAAAGTGGGACGATGCGGGATTTTGCAATACCAAGGTAATCACAGAAGAAGAAGGGCCGACTGCTATAGTTGTGCCAACTGAATTGCTTGATATGCTGACCCCTACAGAAAACCAGTATGCCAAAGAGTGGCGAGAGGATTGTTATCTTATATCGAAAGGCGTAACAGCCGTTATACGAGAGTTCCGCTCTGTTAGGTAGTAATATTCACCCGCAGGAAATAATATCTGTGGGTGAATATTATAGTGCTTCAGTCTTTAAGCTGGATTTCTGTGCATTGTCCTTGTACCCAGAACTTACTTTGAGATACGCAGATTTGTTCGGGAGTCATCTGGGGCCAAAGGGCGCCTTTAGCAAATCCGAATAATCCTACTAGAAGAAATGCGGAGCCAATACCTACCATAACCGCCCAGTTTAAAGGAATGTCAGAAAAAGGCTTTCTTTCAATAAGCTTGAAAAATCCACACCCTAGTATAATAAAGCCAACTATACATATTGCCGCAACCATCTTATTTACATCCTTTAATTCTGATATCACTACTGCAAATTAATAAATCATCTCTGATGATAGTTTACCACAAAAAAAATGCAGATTTGCAATGTCTATCTTTTGAAAGCAGCTAAATTTTGGCAGCGTCCCTCGCGTCGTTCGGTTTAGGGCTTGTCGCCCTAGACCGCCCGTCCCGAGGGACCGCGCTCTAGGCTCCGGCCGGCAAGGGCCGGCCTGCGCCCCGAGCCTATGCCCCTGCCCTTCCTTTACGCCTGGTCCTGCCCGCTTGTCTCGTTCCGAGCCTGCCCGTGCAGGGGCGCAATAGTCAGGCCAGCGGCATAGTCTCGGCCCTTCGGGTCACGATCGCTCGCGCAGGGACCTGCCTTCCCGTTTGGGTGCTAACGTCCTCGGACAAGGTTGAGCAAGGCTTTATCCTTCATCAGATAATCACCGAAGAATGTTGCAAGACCCGTTTCTGTCATTACTTCCAAGTGGGAAACGATATAAGAGCCTCCCGGCATTAAGCCTTTGTATTCTCTTCCAATGAATATTGATGCTCTATCTACTTGCGATGGAGAGCCCTCTTTAGAACCATCATCTGAATAATTGACGGTCCATAGGGTTCCATCAGGAATCACTACGATAGGCAGTGCTATCGCCCAATGTGGCTTTACTGAACCTACTATGTCCACAAGTTCATCGTCAGAAATATTATCTACTAAGTCGTCAAGAGACTGGAGTGCTTGCGACCACTTTTCGAAGAACTCGGCGTCGTTGACATGTAGATCTTCTTTGTTGGCATAGCGTCCCACCTGAGCGGTGCTTTTCCCGACTGGTTCACCAGTTGGATATAAGGCGCTAGTTCCGATCCTTATGCCGTGCATGGCTGAGGGCATTTCGATATGCGGGAGATAAAAAGGGGCACTCGCATCTTGCGATTTCTTTTTAGAGTGTAGGAAAGCTTCATGGAAAGCTTCTGTTTCCCTACGGTGCACACATGAGACTAAAAGCGGAAAATGTAGTCCTATCGACTTGCATTCGATAGCAGCTACAAATGTCGCTGCTCCTTGAGTTAAACTCACCCGCAAGTCAAATTCCCGGTACTTTTTCGTATCAGGGTCTCGATACTGCCCGCCATGGTCGCATGAGATACCCATTTCTGTAAGCTTTTTGAGTATTCGTAATTCGAATGAAAAATCTGAAGCTTCGTTGAGATATTCTTCCAAAGCGTCTATGCCAATAGGGTCTTTTTTTAGCTTCGTACTCAATTTCAGCTCCAATATACTTCATCCCATTGCAGATCATACTTGAGAAAGCCCGGCTGGTCGCCGGACTTGTGTCTGATCCTGCGGACGGGCCGGGGGATCGACGCGGGCCAAGGCCCGCGCTCACCCCCACCCCGACGATCTTTCATTTCATATCCGCCAACAGACCTGATCGGCCCTGTCAAAAGACAAGCGCCGCCTGCGGCGTCGTCTCCACCGGGGGCCGTGTCCTCGCGCTTTGCGCTGCGGGCCGCACCACCCCCCGGCTCCGATCCTTTGACAGAATGTAGATTCACAGACGGGTTTGCCGCGGCAGTGCTGGAAGTGCAGGCTCACACCACCTCTTTAACCACACATTTTTACCTCGTTCGTCAGGCAATATTACCGCTTTGAGCCCATTAGCGACATTCGTCCTAGCCGAAGCGAATGCAGTTGCAGCGAGCCGAACGGCCCATAGTCGTCTGTCGAGGGCGCGCCTACGCTGCGGCGCAGCTCCCCTTGTGGCCGCTCGTAGTCTGGCGCACCAAAATTTTAGTGGGTATCGCGCGAAGCGCAATCCGAGAAAGTGTGATGGCAAGAACGAAGCGTGCATATCTGCGGGCCGTATGGGACGGTAAAATGTGCGCGCTGTGTGGCGGGCTGCGAAAAGCTGAGTCAGCTGAGCACGCGCCCCCGACCGTCCTTTTCCACGGCAAATCCCGCCCGCGAGGATTGGAGGTGCCGGCCTGTGAGCGTTGTAACGGTGGCAGTAGTGTTTTTGATCAGCTAGTGACAATGGTCGCGATGAGCTCAGATCCTGAGGCGATCATCAATCCTCGTGCCTTGTCTGACTATCAGCTGAAGATTATCGCGGGCACTGCGCACAACGCTCACCTTGTCACAAAAGGCGGATCACCCTTCATCTACCGCAGTTCGGGTCCGATCAGCGTGTTGGATCATGACGGCAGTCCGACGCATACGGCACGCGCCGTTGAACTTGATTCCCTCGTCAGCGAAGGGATCGCTCGTTGGGCCGCTAAGCAAACGCTTGCGCTCTGGTATATCCATACAAAAATGATCGCATCGCATAGATCCACAATCAATGTCGACATACTGACAAACGCCGCGAAGCCGGATGCGCGGTTCGAGGCTATGATTGCCGCTATGGGCTCGGAAATGAGTTTGGGTGTCGGCGCAAAGGCCAAGTACGACGAGTTCAGCTATCGGATCGTCACATATCCTGAGCGCGGCATTGGGGTGGTGTTTGCGCAGTATCACGGCGGCATGGCGTTCATCAGTGTCCTGAACGACAGCAAATCGTCGAAGCTGTCGCGACGGGGGCTCACGTTCAGGTTTGGGACAAATGCACAGAAGGGGATACACCTTTTGAGAGGGTAAGGGCCCCGAGAGTTCCCCTATCTATTCATCACTGTGGCTTATGGGCAGACCTTCCCATGATCGGGGGCATAGATTGGGTCATGGCGGGCAGCCTATCGGCATGGCCGGGCTCCGCTGTGGACGCGCGTTTTATGCTTGTTTGTTGTTCTGGTGGGGTCGAGGGTTAGGGGTGAAATACAAGAACGGTGCGGGCGGATTTGACGACTATCCAGATCAGGACGGAGCCGGGCGAGATTAATGACTTCCGGGAGATGGCGGGTGACGATCATTTCGAGCGCTCGATCATCGATGCGGCAACGGCACATGTTGAAAACGCTTTCCGCAGAGCGTTAGGGAGTCGCCTTCTGGCCTTTAAATTGGCAAGCTCGGGCCGGGTTGGCTGGCAAAAGAAGTGGCTGGACAACCACAAGAAAACAGCCCGCACCGCGCTCGATCAGGGTGTTGTTCGCGTCACGGGGATCCGGCCGGTCATCGACGTTCCGCATGACGAGCCGGAGGCCTTCGAGTTTCTGCAAGACCCGGACGTTATGTGCTTACCCGTAACGGCGAAGATCGAGCATAACAATCCAGTTGCTACGCTTTCGATCAAAGCGAAGGTCATGAAAAATTGGAAGCGGCTGACATTCTCCCATCTGGGCGTGACGCTTCCGGTATCAGCGTTCCCATGGGCTGGCATGGATCCGCAAGCCTGCGCGTGTCCGGAATATGCGATTATCCCGCATCTCTACGGCACCGTCCCGACATACGTCTGCGCGATCTGCGGCCGGCGATCGTGGTGCGAGTGCATGTCGGACGTCGTGGAGATCCTTAGGACGCGTGAGAACTACGACACAAAGCCAATCCTTGACCTGATCAAGGCCGCCGATGGGCCACGAGAGAAGGCGTGTCACCTATGCAGAGGTGTTCCAGTGACTTCCACTCCCGACCATGGCGAAAAAGGCATCAAAGGATTGATGCTGCAGTATCGAACATATTATCTCATGGCGGCCATCGCGAATGGCTGGGACTGGAAAGAGGCAGAGAACTCTGTCCGTGAACGTCTTTCGATCCCTCGAATTGGCGAGGGATGGATCGGTGAGGCCATGCTGTTGAAGCGCGTGAGGGCTCTCTTTCCGGATGAGGAAGTCGTTCATCAGGGGGCGCCGGATTGGCTCGGTCGGCAAAGGTTCGACATCTGGATGCCTGTGCGAAAGGTTGCAATCGAATACAATGGGCAGCAGCATTATGAAGCCGTGTCGGCGTTTGGCGGGGAGGAGGCCTTTGAGCGGACTAAAATACGCGACGAATTGAAGCGCAAACTTTGCCTCGATAACGATGCAGCTCTGATTGAGCTTCCTTATTATCAAGTCCCTGAGGATTCAGCCTTATTAGATCTGATTGTCGCCATGACCCGTCCATAAACTTGCCGTACTTTTTTGTTTTGCCGGTCCAAGGCCGCCACAATGCGGCGTCGCCTTCAGATGGCTTTCCTCATATCGGATGATCTGACCGCTAAGGAGGAAGATGAGGCTGCATGCGCTGCGAAAGGGCGAAAGATCCTTCAGAGCAGACGGTCCAGGGTGACGTGCAAGCGTGCGGGACAAAGCTGCCGGTGAGCAATACCCTTGGAAACCACCTAAATCCGCAGAACTCTGGAATCCAAAGTATGAAATTTCGCCTCGCGCGTGTGTCGGATGCCCCTGCCCTTGCCGCCATTTCAATCGAGGTTTGGCTGGGGACCTATATCCGGAAAGGCGTGAATTCCTTCTTCGCAGAATTTGCGCTGAGCGAGTTCACATCGCCCAAGCTTGCGGCGCTGCTAGAAGATCCAAACGAGCATGTAATCGTGTCAGAAAACGAAGACGGCCTTGATGGGTTCATCCGCATTAGCCACGGAAAGTCAGCTCCTGTCGCAGGTTGCTCCACCATGGAGATATCGACCCTTTACGTTCAGCCGCGCCATCACGGCAAAGGACTTGGAAGGGCGCTGCTGGAACAAGGGTTGAACTACGCACTAGATGCAGGTGCACCCTCGGTCTGGCTGACAACCAATTCCGAGAACGCCCCCGCCATCGCCTTCTATCTGAGGCAGGGCTTTGAAAAAGTTGGAACCACACACTTCCACATCCATGAACAGGCATACCTGAATGATGTGTTTAGACGTTTGATCTCCCCGTAGATAAAAAGCGCCCGACTGTCCGCGAAGGGCTCTTCATGCAGCGGCCGTCGCGGCCCGGCGGCGGCAGCTATGCGGGACGGAGCTGCCGGTCGGTAGACTTGCGTTTAGTGGTTGGCCATCTATTTAATAGTAGAGTTTCATCAAGTCAGGGATCAAGTGAAGTTAGCGGACCGAACCATCTGAATGACGCCCTGAGCTAATGCTCAGGGCAATTGCGCGCCGTCATCTGCGGCCGCGCACCGTTTGCATATGCGCGGACATCTCAATCATTCAGAGGCTTCAAATGCAAAACTACTTCGACAACCCTTTCCGGGGCGTGACGCTGGACAAACAGGTCACCAATCCAAACATCGTCGTTGGACGTTTCAGCTACTATTCAGGCTACTATCATGGCCACAGCTTCGACGATTGCGCCCGATACCTTATGCGGGACGAGGGTGTTGACCGTCTCTTGATTGGCAGCTTTTGCTCTATCGGATCAGGCGCAGCCTTTATTATGGCGGGAAATCAAGGCCACCGGAACGACTGGATCAGCACATTTCCTTTCTACTGGATGCCGGAGGTTCCAGCGTTTGCTGGCTCCACAAATGGGTTCTTGCCCGCCGGGGATACCGTGATCGGAAATGATGTGTGGATCGGGTCAGAAGCAATCATCATGCCAGGTGTCAGCATTGGCGATGGCGCAGTCATTGGCACCCGTTCGGTGGTTACTCGCGATGTCGCGCCCTACGCGATTGTCGGTGGTAACCCAGCTAAGTTCATTCGCAGCAGGTTTGAGGAGGGAGTCGTCCGACTGTTACTTGAAATGCAGTGGTGGGATTGGCCCGAAGAGACGTTGCGGGAGGTCATGCCCTTGATCACAAGCGGCGACGTGGAAGCCCTTCACAGGTATTGTGAAAAGCACATCTGCTCCAACTGACAGACAAGCTCGCTCCTAGTAGGGGCGAGCATCTGACTGTCGGAAAAGGGCTCTTTGCGTCGATGCCCGGTCCCGACGCGGGCGTCCGTTCTGCGGGACAGAGCTGCCATAGGAAGCTACGTCGCCGTCTTCGAGGCGTCTTCGTTTGCGAGAAGCTGTCGAGCTACGAGATCATGGTTCAGCCACAAGACGGGACCGGCAGGTGAAGCTGTTTCGCTGAAGATAAGTTGCCCGGTCGCGGTCACGACGTGGTAGCTCAACACGTCGCTGACCAACGCTTTGTGGTCTTTGTGCAGTTGAACGATTTCGCCCGACGTGCCGATCGTCTGCTCTGCCTGTTGCGGGCTGTTGGGCAAGGGCCATGAGGCGAAGTCGTAGAAGCGTTGCATCGCCTCGTGGTTTTGGTAATCCGATATTTTCTGCAATAGATCGTCCAGCGTCACGCCGTCCTTCAGCAGCGCCTGACACTCGCTCCATAGAGCCTCGACCCATGCGCCGCCGCCTTCTTTCTGTAGTGCGCGTAGCAAAGGAAGCAGCGACAGTTCGATGCCTGCGAACACATCGGAGGAGTTGGTGCGTATCTCTGGACAATTGAAGACAGTTGCCCTCACGCCATTGGCCCAACTTTTGGTGGCAATGTCCTCTAACCGCATCTTGGCATAGCCTTGAGTGTAGTTCGTGTATGTCTGCCAGCGATATTCATCGCCGATCAGCACCTTAGTCCCGTGATATCCATAGGCCGTATAGCGAACCTGCCCTCCCGACGCCTCGATCCGCTCGCAGATAGGGGCACTGGCGTCAAGTAAGTGCTGGAAGGTGTTAGCAGAAACTTCATCGAAGTTCTGAAGAATTAGCTTGCCCAGATCGCTTTTGATCAAGGCCTGCGAGGACATGTGCCGCGCGCCACGGCCCTTGTAGATGCGGTTCGCGATTACAAGAAACGCCTTTGCCTTCGGTATGCCCCCCGCCATCGTGTGCGCAAACAGCACGTTCTTGCCGTCCGGTATCATGCCGTCCAGTTCGCGCATGACGCGACCAAGTGTGGTCTTGAAGCGGTCGACACCATGCTTCCGACACATCTCGATATGCGCCCAGTCAAGCTTGTCGGCCTCCCACGACTCCACTGTCATCCTGTTGAGAAGCTCGGTCGGAGTAGGCTGCCCAACGGGTGCGTCGAGATCAAAGCCCGCCATGAGAGGTTCATTTATGATCGTGCCGCCAAGTCTCTCCTCGGCTTCTGCGAGTTCTTGGGCCGTCAGTGCGCGGAGGGCGTTGTCCTCTTCCCGCCGACCGACCGTGATTCCCACGATCTTCATGCCTGCCTTGCGGGCCTCGTCAACAAGACCTGTGGCGTATCCCCGCCCGAACAACTCGCCAAACAGGACGAACACGTCACCTTCTTTGAACAAGGTGTTGCGGCTCATATCAGAAGGGATGGGATGATTCATGTTTTCCTGCAAGTGGCTCTCGTTCTATGCCGCGCAGTATCAGAAGACATGTGAAAGGTCATCACTGCCGCGATACGCGTTAATGGCGGCCCAGTAGAGTTTTTTCCTCTCATCTGACATTTTGCACCGTGTGCAGTTTTCCGAAGAATGGCAGCTTTGGGCTCTTCGCGTCGATGCTGCCTGGCAGTCGAGAGGCTGTTTTTTCAGAGATATGGTGATCGCGGGCACCGCGATCGCTGATCCAGGAGACAGCCGCGCCTCCGCTTCGCTCTGGCACGGCTGACGATCTTTCATTTCTTTTTCCGCCTGCCATCCGGCCGGCGATCCGAACACGGGCTCTGGTGCCGCTGCGCGTCAGCCTCCACGGAGAAATCCGGTTCCTCCCACGCGCAAGCGCGCGGGCCCCTCCCAATTTCACCGCTCCGGCCCCGTGTGTCAGATCACCGTCCGGCCGCAGGTCGGGCTGCGCCCACCCTGCTTTGCCCTTCGGATGACATGAGGTCATCCAAAGTGAAAAGCAGGGATGGCTTCGCCACTGGCGGAACAGGAAGGAGCGGGCGGAGATGTTGGGCCACCTAAAAGGCAAAGCCGTGACGGAAACGGCAATTTTGCTTGGTGTTCACACAGAACCGCCCAGGCCCGTTTGTCGGGCTTCGCCCTCCTCACTCTGTTCCGCCGAATACATGCGTATTCGTCAGACCAGACCGACGAGGCGCAGCCCATCGGCGGAAGGAGGCACCAAGCCCCCACGCCATCGCCACGAAAAGGAAACGACAATGACCATTCACAATTTTTCCCGTTTTATGCGCGGCATGAGCGCAGGCAATCGCATCACGGGCCGGGGTGAGGCCCTTAGCGATGAGCAGCTTCGCGCAGCCGTCCCGTCGATTTTTGCGACCGACGCCCACGAAAGCCGCAGCGCCCGCTTCGCGCCGGTCCCTACCATCACGGTTCTTGACGGCTTGCGCGCCGAAGGGTTTGAACCGTTCAGCGCCGTTCAGGCACGCACCCGGATTGAAGGCAAAGCGGAATACACCAAGCACATGCTGCGCCTGCGCCACCGGTCCTTGACCAATACCGAAGGCGATGCTTTTGAGATTGTGCTGGTCAATGCCAATGACGGGACAAGTGCCTATCACATGATGCCGGGGTTTTTCCGGTTCGTTTGCGAAAACGGCTTGATGACTGGCGAGACGTTCAATGAGGTGAGGGTTCGTCATTCCGGCAATGCCATCGGGGAAGTTATCGAAGGCGCTTACAGCGTCCTAGAGGATGCCCCCGTGGTGGTGGATCAGGTTTCGCGTTGGAAATCCATTGCCCTGCGGGACATTGAGCGCGAGGCACTGGCAGAAGCCGCCCACACGCTGCGTTTTCCTACTGCCGACGAAGCCAAGCCCGCGGCCATTCAGGCTGACGCCCTTTTGCGCCCCCGCCGTTCTGCGGATCGTGCCACCGATCTTTGGACGGCTTTCAACGTTGTGCAGGAAAATACGATCAAAGGCGGACTTACAGGCCGCGTTCGTGATGCCAACGGGCGCACCGTTCGCCGGAGTACCCGTGAGGTTGCCGGGATCGACCAGAACCGTTCCTTGAACCGAGCCCTTTGGATGCTGACCGAACGGATGGCTGAAATCAAAGCTGGATGAATGCCGCAGGCAGGGCCGCAAGGCCCTGCCACCTTTCCAATGGGACAACGGTGCAATGATGGATGATCTTTTTCCCGATACGATCAACAAAAGCGAACACGGCGCAACGTGGTGGGCCGGAAACTGGGAGTGTCGCAACTGGAACGGCTACTTTCAGAGCCGGGAGAGTGGACGAGGCAACTGGTGTTTTCAGGTGCCATGGTTTTCCAACGATAACCTGACCTGCAGCGTTTATGCCATAGACGCCAACGGCCAGCCTCAGACGCGCGACTTGATTCCAATTGACCAAGAGAACCGCATCACAATCCAAGGGCGTAAATATTCGCGGGACTTTTGGCACCACTAAGAAAAGCCCATCCTGACCGAAGGCAAACGCAGCTCAGGTGACCAAGTCGACCAGGGCAAAGATACCCTGGTCGGCTTGGTCTGGCGCTATCCGCGCAGGAGGCCGGTTCCGGCTAAGAACAGAAAGGCGCGGCAATGCCGCGCCTTGTGCTTTTTTATAAGGTCGAGGTTCCGAACAGAGCCCGGTTGTCCAGCCCGCAAGGGAACGACCTTGGGAGTGGACGCAGCGGGCCGGAGCAGGCTGTAAGCGAGACCACAGGGATCGAGCGTCAGCCTGTGGGCAACCGGGCGGGCGGTTGCGTCTGGTTTCAGCTTTTCGATTTTCATCCGAACTTGTCTCTTGCCGCCAGTATCAGGCAAAATCGACGGATGAAGATCACGCACACCGAATCCACTTTCACAATGTCTGGAACCCATTGGGCGGGCACCTATCCTATTGAAGAACTGACGGTTCAACTGGCTTTCTACAGAAGGATGCGAACTGACTTTCCTAAATCTGGCACGGCTTACAACGCGTCCATAGAAGGACTGGAGGCTTTAGCGCTCAAGCTGGGTGTCCAGATCCCCATGGAGGTCAACCCATAGCTAACCGGGATCATGTCGCATCCCGTCCTTTGTCCGGGACCGCGCTCTAGGCTTGGCCGGCAAGAGCCGACCTGCGCCCCGAGCCTATGCCGCTGCCCTTCCTTTGCGCCTGGTCCTGCCCGCTTGTCTCGTTCCGAGCCTGCCCGTGCAGGGGCCCAATAGTCAGGCCAGCGGCATAGTCTCGGCCCTTCGGGTCACGATCGCTCGCGCAAGGCCGGACCTTCCCACAGGGCGGCTCGCTTCCCTTCGCTCTATGATGGCGCGTCCAGCTCGCCACCCTGCAAGGCCCGCCGCGAAGCGCGGCAGGCTGGATAGCTCCGGCCTAAGATAAAGGATTGAGAAAGCCCGGCTGGTCGCCGGGCTTGTGTTTGATCCTGCGGACGGGCCGGGGGATCGACGCGGGCCAAGGCCCGCGCTCACCCCCACCCCGACGATCTTTCATTTCATATCCGCCAACAGACCTGATCGGCCCTGTCAAAAGACAAGCGCCGCCTGCGGCGTCGTCTCCACCGGGGGCCGTGTCCTCGCGCTTTGCGCTGCGGGCCGCACCACCCCCCGGCTCCGATCCTTTGACAGAACCGCCCAGGCCCGTTTGTCGGGCTTCGCCCTCCTCACTCTGTTCCGCCGAATACATGCGTATTCGTCAGACCAGACCGACGAGGCGCAGCCCATTGGCGGAAGGAGGCACCAAGCCCCCACGCCATCGCCACGAAAAGGAAACCAGATCATGAAAACCGAAATCATCACCGCCGCCGCCATCCAGTATTTCCCGCTGGCCCAACTCTATGTCTCCGACATGAACCCGCGTCAGGACGCGGACCCGGAGGGGATCGACCTGCTGGCCGACAGCCTCGCCATGATCGGCCTGATCCAGAACCTTTCCGGCACCGTTGACGCAGATGGCCGCGTCGGCATCGTCGCCGGAGGCCGCAGGCTGCGCGCCATCGCCCGCGCGGTCGAGCGTGACCCGACCGTGACCAAGCGCCACCCGGAACTGGCCTCCGTTCCCGTCCGCATCGCCCCCGACGAGGCCACCGCGCGGGCATGGGCCAGCGCCGAGAACGCCGCCCGCGAGGACTTGGCACCCGCCGATGAAATCCGTGCCTATGGCCGGATGAAGGAGGCAGGCGCAGACGTGTCCACCATCGCCCGCAGCTTCGGCAAGACCGAGGCGCATGTTTACCGCCGCCTTGCGCTGGCAGCACTGCCCGCCGCTGTTCTGGACGCCTTGAAGGCGGGACAAATCAGCCTTGGCATGGCGAAAGCCTTTACCGTGTCCCAGGACGAGGCCCTGACCTTGCAGGTTCTGGCCGAGGTGATGGGCCGCGACGTGTCCGAATACCGCATCAAGCAGGCTTTGCAGCCCGAAGCGATCAGCGGCACCGACCGCCGCGCCCTGTTTGTCGGGCTGGACGCCTATACCACAGCGGGCGGGCGGATGAACCGCGATCTGTTCAGCGACACGACCGCGCTTCACGATGGCGATCTGCTGGCCCGCCTGTTCACCGAGAAGATGGACGAGGCAGCGGCAAAGATCGGTGAAGTCTGGAAGTGGGTCGAGGCCATGCCCGACAGCTATGTGCCCTACGGCACTGCCGAGAAGCTGGACCGCATCTATCCTGTTCCGGGCGTCCTGAGCGAAGAACAGAGCGAGCGTTACGACGAACTGGCAGAGCTGGCCGAGGGCGACGTTCTGGACGAGGCGGGCCAAGCGGAATTTGCCGACCTGACAAACATCATGGAAGGCGGCTTTACCGACGCGCAGCGCGCCGTTGCCGGGGTTTTCATCTATGTCCGCAATGATGGCACCTTGGGCGAAACGGCTGCATGGGTTCGGCCCGAGGATCGCGCCGAGGCAATTGAGGCAGAGGTTCTGACCGGACATGCCGCAACGCGCTACGGCGCGGCCAGCATCGAGGATGCGCCCAAGTCGCCCTATTCCGGTGCGCTGGTCGAGGACATGAAGGCTGTGCGGCTGGCCGCGATCCAGACCGCGCTTCTGGACAAGCCGGAAATGATCTTTGACCTGCTGGCCTTCGGCATGTCGCTGGCATCTGGCGTCAGCACCCATGTTTTCGACCTGTCGCCGGGACGCCCCAACAACTGCCCGAGCAAGCCCGAGGGGTTGGAGTTTTCCGAACGGCTGACCCATGCCCCTGCGGGACATGAGGCATGGAGCCGCCCGGAACTGCGGGTTGACGATCTGGCGACCGCCTTCCGCACGTTCGTCGCCGCTGGCAAGAAGGCCCGCAACGCGGCGCTGGTCGAGAGCGTGGCGCGGACCCTGCCCTATGGTGCAGGCAGCGCGGAGTTTTTCGGACTGATCGAGGCCGATGCCGGGGCCGGTATCCGCAAGGTCTGGACGCCCACCGCCGAGAACTTTTTCAGCCGCGTCAGCGCCGATTATCTGGACGCGCTGCATCTGGACCTGACGGGCTGCGATCCGCAGGGGAACGGCTTTAAGGCGCACAAGGCGCAGAAGAAGGCCGAGAAAGCGCAGTGCATGGAGCGGCTGTTCAGCGATGCCGAGTATCAGAAGGCATGGAAGATCGACGCGGAGAAGAAAGCCCGCATCGAGGCTTGGACCCCGGACTGCTTCTGATTCATACCGAACCGGAGGGGCGGCGTTAGCCGCCCCATACCGAGCATTTTCAGACTAGAGAGATTTCAATGTCGCTGTATATCGCAACCCACTGGAACGGCACTGCATGGGTTGATCTGCATGCCGATCCCCTGCCTTTCAAAGACGCGCAGCAAAAACTGCACAGCGCAGCATGGACACATCAGAGTGTCCGCTTGCGGCCAGCCCCGGCAGCCACCGAGTTTCCCGCCGCCGATCCTGTTCAATAGACCGCAGCCCTGCCCATCCTTCCGCGGCGAACGTTCAACTAGCCCCGCATCTAGCGGGGCTTCTTTTTGGCGGGGAGTGATGACCTGGCGGGGCGGCCGTCTGCGCCGACCCCCCCGCCCGGCCCGGCCCTTCGGGCCGAGCTGCACCTGACGGCGCAGCGGAAAGTTGACGCGCGTGTCAAGAAAAAACGTGATACTGTTCTTTTGAACAGTCCTTTTGGTCTACCTCGTGGTACAGGCCGCCAAATCAAATATGTCTTCCAGCGTAGTTATTAAGAAAGGTATTTTTATGCTTTCGACACGCGAGATGGGACAGGACGCCAAGGCGGAAGTGACACGCGATATGGTGGAAAAGATGCTGGCATGTTTCGATAAGCTATCCAGCCCTGACGGCGTGCTGACGGTGGAGTTGCGCGGCAACGGCTTGTTTGTGCTGAACCCGAAAACGGGCACCTATGAGACCGTTGGAATTGCGCGCATGTCACCGGCAATGGATCATTTGCGCTAATCTCCATTTACGAGCAGAACAAATTTTTATCGCGGCGTCCCTTGGGGCGGGTGGTCTAGGGCGAGAAGCCCTAGACCACCCGCCCCAAGGGACCGCGCTCTAGGCTTGGCCGGCAAGGGCCGACCTGCGCCCCGAGCCTATGCCCCTACCCTTCCTTTGCGCCTGGTCCTGCCCGCTTGTCTCGTTCCGAGCCTGCCCGTGCAGGGGCCCAATAGTCAGGCCAGCGGCATAGTCTCGGCCCTTCGGGTCACGATCGCTCGCGCAAGGCCGGACCTTCCCACAGGGCGGCTCGCTTCCCTTCGCTCTATGATGGCGCGTCCAGCTCGCCACCCTGCAAGGCCCGCCGCGAAGCGCGGCAGGCTGGATAGCTCCGGCCTAAGATAAAGGATTGAGAAAGCCCGGCTGGTCGCCGGGCTTGTGTTTGATCCTGAGGACGGGCCGGGGGATCGACGCGGGCCAAGGCCCGCGCTCACCCCCGCCCCGACGATCTTTCATTTCATATCCGCCAACAGACCTGATCGGCCCTGTCAAAAGACAAGCGCCGCCTGCGGCGTCGTCTCCACCGGGGGCCGTGTCCTCGCGCTTTGCGCTGCGGGCCGCACCACCCCCCGGCTCCGATCCTTTGACAGAACCGCCCAGGCCCGTTTGTCGGGCTTCGCCCTCCTCACTCTGTTCCGCCGAATACATGCGTATTCGTCAGACCAGACCGACGAGGCGCAGCCCATTGGCGGAAGGAGGCACCAAGCCCCCACGCCATCGCCACGAAAAGGAAAGATCACATGACTGCCATTTCCGCAACCTACTCGCCCGAAGACAACAAAATCCGCCTCTATCCGTCCACCCGCCTTGATGCCGAAACCTACGAGCGGGTAAAGGCCGCAGGCTTCAAATGGGCACCCAAACAGGAGCTTTTCGTTGCCCCCTCATGGTCCTGCGCCCGTGAGGATTTGGCGCTGGAACTGGCGGGCGAGATTGAGCCGGAGGAAATGACTCTGGCCGAACGCGCGCAGATGAAAGCCGACCGGCTGGACGCCATCGCGGACAAGCGCGCCACGCAGGCCAGCGCCTTTTCCCGCGCCGCCGACGAGCTGTCGCGCGCTTTCGAGTTCGGGCAGCCCATCCTTGTCGGCCACCATTCCGAGCGGAAGGCCCGCAAGACGCAGGAGCGGATGCACAACGCAATGGACAAGGCTGTAAAGGCGCACAAAGCCATCGGATACTGGCAATATCGCGCCGAAGGCGTCGAGCGCCATGCCAATCGCAAGAACGATCCGAAAGTGCGCGCGGGCCGCATCAAGACGCTTCTAGCCGAACTGCGCGACCTACAGCGCAAATTGAACACGGCGCACAAGGCGCTTGAAGTGTGGGGCAAGCTGACGACCGACAACCTGATCCGCCTTGGCTTGGGTCGCGGCGATCTGCATTCCTATAACCTTTATTCCGCCGTTGAGAGTGGCGAGATAACCCCGCAGGAGGCCCGCGAAAAGGCGATGGCTGGAGCGCGCGCCACCATCGAGAGCGACAACCTGGGCCGCTGGATTGCGCACACCCTGAACCGTCTTGCATATGAACGGGACATGTTGGGCGACGTGCCGCGCTACGAAGGCGAGATTTCCCCGACCCTGCTGCAAATGTTCGTCCGAGAGCATGGCGCGGACAAGCCGAAGGGCGCGAAGGTCGATGCCGACCTGTTCACCGTCGAATGTGCCGCCCCCCTGCCCGCCCACATCGCCCAAGGATGCAGCGTCAAACTTTCCGCCGACGAATGGCGCGATCTGATGCAATCTTGCGGCTACCTGCCCCCGGCCAGCAAGCCCGCCAAGCCGCCGATCCTGAATTTCAAAGCCGAGAGCGGCACAATCTCTGTCGTGAACCCTTGGCGCAGGGAAGCCGAGAACCTGCCGCAAGTGGAAATGACCAAGGCAGATTATGCCAAAATCCACACCGAGCAGCGCGGCACCCGCCTTTCGACCTGCGGCAATTTTCGTGTCAGGATTGCCCCGAACCCGAACCACGAAGGCCCGCGCTATATGGCCGGATGGGCTGCAATCTTTATCACAGACCAAAAGCAGCACGACGCCCCGGCCAGCGTTCAAGACATGGAGGCCGCAGCGTGAAGCGCCCCGCGATTTACACCCGTCCCGCCAAGCCCCTGACCATTCCGGTCAGGGCACGACGGGACGCGCCCGCCCTCGCAATGGCAGAAGCGCCCGAAGTCATCGCAGTTGACCGCGCCACGGAATGCCACGTCACGCCCGACGACGTGGCGCGGCGCATGGTGGGTTATCTTGGCCCGGTTGGAGATTATCTGACGCTAGAGCCAAGCGCCGGGACCGGCCAGCTCGCGCGCGCGTTGATCGCCTCCGGCCACAGCGCGCAAGAACTGACGATGATCGAACGGCATCACAAACTTGCCGCATCGCTTCGCAGCATCGGCCCGACCATTAACCGTTGTTTTCTGGAATACGCCGACGAAGTGAAAGGCCGCACTGAGTTTCCCCGCATCATCATGAACCCGCCGTTTCGTGATGTGCGGAAGCATGTTGCAGCGGCTTTGACCCTTCTAGGGCGAGGCGGCCACGTCGAGGCGGCAAATTTGGTAGCCCTGGTGCCGGTCACGTTCGAGCATCCCGAGGCCGAGCATCTGGAAACCTTGCCGCCCGACACGTTCAGCACCGCGCGAGTACGTACCAAGATTGTCAGAGTGCGCCGCGTCTAAGCAGCGCCAGAGGGGCCGGGATCGGCCCCTTCTCGTTGAGAGGGTATGGTGTCTGGTTGCGGAGGCACCTGCGGCGCCCCCGCAACCAGACCTTGCGCTATCCGCGCCGGAGGCCGGTTCCGGCCAAGAACCGAAAGGCGCGGCGATGCCGCGCCTTGTGCCTCTTTTTAAGGTCGAGCTTCCGAACAGAGCCCGGTTGTCCAGCCCGCAAGGGAACGACCTTGGGAGTGGACGCAGCGGGCCGGAGCAGGCTGTAAGCAAGACCAAAGGGATCGAGCGTCAGCCTGTGGGCAACCGGGCGGGAAGTTAGAGCGCGCCAGTGCCGAAATTACTGCTTAGTTAAGTAACGCTGATGAATGATATGGTTATCTGTAAGCGTTTTGCACGCTCTATCATCTGTATACCGTTGTTTTGCGGTAGCTAACGACAGCATTTCCTCTCTGGTATCTCCAATGGTATTCTCTGTAATAGATGATCCAAGCCAATAACAATATTCACTGTCTGCAACTAGTGCGCCTTTTTCAGCGTCTCTATAAGCGTTAAGCCAAATCAAACATGAAACAAGAAACGCAACACCAAGGTATAGAAAATAAATTAAGCCCAGCTTAAAAATCTCGTACACAACGAAAGACAAGATCGAAAAAGTACCAAATATTCCTGCTGCGGCAGAGAAGATCAATACCCATGCTATTTTATTATTATTGAACCATGGTACAAAATCAAAATAAATTACAATTCCGCATAAAAGAAACAAAACAGCTACAAAGATAAGCCAATTCCTTATTGATTTGAGTGCGGGAATGTCATAGCTTGGAACTTGGTGAAGGTGGATTAGACCAGTAGAAAATTCCATTAGCACAAGAAGAAAAAAGGAAGTCAAAAGAGATAAGGTAACTATTAGGAAAAATGTGAAAGCTTCAGCAAATCCTCCAGAAAGCATATCTTTGTAACTCCCGCTTCCAAGCGAGGCAGCGATTATATAACAAAGAGCAGCTAACGTCGTACATAAGCTAAAATCTCCCAAATCAGGTTGACGTTTTTCTGTCGAAGAGGAGGATGGATTTATAGTATTCAAGTGGACACCCTAGGAAATAGGCCAGAAGAACTGCATTAAGTCATGCTGCACTAAAAAGGCATGGCTTCTCCAAGATTTCTAGAGCGAATCCCGCCCCATGGCCGGGACCGCGCTCTAGGCTTGGCCGGCAAGGGCCGGCCTGCGCCCCGAGCCTATGCCCCTGCCCTTCCTTTGCGCCTGGTCCTGCCCGCTTGTCTCGTTCCGAGCCTGCCCGTGCAGGGGCCCAATAGTCAGGCCAGCGGCATAGTCTCGGCCCTTCGGGTCACGATCGCTCGCGCAAGGCCGGACCTTCCCACAGGGCGGCTCGCTTCCCTTCGCTCTATGATGGCGCGTCCAGCTCGCCACCCTGCAAGGCCCGCCGCGAAGCGCGGCAGGCTGGATAGCTCCGGCCTAAGATAAAGGATTGAGAAAGCCCGGCTGGTCGCCGGGCTTGTGTTTGATCCTGCGGACGGGCCTGGGGATCGACGCGGGCCAAGGCCCGCGCTCACCCCCACCCCGACGATCTTTCATTTCATATCCGCCAACAGACCTGATCGGCCCTGTCAAAAGACAAGCGCCGCCTGCGGCGTCGTCTCCACCGGGGGCCGTGTCCTCGCGCTTTGCGCTGCGGGCCGCACCACCCCCCGGCTCCGATCCTTTGACAGAACCGCCCAGGCCCGTTTGTCGGGCTTCGCCCTCCTCACTCTGTTCCGCCGAATACATGCGTATTCGTCAGACCAGACCGACGAGGCGCAGCCCATCGGCGGAAGGAGGCACCAAGCCCCCACGCCATCGCCACGAAAAGGAAACGACAATGACTACTTATCGCTTGGGTTCTTCCCCCGCAGTCCACACCCCCGGCATTCTTGCATGGGCAATCAACGGCTATGCGTTTCAACAGGATCGTCAGCGGCTACTCGATCTGTTCTGCACGACCTTTTCGAGTGTCCCGTCCGACGCCTTCGAGAGCCTGTTGAGCAAGGCCGTGCCGTACACGGTTGATGGTGAAACTGTCGTTTTCACCGTGGAGGGCTGAAGATATGTCCGCACAGCCCTATAAGACATGGCGTTTGTTCGATTGTTCCGCCGACGCCATTGCCTTCCGCGGAGAGCATGGCACCGGAGGCTGGATCTTTGTCATTTCCGACAGTGACGAAGCCGTGCTGTTTCCTTGGCAGATGACCCCTAAAGACATTTTCGAGTCCGTCTTTGTCGCGCATCGCGAGGGGTGGTTGATCGGAGCTGACAACAAGCGTCGGCCTGACCGTGAAATGCGGGACCTTCCGAACGCCACGCCTCTGTTGGGTCGGATTGTGCGCCGCAGTCCGCAAGCCACTGCCTCCTAATCATTCAGGCAATCCAGTCAGCCCGCAAAAGGCGCGGGCTGACGCTTCCCGAAATGGGGCCGCGAGAGGATAAACACATGAGCAGAATGATTTTGGAACAGCGTCTTGCAGAAGCGTGGGCGCTTGTCAGGAAGGGCGATACCTTTGGTATCGGACGCCGCTTCCTGACGCAGCATGGGGCCGGTTGAAACCCCCCCCCGGCTCGTCCTGCCCTCACAGCCGGGCGAGGCATCTAACACCTAAGTACCCGTGCAGGGTCGAGCAAGCCGAGCGGTTGCCCCTTTCGCACAGGATCATGTAATTCCCGCGAACCCTATTTTTGTGTTCGTTATTCAGAAGTCTGTTGGCCCCTTATGCGAAAACGCCCCATCCGTAGTCCCCTGCGCCGTCGTTTGCGCCGGTCTGCCTTGCCGATCCTGGCCGCACTGGCTGCGCTGGCCGTCATGTCTCAGGGTGACTATGGCGATTTGCTGGACGATCTGACCGGCAAGGCAGACCGGCGCAGCGCCCCTTCTGCTGACGGATCGCGAGTAATCGAGGGCATTCCGCGCATTGTGGATGCAGATACCTTTGTCATCAGCCTCAAAACTATCCGACTGCATGGAGTTGACGCGCCGGAGGGCGATCAGCTTTGCCGGGATCGTTCTAGCCGGTCATACCGCTGCGGCGACATGGCGACACGCTGGCTAACTGAGTGGATTGGCGATCAGCCCGTCCGATGTGAACAGCGTGATATGGATCGCTACGGGCGGGTGATTGGGCAGTGCTTTGTCGGGGAGGAAGATATGAACGCCGCGCTCGTTTACTCAGGCCAGGCCGTCGCCTATCGCCAATATAGCGGTGAATACATTGCCGCCGAGAATGCTGCCCGCAGAGCCAGGCGCGGCATTTGGGAGGGGAGTTTTGACATGCCGTGGGACTGGCGGCGCAGGTAGCGCGTGTCCCGCGAGGTTGACGCATTGCGACAAATCACGCATTGCTGATACCAGACAGTTTTCCTCGTGGCGAGGAAACAACTTGCCGCCCCTTACGGGGCGGTTTTTTTTTGGGTGCCAGTGTTCTTACCAGTGCGAGGGCGGTTTTCCACCCTGGCCCTTGGGCCAGGGCTTGCAGCCGCCGAGCCGGACGCGCCTTCATGGAGCGAAGGGAGGCGAGGCGGCTGTGGTAAACCGCTGGCGCGGCCGATGTAGTTAGGCAAGATCCGTGTGGGAGAAGTCGTTGCCTTTGTAGAGCAAGGGCACGGCATGGGACTTGGCACACGCGTAAGACAGTGCGTCACCCATGTTTAGCTGCGCCGGATGCCCTACTAGCTTCCCATAGGTCGCAAGCGCCTCGATCGCCGCATTTCCCATGGCTGACGAAATCATCATTTCCTGTGCTTGGATGGCTTCAAGCAAATCGTTGACCAGCTCTGCGGCAATCTTAAAATCTTCGGCCGTCGCCGGGCCTGCGCTTCGCGCATCCCGGCGTATCCGGGCAACGGCAAGAGTCGCTTCAAGCCGAACGACTGGCGACACACGGAGCTTCCCACGCGCCGCCTCCATCGCCTTCAGCAGAGCTGGAGCGTCTGGTTCATTTTTTAGGACGGCGACAAGGGCACTTGCATCAACGAACATCAGTCTTCATCGCCCCATATAGCGTCCATGAAAGCTTTGTCATCGGCACTGTCAGCTACGATGCCCAAGGCCGCTGCGCGGTTCTGGATACTGGCGACTCGATCAGCGAGGCTTTCCTTTTGCGACAATGCAGAAATTTGGGCGGCCAGTGCTTGGCGCACGGCTTCGCTCTTGTTCCTCACCCCAGTTAAAGCGCAGTATTTCGCCACAAGGTCGTCAATTTCATCGCCTTTGATGAGCATTGTCATAAGTATATCCCTGCCTGTGTTACCTATATATACCATGCGGTATATACTAGTGCAAGACAGGCTATAACCCTGTTGGCTTACAGCATCGTCAATGCACGTTGCTCTTGGACGGTCATGGGTTCTCTGCCCTGGGAAGTGGGCGAGATGGGAATTTGCGTTGCCATGTCTCGATAAGGAATAGGGCAGCGGTGCTTGCTGCATGGATTGATAATCTGGCAATCCGCGCATCTATTCGGGCAAAGCCTTTTTCTCTGCCGTGTGCATCCCCGCCATGCGTGCGAAGCGCCCCTACCCCTGCAATAACCGTGGCAAGCCCTGACAGAATTTGCCGTACATCGCCTGCTATCAGAGGGTCTATGTCTGAACGATCAGGAGACAAGCCAAGAGGTTGCTTCACCGCGTTATAAAGGCCCTGCACGTCTTTTTTCGCAGGTAGTGGTTGCCCTAGCTCGATGAGAATGGATCGACATACGCTTTCCACAGTGCTGCAGGCTGCAGTGACGGCATCCTCTGGGTCAGTCTGGCTGCTGACTAGCGCGCGATCTAGATCCCGGCTCACCGTGTCGAAGTCGATTACTCCGGACAGTCCGGCCAGTTCTGCAATGACGGCCCCGCCCTTACCAGCTTCGATAAGACGCATCCGCCCGCCATGTTGTTGAACCTCATAGCCGTCGAAGCCTAGCGCGCGGTTGAGAAATTCGAGAACAAAGGCATGCCGCTCTGGGTCATGAAAGAAGTCACGGGGATCAGCTGATGCTTCAATGATCCTGGAAAGCTTTAGCTGGGCCTCCGGGCTGTTGTTAAGCTCGGTAAGGCATTGGACAAGGGAAGGTACGCGAGAGCCATCAACCTCAAACGTGACGTTGCAGCTCCGCATAAATTTCTCAATCTTGGCGGCGCTGCGATAGATGCCAATTGGGGGTGTTCCGTCGCCAGATACGCCCCCGCTTATTACGTCAGCAATTGCATCAATACTCTGAATTGACAGCGGAAACGGCATGGGGGAAACCTCCTATCTGGCTGTGCAGACATTTGCGAGGCTTTCTGCTTGAAGTTGGGCAGCCACGTCACCTACAGCGACGTTGACCCCCCTGCCCCCGAACAGCATGTCCATAGCTGTATTCCAGTTCTCAACATTGCCAGTTGGAACGGCGGCGGCCCCGATGATCGGAAGGTTCACCGTATCATCACCCTCCGAAACTGTCAGTTGTCCGGTTTCGACACGTTGGCCGCGACGTTCGACAAAGAGGTAGTTTTGCGGCGGTGAAAATGCCCCCTCGGGGTCGCATACGACTGTCATGCGAAGATCAGTGGCAGCAAGACGATGGACTACGAGGCTCTTGTCCTTTGTCACGTCCCATTGTTCGGCGCCCGCTGGCACGGCGGCTGCAGCAAATAGTGCGGCAATGGCAATCAGGGCCGAGTTTGACATTTTTCTTCGCTCCTTGAGGGATACGGCAAGCATCACTGAGCTTTTGTCAGCTCAGAAATGATGCGTCGGGCACTGCGATTAAATGCGTGTTGAACAGCATTATAGGCGATTTCACCGGGCTGTTTTACACCGAGGGGATCAAGTTTCTTCGACCATTTGTTGAGCAAGGACGAGGACAGCTTGCACTTCACCCGCAGAGTATAGTCGATCGGGCGTGAGCGAGTAGGCGCAGGCCATAGCGGTTTGGCTTCAAAATCAGCATCCGTGACGATCATCTTGCGGGCTGCAACGCCGACCAAATCAGGAAGAGCGGCCCCCGTTGCTTGGCAACATTTTTCCGCCAGTTCCCTCACCTTGGGCTCAAAACCCAATCGGATTGTGACGAACTGCGTGTCCGCTGCCGCCGAGGGGGCGGCATGACGCGTCGTTTCTTCGGGCGCTAATGGGGTATCCCCCTGCCCTCTCGTGAGATTGCGCCTTGAGCCGGTCTGTTCAGTCTTACGGGTCTGCTTGTCTTGCGGCTCTTCAGCCGCTGCTGGCGCATGTTCTGGTTTCTGTTCGACGGCTTCTGCTTTCTCTTGCTCTGGCAAGGGTCGAGTAGAGGCATTGGCTTCACCGTCTATCTCGCTCTTTGTGCTGACCTTCTCGAAGCTAGGTGGGTCAGGCAACTTAGTGCCTTCTTTGAGCTGCAAGCCACGTCGAGGGGAGCGATCCGTGCGGGGGGGCGGCAGACTAGCCATTGACGGTAACCTCCTCAACTGCGGTTAGTAGTTCTTTCGCCTCGTCCATTGCCTGCGTCATGTATTTTGGCATGACTTTTCCAACCGACGTTGCTTCGACGCGTTTAGCGTATTCCCCTAAAAGAATGCCCTGATCGGTCTGGTTATACACATTGCGCTCTTGCAGGTAGAAGCGCAGCATTCTGTCATGACTTGCAATTTCATCAAACAAGTCACGAAGCGAAGCAGGATATTTGACGCCTGGCTTAATCTGATTCAGTAGGAACATAATTGGCGGCAACTTGGACGGGTCAACTACGGCATCACGCAAAGCGACGTATCGTTTGTAGGTTTCCAACTGCACTGTAAAATCGGTTTCAGAAACCTTGACGGGTATGATTACCCTATTAGAAAGCTCAATCACATCATCTACCCAATTCACAAGGTCGCCTTGGGTGTCAATGATGCAGTAGTCTATATTTCCCGTTTCATCGGCCTCGATGATATGACGTTCCATTTCTTCAGTGTTGGCACAGTGAAAGGCAGTCACGCTTTCTGCCGAGGTCGGATCGTTCCGCATCAGCTTTTGATAAAAGGAGTAAGTGCTTTTGTTTGGGTCGCAGTCGAGCATCAAAACGCGCTTACCTTCGAGAACGGCTGCGGATGCAAGAACGCGGGCGACAGTGCTTTTTCCTGCGCCCCCTTTTTGCCCGATCAGTGAAATTACTTTCATCTTCTGTCCCTCACGTCGCTATTTGGTGGCGTTGCGTGATGCCACATCGCCACATTACCGCTTTACCATATCACCACTTCGCCATGTTGCCATGATGCCGCGTCGCCATGATGCTGCTTCGCCATATGACCATATCGCCATAATGCCGGATAGCCATCAAGCCGGAAAACCGCATCGCCGCATCGCCACTATGCCATGTTGTCATATCGCCACAATGTCGTATCGCCGGAATGCCACTGCGCCACTTCGCCTAAATGCCACATAGCCGCTAAGCCGCTATACCGTAGCGCCGCAATACCGCTACGCCATAGGACCATATAGCCGCAATGCCGCTTCGCCGCTTTGCCGGAATGCCGCAATGCCGCAGCGCCACTTTACCGGATTGCCGGAATGTCGCTAAGCCATGTTGCCACTGTGCCACTTCACCATATCGCCATATCGCCATATCACCATGTTTAGGCTGTTTCTGTTGGCGTGGAGCCCGCAATCTGTTGTTGGTTCGGATCGCCAATCCAACCCATAGCCTAAACGCGCCGTGTGGGCGGAAAGAACCCCTGGCCGCACCCACCCTGGCTGGCAGGTCCGGTATGGGTACTCAGCGGCCCTCCTGTGGCCTCTGAGAAGGGTCTGCGCCTGTTGGGAAGGGTGCGGATGGGCAATAGCATGGCTCACCCGAGAGGCTGCAAGGCGCGATCTGCGATGCATATCGCGGCTTCGGGCTGATCGCCCGAACCTGTCCGCCCTGGGGGCGGCCACCGAAACGGACTTCAACCATAGGGCCTTTCCGCGGGCATTTTCTTGCCAGCGGTGCGGAAACGCCCTATGGTTGAATGGAAGAATATGGCGGGAAATGTAACATGTTAACTTCGCCACCATCTAAACGGCCCCAAAGGCGTTTAAATGCTGACGAAAAGCGGCGACTGGTGCAGGATTTGGCGAAGAACATCTCGACAGATGAGCTTGCCAAAACCTACGGGATCAGCCGCCGCGCCGTTCAGATGATTGCGGCCAGGCTGCATCGCGATCCGATAGCAAGGATCGAGACAAAGGTTCTTGGTGTTCGCTTGGAAAGCGACGAAATGCGCGCCCTTGATGTTCAAGCGGGGCGGTTCGGCATGACCCGAGCAGCATTTGCAAAGAAGGCTCTGCGTCGTGCATCGGGCTTTTTTGATCCAGACGATGACCTGATTGAGATCGGAGCCGAGCTATCTAAGGAGGTTCGCCGCGTTGGCAACAACCTAAATCAGCTTGCCTATCACGCTAATCGTAAGGCGCTTGTCTCCGGCAGCGCAGAAATTTCGCCACATGATCTGGCTACAATCGTCGCCATGAGGGATGAGCTTAAGGCTGTATCTGACCTCGTTTCAAAGCTAATTGTGACGAAAGCCCGCCGCCGCAAAGCTCGCCTTGATCAAATTTTGAAGGCGCTGGACTGATGGCACAGCGAAGCAGCATCGTCACCAATTTCCTTGATGATCACCATGTCCGGTCTGGTCGGAGGGTCAAATCTGGGGGTGGGGGCGGCTCCGTCACGCGGCTTCTTAGCAATGTTCGCAAGGCAAACACTCCCCAGGCTGTGTTCAAGATCATCCGCAGCGGAGGATGCTACAACCGTGCCGACATAAAGGCTCAGATGAATTACGTCTTGGGAAAGTCGGATCACGTTATCGACCCTAGTTACCGGCACGATGGCGGCAAGGAGCTGACAGGTCGTCAGGTTTCACGACTTGCTACCGATTGGTCTGAGGGTTGGCGCGGTAAGATCGAGAACGGGAACTCGATGCACTTGATGATGTCATTTCCCAAAGGGACTGACACCGAGAAGGTTAAAGCCATCACGCGTGGAGTATGTGATGAGCTCATAGGGCAAGGATATGGCCGTTGGAATTATATCGCTGGCATACATACGGATCGTGATCATCCGCACGCCCACATTATTGTAGACCGGCGCAATCAAGAAAATGAGCTTTTCTATCTAGAAAAAGACGGAGAGCTTTCTTATGACCGCTTTAAAGATGCGATGGTCGAATGGGGGCGGGCGGCTGGAGTTGAAATGATCAACACTAGTCGGTTTTCGCGTGGCATTACCGAGGACGCGCTTAGCTCGATAGATTTACGAAAGAGTTTGCGCGGTGAATTGATCGAGCATGGCAAGTCCCCTTATGGTCATGACCCTAAGAATACACCAAGTTATTACGTTAAGCTGGCTACTGAAAATGGTATTAAGGAAATGTGGGGCAGTGGCTTGGGTCGGGCAATGGCCGAGGCAAATGTCGACACAGGACAAACCATTGCAATCACCAATCGAGGGAAAGAAGTTACCAGCTTTACTAATCGTGCCGGTAAGGACGTGGCCTTTACTCGCACGCAATGGGAGGTCCGTGCGATTGGACCTAGCCAGACCCAAGATCGCGCGGCCGAGCGCGTGGACAGCGATTTTATCAAGCAAAGACTGTCCGAGGTTGCAGACACATATCGCAGCCTTGGCAGCATAGCTGACCGACTTGGGAATACCCTTACGGCAAACGCATTGGAGCGCATGGCGCAGCAAATTGAGAAAGGTGAAGACATGAGCGATAGGGCAGGGGCCATTGAGGCCAACCCGGCATTGGAGCGGGACGTCGATCAATTCGAGGCAAAGCTAATAGCATTGCGCTCTACGATCAAAGAAATCGACCGCAGCATTGATCGAGCGCCACCTGAGCAACGGGCGCAAATGGATAAGGACGTGGATGACATGCTGCGCAGCGTCCGAGAGTTGAATCCTCTTGGGGAGCAGACCCGCACCCTGACTAGCCCTGCATCTGACAGCATCTATGCCGAAAAGGTGGCGCGCGACATGCAACGTGATCTGGCGCCGGACAGGCTGGAAGCTGCCCTGGAAGGTAGTGGCATTGACCCGCGGGAGGTTTCAGCGCGCATTGAAATGACTGCCACCACGGCGGCGCTGGAAAGCCGGTGGGTTGAACGAGACTTGCATGCCGTCGCTGACAAGAACGGCTATGACCTCGCGACCAGTGAGGGGCTGGAGAAGGCTCGTGATCATGTCAGCGATATTTATGACAGGGTTGAAGACGCGCTACGCGATCAGAGCATTGACCGCACTGAGGCAGTCGATGTGCATTCGACTGGCGAGCGTCAGGACTTTAGACGCCTTGTCCAGCAGTTCGAACGGACTGATTTCAACTGGCCTTATTCAGAAGACAGCCAAGCGAGACAGCAGGGGCAGAACGAGGTCGCAGCAGCCAGCGACGCGTTCACTGATTTTGCTGACAGGTCGCGGGATCATGCGGAGCTTGCCTCCGAGGCATGGGACCGGAACGCAAATGACGCGCGCGGTCCCGAAGGCTATGTGCCTGCGACAGAACGCAGGATGCCTGACGAGGATATTCAGCGAGCGTTCACAGCTATCCAGATGGATCGTGTGCGAGAGCAAGAGGAACGTGCAGCACAGAGTCAGGAGCGCGATAAAGCCGCCGCACTCGATGAAGCCAAGCAACTTGCGGCGAGAGGTGGCAACATGACTTTTGACGAGTCGCGCCGGCTTGTCGATGCAGTCGAACGTGCGCTTGGGCAGGATGCAGTTCGTGACATGCAGAACGGAAGAGCGCCCGACATTCCAGGAATGGGCACGGCTCAGCGGCATGACTTTGCCATCGCTTACCTGAAGGCTGACCAGAATATCGGTAGCAGCCGTGATCACTCCCACGCAATCGCGCAACACAATGTTGCGGCCGTCAAGCATGAGCAAGCCCTCCGTCATGAGCGGCGTGGTCATGAGCAAGACGGTCACGATTTTGGATAAGGAGTAATCCCATGACCAGACTTGAAGGCAGGCTGCGCCAACTAGTAGGGGTTCTCCTTATTGGTTTCTTCGCTTTTCTGATTGGCTACGTGCTGGCGTCGGGTCTCGCCCAGTACCGCTACGACTTGGCCGAACTCGATCTCTTTTTTATCGCTACGCAGTACAGTGACATCCAAGCGCGTGATCCACGCGGCTATGTCCTAATAAACTTTGTGGTCATTGCAACCACCCTGGCGGGCTTCATGCTGGCTGCTAAGGTGACGACAGAAGACCTTACACGCTTTGGGAAGACGAGCTGGCAGACGAAACGGCAAATGAAGCGCAAACGCTTCTTAACCAATCCCGCCAAAGGCTTTGTTTTGGGAAAGACGGGTGACCCAGGCTCAAACCAACCCTTTATTGTATCTGCCGAGCATCCACATGCCCTAATCGTTGCGCCTACGGGACGTGGTAAGGGCGTGGGCTTCGTTATTCCCAACTGCCTAACCTATGCAGGCAGCAGCGTAGTGCTGGACGTGAAAGGCGAAAACTTCGAGCTAACGTCACGCCACCGGAAAGCGCGGGGCGATACGGTCTATCGCTTTGCACCGACCGATTGGGAGTCGCCGTCGCACCGATACAACCCCCTCAAACGCGTCGGCAAGATGAAGAACCCTGCGCAGCGCATGATGGAGCTTCAAAAGATCGCCAAGCTGTTCCTGCAAGCCGGGCAGGGGGCAGAGGAGTTTCTACCGGGCGCGACGGATATTTTTGTCGCTTGCGGGATGCTGGCTTATGAGAAAACCCGCGTCACGTTGGGGGAGATTTACCGCTATGCGGTTCAAGGCGGGGAGACAAAGACGCAGTACGCTTACTATGCCCGAATAGCGGAAGATCCTGCCACTAAGATGATGTTCAACAAGCTCGCGAATATCACCGAACGCACCCTGTCGGCATACCTCTCAGTTCTCAGCAGCTCGGGCCTTGGAACGTGGGCAAACCCGCGCATTTGCGCTCTGACTGATGATAGTGATTTTGAGTTTGTGACCTTCCGCAAAAAACCTCAGACTGTTTATCTGGTTGTGCCGCCAGATGACGTTGCTGCAATCGCACCGCTGATCAGATTGTTTTTTTCCGATCTCATTTCTTCATTGCAGGGGGCTGGCGAGCCAGGTCCGGACGAACCCTGGCCGGTCCTAATCATGCTGGATGAGTTCGACAAACTTGGAAAAATGCCGATCGTAGCTGAGTCGATCAAAACTCTGCGGTCATACGGCGGCAACTTGGCAATTGTTACGCAGACGGTTCCAGCGCTGGACGAGATCTATGGGCAGAATGTCCGCCTGTCGCTCCAAGGTGGCGCAGGGATAAAATTATATCTGACGCCTTCTGAGGAAAAAACGGTGTCTGACCTGTCTCGTGCCACAGGCATGACGACGCGGCGGGTCGTCAGCAAGAGTCGGACTATTGGTCAAGGTGCTTTCAATGGCGTCAATGTCAGCGAACGAACAGAAGAACGGCCTTTGTTGTCAGAGGATGAAGCGCGCCGGCTGCCCAAGGATGACGTGATTATCATTGTTGATGCCGACATGCCGATCCGGGCAAAGCGTATCAAATACTTCAGTGATGCAAAGTTGAAGCCCATGTTCGAGGCTCAAACCGGTCCTATGCCGATGCCTCCGCATAACCCTGCTATGGATAAGTACGTTTTCCCCGACATTGGCTTGATGGAAGCGGACGCCGCCCGCGCGGCAGAAAAAGCTAGGGTACGCTTGTTGCCACCCCCGGAGAAGGTGGATGCCGAGGCGTCACCTGAAATCGTTGAGCCTGTTGCGGTCGGGAAGGATGCCAGCGTTGAAACCGCTGACAGAACGATCGTTCAGGACGTCGAAATTGCAGCGCCTCAGATCGTAGAGCAAAACGATCCGGCTCCGGATGATAGGCCCAGATCATCACGCAGGTTGGCTCGAAAAGCGCCTTCAGCTGACACTTCCGTTTCCGCTGTTCGCTCGACACGGAGGCCACAACGAAAAGCGGTGGCAACTGCACAATTAGATTTGGCCTTAAAGGACGTGCCCGACACTCCAGAAGCCCGCGCGGTCGTTGACCGCACGTTGAAGAAGGGGCGATCAATGCTGGACGATCTGCGAGACAAATTCACTGATATGGACGTAATATCTCAGGTTGAGGTTTGACGTATCAAGTACCTACCCGAACAAAAAAAGCCCGCCGTTAAGGCGGGCTTTTCTGTTATGGGATCAGGAACGGTCCCGGAACCTATTTGGCATGTTAAGTTGTCGCTGCACGCTTGGCTGTGCCTGATGCGGGGAGGCGGGGCTTGCCCCCGTACCCGGTCCGGGCCCAGGTGCGGGAGGTGATGACCCTGCATTGCCGCCGCTACTGGCACCGCGGAACGATCTCGACAGAGCTGCAGGGCCTGCCATCGACCCGGACAGGTTGCGATACACGCCAGCAGTAACCGCAGCCGCCGCTAAAGGACCAACGGCCGCAACCATCCCGCTTAGGCCGCTCACAATCATCGGTATCAGGACAATGGTGAAAATCATCATAAAGAGGATCGTCAGAAACGGGACCAAGCCAGCGATGGATTCGATGTTTGTTGGATCAAGGTTATCAACAACACCTTGCGTAAGCCTGATCATTGAACCCAGCACAGCGGCGATGACGATAGGATAAAGAACGTAACTTAGAGTCGAGCGAAGCCACTGAAAAAAGAAGTCGGACGTCGCTTTGAAGACTGAAAGACCAATAAAAATGGGCGCGAGGCCAAGATGGATCGTGATCATGACTAGGGCGAAAATCAAGATCAGTCCCGCCACTGCCGCCGTGAGGGAATGTAGGATGAAGAAAATGCCGCTCATTACGGCACGGCTCATGTAACTGAGGTTGTCCATTGTCGTATTGGCGCTGGTTGCGAGGCGGTCCAGCATATCATCGAATGAGGCTGCAAGACCCATGTTCGGATTAGAGCTGCCTGACAGCATGGCGCCTGCAATTGAATCCATGCCGTTTATGACCGCACTGGCTATGGCATTGAATTGGCTCCACACTGTCGCGAACTGGAAAATTAAAAGCAACTTTACGACCAGTATCAACAGATCTCCGACAGGCTGTGGCCGAATTTGCAGGAGCGCATTGATAAATACGAGGATGATAGCCAGCGATGCTGCTACTTGGAGTGTGTCACCGATAGCTGCGGCGGTAAGGCCAAACTGCGATTGCGCGGCGTCACTGAGTTGCTGCTGTCCAATTTCCACCAGTTCCGAAACTATAGGCATTATAGGACACCACTTTCTTTGCAGATTGTCCGCACTTCGGAGGATAGGGCATTCGTGGCCCTGCTGTTTTCAAGCCGAACGCTTGCCCACTCATCGAAGTGTAGCCCCTCAAAAACGGCCATCATTTCATCGAGCGCGCTGTCCCAATCCGAGAAATACATGTCGCACGAGCAGGCTTGCTCAGACACAATCCGCTCTGCGTTCTGGCGCCTGTAGACTGATAGCAGGACAGAATTCGCTTGATCCGGGTTGGCATTGACTGGCGCGTTTCTTGGGTTTGGAAGAACAGGACGTGGTGGGATTGAGCAGCCGCGTTCTGAAATTTCTGGATTTCCTGCGCTCTGCGTGTCGAAGCGCAGAAACTTACGTTCCTGATCTTCCGTCACCTTGTCTGCGTGGGCAGTAGCGGCAGTAGCGGCAACTGCGATAGCAGCGAGAACAATAGACTTCATCATCCCGCTGTTCCCTTCGCTGTCGGAAGGTAAAACTCGGCAATGCCGCGCTTTCCGTCTTTCCGACCTGTCTGAATGATGACGTCGATAGATCGGGTGATGTATTCACGAATTTCCGAATAGCTCATGGGCACATCTGATCGGCCCGCTTTCATGGCAAGGGCATCTAAGGCCAAGGTTGGCGTTTCGGCATGAACGGTAGTCGCTGAGCCGCCATGCCCTGTGTTGATAGCTTCAAGGAATGTCATCGCTTCCTTGCCGCGCACTTCGCCAACGATCACTCTGTCAGGCCGCATTCGGAGCGAAGAAATCAGAAGCGCGTCAGGCGATCGCACGTCGCTGTTCCTGTCGGCAATCAAGGACACTGTATTAGGTTGGCTAGGCAGCAACTCAGCGGCGTCCTCAATAGTGATGACCCGTTCAGTTGGAGGAATGAAGGTCATGATTTTGCGAAGGGCTACAGTCTTGCCCGTCGAGGTTCCGCCTGACAGGACCATGTTCAGCTTTTCACCGACACAGAACTCTAGGGCTTCATCGAGGGTGCCCTTTTCTGCGATTTCTTTGAGCTGCAGGTTTCGTGCAGCGCGCTCCTCATCCAATGATCGCTGTTCTCCATAGAGATAGTCTAGTTTGACCTCATCGAGGGGCAGGGACGAGAAGAAGCGCATTGCGATAGCATGGCCTGAGAGTGCCGCAGGTGGTGCGACGACCTGGACCCTGATCGGACGGCCGAGATACTCAATAGAAGCCGAGATAAGGGGTTTGGCTTTGCTGATGGTCGCTTGGGCCTGGCCGACGATACTAGCGGCTAAGTCAGCCAGCACATTTCTTGACAGATGCGCCTCACACTTCCGCATGAAGTGGTCACCACGAGTTTCTGCCCAAACTGTTCCATCAGGGTTGATGCACAGCTCCACAAGGTCATCGCGCGTGACTACATCGCCTAGCGCGGCCATCGCCTGATTAAAGTAGCTGTCATCTTGCATCAGAAAATCTCCAGATCACGGTCAACCATGATCGTCACACGGGCGCCTTGGGCGACACGGATAGTTGGCTTGATGCGTAGGGACTCACTCAGCACGGAGGTTGTTGCGTTGGTTAGGTTCTGCCCTACGCTATCCGCCATGTCATTTGCGCGGTCATCATCCGTGTTTTCCGTCGCGAGTGCCGGAAGGATCGTCAGGAAGCTAACGAGAGCCGCCGAACCAAAACGCTGACCGAAATGATTGTTAACCCGTCCCGTAAGCCCGGACTGTCCTATTTCATCGCCACCATAGGCTGAAATTGTGACGGACTGATTGTCCGGCATGATGATGCGTTCCCATGCCACCAGCGCGCGGCGCTGGCCCAATTCCACGCCTTCAGAGTATCGTCCGATCACTTGCGATCCCCGAGGGATCAAAATGCGCGTCCCGTCATAGGAATGCACATCCTCGCTTACGACCCCCCTAATCGCACCGGGAAGCTCCGAATTAATCGCAGTTTCCAAAATAGCTTGGATCATCGTTCCTTGCGTTACAGTGTTTGCGGGGTTCACTATTACGGAAGCCCGCTCGACCTGCGCCGGCCTTCCTGCATCGCGCACGAACGCCTCGTTATCTGACAGCCGCGCTTCACGCTGTTCAGCAGCACCGGAGGCTTCGCCACCGCCTCCACCGCTTCCCCCAAAGGCAAGCATACCCGAAGAACGGCGACGTTCCTGTTGCTCTTGGGCTAGGCGTCGTGCTTCTTCGGCTTGTCGGGCACGATCATCTAGCGCGGCATTGCCGGACTGGTCGTAATTGTCACCCCCACCAGACAGCCGGGCAAGATCCAGCTCGCTTTGCAGTCGTTGCATTTCACGCGCATGGTCCTGCGCGATCCGCGCCGCTTCCGAGTCACGTTCCGCATCGCGAAGACGCAGTGCTTCAAGTTCCTCTGCAAGCTTCGATAGCCGGTCATCATCCACAGGGGTTTCCGTGACGACTTCGGCATTATCTGTTTCGCTGGCTGCATCCCGCGCCGCAATCTCAGCCCGCAACGCTGCAAGTTGTTGCTGCATTTCTTCATAGCGAGGATCAGGTTCTGGCTGCTGCGGCTCCTCCGGCTCCGGCTGCAGGTCTGGTTCAGCGCCTTGGGCTACCCGCAGATGGCCGTAGGCGCTTGTACCAATATTCTGGAAAGGGTCAGACTGTCCTGTGCGAAGGCTGGAACCATCCGTTGAAGACTGTGAAACTGTATAAGCAGCCAAGCCTAGCCCGCAGATCGCAATCAGTCCCGTGACCAAGATCGCAGGTGACCGTTTGCTCTCAGTTTTTTTTGCACCCTGACTCTCAGCCTCAAGCGCCTGAAGGCGCTCATTGAGCTGTTCTTCGGGATCGCCCTCAGTGCCTTGCGCGCCTTGCTGTTGATCGACTTTTGCGTTGCTCGTGTCGTCAGTCATTTGCTGCCTCCAAGCCTCGCAATCGTGTTTTCGGTTTCCCCGGCCCGCAGCACCCAATACTGCGAGACACCCGAAACCCTGATTGTGCCATCGTCCAAAGTTTGGCTGTTCACAGTGCGCTCCCGACCGCCCGAAACGCGGAAGATTGCGGGCAGCGAGGCATTCCGCGCGAAACGGAAATACGTGAACGTCCCATCATCGAATACTTCGCGGGGCGTGATTTCAGTCAGCCGGTTCGCGCCGTATGTGTCGTACGGGGCAGTTGCGACAACTTGCTTGTTGGCAGGAGGCGCAGAGCGAGTGCGTGGGCCATCGAACCGAACAACATAGTGCGTCGCAGAATTGGTTTCTGTGACCGCAAAGTAGTATGCCCGCTGATTGGTATAGACGATGATGTTCGTGGTGACGCCCGACATCATGGGTTTGACGAGCATTGCATGGCCGCCAGGAACCGCGTCGAACTGGAATCCTTCGGTATCACCCGCAGCGATTGATATGATTTCCTCGCCCAAGCCAAACTCGATTGAGGTGACTTTCATGATCGTTGTATTGATCCGGTAAACCTGCCCATCGACATACTGAGCTAAGCGCACCCGACTATCATGTGCGCCCGCGCGGGGGGTAACCTCGGCTTGAGCCACAGTCGAAAAACCGGCGAGGCAGAGTGCGGCGAGGAAGCTAGTTTTTTTCATTCCGTGAACCTTTCCGACGAGACCACGTATTCCCGCACCGAAAAACCGAATGGGTTTTGCCACAGGGCTTCGAGAGTGCGCTGTTCTTGAGGCTGGAAGTTGAAGACAAGCGACACAGTGAATGTCCCTTCGGTCGTGCCGTTGGGCGTCACGAGCCGCTTCACAATCCGGGCCGTTGCCCTGTCATTGCTGAGAGGGGTGACGCTGATAACCTCCACATCCATACGGGAGTTCTCACCGTAGAGCGTCGGGGGGAAATCTGGATTATCCGCTGTCCACTGTTCGACTAGGGAGCCGCGTGCATTACCTTCAGAGCGATTGAGGAGCGTCTGAACGCGCTGATCGTTATCGATCCGATTGTAGGTTTCCCGGTCGCGCACATAGGCGAAAACAAGAGATTGCACGACTGCCTGCTGTTCATTCAGGCTGATGGTTCCCACGCTTGCCATTGGCAGCGCCATTCCAGTTGCAGGGTCAAATGGCACGAGGGCGGGTGCAGGTCGTTCGGTAAAGACTGCGACTGCGGCAGCAGACAAGCACCCTATGATGCCAAAGCCCCAACCCGTGAGGGCCAGCTTGCGCCAGAAAGTTTCGCGCTTGCGCGCACCGAAAATCAGCTCTTCTTCGATAATTTCCTTTTTTTCACGTGCCATTATTCGATGTTCCCGAACGTGAGGAACGCGCGCTCTTCGGCCATCGTGGCAGCATCCATCATCCCTGCCATGCCCGAATTTACTGCGGTTACAGCTTCAAGTTCGATGAGCTGCGACAGCGCAATGACGACTTCCGCATTTACGCGCGTGTTAAGGTCAATCGACGCCTTTAGATCCTCTGTCTCGCCAATCATATCGACCAGTGCACCTACGCGGCCGAGGCTTTGTGCGGTGTTTGCATGGGCGCTTTCGCCCGCTGCGGCGACGACAGCTCCTCCGGTTGCCGCGGATGCGACACGCCGAGCGCCTGGCACACTTGATCCTGCCAGTTCCTCAACGGTGCCCTCTCCAAACCCTGCGCTTTCCAGGGCTGCGGTCATAGTGGTCCGCATGTTCACCGATCGCGGGCCAGTCAGCCCGCTCCAGTCACCGTTCATTCCGGCCAGGATCGTCCCGAGGACGCCGCTCATGTTTCCTTCCAGCAGGTCATTCAGATCGCCGTCCATGGTCAGCCCGACAATGTCGCGGGCGCCAGTCAGGGAGGCATAGAGATTGTTGGCGGTCTCTAGGTGCCCTTGAAGAAGGGTCACTTGAGAAAGAAGCTGGTCGAGCTGCGCGTTTTGCAGTCCGGCATCTTCAAGCATGTTTTGAAGTTGCCGGATGGACTGAGCGATATTCTGAGTATCTACCGTCGGAACGCCTTGCGCGTAGGCTGCATTCGAGTGTGCGTAGGGCAGAACCGTTGCAGCCACGACAGCAATAGCAAAAGCTTTTGGACGAGCGAACTTTCTGAGGTCACGCATGGTCATTCTCCAAATCTTAGGAAACGGCGCTCTGAAGCCTGTTCGGCTGCGAACTGCATTGCTTCAGCACTAATAGGTTGTGAGTTCGCTGCCCGCAGACGGGTCAGCAGAACCATGACGCGCGCGGTTTCAGCGCGCATGTATGCATTGAGGGCCATCGCCTCATGCGGTGTGTCTGTAGCCTCAATCCGCTCTATTATGGCGCGGACGCGTACGGCTGACTGACGCACCATTTCATAAGCATTGTCGCCATAGAGCATCGCGCCATCGCTCATCATGGCAGTGTGCGCGCCAGCCGCTAGAACAGGCTCGATCGTGCCAAGAGCATCAACACCGCCGATTTGCGCCAGATACTCGTTATACTTGGCCGGGATGACCTGGACGTAGTGCCGCGTCTCGTTGAATGGCGGGACGCCGTTGTGACGCCGAACATTTCCAGGGCCTGAATTGTATGCTGCCAGTGCCAGAACAATGTCGCCATCAAACGTATCAAGCTGGGTTGATAGATAACGTGCGCCACCTTCCGCCTGCACGTAAGGATCACCGCGATAGGTTTCACCAATCCCTAGATCGACTGCAGTAAGCGGCATAATCTGCGTGAGGCCATAGGCCCCGACAGGTGACTCAGCGTGAGGGTTGAACCGGCTTTCCTGCCAGATCATGGCTTGCAGCAGTGCGCGCCATTGGACCGGCGACAGACCTGCTTTAGCCACACCGGGACGACTGTAGGTGGCTTGGGCAGCCCGGATGATGACTTGCTCGACAGTCACCTGAGCATCACCAAAAAGTTCCGGTGTGGCTGTATTGGCATCCTCGGCGGAATAAAGATTGGGCGCTGCTGAGGAAGGAGTTTCCCCTTCTTCCAGATCAGCAATCATGTCTTCTGAACTGCCTGTCGGACGAGTGCTGCCAATGATGGCATCAAGCGCGGCAAGCTGTTCTTCATGCAGCTGTTCAATTTCCTCAAGCCGCCCTTGTTTATTGCGCTGGCGTTCGAGGTCAGCAAACTGCTCCGTCAGGATTAGGAGGTTCTGCTGTAGCTGGTTGACGTCAATTACGGGAACGCCTTGACCCACGGCGATCGTGCTTGTGCACGATATTGCCGTTGCCAGCATGACTTTACGGAGCCGACTAGACACTGACTCCACCCTTTGCGTGCAGCTCAGGCAGCGGCGTAAAGTTGCAGGTCGGACGGCCGGAGGATGAGAAGCATTCCGATGAAACTGGACGCGTTTCACCAGCGCAGGCCGATAGTAGGCCGGACAAAGTAAGGGCGAAAATCACACGCTTCATTTCAGGGCTCTCCAGAATTCAGGATCATAATCAGGTGCGGCCAGTGCTGCGCGGCCTGCGGTGCTGTTGCCGATCGACATGAGGAGTTGGCCCAGGTCCGTGAGGTCCGTATCCAGTAGAACAGACCCTTGATCGTCTCGAACCAAGGCCACGCGCTTGCCCGGAGGGGTTTCAAGCATGATGGTCAGCTCTTTTGCGTTTAGATTGAGGGCCGCAAAGTCCTGTGCCGATGCGTCATCGTTCGGCAGAAGAATTTGCGTTTGGACGCCCTGCAAAATGGACGCGCCCGCCTTTGAGTTGGCAATTTGGGTGGCGAACTGTGTCACGAGTAGGACAACACAATTGAGCTTGCGCAGCGTGACTAGCCAACCTTGCAGCTTGTCCGCAAAGTAGTCTGTGTCGAGCGCCCGCCATGCTTCATCCACAACAATGATTGTGGGGCGGCGATCTTGCATGGCCCGCTCTAGGCGTCGGAAAATATAGCCAAGAACCGCTGCGCGCTCTTTGTCATTTCCGTTGTCTAAGACGCTTGTCAGATCGAAGCCAACTAGGTCGCCGTTCAGGGAGAAAGTGTCTTCGCGGTTTCCGCCGAAGATCCAACCATAACGGCCAGAAGGAGCCCACTCGCGTATGCGGCTTTCCAGATCACCGTCATCATCGAGGGGGGCGAAAAGGCTCGCAAATTGTGACCAATGGCGCAGCCCTTGCGGTGCTTCCGCATTTCTACGAATAGCATCTTGAAGAAACTGAGACTGTTGCGCCGTCAAAGGACGCTCGGCCCGTTCGATCAGCGCCGTTATCCATTCCGAAAGCCACTGCTGGCCCTCTGGATCAGTTTCGGACCACAGCGGGTTTAGCCCTGTTGGGCGGTTGGCTGTGATTTCGCTATACTCAGCCCCAAGCGCACGAAGAGGAACTTCAAGCCCGCGCCGATAATCGAAGGCAAACACCCGTGCGTTCATGCGCTGCGCTTGTGCAATGAGGAACGCAATAAGCACGGATTTTCCGCCGCCGGACGGACCGAGGATTAGAGTGTGGCCTGCGGGGGGTTCCGCATCCACGTTGCCGCGCGACAGTTTGCGATGAAAGCTAAACTGGTACCCGCTTCCTTCGGGGGTCGGAAATACGGTGATCGGGTCTTTCCACGGAACCTCGTCTCCATTTTTTCCGAGAGGTGTCCGATGCAGTGATGCCAAACCCGCAAAGTTTCGATTTGTGATGGTGCCGATCCGGGACCGGAAAGCGGCGTTGCCAGGAAATTGTGCGAAGTAATGTGCCCGTGATGCAAAGGCTTCGGTGATGACCTTGACGCCGGCTTCCTGGGCGACCTGCTGAATATCTGCCGCTGCCTCTGCAAGCTCACGCTCATTGCTGCTGTAGATCGCAGCTGTCATGTGATGCCCACCAAACACCAGTTTGCCTGTCACCAGCCCATCAGCCGCAGAGGCCAGTAGTTCGCGATCCGACACCCCTGCATCATTCATCGACGCCATCATCTTTTGAGCGCGACGAATACGCTCTTCCATTACATCGTTTGGAATAGGCGTGAAGCTGTGGGTGATGACCATGTCGTGGGGCAGGTTCAGGCTGTCGAACATGCCGTGTTCGGTTTGATTAGGATAATTTTTGATCGTGAAGATCAGACCGCTCTTGCGACCGGTATTTCCGCCCGACAAGGTGATCCGGTTGCTCGCGAATGTCGGGCGAAAGTTGGCTACGCTCCGGGCAAGAATACCAATCTCCGAAAGAGGATAGGTCGGAACCTCCGTGCCAGAGCCGATAGCTTCGAGGAAGCCTAGCAGCTCGCCGGAGGATGCGGTCAACGCACGACCGGACATGCCTTCTGTAGCAGACAGGAGGATCGAGACGACTTCACGCAGGCTGGCAAGCCGCCGCTCGCGAAGTTGCTTCTGATCCTCAACCTTGTCTTTGGCAAATCGCGCCCGCACTTTCTCAAAGGCAGATACTGAGCGACTAGCAGCGGGCCGACGCAAGACTGTAATGGTCAGTGTCTTGTCGCGAAGGCCGTAGGACGAAAGAGCCGACTGCCAACGCCTATCGACTTCGGCGGCGAACCCATCACCGCGAACAGGTGATATTTCCGGCGAAAGCCGCTTGCTGATCTTGTGGATATAGAAGCTAAACCGACCTTCGGTTTGCGCAATGATAGTGGCGATCCGTTTTTTCAAACGGATAAGCGCCTCATCGTTTGCTGTCATGCTGTTGAGGCCATTGACGCGAATGCACTGCATGTATTCGCCGCCGCGTGTCAGGATGGTTTCGTCATCGACAAGGCTGACAAAGGGCAAATAATCTTCGAATTGCTCTTCGCGGAAGGCAACTGATGAAATCAGGCTTGCTGCGCCCTCACCACTCAATTCCTTACGGCTCATAGCTGTTTCCATTCCAAAGGTTTTTATTCCGCGATGGTCGCGTTTTCTGAAGGACGGTCATGATTACGTCCAAAAAGTTTGGGTCCCACTGGGCCGCGGCATAAAGGGCCGGGTAGGTAGCTGCCGCCCAAGCCAGCACCCAGAAAGATTTGATCCAGATGAAAAGCAGGACGCCGGAAAAGACCCACACCATCCCGTAAATTACGGGCAAGCCGAGAAACTTTGGCGCGCGAAGCAGACCTTTAAAAACGACATCCTGCTCTGTCATGACATCAAGCCCACAGCGCCTCGACCATCGTCGTCGCGCCGCCAATACCTGCGATAGCGATGACAACCCACATGGCTTGGCGGAAGTCGATGATGCCGAAGAACCATGTGATGAACACGCCGATGAGCGCGAGCGTAGCGATGATCATCCCCAAGGGACCGGTCAGCGCATCCACCAGTCCTTGCAGAAAGTTTTGAATGGGATCGAGGTTAATATCCTGTGCCATCGCCGGTTCTGCGATCATCAGAACCATGACAGCGAGTGCGGCCAACAGCACCCAATTACGGGAAGCAGGACCGCCCACCCGGTTAAAGATTTGCGTCACAGTTGTTCTCCTTTGAGACGTTGGTAAACGGCCATTACCTTGCGGACATGGCCTTGCGTTTCGCGGTAGGGCGGGATGCCTCCATGACGCGAAACGGCTTCCGGGCCAGCATTATAGCCAGCCAGTGCCAGCTCCTTCGATCCGAAGCGGTCGAGAAGAAGAAGCAGGTAACGGGCAGAACCATCGAGGTTCTGGTGCATGTCATGTGGGTTTACGCCGAGTGTGGCGGCGGTCGCGGGCATGAGTTGGCCGAGGCCGATCGCACCGACATGGCTTAGAGCGCGAGGGTTGTACGCACTCTCGATTTCGATGTTAGCTCTGTAGAAGTCGCGCCAGTCCGTGATCGACATTCCAGCTTTGCGCAGGGCACCATGGCCTCCATAGCGCAATGCTGTCTGATGAATTGCATCGAGTACTTCAGGGCTTCCCGAGGCAGCGCGTGGTGCCATGAAACCATTGTCCGGCTCTGCTAGAAAGGACATGGAATTTTCGGGAACAGAAGCCTGACGTTCGGCTTCTGGGATTATCGGCTGCCCACCTGATCCGTAATGGCGGGCAAAGCCGTTGCTTTGTTCTCTAAATTCGAAGGCTCCGTCAGAACCTGGAACAAGGACCAAACCCTGTCCGAGACATGCAGTCGCGTTAAGAGTCAGACCTCCAATCGACCAAATAACGGCCGTCTTTAAATATTTCAAAACACTGTCCTTTTTCGAAGGGCATTATCAATCCGGGGAAGCCCCAGAGCATAAGTTTTGAAGCAACGCCCGACACGGTGAGCGATGTTTCTGGTTTGTTTCTGACTTTGTAGACCAATAACCGTTTGGATTTTTTATCGGCCGAAACGACCTCGTAAATCCATTTGCCGACTGCAGACGTTCCTTTTTTGGAAACGCTCTCTTGGCAAATTATGATTACCGATCCGCCCTCGTTTACGACCTGCGCAACGTCCTCGCTGATTATCACTGGCGGTATGGCTAGACTCATTGGGGGCTCCTGCTCACTGACAGGTGCCTTGATGCACTATGTTGGGTTGCCCGCACTAGTTGGATTTAACTAGATCACCACCTTCATACACAACATTTCAACAAACCTCAACATAAATGAATTGTTTGTTTAACATTGTTGAATGGTTTTAGCCCAGTTCACGCACAGGACACTCGAAGACCTGGAACGATCCTTCGGAGTTGCTGGCGACAGGTCCAAGCTGCTTGACCGGCCACGACAGAGAGTTTGCCATGCGCTGGAACGCTGGCGATCCGAGGAACAGAACAGTGTCAGCTCCTTCCTCACCCAAGAACGTGTTGATCTTGGCAAGGATCATCCGAGACACATCGCGCGACCCGGTGACTACCATACGCGTAATCTCCCAGACCTTTTCATTCATAGGCGGGACCGCGTGGCACAGCTCCTGCGGCAAGCCGGGCAGTACGCCCAGGCAGGCATCGCGGATCATGTAGCTATACTGGATTTGCCCGGTGCCGCTGATCTGGTCGGTGCGGCGCAGTCTTGCCCCTCCGACGACAACACCGTTCAGCGTTGCCACAACATAGATCGTGTTGAAGGAGTCATACTGTTCGAACTCCAGATCTTCCGCGTGAAACAGCGGCCATTCCAGACGATCCACGAAAATCTGCTTGCGCAGTTTCAGGTAGTCATTGACCAGATGCCACCTGTCCAAGTCCTCCGGGCAGCGGATGACCTCGACCTGATAGCCGTCACGGGCCGCGTCACTGAACATGCGGCTTGGCTGCATCTTGACCATTGGTACCTACCTCGAAAACTTCTGTTGAGCCGATGAACAGGCGGATGCCTTCCGGCGTAACGGCCCACACACCCTTATTTGAGAACTTGACGGTGATCTCTTGGCCTTCCTGTAGATGGGCAAACATCGACACCAGGTTCTGAGCCATGTCGGCAGTAAAGTTAGCCTCGGCGGAGATAACCACGCCCCTTGGGCGTACCCTTGCGGTTAAGTCGGTCATCTGTCCCTCCTATGGCTTTTTGCCGGTTTACTTAAGACGGTACTTACGGCTCAAAATTAACCATTGACACCAACATGTCCTTTTGGTCAGTTCATTAGTGCAAATTGCGTTTTTTACTTGACAGGTCTGAAATGATTGAACTCGTGATCCCGAATCATGAAGACGAACTTGCCGTTCTTGATAAGATCGGCAACGGGGGCTTCATCCTTGGCCTTGGCTTGAAATTTGGAAAACCTGATTTCTGCCTCAATCGCTATCCCGATGCGTGGACAAAAAAATACGAACAGGAGAACTACTTTTTTGGCGATCCCATGACCGTTTGGACCATGGCCCGCACCGGAATGATCCGCTGGTCGGAGTCCAGCCTTCCCGACCTACGGGGCGTGATGGCTGACGCAGCTACCCATGGTCTTGTCTATGGCGCTACCTTTGTCGAAGTGGTGAAAGGCAAACGGTCATTCCTATCCATCGCCCGAAATGACCGAGAGCTGACTGACGCAGAAATGGAACAGCTCATGGGCCGCGTGAAGGCGTGGGCAAACCTTTTCACAAGCTATTGGAAAACTATTGGGCTGACCCAAGGCGAGATCGACGCTTTGGCCTCGATCAAGGGTGGTGCCAACCAAGATGACGCCGCTGAGACGTTGAACATCAGCCGGTCGGCATTGAGACAGCGACTATCTACGGCGCAGGTCAAACTCCGGGCACCAAATTCAGTCAGCGCAGTCGCACGTGCCGCTCAGATGGGAATTATCTGAAATCCAGTAGAATTAGTCATGTGTGATGAGAAGGGTAGGGGGGAGGCATTGAGCTAGCCTCAGCTCAGAAAGTGATGTGGAGGCGCACTATGGGTCTCCATACACATCCAACAGTCGTCATACCCGCGAACCACGAAGTCTGGCAGATCGCAATGGTGTGCGCTCGGCACTTGGTGATCCGGCACGTTGCGACTGCGGTTGGCAATTGATGCCTGTGCGATAGCGGCTGAAAGCTGACCCCATACCTTTGCCTTGTCCGGGGACGGCACTACTTTGGTAGGGCTCTTCCAGAAGCCTCGGCGGTGTGGATCGTAGATGACGTACTGCATGGCAAAGGTCGGCACTATGATGAGACATGCCAATCCCCGGCTGCGCCAAACGGTTCCCGAGTCATAAATCCGATTACTATGTAACGTGATGAGCCCATCTAGCAGCCTCAATTTGGCAATCTCTTAATTGAGTGAGGTCACTGCCTTGGCCCAGATGCCGGGAATGGCCGCATGCTGATCAGGGTATCGCGCTCTTACACGTGATGAGGGATGGGCCGAGTGCCAGACCCTCAGATCCCGCATTGCCAGCATGGTCGCAGCACGCGCGGCCTTCCTACCGACAAGAACCACGCTTTGAAGGCGGGGCAGAAGGTTCAACAACGCCTCCAAACGCAGCAGCCCAACTCGCCACTCCTCGGGCGTCACCTTTATGCTGTCATTCCACCAAGGTATCGCGTTCCAGATGAGCGTCTCATTTCGCATGACCGGTATTTGCTGCATGAAAGTAAACGTGGCGGCCGCGCTCTCGTCATCGTTGTCGCGGGAGATGAAACCGGAACCGGCTCGACCTGGCCGATCGGCGTCTGTCATGGGACCAGGCTTCTCCATAAGAAAGAGGATGCGGGCTCTCACGCCGCCGTCCAGCGGATCGAAGTCTGGAACGGCCCCGCGACCTTCCGCTCTGAGGCCTGCCACCATGTCATTTAGCGGTGCCATGTGGGGGCTGTCGCGTAACATCTTGCGATAGGTAAGCTGGCGGATATCGCGCAAGCTGCGCGGCATATCAGGGGCAGGAAGGCCATCTGCCGGAATGATGATAAGCTCATCGTCCACATCATAGATGAATTTGCTTTTGCGCGGCATTGCGAGTGTCAATCTCCATGGTGATCGGCTGACCGCATCTGGTTTGGTAAGCTGCAATATCTTTATACAGGCTAGAGTTTTTTGTCAGTTTCGCGCTAGGTGGAATTCCACGGGAGAACGCGCAGACACCCCTCCCAATCCCAAAACCTGTCGTTGATTGTGATAGCGTTGCATGCGATGATGACAGCCTATGCGGAGGTACCATGGCCAGCATTACAATCAGAAACCTTCAGGATGACGTCAAGCGGCGGTTGCGTATCCGCGCTGCTGAGCATGGACGCTCCATGGAGGAGGAAGCCCGCGAGATCCTCCGGGAAGTTGTAGGGGAGGCGAAGCCTACTCATAACCTGGCCGCGGCTATCCGAGCCCGTGTTGCGCATCTTGGAGGGGCCACGCTGGACCTGCCCCCGCGAGAGCACATGAGAGACCCGCCAGCGTTTGATCAGGCGTGAGCGTGATCATTGTTGATACGAACGTGGTCTCTGAACTTTTGCGCCCTGAGCCTGAGCCTCGCGTTGAACAGTGGCTTTCCAGGCAGGACGGCCAAACTGTTTACCTGACTGCAATTTCCGAAGCCGAGCTTCGTCATGGCTTGGCAATCATGCCTATGGGGAAACGGCGCACCGCCCTGATAGATGCTGTTGATCATATCCTTCGTGAGGATATGGCGGGCCGCATCCTGCCCTTTGATAGTACCGCCGCGCAATCCTATGCAATCATCGCAGCGGGACGGCGTGCTGCCGGTCGCCCGATCATGCAGGCCGAATGCCAGATCGCCGCAATAGCGCATGCCCACGGCGCATCTGTTGCCACCCGGAACACGCCCGACTTCGAGGGCTGTGGCATAGATCTGATTAATCCTTGGAACGCTGAATGAACGCCGTTGAAATTGAACAGGCCATCTCCGAACTGGCAGAGAAGCCCTTCGACCCCGCCGAATTCCCTTATGCCTTCCTGACGGCCTTCGGGAACAAGGACACGACGATCAAACGGCTTCGCAGTGGGGGGACCAACAAGTCTGACTTTACGGGCCCGTGGGGCGGTGTTCTCCAGACAAACAACATCCACCTGGCGGCCTGCGCGCCTGGCGCTGTCGCCGAAGCGCTGGCCGCTCTCAGGGCCAGCCCAATGACAGCCCGCGCCAAGGCCAAGTTTATACTTGCCACTGACGGTATCGAGCTTGAGGCAGAGGACATTACCAGCGGGGAAACCATCGCCTGCCGCTATGTCGATTTCCCAGATCATTTCGGTTTTTTCCTGCCTCTTGCGGGCATTTCCACGATCAAGCAGATCCGTGAGAGCGCGTTCGATATACGCGCCACCAGCCGTCTGAACCGTCTCTATGTCGAGCTGATCAGGGACAATCCCGATTGGGGCAGCTCGGACCGCCGCGATGACATGAACCATTTCATGGCGCGGCTGATCTTCTGCTTCTTTGCAGAAGACACTGACATCTTTGCCACTGAGCGCCTGTTCACCGCGACGGTCGATCGGATGTCGGACCGCGACGGTGCCAACACGCATGAGGTCATTGGCGAGATCTTCCGCGCGATGAACACGCCCATTGCCAAAAGAGCCGAGGCCAAGCTGCCGCGGTGGGCCGACGCCTTCCCCTATGTGAACGGAGGGCTCTTCTCGGGCAGCGCCGATGTGCCGCGCTTCTCGAAGATCGCGCAGCGCTATCTATCCCATATCGGCGGCCTTGACTGGACGCAGATCAACCCAGACATTTTCGGCTCAATGATACAGGCGGTGGCGGACGAGGAAGAGCGCTCTGTCCTGGGCATGCACTATACCAGCGTGCCGAACATCCTGAAGGTGTTGAACCCGCTGTTCCTGGACGATTTGCGGGCTGAGCTGGAGGCGGCGGGCGACAACGCCCGCAAGCTGGCCAATCTGCGTGCGCGCATGGCCAAGATCCGGGTCTTTGATCCGGCCTGCGGGTCGGGCAACTTCCTGGTTATTGCCTATAAGGAGATGCGGGCCATCGAGGCCGAGATCAACCGGCGCCGTGGTGAAGCTGACCGCCGCACCGACATTCCCCTGACCAATTATCGCGGGATCGAGCTGCGCAGCTTCTCGGCCGAGATCGCGCGGCTGGCGCTGATCATCGCGGAATACCAGTGCGACGTGACCTATCGCGGGCAAAAGGAAGCGCTGGCAGAGTTCCTGCCGCTGGACGCGCAGAACTGGATCACCTGCGGCAATGCCCTGCGGCTGGATTGGCTGTCGGTCTGCCCGCCAACGGGGACGGGGGTGAAGTTTCAGGCCGATGACCTCTTCATGTCGCCGCTGGATCAGGCGCAGATCGACTTTGCAAACGAAGGCGGTGAAACTTATATCTGTGGCAATCCGCCCTATAAAGGGCGCAATAAGAAAGAAGGGGCAGAGAGGTTTGATACCGATCATGTTTTCTCTAGATATCCTGGTTCTTTTGCATCGCTAGATTATGTTGCAAACTGGTTCATTAAAGCCTGCCATTTTTTTAGTGAAACGGAGGGCGAAGCCGCGTTTGTGTCAACAAATTCGATATGCCAAGGCGAGCAAGTTGCCTTACTATGGCCGCTGATTTTTAAGGAAGGATACAGGGTTAGTTTTGCTCATACATCTTTTAAATGGTCAAACTTAGCCAGCGATAAAGCTGGCGTTACTGTCGTTATCGTTGGCATTTCAAAAAGTTCGCGCGATCCTTTGTTGTTTACAGAAGATGAAATTAGACGTGTTAACGAAATAGGTCCGTATTTAGTGCCAAACTCATCTGTTGTGGTGGCGCAGCGCCCTAAGCCGATCTCGGAAGTCGCAAATATGTACTTGGGAAATATGGCTAAAGATGGAGGAAACTTGATTTTTTCTGCCCATGAGGGTCGTGAATTAACTAAAACACTCGGTGATAAGGCGAGTCTTGTCAGGCCCTTCTTTGGTTCAGAAGAATTAATTCACGCAAGACCAAGGGCCTGCCTTTGGATTGAAGATGGGCATGTTTTAAGTACCTTGAAAAATGTTGAAATACTTTCTCGCATTGAGGGTGTTCGTCAATTTCGAGCCGAAAGTAAGGCTCCATCCACACGGGCACATGCGAAAACACCATATCGATTTGTGCAGCTATCTGCGAAGAATGGCAATCGGGCGATTGTTATTCCAAAGGTATCGTCGCAAAATCGTCCCTATTTGCCTGTCTCATATATTGAAGCTGGACCTATCATTGGCGATAAATGCTACGCAATTTATGATGCGGGCCTGTGGAACTTGGCCATCATAGCTTCAAAGATGCATTTGGTTTGGATTGGAACTGTATGTTCGCGTCTACGGACTGATTTTTCTTATGGAAATAAGTTAGGCTGGAACACTTTCCCTCTCCCAAAGCTGACCGAAAAGAACCGTCATGATCTTACAGCAGCTGCGGAAGGCATTCTTCAAGCCCGCGAGGCGCATTTTCCCGCTACTATCGCGGATCTTTACGAATCGGAAAAGATGCCCGCCAACCTTCGCGCCGCCCATGACCACAACGACGAGGTGCTGGAGCGCATCTATATCGGCCGCCGCTTTCGCAACGACACCGAACGGCTGGAAAAGCTGTTCGATATGTACACGAAAATGACCACGAAGGTCAGCGCCTGATGTTCAACCGCATCGCCTATGCCCGGCTGAACTCGCGCCAGAAGGAAAACTACAACTTCCAGAAGATCGCCGCGCGACTGGCCGATTACGGATTCAACAGCATTCGCCTGACGGATGACTGGCAGGGGGCGGACTTCATCGCCGTGCATATCGACGGCGAGACCTTCCTGAAGGTCCAGCTCAAGGGGCGTCTGGTCATCGACCGGAAATATCACGGCAAGGGCATCCACATCGCCTTTCTGCACGGTGATGAGCTGTACCTCTATGACCACGACGCGCTGGTCAGCTTCATGGAGGCAAACGCCAAGATCGGCGCGGACAGTGTCTCGTGGCATCAGCACGGCTTCCGCACCTGGCCCAGCCCCCCGGCCTGGGCCATCACCTATTTGAGCCAGTTCAGGATTTCGCAATGACCAAGGCCGTCCCGTCCGTCTCCGTCACCTATGCCGCCAATGGCAGTTCGACCAAGGCGAACGAGCTTGGCATGCGGGCCATGCAGGAGCGCGCCTATGACCGGCGGGGCGAGCAGTATTTGCTGATCAAGTCGCCCCCGGCCTCGGGCAAGTCGCGGGCACTGATGTTCATCGCGCTGGACAAGCTGCACAATCAGGGCCTGCGCCAAGCCATCGTGGTGGTGCCGGAAAAGTCCATCGGCTCCAGCTTCAACGACGAGCCCCTGAGCCAGCATGGGTTCTGGGCCGACTGGATCGTCAAGCCGCAATGGAACCTGTGCAATGCCCCCGGCGGTGATGACGGCAAGGTCGGTGCCGTGGGCAAGTTCCTAGCCAGCGAGGACCAGGTGCTGGTCTGCACGCATGCCACGTTCCGCTTTGCCGTGGACAGGTTCGGGGTCGAGGCCTTCGATGAACGCCTGATCGCGGTGGACGAGTTTCACCACGTCTCGGCCAATCCCGACAACAAGCTGGGCGCGCATCTGGGCGCGCTGGTGGCCCGCGACAAGGTGCATCTGGTCGCCATGACCGGGTCCTATTTCCGCGGTGATACCGAGGCGGTCCTGTCACCCGAGGACGAGGCGCGGTTCGATACCGTCACCTATACCTATTACGAGCAGCTGAACGGCTATCAGCATCTGAAAACCCTGGATATCGGCTACTTCTTCTATTCCGGCTCCTACGCCGATGACATCCTGAAGGTGCTGGACCCGAACGAGAAGACGATCCTGCACATTCCGAACGTTAACTCCCGCGAGAGCACCAAGGACAAGCACCGGGAGGTCGAGCATATCATCGATGCCTTGGGCGATTGGCAGGGCACCGATCCGGTCACGGGCTTTCAGCTGGTCAGAACTCCAGACGGAAGGATACTTCGGATCGCCGATTTGGTGGACGATGAACCGGCGAAGCGCGACAGAGTTTCGGCCGCGCTGAAAGACCCCGCGCAAAAGAACAACCGCGACCATGTCGATATCATCGTGGCCTTGGGCATGGCAAAGGAGGGCTTTGACTGGATCTGGTGCGAACACGCCCTGACGGTCGGCTATCGCGCCAGCCTGACCGAGATCGTACAGATCATCGGTCGCGCCACGCGCGATGCGGTGGGCAAGACTCGCGCCCGGTTCACGAACCTGATTGCCGAACCCGATGCCGCGGAGGCAGCGGTTACAGAGGCGGTAAACGACACGCTAAAGGCCATCGCTGCCAGCCTGCTGATGGAACAGGTTCTGGCGCCCCGGTTCAACTTCACGCCCAAGAGCTCCAAGAACGGTCCGGTCGAAGGCTTTGATTACGGGGCAGGGGGTTATGATCCTGCCAAGGAGAATGTCGGCTTTAACGAAGCAAGCGGCCAGTTCCAGATCGAGATCAAAGGGCTGTCGGAGCCCAAAAGCAAGGAAGCCAAGCGCATTTGCCAGGAAGACCTGAACGAGGTCATCACGGCATTCGTGCAGGACAAGACGACGATCGAACGGGGCCTCTTTGACGAAGAACTGGTGCCGGAAGAGCTAACGCAGGTCCGCATGGGCAAGATCGTCGGCGCAAGATTTCCCGAGCTGGATGCCGAAGACCAGGAGGCTGTACGCCAGCATGCCATGGCTGCCCTGAACCTGACCCAGAAGGCTAAGGAAATCGCACTGGCGGACAGCGCCGGTGAAACCACCTCAGGCAATACCGCTTTGATCGACGGTGTACGGAAGTTTGCGATGGATGTGCGCGAGTTGGACATCGACCTGATCGATCGGATTAATCCCTTTGGGGAGGCCTACGCGATCCTTGCCAAGACCATGAGCGAGGCAAGCCTCAGAGAAATCGCAGCAGTCATCGCAGCAAAGAAGGTCAAGCTGTCCCCGGAAGAGGCGCGCGACCTCGTGCGAAGGGCTGTAAAGTTCAAGCAGGAGCGGGGGCGTCTGCCGTCCCTGACTGCGACTGATCCATGGGAAAAGAAGATGGCTGAAGGCGTAGCCTTTCTGGCGCGCATGAAGCAGGAGGCCGCCAATGGCTAAGACATTCACCGACGAAGACGACGCATTGCTGGCCGATCTTGGTATCGAGATCGAGACCAGGAAGCATGTTGACCGTACGCCACGCGAAGAGCGGATCATTGCTGGATTTGAGGAAATCCAGCAGTTCGTCACAAAGAATGGGCGCGCGCCGCAGCATGGGGAGGATCGGGATATCTTCGAGCGTCTCTACGCAGTCCGGCTAGATCGCATCCGCGACCAAACCGAGTGCCGTGAGCTGGTCGCGCCGCTGGATAGTCAGGAACTTCTATCCGGGGCATATCTTGAAGCCATCGGGCCTGATCTGGACACCCTGGACGATGATGCCCTTCTGGCAGAGCTGGGCGTGGAGGTCGCCGCCCCGGCGATCACCGAGCTGACCCATGTCCGCTCAACTGCCGAGAAGAAGGCCGCCGACGAAATCGCGGCGCGGGAAAAATGCGATGATTTCGCAGCCTTCAAGCCACTGTTCGAGAAAGTTCAGAAGGAGCTGGACAGTAAACTGCGTGAAACGCGCACTTTTGAAATGAAGGCCGAGATCGAGAAGGGCCGCTTTTTCATCGTCGGTGGGCAGAAAGCTTACGTGGCCGAGAAGGGCGAGACGATCACCAACGATCAGGGGCGCACGGACGCCCGGTTGCGGGTGATCTTCGATAACGGCACAGAGAGCAGTATGCTCATGCGATCCCTGCAGCGTGCCCTGAACAAGGACGAGGCCGGTCGGCGCATTACCGAGCCTTCAGCAGGCCCGCTTTTCTCTGATCAGACAATGGATGGCGATGAAGCCAGCGGGACCATCTACGTCCTGCGCAGCAAGTCTGAGCATCCGCTGGTGGCCGCAAACCGAGAGCTGATCCACAAGATCGGCGTCACGAACCTGAGCGTCGAGAAGCGGATCGCCGGGGCACACCTGCAGCCGACATTCCTAATGGCGAACGTCGAAGTCGTAGCAACTTATGAACTTTATAATATCAATCGGACCAAGCTGGAAAAACTGATCCATCGGATATTCGAGCCGGCGCGGCTGAATATCGACATCATGGATCGTTTTGGCCGACCTGTGACACCGCGGGAGTGGTTTATGGTGCCGATGTACGCAATCAAAGATGCTGTCGAAAAAATTAAGGAGGGAACCATTTCAGGCTTTGTCTATGACCCAAAACAGGCTCAACTAACGAAAATATAAAA
>NZ_CP034812.1:0-159820 GCF_004010775.1 Paracoccus sp. Arc7-R13 | reverse complement strand
GAAGGCAAAGTTTCCCTGGCCCGCAAATCGCTTTGCGCTTGCGGGAAAGGGGCCAAATCGCTACACTCAGAAGTGCGAAAACTAAGTTTTGTAGCGGGCTGGCCCCGCGAGAAACCTAAGAAAGGTCTCGAGAAGCTTGCTTCTTGGGGCCTTTTCTTTTCTGCCTGTTTCGTGCCTCCCTTTTGTTTGTTGCTCTTACTCAGTCTTCCGAACGTTTCCAACGCTCGTGAAGCTCGGCTATCAGCCGCGGGGCATTGCCCTCTAACCAGCTGACAAATTCACTCTCCTCAGCCTTCAACTCAAGTTTGAGTTGCTTGCCACGGCGTCCGGTGGTGACAGTTGCGGCACCGACCCCCGGAATAACAGTGCCAGCCCCCCCGCGCGGATAAGAGGAGGACATTGCGTGTTTGGATTTACCAGCGGCTAAAAGAACCGCCAAAAATGCCTGATCAGATTTTTCGTCAATGCCACCTTGGTGGGCGGTCCTGACGTCGGCGGCCATGGCAGCAAGCCATTCGCGATCAACTTTCGCGGTCCCAAGCAACTTCTTGAGCTCTTCCCATCGGGGGCGACCGATACCTGGCGCTGCGCCAATGGCAAGAACCAAGTTCTCCCCAACGGTACGCACTACGCTTAACAGCTGTGAAACTCCGGCCTCGGTTAGATTAAGAACCTCTGCGATACCCTTGTTCGTGCGTTCGGACGCGTTGAGATGATCCCCATCAAGCAGGGCCGCGGCAACTAGTGCACGTTCGATAAAGCTCAGATCCCGCCGCTCCTGGTTCTCCAAAAGCTGATCGCGAAGCGGCTGATCGCTCTCCACTTCCGTAACGATGGCGCGGACCTTGATCCCAAGCTCCCTACAAGCTTCAAGCCGACGACGACCATAGATCAGGCGGTAGCGATCGCCCTCGATCGGACAAACAAGGATAGGGACTCGTTGGCCATTTTTGGAGATCGAAACTTTAAGACTTTCGATCTCAATGTGCAGCCGGTCGTCGAGCCGACCTGTAGTATCGATATCGCCGGTTTCAATCTCGAAAATCCCACCCCGGAGCCTCCGCCCCTCAAGCGCGTCAGGCGCGTTGCGTAAGGTTTGTAAAGGTAGCCCCAGCTTAGGCTTTCTTGCCATTACGTCCCCACGTGTTCTGGATGATCGCAGCGATCTCGTCGTTGACAGCGTTCATAGAGTCACTTGCACGCTCGAAAGTCTGACGCGTGAAGTCCTTCTTGTCCGCCTCATAGAGGGTCTGCTTTGTCAGCCCAGCATCCGAAATCGCGGTAGATTCAACCATGTGGTTGGTCAGCACCGACCTGCCAAAAAGGCCGCGGATAAAGGCAATGACCTCAGTTTGTGGGGCGTCACCCACCTTGTATCGGGTCGGCAGGAAACGCAGCCAGTCGAAGCGAAGGTTTGCGCCGGCATCCCGGATGACGCCAAGCAGATCAGCGGTCATTCGCAGGAACTGTGACATGGACATAAGATCGAGCATTTGCGGGTGAACGGTTACAAGGACCCCAGAGGAAGCTGACAAGGCGGACATGGTCAGGAAACCAAGCTGCGGCGGGCAGTCGATAACAACGATGTCATAATCCGCCTCGACGCTATCAAGCGCGTCACGCACTCGTGCGAAAAAGGCACGTGCGCCGCCGCGCTGGATGGCAGCGGGCGTTTCGTGCTCAAATTCCATGAGTTCAAGATTGCCAGGAATTAAATCGAGACCGCGGATGTATGTCTTGCGGATCACCTCCGAAATAGGAACCGGCTCATGATAGCGCACGGCGTCATAGAGAGTTCCGCCATCCATAAGGTCCAGTTCTGGTTGGATGCCATGCAGCGCGGAAAGGGATGCCTGAGGGTCGAGATCGATTGCGAGCACCCGATACCCCTTGAGCGCAAGGCGCTGCGCGAGATGAGCTGATGTCGTAGTCTTGCCGGAGCCGCCTTTGAAGTTCACGACGGAGACGATCTTAAGTTCGTCCCCGGCACGGCGCCCTGGAACATAAGACCCAGGCTTTTTTGCATTTTTCTCAAGGGCGTGGCGAATTTCCCAAACATCGTCCAACGTATACCGACGATGACTTCCCGCGGTCGTCTCGACGTCGGCGATCTTGCCTTCTCGATGAAGCTTTCGAAGATAGGTATGATCGACGCCCAGCAACTCGGCCGCTTCACCGCTGGTCAGGCTGCGCATCGCTTTCTTGGCGTCAGGAGGGAAATGGGCTGCACGTTGCGCGTGAAGGTTAGACGCGAGAAGCTCTGCGTAATGCCCAATGGCAATGTCCAGGTCCTGCTCAGCTTCGCTCATCCCTGCCTCGATTCTTGGGCGCGTTTTTTATGTGACTGCGCGGTATTTTTCGAGACTATTGCTGGGGCGATTAGATTCGTGCAAGTCTTTTCGTGATATGGGCCAAAAAATCATGCCACCAATGGCGGTGGACACCGTTGGTCAAGCTTTTCTCGGCAAGCTAGGGGCGTCGCACTACCAAAGCTGGTGGTCGCGGAACGTCAGGTCGAAAAGCATTGGTACTAGGCCAATCCATAACGGCGCGTATGGCGGCGAAGTTGGGTTCTGATCCTATGTCAAGCGCCTTAGGCAATCAGAGGCATCAAAAAGCCCGAGTTACAGTTTCGCATAGCGTTACCAAACGACCGTTTGCAAACAGATGCAACGCCGATATCTGCGTCTGCCGTACGGATGCCCAGATCCTCTGCATCCAGCAGGGGACGGAATTTAGCGCCTTCGTGCGCTCTCTGGGCCGTATTCCAGGGCCTTCGGGATCTCATCTGCCTGAGTGGCGGAATGGTGGTGACTTCGGCCAATATCTGAAAGTACTAGGCAACTGCAGAATGCTGGCAATATGCTAAACTGTTGGCATCATAATCATGGATTGTCAGATGGATGTCGGATCGCTTCTTCTGAGTGCCGAGACCCACGCAGCGAGGGTTGAGGGCATCCTCCTGGCCGACCCCGCCCTGGCTGCACTGTGGCGGATGGAGACGAGCCTTCTGGAGGCTGCCGCCTCGGTCGGGCTCGAAGGTGAGCGGATCTCCACACAGGGGATGGTGCTGCGTCTGACCAGTGGCACCGCGATGGACGAGGATGCCCGGGCGGTCGAGATGGCCCTGAAGGTCCTGACCGTCATCCGGCGACCCGGGGATCCGTTCGGCGCGCCGGTCGCAGCCCTGCGCCGGATCGAAGCGGCCGCCACGCCCATCGGTCAGACACGCGATGAGGGCGATCGCCTCGAGGATGCGGAACTGCCCCTGGTCGTGGAGGCTGGTCGCGCCTGGTCTCACGTTCCGATCCTTGCGGGATGGCGTGCGTCGGCCAGCTATGCCTTCCGCTCCCGGCGGAGCAGCCCGGTGGCCGAGCGGCTGATCTTCATGGCCGTGGAGGGTGCCGCACGTCATCTGCAGGGGCTGTCTCCTGATCGAAGAGCTGGCCGCGATGCGCTGGACGAGAGGGCAGGGGGCCTGCTGATGCCGGCGGGGGCCGGGTGGATCGTGCCGCCATCCGTATCGTTGACCCGCACCGGCTTCCGGGTCTGGTCGCCGATGACCGGGTTGGCCTCGTTTCTGGAAGCAGCCACGCGGAGCCTCTCTCATGATCTTGGCCATCTGGGGACCCTGCGCCACGAGCTGGCGCGTCTCTCGGCCATGACGTCGTCTGCGCATGGGCGGTCGCGCCTTGTCGACCTGATCGCCTATCTGAAGGCGCAGCCGGTCATCAGTTCGGCAATGGTCATGGATCAACTGGGGGTGACCCGCCGGACGGCCCTGACCCTGATCGGCGAGCTCGTCGATGCTGGCTGCCTCAGCAACCTCACCGCCCGAAGCACCTCCCGGTTCTGGGCGCTGCCGTCCCTCGCCGCGCGGATGCGACATGCGGGAGGGGCGGGGGCGGTTCGGGGTGATGTATTCGTCAGCCGCGAGGGGCCGAGCGAACGCATAAAGCCAATCGGTGCGTTGGAGCGGATAAAGGGAGGGCGCGACGAGGCCCAACTGGACCGGATCATGGCGGAGCTCGATGCCGCGATGTCGGGGGTCGATGATGTCGTGCGGCGGGCGGGGGGTCGAGAGCGGAAAGAAGAGTAGGGCAGCTCATATCCCAACTGCCTGCGTGTCCGAAGAAACGGAGGCAAGACTAATTAGCGGTGTGCCGTTCTGCCGATACCTTGCCCGAACTCTTGGATGCCGGTACGCCCCTCTTGGGCGATCCATATCCGATCAGGAGCATGACACCCTCAAAGTGATCGGCATGACACCGCGTGCAGATCCAGTCGGCGTTGAGCTCGCCTTTGCAGACCAGGCACGGATCATCCTCGACATCGAAGTCGAGCGGAAATGGGACAGGGACTATCGCAATGCCGCACATGGTCTGTCTCACTGAGGGTATGTTGTTGACTATACCAGCTATAGTTCACCGGAACTGACAGCTCCGCGACATAGGTGCGAGGTGCTGCTCTTGGCGACGATCCGCTCCAGTGTCGGGTTCACGTCGTCGCCGTACTACTGGAACCGCACCTCCGGCGCCGGGCAATACGCGAACTGCCCAAACGTCCTGAGCTGTCTGCCTTGACGTCTCTGATTTAACGGGTACGCGACAGTTGCGTCGAGTCAGTTAGTTGAACCACGCGGCGCGCTTCATGCCGTCATCATCCGACCATTAGCGCCAAAAGGGCAAGGTTCTGACTACAATGGAGACGCGATATGCCAACGGTGATCCGATGCAGACAAAGGGGCGACCCGAGCACGGGTCGCCTGCAAACAATTTTGGCCGCGCAGCAAAGTCAGCTGATACTCGCCGGTGCCGCCGGCAGCATTCACACTAACTGAAGGTCGATCGCGCTGGTCTTGCCGCCGCGACCTGTTTCCAGCTCGTAGGACACAGCTGCCCCGTCTTTCAGGGTCTGCAAGCCAGCGCGCTCAACGGCCGAGATGTGGACGAAGACATCCTGCGCGCCGCCTTCCGGTTGGATGAAGCCGTAGCCTTTGTCCGCATTGAACCACTTGACCGTTCCTCTGGGCATTTCATTCTCCAAGACAATTTCTGATGCAGCGACATTCGGCGATCACGTGCGATCCGGCAAGCCGCCGATTTGGCTGCCGGTCCCAACCGAGGCGTCGCGAACCGCGATTGGTGCCAAGGTGGATAGATGCGGGGAGGATGGCGGCGGCCGAGACCAGGCGCGCAAGAATTTCGAACAATGGTGTCAGATGCATAGTCCGGAGTTTGCCTCGAACGGCGCGGAACCTTGCCTTTAGATCAGAAGCGTCAACACGCGTTGGTCTTCTAGACGATCCTTATCTGTCGGTCTTGATAGCGGACGGTCTCAGAACAGCTGTCGGGAAAAAATGCCCCGCTCGGTTGGAGGGAGTTGCCGAGCGGGGCCGGGTGACAACAGGGAATGCTGTCGAGTTCAACCTATAGGAGAATCAATAATCTCGCGATCCCTTAAATTGTACCGACACGCTTTCATGTTCAAAGGCCCGCCGAGCGGGCGGGCCTTGACGTCAACGCATGGTCACTTTGGTCAGGTCTTGCTCTTATCAATCAAGCCAGGCTTGGTTGGGTCTTCCGCGACTGCGGCGTTAGGGCGGTTGCCGCCGGGTACAGCAGGGTCCTTCTCATCTAAAACATGGTCAGGCACTTCGGGGTGTCGCTCCGTCTTTGCGGCCTCTTGAACTTGATCGGTAGGTGTCGGTTTCGGTTGGTCTTGCGTCATGACATGGTCCTCCTGCACCTCAACAGATGACTGGATCCAATGTTCCGCAAGGTAGCTTGCCCAGTCTGACCGTTATCCTGACATTTGCCGGGTATACTTCTTCATCCAGGCCCTATCGAAAATCGCATTGCCAAACCTGCTTGATCTGGAGGCTTGGTTTCTCGATCTGTTCGCCTGAACCCTTGACCGCGAGTTTGCCGGTATCGATGATCTCTCACCGAAGAACGCGCGCCGGTCGCACAAGAAGACCGATGCTTGCCGCGGAACTCACACTGCCAACGAAGGTTCGTCTTTATATTAAAGGCGCGACATGGCCGCGTGATCGTAAGGGACTGACTTCGGCATGAAATACGCATTGATCGGCTTGCTTGCTCTTGGGGGGTGCACAACACCGCCTGTTTCCGATTTCGGCACCGCTGACGAACATTTCTACAAGGGGAATGCCTGGTACATCGCCGATCGCCGCGGCCAATTGGAGGTCGCCTTGATGGCTGTCGGGATCGAGGATCCGGAAATCGAGTATCGTGGGGCCGCCCGCGACTACCTCTTGAGCAATCAGCGCATATGCTCAGTCAGCCCCGGTCGCCCAGGTGGCGAGGGGCGGTACCTGTTCAGCTACTCTTGCCGCTGATGAACATCGCGCGCACCAGTTCAGTGGAAGAGGTGTAGCCACACCGAGCGGCACTCCCGCGATACCGAGCAATCCACCTCTTTATCATGAGTATCAGATCGAGGCTCCCGGCATGATCCGCATCCTCACCTTCGCAGCGTTTGCCGCCTTGTCGTCGACGCTTTCATATGCGCAAGAAGCCGCCCCCTATCTCGATGATCGGTCCACTGCGGACCGGGTGGTGGCGTCGCTTTATAATGCCATAAGCAGGCAGGAGTACCTTCGCGCGCACAGCTACTTTGATCCCAGAACTGCTCCGGACCTGGCCGCCTTCCGTGAGGGTTACGCCACCACCCAAAGCGTCCGTCTGCGCCATGGAGAGGTCATCGCCGATGGGGCTGCTGGCACGCTGCACTTCGCTGTTCCTGTTGCGATCGAAGCGGTGACCACCGACGGGACCACCGTGTACACCGGCTGCTATCGTCTCAGCCAGGTCCAACCCGCCGCCCAGGAACTTCCGCCGTTTCGGCCTATCGACATCGATAGTGGAGAGCTGTCGGCATCAGACACGTCGTTCGACACCGCCATGGGCATATGCGACCTGCAGTGAGGTATCAGGCATGAACCGTATAACCGACCGCACGGAGGCCGTGACGGCACATGCCGCCAACGTCGCCTCTGTCACAGCGGATGGTGGGATCATCGCACGTGTCGTACTTCATCGCGGCGATCGACGGTCATTTTGCTTGGTCTGAGCGCGTTTCCGCCAGAATCTCAACTTGCGGTTAATCAGTGCAACCACGACGTGCGCTGCATGTTGATGCCGGTAAAATAGAAAATCAACGGAGACAACCGTGCGGGACAACGTGATCATGGCCATCGCCTCTGAAGACGAACTCGATATGATCGTTTCAGCTCTTGCTGCATATCGCCACAACACCCGGTATCGGGCTCTTTACGAAAAGCTCATCCGGCAACAGGATCAGTTGTACAAGCTCGCCGGTTGATAGAAGCCACGCTCTAGCATTGGGCCGGATCGAGATGCAGCGCGGCTATCCACTGACTTAAAAACCCCCAGCATCCTTGTTACGGAATGCAGAAATAGCGCCACTGAAATCGTTGAGCGCGATTTCGTCTGGTTTAGCCGCAATCAGACAGATCAGCTGATGCGTCTGCCGCAGGTTTGTCGTGTGTCCAGCCGAGGCGTCTGAGCCGCGAATTCGCGTGCCTCACGACTTTGGGATCGAATGGTGGGCTATGCCCGCCGCTGCATGTCGCGAGGCCAATGTCAGTTACGATATGGACCTCGGTGCATGATATCATTGAAACCGCCCCGATGCCTGCAGGACAGCGTCAATTCCAGGGAACATGAACGACGTGTCCATCCTTGAGGGGAGCCACCCCTACACGCCTGCCCGATGCACCCTGGGGAAGCTAAGAATGTCGATGCATATCCTCCGCCACGCAGCCCCCCTTGTCGTGTGGCCTCTGGCGATCCTGACCGTCTGCGTGACGATCCTTCCACTGTGGAACACGAACGAATGGTGGGTGCGGGCAATGGGCTTTCCCCGCGTTCAGATCCTTGTCGCCAGCCTCTTCCTGATGATCGGCGCCCTGTTCCTGAACCGACCCGCACGTTGGGTAATCCTGTTGGCAATGGTCGGAGTCTGCAGCTATCAGGTATGGCGGGTCTATCCCTATACGCCGCTGGCATCTCCGGAGATGGCCTTTGCAGAGCCGGCGCCAGACGCTGTCAGGGTCATCACAGCCAACGTCCAGATGGGCAACACGCGGTATCAGGACGTCATCGAGACGATCAACCGCTATGATCCGGACATCCTACTGCTCCTGGAAACAGACGCGACTTGGCTCGCCGAACTCAAGCCGATGCTATCGCGGTATCCGACCATCGTGCGCCAGCCGCAGAGCAACTACTACGGTCTAGTGTTTGCCACCCGGCTACCGGTCGATGAGGCCCGGGTTATCCAACTGACGAACGACAGAACGCCGTCTCTTTTCGCACGCCTGAGAAGCCCCGACGGACAGCCGTTTCATTTCCTGGGTCTGCATCCACGACCGCCGATCCCCGGGGAGGACACAAACGACCGCGACCGCCAGATCTATGCCGCAGCAAAATTTGCGGAGAGCGACGACATGCCCGTGGTGGCGATGGGCGATTTCAACGATGTGGCCTGGTCCGAGACCTCACAGACGTTCAGACGGGTCGGAGGCTACCTCGATCCCCGCATTGGTCGCGGCTTCTATGCCAGCTTCGATGCGAGCCGCTGGTTTTTGCGGTTTCCGCTGGATCAATTCTACGCAACGCCCGACATTGCCGTCGTATCGATCGAGCGCCTGGATCATGTTGGCTCGGACCATTTCCCGATGGCCGCCACGTTTCGCGTGGATCCCGGCCTTGCCGCAAGGCTCAATATCCAGCCCCGTCCCCTTACCGAGGAAGATCGGGACCTGATCGACGATCTGGACCTCGAGAGTGCAGAGACGCTGGTCAGGGAGAGGTAGGTGCCGCTCAGCGCCGGCGGCAGGTCCAACGGCGCACCGGCGCGAGTGTATTTTGCTTGATATCCGGGTCGCCCCGTCCGCGCCGGCTCCGATCGCGAAAATCAGAGCGTTAGAAGATCGAGTTCAACGACAAGCAGGTTAATCACCCGAACCACGTGATCCTCGCCAATCCCGTCCTCGAGACGATCTGGAAAAAAGCCGTCTGTTCCCGCGCAGTGCCCTCCACGAAACCCGATCTGCCAACCCCCCCCCGCCGCCATGTATAAGTCCACCATAAGATTGACTTTCCACGGCCTCGGTTCAGAGCGTCTATGCTACGCGGAACGAGGACGGTCCGCATTGATGAGGATAGCCAATTGAAAGTTATCCGCGTGACTGGAGGGGCGAAACAGCCTGCCGACAAGCAAGGGGGGCTAATTCCGTGCGATACGTAAATTGCTAGCTTCCTGATTGCTGCGTGCCTTAATGATCTTTTACAATCTCGCTCGCCTCAGCAGCAGATTGTTTTTGCTGCTCACCAGAGTATCCTGATTGCTCAGGCGGCACGAATGCCGTGATCCAATCCTGGGATTGAGCCGACAACGCCATATCCTCACCGACAAAACACAGCTGATCCTTGCTGATTGTCAGGATGGGAATGGCATTCGGTCGGTCAGCGCGCCAGGCCTCTGCATCGTACTCCTCAGTAAGGCGGGTGCTGCGGATCGCCCAGCCTTCAGCGATGCGCTGGTTGACAGCCTCGAATGTCGGCCTTCCTTCCAAACGCTGACCACCCAGTTGAGCGGGCAGGGCATGGCGCGAGCCCTCGCGAACCCTGCTCAGTTGCCAAACATGCTCGCGGCCGAGGTCGGGGCCCATATCCGTCGCGACCAGCGTATTGTAAGCGTCGTTATCAGACGCAACAAGGACGGTAGAGTAGGCGACGAATTCGACCTTGTGTTCGGCGACTTCGCCCAAGATATCACCATGGTAGGTAGGAATGCCGGCCTGCCGCGCGTGGCTCAGATGCTGCCGATTGGTATCGGCAATCAATGTGCCGACATCCGCGCGCTGCAATGCTTGTGCCAGTGATAAGGCAAAGGGTGACCCGCCGACGATCAACAAACCCGGTCGTTCCGGACCGGACAGGCCCAGCTTGCGGGCAAGCGGTGCGAGCGTGAACCCGTGAATGATGACCGTCGCGAGGACGATGATGAAGGCCAGCGGTGCAAGCGCTGCCCCATCGGGAATCCCTGCCTCCACCAATTTTTCTCCGAAAAGCCCGGAAACGGCCACCATGACGACGCCGCGCGGTCCTGTCAGCGCGATCAGCCACCGCTCGTTCATCGGCAGGGCGGTTCCTATCAGGGGCAAAAGCACCTGCAAGGGGCGTGCCAAGGCAACGGTGAAGACAACAAACAGCGCAGCGCGCCACGTCAGTCCGCCTAAGGTCGAAAAGTCCAGAGAGGCGGCCATCAGGACGAACACCCCTGACACGAGAAGGATCGTTGCATGTTCCTTGAAGCGATGGATCTCCGTGTAGGATGACAATTTCGCGTTTGCCAGGACCATTCCCATGATGGTGACAGCCAGCAGGCCTGTTTCATGCAGGATGGTATCGGTGACGGCAAAGACGGCCAGGACCGCCACGAACAGGACAGGGACCTTCATATATTCAGGAACGAATGCCTTGCGGAATGCCGCCGCCATTCCGGCTCCGACGGCCCATCCTGCAAAGGCTGCGAAGCCGATGCCCGAGCCTATCGTCCAGATAGCTGCACCCGCCGACAATCCTGTCTCGAGGACAAGCACGACTTCAAGCAGTAATACTGCGATCAGGACGCCGATGGGATCATTCAGGATGGCTTCCCATTGCAGGATCCTGGCGGGCCGAGCACGCAGCTTTGCCTGGCGCAGCATGGGCGCGATGACGGTCGGTCCCGTGACGACCATAACGCCCCCGAACACTGCCGACGCTTGCCACGACAGGCCCACTGCCAACCATAGCACGCCGGCTGACAAGGCCCAGCCCAAGGGTGCGCCAAGATAGACCAGTCTTTGGACAGGGCCCCGTGCATCACCCAAATGATGGTGTGTCAGGGTCAATCCGCCTTCAAAAAGGATGATCGCGACTGCAACGGAGATCAGTGGGCGATATATCGGCCCCAGATCACGTTCGGGCAGAAACCAGCCCATGAGCGGCCCCACCAGCAGACCGACGCCCAGCATCAAAACGATCGCCGGCAAGCGAAGCCTCCACGCAAGCCATTGCGCGCCGACGCCAAGCACGCCTACCAAGGCCACGACCTGTACAGGTGTCAGCCCTTGCATGATTTCGCCTTCCATAATGTCCCTTTACGCTGCCGCTACGATAAGCCGCCGCACAGAGGGCAGTTCCTTAAGGCGAAGATCCTTTGGTTGATCATGTTGAACCGGCCGCAATAAGACCGTGACAGCGCGCTACATCGTCGAACGATGTCCTAGCCTAGTCAGGCTCAGACCGTCAGACGAGCCACGTCCTGTAGTCACCGCGCAACCCTGGTGCTTGGGTAGGCGTGGTGGCGCAGACGCTAACAGAGTGAGATAAAGGGACCCGTGCGACCTAACTGGAGCTTGCAAACACGCATTAATCAAAAAACAGGATATTACTCGCTATGGTTTCGGGTGTAATGCCTCGGCCTTCGATGGTGATCCTGTTTTCGTTCCCGAAATCGATGACCACGCCCAGGGCAGTCTTATGACGTCCTTTGTAGAGAACCGGGACACCGACCGCGGCAGCATTGTGTCACCGATCATAAGGCGATCGATCCCGACCTGATATCCGGCGATCCTGTCACCTCCATTGCCTGTGTGGAAAGCGAACGTGTCGACACCGGCGCCGCCAGCAAGAAGGTCATATCCTTGGCCGCCGATCAGGGTCTCGTTTCCGCCGCCCTCCTGCAAGGTGTCGGCGCCCCAGCCTCTCATCAAACTATCACCGTCTGCCAGGCTGTCATTTCCGCAACCGCCGATCAGCGTGTTCGGACCGACGCAACCAATCAATGTGTCGCGGCCGTCTCGCCTCCAAAGGAGGTCGGAACCCGAAGCCCCGTTGATACTGTTATTTGCGCACAGGTCGAGCGTGACGCCGGCCTGCCAAAACAGATAGGCATTCGCGAGGTCATTCACGATACATTCACTGCAGGTCAGGCAGCGGTCTTTGGGAGGAGCAACTGTCTGGCCAGCAACTTGACGACGCAGTTACCTCCCGTGGAACCAGTCCGCATCGCAGTGAGCCCAATACTCGTAAATGTTGTGCGTGCTCGGGTATGGATTTGGGTTGAGCCTAAAAGCGAGGCCATATTTCCGCTGAATGAGAACTGCGGCATCGTTTGTTAGGGCTTTGACCACGGCAGTTCGTCGACCCTTGCACGGTATGACACCCATTCGTGGCTGTACAGGCGCCGAGCCCAGCTGCTCAGCCCGCGTTCTGTAGATGCCGGTCTCGCCACGGGCAGCCCAAATGTAGCACTTCCGCATTTCAGTTTGCTGACGCCAAGCATCGACACGGTCCACGAAGCGAAAGCGGAACACAACTGCGTTGATCACCGTTCCTCATGCAATCAAGGGAACATGCCAATGGTTCGGGCGCAGTCTGCAGCTTTAACTGTCCTTATTGCTTTATGCTCCGCAGGAGCTTTTGTGTCCGTTATACCGGAGCAGCTTTGGACGGGCGAGACGTCCAGCTTCACCGCGCCCAATGGCAGCACTAGTGCGCCGGTGCGCAATACTGCTAAAGCCGTTTATCACGGACAAACAGCCACCGGGCCAAGCCGTATTGAACAATCAGCGGCTGATTCTGGACAGGACGGCTTTCATAGCAACGGCCTGACACTCGAGGTGGCCATCGCTCCTTTACCACGTCCTGCAAAGGTCATGATATTTCGTCCTGCCCCTCGACCCGCAACACCCGCCGAAATTGTAAACGGGGCTGCCATCCCTCAGCCTCCACCATCCTTGCGCAACGCCAGCGAGCTTTCCTGCATTGCCGTCGCGATCTATCACGAGGCACGTGATCAAGAAGAGTTCGGGCAGCGCGCGATAGGCTCAGTCATCCTGCAACGCGCTGCAATTCCTCACCGATGGGGCGACAGTGCATGCGAAAACGTTGTTCCGACGCAGTTCAGTTTCATGACATCACGCTACGAATATCCAAGCATAGAAAATGCTGAGTCATGGGAAAAAGCGGTGCGAATTGCAGCAGAAGTTCTCATAAATGGTCCGCTGCCGGAATTGCGCGGAGCAGATCATTATCACACCACCGCCGTGTCGCCACAATGGGCACCCAAAATGGTTCGGGTCAGGTCGATTGACGATCACGTGTTTTATGTGGACCCGCACTCATCTTCTGCACTCTAAGGCAGCCGCCTGCTTTTTCTCGCCTTCAAAATACCTTTGCCCTGCGCCACGGGTCGTGGTCGCAGCTCCGGCATCCATGACAGTTCGGAGTAAGGTCGTGTCTGCCGCGTGGACGTGGAATATCGATCACTGCCACGATCGCTGTGAAGAGTATCGTAACAAAAATGGACCACGGATGATTTCCCAATGCTGATTTTGACCGGCGCGGCTCTGGTGCTCGTCGCGTTCTACGATTTCTTACGCACGACAATCAGTCTCAGCGGTACAGGGTTCCTCAGCCGTGCCATTGCAGACGGGCTCTGGCGCTTGGGATCAAAGTCGACCTTGGTTCTGGAACGAACGACGGGACTTTCCATCCGCGGCTTGTTGGGGCCCGTGATCCTGTTGGCAGTTGCAGGAACCTGGGTGCTGATCCACCTTTGCGGCTATGCCCTGATCCTGCGCGGTGGCCTGTCTCTGGTGCAGGCTGAAACAGGTGAACCGGCCACATGGGTGCAAACCGTGGCTTTTGCCGGTTCGACGCTGTCCACCTTGGGCGCCTCTACGGTCCAGGTTACTGGTGGATGGTGGGATATCCTGTCGATGGTTGCGGCCATGAACGGTATGATCCTGCTAACTCTGGCTGTGAGCTTCCTCCTGAACATCCTGCAAACCACGACCAACGCCCGAACTTTTGCCAGCCGATTTCATGCCGTAAAAGCGAGTGTGCCAGACGGTGATATGTCAAAACAACTTGAAGGTCTTGGAAGCGATCTCACCAGTGTGGTTGTCATGCTGACCGCATCCCCTCTACCGAGATTTTTCGTACCCAGTGATCCTACGATGGATTTTCCAAATGCAATCGTCGAGCTGTGCGATCTGAACAGGAATGGGACACTCGAAAAAACATCTGAAATCGTATCCGCCATCAGGCTCCTGGGGCGGCATTTGGGGACCACACCCGACGAGGACGAGGTCGCGGCAGCGCGTAAATGGGCCCTGCGTCATACAATTCCGCGAACGAATAGAAGGTGATATGTAAAGGTCTACCGGGAGCAAATGCAGGCTCTCGCGCTGCGCTGTACTGCATTTGGTAAACTTGTTTAAGCGGCGCTTGAGTGAGGTACATGTTTCAATGACCAGATACTCATTCATCACCAATTCGCCGTGTCGCCATTCAAATACCTACATTGATACGCGAAAGTCACTAAAGTTTCTTCATTCTGGAGCTCGCTCTCGTATGCGGAAATTCCTGCCTTAATTAACGTTATAGGAACATGACATCTCCTGTTTGGTTAACGCCCCAATAAGCCTGTCGGCGCGCAGCGATTATGCACACCACAACCAGACAAGGGAGATCTCAGATGACCATCAATGATCCGCACGTTAAGGAGGCTGATACGTCCGAACATGGCAGCATCAGATCCGAGGCTTCTGATCAAGCGTCGCGTCTGGCCGGTAGTGTCATAGACGAAGTCACGCGTCGCGAACAGAACTTCCGTTCCGGTGTCGCGGACCGCGCCGAAAGCGTTGCCGAGGGCCTGCGCAAGGCCAAGTCCGAGATCGATCCGGACTCGACCATCGCGGTCATGTTCGACCGCGCTGCCGATAGCGTCAGCGGGTTGGCCGCCAGCCTGAATTCGACCGATCCTACGCAGATGCTGGGTGACGTGCGTCGCTTCGCCCGCACCCAGCCGGGCGCTTTCCTCGGCCTGTCGGCCTTGGCGGGCTTTGCCGCCGTTCGCTTCCTGCGGGCAGGGTCCACGACCTCGACCTCGCCGGACCCGGTCAGGTCCAGCAGCTACGGCACCTCCAGCATGACCCGACAGACCCCTTCACTAGACCCCGGGTCAGTTAGTCCTGTCGGCGCCGCCAGCCTTCACCGGCCGGCCGGCAATCCTGCAGGTGCCGATCAGGGAGCGAGCGTCGGCACAGCCCGCCCCGTATCGACCAGCTCTTCGACCCCTTCAGGCAACCGCAATATCGGGGGTTCGCATGACTGATCCAATCCGTTCGCAAAACCCTGCCTCGCTCGCAACTGAAGCGCTGCGCCTTTCGGGTGATCTTGTCCGCAAGGAGATCGCGCTCGCGAAGGCTGAAATGCGCCAGAATCTGAGTCATGCCGGCGCCGGACTTGGGATGATCGTTGCCGCGGCCGTTCTAGGTATCGTCACGTTGAATGTGCTGACCGCGGCCTTGGTCGCCGCTCTGGCAGAGACCGATCTCGGCCCGATCTGGAGTGCGGTGATCGTCGGGGTGATCCTGGCAATCCTGGCCTATGTATTGCTCCGCAAAGGTATGGCCGACCTCAAACCTGAAAGGCTCATGCCGACGCGCGCGGTTGAAAATGTCCAGCGCGACGCGCACGCGGTGAAGGAAGCCTATCATGACGCATGATGCGAACAACCCAGACCACATCGAACGCGAAATCGAAAAGGATCGTGACGCGCTGCGCCGCACCCTGAACGATCTGCAGGACGAGCTGTCACTCGACGGCCTGTCACGCCGTCTGACCAGCTCGGTTCGTCGGAACGGCGCGGATTGGGCAGAGTCAGCCAGCGCCGCCGCTCGGGCCAATCCCATTGCCCTGGGCCTGACCAGCATCGGGCTGGCCTGGATGATCTTCGGCCGCGGCCATGACCCGGTCCACGGCTTCGGCTCATCTTCTGCTGATCGTCGCACCGACGACACAGCCATGGCGGCGGCTCGCATAGTTCCGGCGGCATCTCGCGCCCCCCGGGCGATGAACCAGAACCCGGCCTCAGACTGGGCGTCGGATCACCGCCCGATGAGGATCGGCCAGTCTTCCGGCCCCACCACCGGATCGAGCAAGGAGCACAGCATGATGGACAGGACAAAAGAGACCGCCAGCCACTTGCGCGACCGCGTGAGCGACGGCACGAGCGCTTTGGGCAATCGCGCGCGCCATTTCCGGGACCGTATCGGAGAAGGGACCGAGGGCATGAGTGAGGAAGCCCGTCGCCACATTGAGACAGCACGGCACAAGGCCTTGGATGCCAGCGAGGCGGCCAGCCGCCAGATGGCAAAGGCTAACCGGCAGGTCGCCCGCAGCTATGACAATGAACCGTTGCTGTTCGGGGCACTGGCATTGCTCGGCGGCGCGGCCTTGGGCGCACTGTTGCCCGGCACTCGGCGCGAGGACGAGCTGATGGGTGACTATCGCGACCAGCTGTTCGACGAGGCTGAAGCGGTCTACCAAGAGGAAAAGGGCCGTCTTGAAAGTGCGGTATCCGCCGGTCTGGACGAAGCAAAGTCTGCAGCGTCCAGCGTCGTCGCCGCGGCCAAGGACGAGTTGACGACCAAAGGGTCAGATAAGACCTCTTCTGGTTCAGGACAGTCCCCGTCAGCAGCCGCATCCGGAGCGATCGGTACCTCTGGCACGTCTGGAACAACACCGCCGCTAGGTGCGACCCGTACGTCTCAAGTCTGAACTGGCAGCCGCAGCACATTTAGATAGCCCCGCATTTGCGGGGCTATCGCTTTGGAGGATCAGCCCCTCAGGGTGGTGGCCTGCTTGACCCTGTCTTCGGCTTTGACAACGTATACCAGTATTCCCGCAAACCATCGCAAACGTCTGTGGGTCAAGTGTGATGGTCGGTGCACATGCTGAAAGCGCTCGCCCGACCATGATCGCTTTCTCACGTCCTGGGCCGGGAAGGGGATCGGCAGACCGATGGCGAAGACGTATTTAATATTGGATTTGGTTTGACGCTGATGCCCGAGTCTGCAGAGACATGCATCGCCTCTTCGCGGGAATTTCGAGCCGAAAAGGCAAATCATGGTAAGCAAGGACCAACCTGCTCAAGATCGTACGGATCTGGCCGAGGATCGAACCATCCTTGCTGTGGAACGTACGTTTTCCGGCTGGATCCGGACAGGTTTGGCGACAGTCGCGGTTGCGATCGGGATGCAGGCTGTCTTTGGCCCATTTCAACCAACCTAGGTCCCAAAAGCCGTGGCTACGGTATTCCTTCTGGCGGCACAGGTAATGTTTCTCTTCGCCTGGTCAGCCAATCGCATGTCCCGGCGCAGGCTTTCGAGCCATACAGCCCGAGCCCAACCTAGAACTCGGATCCTCATCCTCATTCTGCTGCTATCAGCAGGGATCCTGGGGGTCGGGGTCGTACTGTGGCTGCTTTGATTGAAGACGGCATCCATGGACCCTGACAGAGGATGCCCGAGCCAATCCGCTTCCGAAACTGAAAGTCAAATAATGCTATTGTTGAATATATAAAGGAGTTTCGCATGAACTGGTCTGAGATGTTGTTCCAGAGCTGGAGCGGGATCGTACGTACGATCATTGTCGGTACGCTGGCTTATGTGTTTCTGATTGTCTCGCTCCGAGTTTCAGGCAAGCGGTCCCTGGCCAAATTGAATGCGTTCGACCTTATTGTCACCGTGGCTCTTGGCTCCACACTGGCAACCATTCTTCTCAGCGAAAGTGTCGCCCTGGCAGAAGGGGTCACAGGGCTAGTTCTGCTGATATTACTTCAATATGCAGTTACTGCCCTGTCAGTTCGTTTTGAAAGGTTCTCCCGATTTGTCCGCTCCGAGCCAATTCTTCTCCTACGCAACGGAAAGCCCTTAACTAAAGCCATGCACAACGCCCGTGTCACCAATGCAGAACTTGAGACAGTCGTGCGCACGGCGGGCAAAAATGATATGGCCAGTATCGGGGCCGTCATTATGGAATCAGACGGTTCCTTTTCGGTCATCGAAAGCAAGCTCGACGAAAATGATGAAATAATTTGAAGCCAAGAATTTATACAATGGTTTCAGCATAAACTGCGCGGATGCCCTATGATGGTGAAGTGGCTGCATGGGGCATCCGACAGCGTGTCTTCGCAGTCCTCATGACCGCTCAGAGCTGGAACTGCGTTTTCCACGGCCGCATGTTCAGGACACTCTAAAGCAATCCGATCACACTGCCCCCGCGGCGACCGGGGACGGGAAGACCGGGTCGCCGGTCTCGCGCTCGATCCGCGCGGCTTCGGCCAGCAGGCGTTCGCGGACCGCGCAGGCGACCTCCCACGAGGTGTTCGGGTCGCGGCACGGGATGCTGAACCAGACCAGGATCCCGAAGATGTCCTGATCGGCGACGCTGACGCTGGAATCGTCCAGATCGCCCAGGTTCTGGCCGATCTCCAGCGTGGCGACATGGTTCAGAACCTCCTTGAACGTCCGGCGCAGCATGTCGATATCCGCCCGCGGGTCCAGCTTCAGCTTGAGCACGCGCAGCATCGCCGGGTCCTGCAGGGTCCAGTTCGAAAACGTCTCGGACGCAAATTCCTCGACCGGGACGATCAGGCGGGTGCTGTCCCAGTTGCGCAGCTGGACGAAGGTCATATTGATGCGTTCGACATGGCACAGCTCTCCCTTGTAGACGACGCGGTCGCCTACGCGCGCGGACTGGTTCAACGCGATCTGCAGCGAGGCCATGATGTTGCCCAGCACGTTGCGCGCGGCAAAGCCCAGGACGATGGTCAACGCCCCCGCAGATGTCAGCAGCGACAGCCCTAGATTGGCCGCCAGGTCGGCCGAGGAGAGGACGACGCCGGCCCCGATCAGGAACACCACCACCACAAGCACCCGGCGCGCGGCGTTCAGCCGGGTGGCAAGGATGCGGGCCTCGGCCTGTTCGGCGGCGGTCAGGTCCACGTCCTCTCCGGGGGCGACCAGGCCGTTCAGCAGGGCCTCGACGCTGCCGACGATGAACAGCAGCAGCGCCGTGACCACGCCTGTCGCGATGGCCGGCGTGACGAAGACGTCGATGCGGCCCGAAAAGACGAAGATGTTGCCCGTGACCCACCAGACCAGCGCGGTGACGCTGGCGATGATCAGCGGCTTGGACGATGCCGCCAGGATCCCGGTGGCGATCTGCCCGCGGGCGTGATGGCGCAGCACCTTGAGCGTGCGGTGCACGATCCAGCTGAGCAGCACCGCGGCCGCGATCAGGATGGGCAGGCCGATCCATTCCCATCGCATCAGGCCGCCAAGCGTCTTTTCCCGCATGCTTGGGGGCAGGGACAGCTCGAACCGCGACGGGCCGTAATCGGCATGCAGGGCAGGGACGTCGCGGACGGTTTCGGCGGGAAAGACCCACAGGGGCTGATCGGCGCCGTCGGGCTGGACGCGGTTCAGGCGGATCTCGGCCGGGACGGGGTCCATGGGCAGGTCGCGCAGCAGCAGCGACCGACGCGGCGATCCGGCCATCGCTTCGGTGTCGCCGCCCTGGCTTTGCAGTGCGTCGGGGCGGTCCAGCAGGGTCGACCAGTCCAGGACGACCTTGCGGTCGATCACGTCGTAGAGCTGATGGGCCAGGCGCGGCCCAAGCTCGGCCTGCCGATCGACCGGCAGTTCGCCCAGATCCAGCAGATGCGCCGCCGCCTCCCAGTCCTCGTCCTCTGCCGCGCGCAGGAAACTGGCCATGGTGGCGCGGGGCGTCTCGCGGTTGATCCGGTCCGGTGGCGTGCCAAGGCCGGAGTTCAGGACGGACGTTTCGAACGTCGCGTCCTGCGCGGCCGCGGGACCAAGGGACATCGCGACCAGAAACACCAGCGCAAGGGATCGCAGAAGCGGAAGCATGGGCATCGTCCATTCCGTGGAACAGGTGACCCCGAATGCCGGGGCGGGCGTGGCATCGGACAGGGCCTTCGGGAAACGACTGTCCCCGGATCGGGGCGCCCGGGCAAGGGGCACGACGATCCGGGGACGCGGTTCGGTCCGACAATGCCTGCCGGCGGCCGCAACGGGCGTCAGGTCTTAAGGACGACCTTGGTCCAGTCGTTCTGGTTCCAGCGGAACCCCTCATAGCCCTTGGCGGCCTCCTCCAGCGGCAGGCGGTGAGAGATCATGAAGGTCGTGTCCAGCTCTCCCTCCTGGATGCGGCGCAGCAGGTCCTGGGTATAGGCCTGCACATGGGTCTGTCCGGTGCGCAGCTGCAGCCCCTTCTGCATCAGCGCGCCAAGCGGGAACTTGTCCATGAAGCCGCCATAGACGCCGGGGACCGACACGCGGCCGCCCTTGCGCACCGCCATCAGCGCCTCGCGCAGGGCGTGGCCGCTGTCCGCACCGACGCCCACGGCCTGCTTGAGGTTGTCCATCACCGTATCCAGGGCAAAGCCATGCGCCTCCATCCCGACCGCGTCGATGACCGCGTCCGCACCGATGCCGCCGGTCATCTCCATGACCGCCTCCAGCACCGAGGTCTGCTTGAAGTCGATCACCTCGGCCCCCATCCGGCGGGCCAGGGCCAGGCGGTTGGGATAGTGGTCGATGGCGATGACGCGGGCCGCGCCCATCAGCCGGGCAGCCTGGATCGCGAACAGCCCAACCGGGCCGCAACCCCAGACCACGACGGTGTCGTCGGCTTCGATGTCGGCATTGTCCGCGGCCATCCAGCCGGTGGGCAGGATGTCGGACAGGAACAGGACGTCGTCATCGTCCATGCCTTCGGGAATGACGATCGGGCCCACGTCGGAAAACGGCACGCGGACATATTCCGCCTGTCCGCCCGGATAGCCGCCCGTCAGGTGGCTGTAGCCGAACAGGCCCGCCGCCGCATGGCCGAACATGGTTTCGGTCAGGTCCTGCTTGTCGGCGGGGTTTGAGTTGTCGCAGGCCGAGAACTGCGCCCGCTGGCAGAAGAAGCACGACCCGCAGGAAATGGTGAAGGGCACCACGACCCGCTGACCGACCTTCAGCGTGCTGCCGGGGCCGACATCGACGACCCGGCCCATGAATTCGTGGCCCAGGATGTCGCCCGCCTGCATGCCGGGGATCACCCCGTCGAACAGGTGCAGGTCGGACCCGCAGATCGCGGTCGAGGTGACCTGGATGATCGCATCGCGGGGGTTGACGATCTGGGGGTCGGGCATCGTCTCGACGCGGACGTCGTGCTTGCCGTGCCATGTCAGTGCGCGCATGGATCAGGCCTCCTGTCTGCGGTTGAGGGGGGTGGCGATCTCGCCGGTCTCGAGGAACATCTTCAGGCGCTTCAGGTCGCGGCGCCCCTGGATCGCAGGGTCCGCCTGGAACAGCTTGGCCACGACGCGGCCAAGCGCGCCCATCGGCGGCACATAGGCGATCAGCGCTGTGACCTCGGTGCCGCGATTGCCCGGCGCATCGCGAAACAGCACCCGGCCGGTGGTCTCGATGTCCGAGCCGTCGGTCGAGGCCCATGCGATGACGTCGCCGGGGCGATCCTCGGTGATGCGGGTGCGCAGGGTGATGTCGCTGCCCGGGCCGCGCAGGGTCCAGCGGGTGACCTCGCCCTCGGTCGAGACGGCGTGGACGTTCTCCATCACGCCGGCCAGGTTCCCGAACTGGCGCCAGAAGGCATAGATCTCGTCGCGGGGGCGGGCGATGGTCACGGTACGGCCGGTCAGCGCAAAGCGGCCCGACGGCGCGTGCTTGGCAGTGCGCCGGGGGGCATTGTCGGCGGGACGCCGTTCGGGCTGGCGGGTCAGCAGATAGCCGGTTCCGGCGGCGGCCAGGAAGATGCCCAGCACCGCGCCCAGACCGATGCCGGATGCGGGCGGCCGGGGCGTGTGGCGGATGTGGTCGAGATGATCATGATGGGGCATGACGGTCCTTTCCCAAAGCTGTGCGGCACCGATGGTCCGGCGCCGCGATCATGGTGTTCGGTCAGATGGCCCGCATGGGCGGCGTCTGGCCGCGGGGGCGTTGGTTCCGGCGATCCAGCAGGCTGCCTGGTGGCTGGACGCCGTCGGGGGCAGCGTGTGCGGCGGCGTAACGGCGCATCAGGCGCGGTTCCGCGACCTGCGCGCGGTGCCGGGAACCAGGGGTGGCGTGTCGGGACGACGATGCATGGGCGGGCCTTTCCTTGTGTTCTGGGCCCGTGATCGAGCAGGGGTCCAACAAGGGGATGGCGCGAATGTTCCAGCCCTTTGCCTCATCGCCCCCGACGGCAGGTCACGTCACCCACGGCACGGCAGCGGCACCCCCGGTCGTGACAGCAGTCGGGGACAGGCCGGGCAGCCACACAGGTCACCCGTTTCTGTCCGATCGTCGGCGGCGGCGGAACGGTGCGACCGGGCAACGGTCGGGCAGGGCATCGATCGCGCAAGGAACCCCGGTCGCGGTGATCGCCTTACGTCTGCACAGATGATAGATTCGTGAGCTTGCGGACCTGCCGACCCTGCCCATTACAGCGCTGGAGAACCACGTGCCCCGTACCAAGACGACCCTTTCGACAGACCAGAAGGGGACAGCCTCTCCGACACGATTTTCCATGGCGGAATGGAAGCAGATCCTTGTTCGCGTGAAGAACGAGATCGCCAGCGACCACATTTCGGTCGTGTCGGCGGGCATCGCGTTCTATGCGCTGCTGTCGGTGTTCCCGGCCCTTGCCGCGCTGATCTCGATCGCGGGTCTGGTGCTGGACCCCGCCGACATCGCCAGCCAGCTGGACACGGTCATGGCCCTGATCCCGGAAAGCGCCGGGGCGGTGCTGCAGGAACAGGTCCTGAAGGTCACCAGCGGCGATGAGACGGCGACCGGGCTGGTCGCGGCCTTTGGTCTGGCCATCGCGATCTATGGCGCCATGAAGGGCGTCATGACCCTGATGGAGGGGCTGAACATCGCCTATGACGAAGAGGAGGGCCGCGGCTTCATCAAGCTGTATCTCAGCGCGCTTCTGATCACGGTATGCGCGATCCTGGGCCTGGCGGTCGCGATCGCGCTGCTGATCGTGCTGCCGTCGGTCATCGCCTTCCTGCCTCTGTCGCCGACGCTGGAGACCGCCGCCGAATGGCTGAAATGGCCGCTGATGGCGATGCTGACCATGATCGGGCTGGCAGCGATCTATCGCTTTGGTCCGTCGCGCGCCGACCCCAAGTGGCGGTGGGTCAGCGTCGGTGCCGTGGCGGCCACGGTCCTGTGGATCCTGGGCACCGCGGCGTTCTCGCTCTATGTCCAGAACTTCGACGACTATACCGAGACGTACGGGACGTTGGGCGGGGTCATCATGCTGCTGACCTGGATGTGGCTGTCGGCCTTCATCGTGCTGGCCGGAGCCGAGTTGAACGCCGAGATCGAACAGCAGACCTCCGAGGACACGACCACGGGTGCCCCCGAACCGATGGGCCAGCGCGATGCCGTCAAGGCCGACACCCCGCCGCCCGGTCACGGGACGCCCGCCGCGTCGTCGGGCCAGAAGGCCATCGGCGTGTCCGGGACAGGCCGTGACGCAACGGATGCGCCGACGCCCAAATCGGATGCCATCATGGCGATCATCGTGCTGGGCGCCAGCCTGTGGCGGCTGCGCAAGGCGAACGCCCGCGACTGAACCGCGGGCGTTCGGCCGGGGACGGGGCGACCCGTCACCTGGCCGGGGCGTCAGCCTCGTCGGTGGCGGCGGGGTCGAACTCGCTCAGTGCGGGACGCTTGCCGATCGTGATGTGGTCGATCTCCTCTGCGGCGAACCCGCGGATCAGGGCCGGGATCATCATCGAAACCAGCAGGAAGATCGGCAGCCCGACGACCGTGATCACCTCCTGCAGGGCCGTCAGCCCGGCCTCTCCTGCCAGCAGGATCAGCGTTCCGGCGATGGCGCCTTCGGCCAAGCCCCAGAAGACGCGCTGGCGGACGGGTCCGGGTTCCGCCGTCCCCGTGCACAGCATGTCCACGACCAGCGACGCCGAATCCGACGAAGTGGCAAAGAAGATCGCCACGACCAGCACGGCCAGCCCCTGCATCAGCGGTGCCCAGGGCAGTTCCGCGAAGAACGCGAACATCGCCAGCGGGACGGATTCGCTGACGGCGTTGCTGATGCTGCCCGCGGCGGGGCCCATCGCGGCACGCGCCGCCTCTCCCAGCCCGTCGATGGCCATCGCCTGCCAGCCGAAGATCGCGAACCAGATGACGGTGAACAGCGACGGCGCCAAGAAGTCGAGAATGATCGGGACGGAAGTCGCGATGACGCGAGCAAGCCCCGGATCTGATGATGTGCATCCGGGTGATGTCTGGGCTAGACTAAGGCATCATCCGTTTCGATGAACTTGACCCCCGGCACGGTCTCGCGTGCTGGGGGTTTTTCTATTCAAGATTGGGAAACGGACCAGGGCTAGCTAGCGAAACCTGTCTCTCCGCAAGTCTCTTTCTGGCAGCCTCAGCGCCGCGCGATCAGCAGTCCGATCAGCACGCCGACGCCAACCGCGAGACCCATGGCCTGGGCCGGATGCCGCCGGATCATGTCCGCGGCTTCTTCATAGCCCAGCTCCGCATAAAAAGCCGCTTCCTCGGCGCGCCTCTGGCCGACGTTATAGACACGCTCCGCCTCCAAGCGGGCCCGTGCAGCGTAGTCCCGTCCGGTCTCCAAGGCGCCGTCGACCAGCTCAGAGCCGCGCCCGGAGACATCGCGGGCAAGTCTTTTCGCATCGCCTGCAATCCGACCGGCTTCCTCACGGGCCGCGTCCTTCGTGGCCACGATCTTGTCTGCGGCCGACCCTCTGCCCGTCCCTGAACGGTTCTGTGCCATAGGACTTTTCTCCTGATTTCCATATTATTATCGCGGGCTCAACGAACCCGGGGGACAGTCGTTCCAGCGATGGCGCACGTGATCGGGAAGCTGGGAGCTTCCGATCTTGGGGCGGAGACGTGAAGAATGTCCGTCTGCGTGATAGCAGGCCCGACCGTGATAATCTCCGACATGACCGCCCCCCTTTGTGGATCGTTACAGACCCACTTTGGCACACAGATGCCGTTGGAGGGGCGGTTACATTATCAATAACCATCTACTGCAAACAGTGAGTGAACTGGAGGGCAGGGGGGGGGCTTCCGATCACTGACCGAGGCAATCGATACGACCACCCCTACCGGGCGGCTGGTGTTTCATCTCTTCGGAGCCCTCGGTCAGTTCGAGCGAGACCTGATCCGCGAGCGGACCGGCGCAGGATTGAAAGCTGCCGCTGCAAGAGGGAGGAAAGGGGGGCGCCCCATTGCTCTTTCCCCTGATAAGATCACACGTGCCCGACAGTTGATCGCGCCGGGCCTTAACGTTCGTGAGGCCGCGGCCCGCGTAAAGGTCAGCAAGTCCGCCCTCTATATGGCGTTTAAGCTCGGTTGTGGCCGGATAATGCGCACGCTTGAGAACCTCTGCTGACAACGGCCTTCATATCCGTTAACGCAAGGTCAAACTCTCTTTTACATGGACACATGAATTGCCTCGCAAGCAAGTGGCTACAGATCCGGCGGACCTCATGAACGAGGCCGATCGTCTCGATGCGCTGCATGCGCATGATATTCTCGACACCGCACCGGAAGTCGGCTTTGACGACATTGTCCGTTTGGCCGCGAGGCTCTGTGATACCCCGGTTGCACTCATCAGTCTGCTGGACGCCGAGCGGCAGTGGTTCAAGGCGAGGGTTGGTTTCGAGCCCTCCGAAACGCCGATCGCGCAATCCATCTGCCAGCACGCTGTCGGGCAGCGTGACCTTCTGATCATTCCCGACCTGACACTGGATCCCCGGACACAGTCAAATCCGCTGGTTCTGGAGGATCCGCATCTGCGGTTCTATGCCGGCGCGCCCCTGGTAATAGCCGAGGGACTGACACTTGGCACCATATGCGTCATCGACCACGCTCCGCGCCCGGAGGGACTGACGGAGGTCCAGGCCGATGATCTCAGGTCGCTGGCCCGGCAGGTCGTGAGCCTTCTAGAGATGCGCCGTCTTGTTTCGCGCCATAACGATCTGCTCCTCCAAGCGGAACGACAGCAAAACAAGGCTGCGCATGAACATCTGGAACTGGCTGCCATGTTCGATCAGGTCCCAAGCTTCATGGCGCTGCTGAAAGGCCCCGGTCATGTCTTTAATCTGGTCAATCCCGCCTACCTTCGGCTGGTCGGAAACCGGCAGCTTATTGGGAAGCGTTTTGCCGAAGCTCTGCCTGACGCAGCAGAACAAGGTTACGTGGACCTGCTCGATGAGGCCTACCGGTTGGGAAAACCCTTCACGCAGAAGGGTGCACGTTACGCAATTCGAAATGACCCCCATTCCCCGGTAGATGAACGGTTCGTCGATTTTGTTTGCCAGCCGACCCGGGACGATAAAGGCACTGTAACAGGCATCTTCATTGAGGGCTCTGATGTCACGGAACATGTTCTTCAAACCAGGCGCCTTGCGGCTCTTGCAGACCTCAGCGAGCAGCTGCGCGATCTGATTAATGCTGACGACATCGCTCGTGCGGCGGCAGAATGCATGAACCAAGCCATCGGCGGGAGCTGCATCGGGTTTGGGAAGGTGGATCTGGAAAAGGAGGAAATCGACGTACCGGTGGACTGGTGCGACGCCTCTGGCGTCAGCGTGGTCGGGTCTCACCATTTAAGGTCGTTTGGCTCCTACATCGAGGATCTGAAACGCGGCCAGACCGTCGTCATTCCAGACGTGAAGATAGATCCCAGGACAGCCAGCCAGGCTGACAGCCTTGAGAAGGTCCATTGTCGGGCACTCCTGAACCTGCCGATCATGGTGCGCGGTGTTCTCGACACTGTCATCTTCGTTCTGAATGCCCAAGCGCGGGAATGGACATCGGAAGAAATCGCGCTCGTGCGGCAGGTCGGGGACCGGACGCATGCGGCGATTGCCCGGGCACGGGCCGAACAGGAGCAGCACATCCTGAACGAAGAGCTCAGCCATCGCTTGAAAAACACGCTTGCGATCGTCCAGGCCATCGCGACTCAGACGCTTCGGGAGGTCTCTGAGAAGGACGCCGTGACGGCACTGACACAACGTATCGGTGCGCTGTCTCGCGCCCATGATGCACTGCTAAAAAAGCGTTGGGCTTCCGCTGCCCTGGAGGACGTTGCCAAGGCAACATTGGCAGCGTTTGATCAGGCGGGCCGATTTCATTTGCAGGGTCCGTCCCTCCAGATCGGACCCCGGGCCACGTTGTCCCTATCGCTCCTTCTGCATGAGTTGGCAACCAATGCTGTCAAGTACGGCGCCCTGTCCGTACCTGAAGGAAGGGTGACGATTACCTGGACCATCGAGCAGGGCACAGAGGAAGAAACTTTGCGAATGTGCTGGGCGGAAACCGGCGGCCCCCCGGTTCAACAGCCATCCGGCAAAGGATTCGGGTCGAGACTGATCAGCATGGGATTGATTGGAACTGGCGGCGTTGAGCTTGGTTACAATCAAGATGGCCTGATTGCGTCGATGGAAGCCCCGCTTTCCCAGATGCAGCAGCCCTGAGACGGAAAGACCTGATGGCCCAATATGCTCCTTTAAAGCGCCAGCTTGTACTGGTCGTAGAAGATGAACCGATCCTTCGAATGGCCGCAGTCGACATGGTCGAAGATGCAGGTTTCAAAGCGGTTGAAGCTACTGACGCCACAGATGCGGTCAGGATCCTCGAAACCCGTCCTGATATTCGTATTGTCTTCACCGATGTCGATATGCCCCGGGGCGTTGATGGCCTTAAACTGGCCGCACTGATCCGCGAGCGTTGGCCGCCCATTCATGTCATCGTAACCTCCGGGAAGGCAGAAATCGGGCGAATGAAGCTACCTGCCGACTGCGTGTTCTTTGACAAGCCCTACGACGAACGACGCGTGGTCGCAGAGATGCACCGGATGAGCAGGATCTGCTGAGAGGCAGCGAGATGAGTTGCTACTCAAGCTTGATCCTGTCCCGCCATGCCGATGCTGTAGGGCATCTCTGGCAGATATCAGCATGGAACCTACCCTATAATTATATGTTCTCGGCGAAATTTATTTCGCTCCCCAGTTTCGGCGCGATTGTGCCCCGCTGGCAGCGTCAGTCATCCATAAGAAACATTAGTGGAACGACGGGATCGTTTGAAGGTTGGTTTGTCAATAGCTGAGGTCAGTGGGCAAAGCGCTGCACTTGCCCTAATAAATGATTTCAAGGGAGAAAATGATGGTCGACGACAATTCGCGTTCCAAGTCCCCCAGCAGTTCCACGACAGAGAGCATCAAGGCGGAAGCGACGGAACAGGCCTCGCGTCTCGCGGGCGGCGTCAAGGATGAAGCCAAGCGCTATGAAAAGGATCTCCGTTCGGGAGTGGCAGAGCGTGCTGAAAGTCTCGCTGCTGGCCTTCGCAAAGCGGGGTCTGAGATCGAGCCGAATTCGTCGATTGCGACGATGTTCGACCGTGCGGCCGATACCGTTAGTGGTCTGGCTGACAGTCTGAACGCGACGGATCCGCGGGAGATGGTTGACGAGGTTCGTAGGTTCGCACGCCGTCAGCCAGGGGCTTTCCTGGGGCTGTCGGCCTTGGCCGGTTTTGCCGCCGTTCGCTTTCTGCGTGCGGGCTCTACTACACCTTCGAATTCTATACAGAAGAAAAGCTCTCTAGATTCCAACATATCACGGCCTAGTTCATCGAAACCCTCTGTCCGCGTTGGGACCATAAATAGTGACGCGCAGGCAGAGAGCACATCTGCAGCGGATCACCGTGTCTCAACCAATCCGCTTCCCATTTCCGGCGGTCGCGGCGATGGAGGTTCGCATGCCTGATCCCATTCGCTCGCAAAGCCCTGCATCGCTGGCTGCCGATGCCCTGCGCATTTCCAGCGACCTGGTTCGCAAGGAAGTCACGCTTGCCAAAGCCGAACTGCGTCAGAACCTGAGCCGCGCGGGAACGGGCCTGGGCATGATCGTGGCAGCAGCCGTTTTAGGTATCGTTACGCTCAACGTGCTTACCGTTGCTTTGGTCGCTGCACTTGCCGAAACCGATCTAGGGCCAATCTGGAGCGCAGTGGTTGTCGGCGTGGTCTTGGCGATCTTGGCCTACGTGCTGCTTCGCAAGGGCATGGCTGATCTGAAGCCGGAAAACCTCATGCCAACGCGGGCTGTCGAGAATGTTCAGCGGGATGCCAGCGCGGTAAAGGAAACTTATCATGACGCATGACCTCAACAACCCTGACCAGATTGAGCGTGAGATCGAGAAAGACCGCGAAGCGCTGCGGCGTACGCTCGACGATCTGCAGGGTGAACTGTCTTTGGATGGCCTTTCGCGCCGCCTCACAGGTTCGGTCCGTAAGAATGGTGCCGAATGGGCAGAGGCAGCAAGCGATGCCGCTCGCGCAAATCCCATAGCATTGGGTCTGACCGGTATCGGCCTGGCCTGGATGATCTTCGGGCGCGGACAGGATCCTGTTCACAGCTACGGGCAATCGGTGACGAGCCGGTCGGATCGGAATGAGCGCAATTTCAATCCGGTTTCAAACCCATCCCAGACCTACGGCAACCGGCCACCGTTTTCGCGACCAAACTGGGCATCAGATGATAACCGAAAGACGGATCGACACGCAGAGGCGCGTTCTGATCAGTCTGTCAGATCCACGAAAGACGTTGGCATGATTGATACAGCGAAAAATCACGCTTTTCATCTGCGTGATCGCCTCAGCGAAGGCACCGAAGGTTTTGGCGAGGAGGCTCGCCTCAGGGTCGAGGCAGCCCGTCGGAAAGCGTTGGATGCCAGCGATGCCGTCAGTCGTCAGATGGCGCAGGTCAATAGAAAAATTGCGCGTCATTATTGTAACCGCCCGATTTCCCCCGCCTGCCTGAGCATGGGGTGATCGGCTAAGACACGTGCATAGCGACGTCGTTAACGACGTGTCTTATGCGAGGCTTTCGATGCGTGGTGACATTCTGGGTCTGGAGCGGCGGCGTCGCTGGAGCGACGAGGAGAAGCTCGGGATCGTGCTGTCGGTTGGGGCGGAGGGCGCGACGGTGACGCAAGTGGCGCAGCGCCACGAGGTGACCCGACAGCAGCTCTATGCCTGGCGGCATGAGCTGAAGAAGAAGGGGCTGCTTTCCCCGCTTCCGGAGACTGTGTTCTTGCCTGTGGAGTTGAGCGCGCCCGCCGAATTGGCGGTGCCTTCCTTGACTGAAGATTTGACGCCGCAACGCCCCGCCCTGATTGAGCTTCAGCTGGCCAATGGCCGGTGCCTGCGCTTTGACCCGATGCTGGACACGACCACGCTGACGCGGTTGATCCGGGTGGTGGAGGCGGCATGATCGGGCCCGGCACCGGTGTCCGGGTTTATCTGGCCTGCGGGGTGACCGACATGCGCAAGGGCATCGAGGGGTTGGCAGCCCTGGCGCAGGATCAGTTGCGCCAGAAGCCGGCAGGCGGTGCGGTGTTTGCATTCCGCGGTCGGCGAGGCGACAGGTTGAAGCTCTTGTATTGGGATGGCCAGGGCTTCTGCCTTTACTACAAGGTTCTGGAACGCGGGCGCTTTCCCTGGCCGAGCAGCAAGGACGGGACTGCACGTCTGACATCGGCGCAGATGGCCATGCTGTGGGAGGGAATTGACTGGAGGCGGCCGGACTGGGGCGCGCCACCGGCCCGGGTCGGCTGATTTATCCTTTTGTAATTGCGTCTTTTTGTAGCGTTCGAGATGAGGATATGGTATCCATCATCATGTCCGGAACGACCACGCCACTGCCCAATGATCCTGCCGCCTTGAAGGCGATCATTGCCGCGTTGCAGGCAGAAAATCAGAAGATGTCGGCCAGCTTGCGCGCCCATGATCTGCTGGTTCAGGCGCTGCGCGTCCGGATTGCCAAATTGCAAAAGCAGAAGTTCGGAACCAGTTCGGAAAAGATCGAACGCGAGATCGAGCAGCTGGAGCTGGCTCTGGAAGACCTGCAGCTGGCCCTGGCCGAGGCCAATGACCTGGTGCCCGCTGCCGAGGAGGGGCCGGACATGGAAGCACAGGCCCCGGAACCGGCTGAACCCCAGGAAACCAAACGCCGCCGCCCGAAGGTCTCGAAGGACACGCCGCGCGAACGTCGCACGTATGATCCCGGCGAGAATTGCCCCGATTGCGGTGGCGATCTGCGGGTGATCGGTGAGGATGTCAGTGAACTGATCGACATGATCGCCGCGCAATTGAAGGTCATCGAGATCGCGCGCATCAAGAAGTCCTGCCGACGCTGCGAGAAGATCGTCCAGGCCCCGGCACCCAGCCGGCCGATCCCGCGCAGCATGGCGGGACCGAACCTGCTCGCCTATGTCCTGGTCTCGAAGTTCGATGACCATGTGCCGCTCTACAGGCAGAACGAGATCTTTGCCCGGATGGGCGCCGATATCGCCGACACGACGCTCGTGGACTGGTGCGGCGGGGCGATGAAAGCCTTGGCGCCGCTGATCGAAAAGATTGAGGCCGAGATCATGGCCAGCGATCTGCTCCATGCCGATGACACGCCCATCCGGGTTCTCGATCGCAGCAAGAGCGACAAGGGGCTCGGCAAGGGTGTCAGGAAGGGCAGGATCTGGGCTTACGTCTGCGATCAGCGCCCTTGGGCAGGCCAGGCCCCGCCCGGCGCGGTGTATCAGTTCGCCCCGGACTGGAAGGAAGACCATGTCCTCGGCCATCTGAGCCAGGCCGGCGGCATTCTTCAAGCAGATGCTTACAAGGGCTATGCCAAGCTCTATGCCCCCAATCCGGAGGGCAAGAGCCAGTTCCGCGAGGCCGCCTGCTGGGCGCATCTGCGCCGTGACTTCCATGATGTCTGGACCTCGACGAAGTCCGAAATCGCGCGCGAAGCGCTCGACCGGATTGGCAAGTTCTACGACATCGAGCGTGCCATCAGCGGCAAGCCTGCCGAGCTGCGGCTGGCGGTGCGCCAGAAGGAAACCAGGCCCAAGATCGGCGCCTTCCGGGACTGGGCCGAAAAGCAGCTGACGCGCATCCCGGGCAAAAGCGATCTGGCCAAGGCCTTCCGCTACGGGCTGAGCCGCTGGCCTGCCCTCACGCTGTTCCTCGAGGACGGGCGCGTGGCCATCGACAACAATGCGGCCGAGCGTGCCCTGAGGCCAATTGGTGTCGGCAGACGGAACTGGCTATTCGCAGGCTCGGATGCGGGCGGCGAAACGCTCGCCCGCGCCCTGACCGTCATTGAAACGGCAAAGATGAACGGGCTCGATCCGCAGGCCTATCTTGCCGATGTCCTGGACCGCATCCACGATCACATGAACACCCGTCTCGGCGAATTGCTGCCCTGGAACTGGACGCCAATGGGCACAATCAAGACCGAGGCCGCGTAAACAGCGCCCGGAAGAATTCCTCGGACTGCCTCAGACCCTCATCGGTCAGGATAACCGACTTTGCCTTGTTGACCGGATCGGCAATCAGACCCCTCCCATGCAATCGCTCCAGGGCGTCCCAGTCAAAGCCTTTCCACGCCCGCCGCTCGTCATGCAGCGTCAACCACATCAGCGCCAGAACGGCCTCGTCGATCTTGTCCCGATCAATCTCCATGGACTGAGCATACTACGGTCAGACTGGGGCGGGAATCGGGCGGTTACTCATTATGACAACGAACCCCTGTTGTTCGGAGCTCTTGCCTTGCTCGGCGGGGCGGCACTGGGAGCGATGCTGCCCGGAACAAGACGCGAGGACGAGTTGCTGAGGGACTATCGAGATCAGCTCTTTGACGAAGCAGAAAAAATCTATCACGAAGAAAAAAACCGGGTCAGCAGTGCCGTCTCTGCTGGAGTGGAAGAGGCGAAGGCTGCCGTGACCAATGTCGTCTCGGCTGCCAAAGGCGAGCTGACCGACGACGACGGCGATAAGGCTGCCTCTCCGGAGAACTTGCAGAAGACACCCGGAGAGGCGAAGACAGTCAGTGGTCCAGCACAGTTGGGAAAGACACCATCGTCCAAAGCCTGATCCCATTGTCTGGTATCATGGGAAGGCCCCGCAACCGCGGGGCCTTTTTGCCAGAAAAGCAGGCTGTGAAGGCGCTGTTTATGATGTTGCGCGTGAACGCCAATCATCTCTGAGGTCCAGCTTTGCTGAATCTCAGGCCCCAGCTTTACACCCAAGAACGGCTTCCCCCATGCCAGTCTTGCGACCCATCAGGCCGCGAGCTGCTCATCCGCGGGACCGAAGAACTCGTAGTGGATCCGATCGGAAGGAACGCCCGCCTCCCTCAGGCCCGCAACGAAGTAGCGGAGAAACGGACGCGGGCCGCACAAGTAGATGTCGGCCTCGGTCAGCGGGACGCTGTTCCGCAACCAATCCATGCTGATCCGCCCGGAATGGGCCGGGACGTCTGCGCCGCTCTCGTAAAAAGTACTGACGACGATATTTCCGTGGCGCGTCGCGGCGTCCTGCACCTGCCGGGACAATGCGTGATGTGCAGGACTGCTTGTTCCGTGAACATAATGGACCGGGACGTCTCGATGCCTCCGGGCCAAGACTTCCAGCATGCTGACCATGGGCGTCAGACCAACCCCACCCGACAGAAGGACAACCGGCCGCGGCGGATTGTCTGACAGGTGGAAGTCGCCGGCGGGCGGCGTCGTTTCCAGGATCGTCCCTACCATGGCATGGTCATGCAGGAAGCGGGACGCTTCTCCCTCTGCCTCGCGCTTGACGGTAATGCGATAGCTCTCGTCGCTTGGCATGCTGGAGATCGAATAGTTGCGCTTGACCCCGGGCAGTCCGGCCGCGTCAAAGCGCAGCGTCAGATATTGGCCTGGTCGGTGGGCAACGACTGGACCGCCATCCTCGGGGCGCAGCACGAATGATACGATGCCGTCGGCCTCAACTTGCCGCTCTGCTACTGTGAAGCGGCGCCAGTCTGTCCAGCCGCCGCGCTGTGCCTCGATTTCGGCACGGATCGTGGCTTCGCGCGCGATCAGCAGATCGGCTAGGAACCAGTAGGCCTCGCCCCAAGCCGCCAGGATGTCGGGCGTGGCGGCATCGCCGAGAACCTCCTCAATGGCGCCCAAAAGGGCTTGGCCGACGAAGGGATAATGCTCGGGCAGGATCGCGTAGCCGATATGCTTCTGGGCAATCCGTTCGACCGCCGCGCCCAGAACCTCCAAATTTTCGATGTTTTGGGCATAGGCCAGAACAGCGTGTGCCAAGGCAAGCCGCTGCGTGCCTTTCTGCTGGTTTGCTTGGTTGAACAGGGCGGCGATACGGTCGTTTTCGAACAGCCGCCGGTACATCGTCTCGGTGATCAACGGGCCGTATTGCTCCAGTGCGGGAACGGTGGCTTTCACCACCGTGATGGTCTGCAGGGACAGCGGGCGAGCCATGTGATTCTCCTAAACATGCATCACTTCTGCATCTATACGGCACTATACATGCAAAGCAAATACTTGTATTCATGTCTTATGAAATTGAGCCGTTACACCGACTATGCCCTTCGTGCGTTGATCTATCTCGCAGCGAGCGACGGCAAGCTTGTATCGATCCGCCAGATTGCCGAGGCCCATGACATTTCCCAGAACCATCTGATGAAGATCGTCCAGGACCTCGGGAGCGCAGGATTTATCCGGACCACCCGAGGCAGACAGGGTGGACTGCAGCTGGCACGCCCGGCCATCGAGATCACCATCGGCCAAGTCGTTCGACACACCGAAGGCGACGACCCCTTGGTAGATTGCAGCACATGCCGTATCTCCCAGGGCTGCGGACTGCCTGCCGTGATCTTGCAGGCAAGGGAGGCGTTCATGGTTGTTCTGGACACCTGCCGCCTATCGGATGTTGCTCGGATGCCGGGCGCGTTTCAGCATCTGTTCCCGGTTCAGAGCCGATTATAGAGCCACGCTTTCGGAGCCTCGGGGCTCGAGCCATCTATAACAGGCGAGCCGCTCAGTATAAAATTTCTGCATTCATACAAAGGCTGCGTTTTTTACGCGGTGAAACCTGAGTATAGCCGAGCGTATTCGTATCGTTCAATGTGCTGGTGATGTATTACCTCGGTCATCACAGGTTCTTACATCAGGATCGTCAGGGGCGTGCTGCCCCTGACGATCGTGTCATTAGTTCCCCAGGTAGGTCGAGTACCCAAAGGGGCTGACGAGGACTGGGACGTGGTGCTCCCGGTCTGCATCCTGCACCTGAAAGATGACGTCAATTTCAGGGAAAAATGGGGTTTCTCCAAGATCGGCATAATTCGACAAGTCGAAAGCCAGCCGATAAGTCGCGACCTCCGTCTCGATATCGAAGCCTTCGACCCGACCGTTTTCACCCGTGGTCGACGTCCCGATCTCGGTCCAAGTGTCTCCCTCTTTTATTTCCAGCGTCACAGGAATACCGGCGCCGCCGGTTCCGGTGGAAGTGTTCAGAACATGCGTGGAGATATCCTCCGCCTAAGCAAGACCGTTCAGGCCGAATGCGGGGATCAGGGCTAGCAAGCAAATACGCAGCATTATGTCGTCTCTCTTTAAGTCTGCGATCTATATCGGCAGGATGGCTGATATATCTTTCGCAGTACGACGCGGGACTTAGGCGACCTGCCTCGTACAGACCGCCAACGCCCTTAGTGCCCAAATGGATTTTCTAGGAAGCGACAAGGGTTTGTCAACGATCCGGGGCGGCAAGGCTACACCTTGACAGCACGGCAATCAGATCGGTTCATGTCGCGCAGTGGGGCCACCGTGTCTTCTGATTTTCCTGAAAAGGCGTTCTGCCTCACGGCTCAGAATAAACCACTGAAATATCATAATTAAATCGTTTAGAGTTACATAATCCCGGTTATCACATAACTAGGTGTAGAATGGGTGGGTTCTATTCTGAAACGTGACAATCTAGGATTTTTGATCTCTTCCCGGATCGAAGAGCTCCTCGTGGCGTCGCATCTCACCCTCGTGAACGCCGCATCATCGCGGCCATGCTTCAGCTGAAGATCAGCTTAGCCGGCACCGGATCAAGAATGTAGTGGGTGATCCGGAGCAATTTTAGTGCTCTCCCGGACATCACTGGCTTCGTCTTCTCAAGAGGTGCCCAGTGCTTAAATCTAAATCCTTTCCAGCTTCAGCCAAACGAGGTCAGAATTCCATTTTGCTCAATTATGGAGCAGTTGCGGCCTGAAGCCTTTGCCTTATAGAGCGCGCGGTCCGCTGCCTTCACGACCTCTTGCAGCACCGGCGCATCAGACCGAAATCGGCGGCACAGCCCGACGCTAACCGTCACCGGCGCTCCGGGCCCGGAAACGCTGGCAGCCGCAGCATGGACCCGTTGGTTGAGTGAACGGGCAGCCAATTCATCATTCGCAGCGATCGCCAGAATGAACTCCTCTCCACCATACCGTCCAACGACCTCATGGAGGCGCACGGTGGACTGCAGAGCCGCGCCGAGCTGGCGAAGCACGTTATCGCCGGCATCGTGTCCATAATTGTCGTTGATCGCCTTGAACCTGTCGATGTCGAGCAGCAGAACCGTCACGTCGGTCTCTGCTTCATCGGCGGCTGCGATCAACGTCTGGATCGAGTGTGTCGCGGCCCGGCGGTTCAGCAGGCCCGTCAGCTCATCGCGAGAAGCCAGAAGTTCGAGCGCCCGGGTTTGCCCTTGTAGCGCATTCCGCGCACGCAGAACCTCTCCTTGCAGCTTCTCGCGCTTCTCGGCACGCATTGCACTCCACAGGACAAAGTCAGAGCCATGCATCCGCGCGTTCGCCACTACGGGGACCCGGCTGCCTGTTTGTGTTACCAGGGTAAGCGCCAATTCTTCGCAGCATCCATCAGCGAAAAGCAAAGGGTAGACATAGCTGTTGCAGAATATCTTCGACGCAGGCGTGAGTACTGCCTCGATGTGGAGCCCGATCGTCTGACCCAGCACAGAGCCGAACAGGGATGAAGCCTCAGCATTTGCATACCGGATGGTACGCGAGCGGTCTGTTGCGAAACAAGCGACCGGAAAAGCATCGATCATGACGGCAGCGGCTGCCAACGGAGGCACATCAAACATGAGTATGCGCTTCTACAAAGTGCCTAATGTTCTGAGCAACGATCTCAGGATGGGTCATGTGCAGGTAATGGCCATCTGCATCAATGACTTCCATCTGTGCCTGAGGAAGTGAACTGCGGAGGTAATCTCCAACAGCAGGAGGTGCCAGAACGTCCCGCGCACTTTGCAAGATCAGCACGGGATGAGGGGAATGGCCGAGCAGACCGCGATGGTCCGACAGGAATGTCGCCTCGGCAAAGATCTTCGCCGTGGAGGGATCGGTTGAGCAGAAGCTTCCGCTGAGCTCCTGCGAGAGATCAGACCCGGCTGGCTCCCCGGTAACAACCGGCGCGAGATGTGTCGCCCAGCCAATGTAATTCCGGTCCATGAGAGCAAGAAGCTCTTCAAGGTCTTCCCGATCAAAGCCGCCGGTGTAGCCAGGCAGATTGAGAAAGCAGGGAGATGGGCACACCATGACCAGTTTTGAGAAGCGTTCCGGTCTTTCAATGGCAGCCATTAGCCCGATCATGCTGCTGACCGAATGGCCGACTAGCGTTGCGTCGCGAAGGTCGAGAGCGTCGCATATCTCTCCTAGATCCTCGGCAAAGCCCTCAAGCTGACTGTGCCGAACCGGATCGAACTGAGATAAATCCGACCGCCCTGAGCCGGTGTAGTCGAAGAATACAAGGCGGAAGCCTTCGAGGAAAGGCTCCAACGCCCGCCACATGTTCTGATCGCATCCAAAACCATGCGCGAGCACAAGCGTCTGTTCGCCATCGCCCCTCACTGTGACGTTGTTGCGGCGAATACTTCTCCAGTGCATCATGTCTCGATCATCCCAAACTCAGCCTCTTGGAGAAAAGCTATCGCGGGGATGCCAGGCGGGTCAAAGGAGGCGTTATGCTAATTTTAATGGATCCTTAGCAAAACAGGGCGACCTTTCTCTCGCCCTTACTCGGCTGCAAGCATCCGCATTACCCGATAATGTATAAGCGGCGGCTATGAATAGTTGCCTTTACGACGACTGTTTCTTTGCGAGCAATATGAACGACCTTTGAGGGGTGCCCGCCCGCCGTGACCGCTAGATCCCCCCTGACCCGGCCGGGCTGCCATGACGGACATGTCCGCCCGCCCGGGTCGGGCCACGCTGACGTCTGTGTGGCATTTCGCGTTGCGTGCACAAGGGTGTGTCCTACCCTGCAACGTAAAGAGCCATGAATTGCCGGGCTTTTGCGGATCGAGGAGCGTACCGTCACGTCGCATCTTACTCAGTTCGAGTGCCGCATCTTCGTGGGCCTGTCGCGACGCAAACGAAGATTATGCAATATTAGCGAAATAGAGATGTCACATGCCCTTGTCGGTCAGGCATGATTGGGATGTGCTCGTGGGAGTGATCAAAAAGTGCTCTGTTGACGAACGGCACATTGTGCACCGTCTGTTGCTGACAGCGCGACCAGGCGATTGCGCAGTACGGCGCGCTTGCGCAGTTCCGCGTCCGGATCAATTGCGACGCGCTGGCGTATCGTCCGCTCCCCGCCATAACAACTCGAGTAGCCCAATCCCACTCTGTCGGACCCATGACTGAAGCCTCCCGCACAAATGAGGAAACCGGGCGTGTAGGCCGCCGTCGTTTCATAAGCGTAGCCGCGCGCAATGTTCGTTTCCACGTCTTGAAGAAGCCGCGAAATATTGCGCTGTTCAGAAGATATGCGGGCGTTACAGCGCTCTGTCGTGGTGGCACATGAGGCAAGACTCCCTATGATCGTACATGCGATGAGAATTGGTGTAAGCGTCCGGCGTCGCTGCACTGCCTCGCGTAGAGTGTGATCGATAATGTCCACTATGGGATAGTGGACACTGTGGGTGCGTGATGGCGCGTCGGACGAAGCGGCTTTGGACGGACGATGAGAAGCGGTCGATCTGTGTGCAGACGACAGGACCCGGTGTCTCGGTCGCGCAGGTGGCTCGTCGCTATTCGATGAACGCCAACCTGATATTCACCTGGCTTCGCGACCCGCGCTATGCGCCGGAGGCTTCAGCAGAGCCGGATGAGGCCTGTTTCCTTCCCGTCGAGATCGTTGATCGGCCCATGCACGACGATAACAAAGCCGCCGCTGGTCCGGTGCCTGCGGCAGGCACGATCGAGATCGATACAGCGGGTGGCCACCGACTGCGGATCAGCGGAGCCTATAATCCCGAGGCGCTGGCCCGGCTGATCCGCGGCCTGTCCGGATGATCCCTGTCCCGGCAAACACCCGCGTGTGGCTGGCGGCAGGCGTGACCGACATGCGGCGCGGGTTCACGACGCTCGCGGCCCAAGCGGAGACAGTGCTAAAGCAGGACCCGTTCGCCGGTCACATGTTCGTCTTCCGCGGCCGGCGCGGTGATCTGATCAAGATCATCTGGTGGGACGGCCAAGGCGCATGCCTGTTCAGCAAGCGCCTGGAGAGGGGCCGGTTCGTGTGGCCGTCGGCAAAGGAGGGCAAGGTTGCTCTGACGCCGGCGCAGCTGGCGATGCTGCTGGAAGGGATCGACTGGCGCCTGCCGCGGCGGAGCTGGAGGCCGCTCAAGGCGGGATAAACCAGGCGCGACAGCACGTTCGGGATTCCTGTTTCGCGCTTGTTTTGGTATGATTGGCTATGCTGGACGTAGCCAAATCCCTGCCGGAAGATCCTGAAGAACTGCGGCGGTTCACGGCGCTTTTGCTCGCCGAAGTGAAGTCGCAGGCGATGCTGATAGAGAAGCTGCGTCACCAGCTGGCCGGTCACCGCAGCCATCGCTTTGGCACGTCGTCGGAGACCATCGAGCAACTTCAACTGGCGCTCGAGGCAACCGAGATCTCTATTGCAAAGATGACTGCAAAGCTGCGCCTGCCGGATGAGGAAGAGAAGGACAAGCCGAAGCGTCGTCCCATTCCCGACCACATCCCGCGCCAGGAGATCGAGCTGACCACCGGCGACGGGGACTGTGCCCATTGCGGTGGGACGCTGCGCCGCCTCGGCGAGGATGTGACCGAAGAGCTGGAATACGTTCCCGGCCGGTTCATCGTGAACCGGATCGTCCGTCCCCGCATGGCCTGTTCCGGTTGCGAAGCCTTTACCCAAGCCCCTTTGCCATCCCGTCCGATCGAGCGCGGCCGTCCCGGTCCCGGTCTGCTGGCCCATGTCCTGGTCTCCAAGTACGCCGACCATCTGCCGCTCTATCGCCAGAGCCAGATCTTCGAGCGCGAGGGGCTCGACCTCGACCGCTCGACGCTGGCGGACTGGGTCGGCAAGTCAACTGCGCTGCTGGAACCACTCGCCGATGCCATCGGGCGCCATGTGCTGGCCGGACAGACGATCTTTGCCGATGATACCCCGGTCAAGATGCTGGCGCCCGGCACCGGCAAGACAGCGACAGCGCGGCTATGGGCCTATGGGCGCGACGAGCGGCCCTGGGGGAGCGATGTCCCTCCCGGCAGCTGGTATCGGTTCTCGCCAGATCGGAAGGGCCAGCACCCCAAGGATCATCTCTCAGGCTACCAAGGCTGGATGCACGCCGATGGCTATGCCGGGTTCGAGGACATCTACCGGTCCAGCGACATTCACGAGGTCGCCTGCATGGCCCATGTCCGGCGCAAGTTCGTCGATGTCCACAGGGCCCAGGGGTCGGCCATCGCCGACGAAGCGATTCGGCGCATCGCGCAGCTTTATGCGGTCGAGAAGGAGGCGCGTGGATCGCCGCCCGACCGGCGTGTAGAGATCAGACAAGCCAGCGCGAAGCCGATCTTCGATGGTCTCGAAGCCTGGCTGAATGCCCAAGTACCCAGCATATCCGGCAAATCGCCGCTGGCAGTTGCGATACGCTACGCCTTGACCCGCATGAAGCGGCTCCGACCATATCTCGACCACGGCATTCTGGAGCTGGATAACAATACGGCAGAGCGGGCAATGAGGTCAGTTGCTGTCGGAAGGAAGAATTATCTCTTCGTCGGCTCCCAGACCGGCGGCCGCGCTGCGGCCATTGCTTATACCTTGATCGAAACCGCCAAGCTGAACGACGTCGACCCACAGGCCTGGCTGGCCGATACGCTGGCCTGCATTCCGGACTATAAGATCACGCACATCGACGACCTGCTGCCGTGGCGCTGGCGGGCCGGCATAAAGAAGGACCCCTTGCCGACATGACCATCGCTCATCTCAAGATCACGCTCGAAGGCATTGCTCCCGTCGTGTCGCGGACCCTTGAAGTGTCGACAAACATCCGCCTCGAAAGATTACACCTCGTTATCCAGGGGGCGATGGGATGGGAGAACTGCCATCTCTACGAGTTCATGGCAGGTCAGGCCCGCTGGAGCCTGCCAGATCCGGACTTCGGCACCGACGCGTTGCCGGTCGCCAAAGCCAGGCTAGCCGACGTCATCGACACCGCCGGAAAAACCCCAATCCGCTATGTTTACGACTTCGGAGACCACTGGGTCCATCTAATCGAGGCAACGATCATCGGTGACCCGATACCGGGCAACCTCTATCCCCGCTTGCTCGACGTCATTGGAAAATGCCCGCCCGAGGACGTCGGCGGCCTGCCAGGATACGAGAACTTCCTCAGCGCCATCAGCAACCCAAAACATCCTGACCACGAAGAACTGACGGAATGGGCGGGCGAGCCGTTTGATCCACATGTCCCGAACGCTGATGAGCTCCGCCTTGATGTCCTCAAGCTTGCAAAGAAATGGAAGCCGCGGACTACCTAAGCGGCGTCACCGGACGCTTACGAATTGGTGTGGGTGTCATCTTATAGATCCCTTGGTAGGCACTTGAAGCCGATGTCGGTAATGAACTTCTGCGATCGTTGAGATTTCGGGATGAAAGAAGGAGGTCATAGGGACGAGCCCTGCCCGGCCGCCGGGTTAAAACATCGATGCGACCGCCTTGCGAAGCTTCTGACGGATCGTCGTGGTTCTGATGAATTCCTCATCCTTGAGGTAGGTCTTTCCGTGAAGCTCCACCCTGTCGTCGAGAGCCAGGTTGACACCCCAGCACGCGGCCACATCCGGGTCGATGCCATCGGGCTGACCATACCGCGTGCACAAGATGCCAGGGATCCATTCCGTCACGGTCACCGATGGAAGCTTGCTCTCGAGTTCCCGTGCAAGTGCCAGTGAGAAACACCGGGCGCCAGCCTTTGACACCGCGTAGCCGAGCTTTCCCTGCCGTGGATCGTCCCCGGCAAAGCTGCCGACGTTTACGATCCTGCCTTTCTTCTGCACCAACATCTGCGGCAAAAAGGCCCTGACGCAATTTACTGGACCTAGAAGGTTCGTCAGGATCTGATCGTTGATACGATCAGCATTTGAGGACAAAAAATCACATTCATCGAGGATAGCTGCATTGTTGATGAGAATGTCTACGGTGCCAATATTTTTCTGGATTTCCGTAGCCGCTGTTTGCACATCAAAAAAATCTGCAACATTGCACCTTATCGGGAGGAATGAACTCGGAGCACAGTTTTCTCCCGTTACGTGCAGTTCGTGATCATTTCGTGCGATGCCCACGACGACGACCCCACGTGCTGTGAGGCGGTGGGACAGTGCCCGACCCAAACCGGCACTTGCTCCCGTCACCACAGCAAGCAGACTTTTGTCGGTACATGGCAATTGGAGGCTCCGATCTGAATTCGTCTTGAACGAGGCGACCGATCTTCCGTTCAAATATCTGAATCAGATCGTAATTACCCAATCACAGGATAAGAAAACACTGAACAGTCACTTCGGCTTTAAGCATAGTGCCAATTTAACGGGGATTCTGCAGCACAAGAAATGTTTGAATGACAAGAAATACCGGCAGTTAGTCCTGCAATCATAGCGATGCAATTATATGGCGATCTAAAAATCACCTTTGCAACTTTAAATACGAATGCCTGTCAGTACTGTCGCAGTGTAATTCTCAATGATATTTATCAAACGAGAAGACCCACGGAAGCAGTACTTTAAACGAATTCGGTGGACTTGTCTCTGGATAGTGGTGCTGTCATCAGCGCTCGGAAAACCCAGGATCAGACTGAAAGATTTTGGCCTGATGAAGTTTGTAGCCCACGGGTTGAACTGAGTGGCGAACCTCTCAGCTTCCATGCTCATATCGTTATCGTGGGCAAGCAGTCTTACGCGTGGAACGACCAGGACTTTTGATACGGCTTCAGCAAGCGGTAAACGGCCGTGAACGTCATATCAATGAAGATGGATTATCTTGGCAGCTCCAGTAAAGACTCTCGCACTGACATGCGGCTAAGGTCTGAAAATTGAATAGTTTCTGAAAAATTATCGATACGCAAATGACGGGCAGACGTCGGAAACGTTCATTCGACATTATCCGAAGCCAATCCAACACGTTATCCGTCTCTTTTGCCATACGGATGTTACTCGTCATGATATCCGACAGAACAACGGTCTGCGGATCTCTGTTCTCGGCCACCAATTTGAACATGATATCGCGCTCGGTCACGATCCCCTCGACCTGACCTGAGCCGTTTGTAATCACGATGCAGCCATAGTTTTTGCTTTTCATCGCCTGAACGGCGACAGCGACCGTCGTATCCCGGCGTGCCGTCAAGGGACTGAACTTGCTGGCATACTCTGGTCGATCGACGATCCGTGAGCCCTTCCTGGCAGTGCTGACACTCATTCCGGTGACCTTTGCCAAAAACATCATTCGTTTGAGAGCGACCTCACCAATGGTGACGCAACGGCAGGCTTGATCAAGCGCTTTTTGCGGCCATTTCGTCGCAGACTGCACAATGCCCACAGCCCCCAGTCAGTCATGCTGCGTATAAACGGTCACCGGTTTTAACGTCTTTCCGATGGAAGACATTTTAACTGAGAATGCCCGGTTCCAAACGGGTCAGTAGTCAGAGAACTTTTGCCGAACCGAGCTTGGTTCTAGGTGCCATCCGTTCGGAGGAGAGTGCCTTGGTGATCTTCCGCCGCTGCCGCCCGGCCCTGCCCTAGTCTTTTGCCAAGCGGGCCATGGCTACCGTCAGGGCGCAGCCGCATCGCTGCGCCCCAAAGGTTGCCCGGCCAAATATCTCAAGTGCGGGTCTCTTGCGTGGCGAGGGAAGGGTCTGCCATTGACCAAGACAAGACCCACCAGCGTGAAAGATCCGGGATCAATCGGGTTTCGGATCGCGGATCACTGCCGGATTGGGCTGAGGATCCTCCGGTACTTCTGTGTCAGAGCGGAACAGGTTCTGGGTCAGGGAATAGTTTTCGGTGGCCAGACTCAGCAGCTGCTCTGTGCGAAGCTGATTCTCAGCAGCATTGCGGGCTTGAATTTCTTCCGCTTCCAATGCTTGCGAGGACAGGATGGTCTGGCGATCCTGGGTCGCAATGGTCGCTGCAGGTGTATCAACATTGCGCTGTTGGACCGCTCTGGCCATCCTGTCCATATTGGCTGCCGGCTCTGGCGAGGTCGACGCCGATTGTGCAGGCTCGCCGGAAGGTGTCGCTGATGCCGATGCCGATGCAGGTTGGTCGTCCGACGACGGCGACGCTGATGTCGACCGCGACGCTTCTACAGGCTGGCTTGACGAAGTTTCTTGCGACCGGGTCTGCTGTGTGGGCTGTGTCTCGGCCGGTTGGTTCTGACTTGCTTCCGCCCTGGTAGGCGTCGCCTGAGTTTCCTGAGGCGGGGAGGTATTTTTAGACGAATTGCTTCCTGCAAAGGGAGATGCAAAACTGGTGATCAACATGATGGCTCCTGGATGTTTTACAACCTGTTAAACTTTTGTTCATCATTTTCGCCATGTAATAGTCTGGCAAATTTTAGCGTATTTACGGAGTTAATATGCTAAACATATAATATACAAAAATTGATGGTAACGCCTATTTGACTTTCATCCATGCTATCACGATGGAACGTCACATTAGGAATCCATCATGACTACTTCCATGTTTAAGCTGCCGGCTTTTGCTGCAATCCTGGTTTCACTGGCAGCCTGTGCCAACAAATCGGACGAGATTGCGGCAAGTTTTGTTTCTCCCACCCCGTATCAAGGAATGACATGTCAGAAATTGGCTGCTGAAGCGCAAGTCGTTGCCAATCGCGCCGCTGCCGCTTCCACTGCGCAGGATAAGAAGGCCAGCAATGATGCAGTCGCAACGGGCGTCGGTGTGGTTCTGTTCTGGCCGGCCCTCTTCTTTATCAAAGGTGACGGGTCGCAGGCTGCCGAAGTTGGGCGTCTGAAAGGGGAAATGCAGGCAATCGAGACGGCAAACACTGCCAATAACTGCAACATCAGGTTTGCATCATAGATCCCGCGTATAGCGTTGGCAGATTGGATAAGAGCGACCCCATTGGTCCAGATCTAAAACACTGAAGCTTTGCTGAACAATCGAAAACTAAGGCCGTGCAATCGCACGGCCTCATTTATGTCATTAAACAATACTTATGAGATCGCTCGCATATCAACGCACCGAATACGTAAGCAGAGATCAAGAACTTCTCCGTATGAAAGTACGCCGTCTCTATGACGCTCAGCCGCGGAAGGGTTACTGTCTATGGAAGCATTCTAAAACCTAGCAGAGACGCTGCGGGGCTCGCGTAATTATAAGCTGTGTGATGTGGCGCACCATAAAACGTCAAACCATCTTAATCGTTAGGTGGGCATCGACGCGCGGTTACGCATGTGGATATTTTCACGGCTTTAGGGAGCAAAAACAAAAATCTAACTTCTTGGCTACGACTGGCGTGCCATGAATTGTTCACGTCTACGTCGTTTTTTCGGACAGTGAGCTATTGGCGGCTATTTGCCACACGGCGTTCAACGAATTTGACAGCGCACCAGCAAAGATGAACGATTATTATCGTTCACAGAACCGTGAGGCCTGCCGTGAAAATTACGAGAAAAGGAACAAGACGGCCTGACGCTTCAAAGCCTGGGTCGATCTTTCTGCGGCTTCAGGAGATCGAGAAGGAACGTCGCAAAAAGGAGCAGATCGAGCGGATGATCGAAGCGAAAGTCGACCTTGCCCTGCGCCGGCTGCTTCACTGAAGCGCGTATATGAAAAAACGTCTCTGTCGGCGAACTGCGCGAGATAGTTTTCCAGACATAACTGACATATCGTTTGATCGTCATTTGCTCCTAACCAAAGCCGTATCCCATACCATCAGCTTGGATTCAGGCGGCTTCTCATCTCCCATTCGGTCATCCGCGCGCCTAATGTGATGACATAGCGTGCCACAGCGCTGTGTGTATCTTGGGGTGGTACGGATGCATCCATGACCGCATAGAGGGATTTTGCTGCTGCATAATCGCCCATACAAGTGATTTCAGGTGCTCCGCCCAAACCGTAGAAATTTTCCAAAGCTATTTCAATCTGATCCTCGGGAATGCCTGCAAATTTAAACTGCAACCGAAGGCTGTGATCTTCCATCTGCGTATTCTCCAAAACACGTGATAGATGACGCTTTATACAATCTATGCGTTTTTAATACAACTTTCGGATTACACGTGCTCAGGCTGCTCAATCAGCAAGCTTCCTATACCGGAAGCTTATTTGAGCGGCATCGTCTATGGCCGTTTTGCTGTCAAACCATTTATTTATACAGACATATAGCCACGCACACAGAAGAGCTTGTTTCTGCAGGCTTATGGAGACGATGCCAAGCAGCTTTAGGGCATGCGTCTGAGGCGAGCCACGAGCGGTTGTCACCGGAAATGCTAAAAACCAAAGCGTTCTGCAGGGTCATATCAATCGGACGGTAATGTTTGTCGTGCAAAACCTCCCCAGTGCCATAAGGGGTTGCCTTTTTTCAGACTGCTCGATGACAGAAATACCCGGCATAGCGGATTAAATCCGGGGAGCCGCTGGCGCCCTTTCGGTCATGCGACGTCACTCACCAACTATAGAGTTCCTGGTACCGATGCAGGAGCTGTCTTTTTCCCACGCAGGGCGCGCTTCCGCGTCAATTGAAAGCCTCTCCTATGCTGACCACAGAAAGTGCCGTGCTTGATCGTCTCCGCTCGCGCGCTGCGCGTTTCATGGTGCTTTTCCTTTGGCTGCATGTTCCCCTTTCTGCCTTCGTATCGGCCAGCTTGGGAACAGGTATGTGGACCGGCCCAATCGCCATCGCTGCCGTTGCTGCGATCGCTACCCTGGATTGGATGCGGACCAAGACAGGCTACGGCCCTCAGATCACCATCGCGACCAGTCTTGCTCTGGTCGTAGCAGTGTTGGTTTTTCAGCTGCGCGGACATGCCTGGCAGATCGATGTCCATATGTACTTCTTCGCCGCATTTGCCACGGTCGCGGTGTTTTGCGACTGGCGCCCCCTCATCGCTTATGCCGGCACGGTCGCGGGCCATCATCTTCTCCTCAACGTCCTGATCCCGCAGGCCGTGTTTCCTGGAGAAGGCGATCTTGCACGGGTGCTCATGCACGCTGTCGTTCTGGCCGTTCAGACTGCGGCATTGATCTGGCTTGCGCAGCATCTTCGGAAGGCATTCAGCGAGTCAGCCGACGCGATCGAGGCGGTGCATCTGGCACAGGCGGAGGGAGAGCGACTTGCCGGGGAACAACGACAGACCGCGGCGCGTGAAGCAGAAACGAGCATGCGTCATGCCGCCTTGCAGGAGCGGGTCGTGTGTGAAATCTCGGCGGGCCTTGAACGCCTGGCAATGGGCGATCTGACCACACCGATCGATAGCTCCCCCCACGATCCCTTTCCGGCCGAGTACGACATGCTGCGCCAAAGCTTTAACCGCGTGACACTGCAGCTTGGGCAGGTCTTTGAGCAGATCATGTCCGTCGCAGGCAGCGTCCGGGCCGGCTCCGACGAGATCGACCAAGCCGCGCAGCACCTCGCCGTGCGCGCCGAAACGCAGGCGGCAACGCTCGAAGAGAGCGCAGCAGCGCTTCAGCAGATGACCAGCAGTGTCCGTTCCTCGGCGGCACGCGCCTCCGAGGCGCAGGAAGCGGGGCGCGAGAACAGCACATGCGCCCGAGCTGGCACGCTGGTCGTTCAGGACGCCATCAGCGCCATGCAGGAGATCGAGCGCAGCGCCACGCAGGTGACGCAAATCATCGACGTGATCGAAGCGATCGCGTTCCAGACCAATCTCCTGGCAATCAATGCGGGGGTCGAGGCGGCCCGTGCGGGCGATGCCGGACGCGGCTTTGCCGTCGTTGCCTCTGAAGTGCGCGGTCTCGCACAGCGCGCTTCGACATCAGCGCGGGATATCAGGGGGCTGATTGCTGAAAGTACCGCGCATGTGCAGACGGGATCGGCACTGGTCGGACGGACCGGCCAGAGCCTCGAGGATATTCTCAGGATCGCCCTCAATGTGCAGGGAGTGATGGATAATCTATCCGCTGCGGCGCGCGAGCAGGCAATTGGTCTCGAGGAGATCAATTCCGGCGTGACCCTTCTTGATCAGGTGACCCAACACAACGCCGCCGTGGCAGAGCAGACGACTGCAACGGCTGGTACCCTTCGACAGCACTCCACCGAGTTGGTCGCCATTCTAAGCCAGTTCCGATTACCCAAGGGCAGTGTGGATTCAGCGAACTTCGGAAGAAGGCCGTCAGGCCCTTATGCAGGCAGACGCTCTACCATGCCCCAAAGCCCCATATCGGCAGCCTGACACTGCCGGATACACCCTGTTCATCAAGGGACCGTGATGAAGCATTGCACCGCGGCGTGATGACCGGACGCAAGATTTCGGTCTGGAACTTGTTCCCCGTGCTAATCAGCCCCCGTGGCGACATATCCCTGGATATCTAGAATGCATCATGCTTTGCGTGCGATGAAATTGCGCGCCTCACGTATGATGATCTCGTAACGCTCACCACGAGGATCGCCATGCCACAAGAGCCCACACCACTGTCCGCTCTTTCCGCCAGCCCTGCCGACAGTGCGGCAATTCAGAATACGCTTGATACCGTGCGCGAGACACTGGGAATGGAAGTCGCCTATCTCTCCGAATTCGTGCAGGAACGGGCGGTTTTTCGGGCGGTCAGTGCGCCTGGCCTCGAGGCGATGATCCGCCCGAGCCAGAGCATGGATCTGCGAGAAGTCTACTGCAAGCACATCCTGGATGGCGGTCTGCCCAGCTTGATCACCGATACCAGCCAGCACGCCATCGCGACCGATCTACCGATCACGCAGATGATCCCGATCGGCAGTCATCTGTCCGTGCCGGTCAGGCGGGCCGATGGCAGCGTCTTCGGAATGTTCTGTTTTCTTAGTCGCCATGCAAGGCCCGACCTTGGGCAGGAAGATCTGACCATGGTGCTGGCACAGTCTGTGGGTGTCGGGACACGGCTCTTCGGAGCACCGGATCGTGCCACCGACAGGGAGTGTTAGCCGAACACTCAAGTTCCAAACGGTTCAACGCGGGGGGCAGAGCGCATTGACCGCTAAGTCTCCTAACGTTTGAAATCAAAGCGCTTCCATGGGTCGCCAGCCTTTTAGAGGTAGACGCAGGATGCTGTCGAACTCAAACCAAACCCCTCCTCCCATGTCCTGCACATGATCCCGGTCGATGGCGTGGCCTGACAGGCCGCAATACAGCAAAGCGCCCACGCCGCCGTGGCCCACGATGAGGACATCACCAAGGAGGTCTCTGTCCAGGCAAGCGTCAACCTCCGACATGATCCTCCGCTGTGCGGCTGAAGCCGCCTCCCAACCCCGCACGCTTCTTTCAGGCTGAGAAAAGTATGCCGAAGAAGCCTGTTCGAGTTCGCGCTTGCTGAGAAAGCCGGTCGAGGATCGATCATGCTCGCGCATGTTTTCACGGATATCGACAACGAGACCCAGAGCTTGCGCCAGAGGGGTAGCGGTTTCCATGGCCGTCTTTTCCGGACTGGAAACGATGTGGCGCGTGAATTGCAGGCAACTCTGCCGGGACGCCAGTCGTGCGACACGCAATGCGCCAGTCGAATTCAAGGACCAGGATCGGCTGTCTTTGGTGGGTTCGATCAAGATCTGGGGGTGTGTAAGGTAGCGGACAGCCGGCGCCATGACAAACCCCTTGGGCTCATGCGACTGATCGACTGTCGTCCCGCAAGGCCGCCCGGTCAAGAGCGATGATGAGTTGGCATCCTACCCGTTGTGAGGTGCCGCACGCTGGCGTCAGCGGCGGAACAGGGCTATGACCGCAACCGTCGCTCCTCCAGGATCGGCAGAGACGCGACATTGAGCTGTGTCAGCCCCAACCTTCACTGTCCTCAGGTCGCAGCGGCCTCCTCGAGCGGCATTGCATATGCAGACAGAAAGAGACGCGTTGCTCCAAGCACGATCTCTTCTCGCTTCGCCTTGGTCGGTACCGAGCCGGTAAACAAGGCATCTTGCTGAATTTGTCCCGCAACCATCGCCACGAGCTGACGCGCCGAGAAATCAAAGTCATGGGCCTTGATCTGCCCCAACTTGATCCAGCCGTCGATCATTTCGGCAAGCGGGTTTGTGATGCAAATATGAACCGCTCGCTCATACTCGGCTGCATCTTGCGGAAAGCGGAGCGCTTCTGCCGTCATGAGCCGTAGCAAGCTGAGACTGGGTTTGCTCGAGGCCCATTCCACCAAAGCTGTCAGCACCTTCGGAAGTGCCTTGTCGGCCTTGCCATTCCGAAACTGCTCGAATGACACCTGGCTGGGAATATCAGCGATTGCTGCCCGCACGACCTCCCGAAACATCACCGATTTATCCGGAAAATAGCTGTACAGCGTCGCTTTCGAGACCTGCGCCTCTCGCGAGATATCGTCGACACTGGCCCCGGAATATCCGTCACGAAGAAACACGACCGCAGCACCGTCACGAACCTGTTCAAGTTTCCGACCCGGCTTCATCGTCCGTTTTAGTTTTTCTTCGGTCGTCATCGTCATCCTTAAAGCTTTGGGGCAATGCACATGATGACGCCTGATCACGTCTGAAATGCCTGAATGGCAAAGATTACCGGCATGAATTTTTAAAACGGCAGAGTTTCGCTTGCGTCCATTTTAAAAAATCATATGCGATGATCATCTCACTGCTGGCGAGGACAGGTTTCAATACGGGATCGATCACACGCGCCTCAGGTGCAGATCATATTGCCGAAGGGTTTTTCAATAGGCTCTTCCTGAAGTTGAGAGGGGTAGCTCGTGCTACCCCTCTCATTTTCTGATCAATCAGTCAGTGCGACATAATCGCCAGCTGATTAGAGATCCTTGGCGGGACGAGCAGCGCTATCTCCAGCCACGCGCTCGTCATCGATCTCGACTTCGGTATGGCGCAGCGTGTCCCGGACGGTCTCGGTGCGTTCACTGGCTTCCGTCTCCAGGCTGATCTCCTCGACGACACGGGCTTCCTTGGACACGACAGCCTCTTCGTGACGCTCTGTGGCCTCAACGGTTCGCTCGGCGAAGATGCCATCGCCGGGATTTACCGCGCGGTCGACGGGACGCCGCGTGACGTGGACAGTTTCATCGCGCAGCGTCACCTGCTCTTCGACAGGGGTCTCGACGACATAGGACCGGATGCGCACACGGCCATGATCGGTTTCCCGCTTCCCGACGCGCAGGTTCTCCTTCATGACCTCGATGGTGCCCTCATCGGCGCCCATAGCTGGGGTATCATAAGGTGCGGTAGGTGCCACACCTGCGGTGCTGCGTGCGGCAAGGGCCGCTGCACCGCCATCCCAGCCTTCGTTGCGCCATTCGGTCTCGCGTTGGTCCATGTCGATCGTCCCCTCGTCATCGAGGATGTCGATGATCCGATCCCGGTTGGCCGCAGTGGTCTGCACCGACACCAGGTATCCGCCGCGATTCAAGCCTTCAGCATAGGTATGCTTGTCCTCGTCGGGCATGAAGAAATCTCCGAGGGCTTCAAAGAAGCCCCGGTCCTCGTCACGAGCGGTCGTGGTTGACGTTGCAGTCGTGTCACGGCCTGCGACGATATCGACCTTCGAGGAGGACAGGCCTTCGGCTTCGATGCGGCGTACCGCGTTGGCAGCCTCCTTCTGAGTGTCGAAGAAAGCGGTGATCTGCTGGCTGTTACGCTCGGTAGACATATCGTCGGTGAAAGACATTTCTCTGCTCCTGGTAAGGGTCCCGAACACTGCGTTGGGACCGGTTCGTTCGATGGTGGCAGTCTGTTTTCGCAGCTCGACGTCGATGCTCTTGGTATCGATCGACGTGATGGACCGAATATGAAGCTCCTCCTTCACCAGAAGGCGGATTTCGGTCACTGCGACTTCTTCAATGACGGGAACCACATACGTGTCACCCTCGTAGCGGGGTTGGGGGGCTGGTTCGCCCTTCTCCAGCATGCGGTTCACCGCCATTCGTTCGATCACTGTCTCGGTCCTTGCGAGATCGACAACTTCCTGATGGACGTCAGAGGATGTCGTCGCGCGGACCGTGACCTTTCCCGTGACCACGTCGTTGATGATGATCTTCGCGCGCTCCTCTGCGAGAGCGATGGTTTGCACAGAAGTCGTCTCAACTGACTGACTCTTCATGGGAAAGATCCTGTTCTTATCGACGAATGGGTCAGATAGTGCGGCGACGAGCCGTGACGACGGGCTCGACGACGCCCATCCGCCCACCGAACCATCCGGCCAAGGCACCCAGGATCAACACGACGGCTGCCAGAAGAGCACCACGCGTGGCAGCCTTCGTGGCCGTGTCAGCAGCCTCCGTCGCAGCAGCCTGAGCCGTATTCACGGCTTCGGTGAACTGCGCTTGATACTCCTCGATCTGCTGCTGGGCTTCGGGAACGGGAATACCTTGTGCCTGGGACAGTGCCTGAGCCGCCTGACGGCGGGCCTGTTCGGCTTCAGCTTCGGTTCCGGTCAGCGCGGTACGCACTGCGGCGATGGCCGCATCACGAGCAGCTTCCGGATCGGCATCGGCGGGCACGGAACCGCGGATCCGCTCTTCAATCGCCGTGAACGGATCGTTGGGAATGGCCGAGCCGACGACGGAACCCGCGGTGCTGGCGGCACCTCCCACAACGTTTCCAACCGTACCGACCGCACCGCCGACAAGGCTCGTGACGCTGGAGCCGATCAGGTAGATTACGAAGATCGTGGAAATGGCCCAAGCCGTAAGACCATGCCATCCGGCTGTGGACGGTTTGGGTTTGCCCGACAGACGACCTGCAGCCACACCACCCAACAGAGCTGCCAGGATGGTAGAGATGGCAAACCAGATCCCTGCACCGATCCCAAACGCGCCGGCTGTCGGATTGTCACCGGTGCTGGGGTCGAGCGTCGCCGCGCCCACACCGACGCCCACCATGTTCAAGACGACCTGTGCGGAAACGGCGATGACAGCACCTGCAAAGATCGCCCCCCAGGAGACCTGATTGATCATCACCGAACGGGCATCCTCCGCAGGCGTCACCGCGCTCATTGAGATATCAGACGTCCCACTATCAGAGGAATATCCTGATCTCGTATCTGAGGTTTGAGCCATACTGCATTCTCGCTTTTTCATGGATGTCAGAGGATGGTTAGGCCGCCAAATACGAATTACAAACCAAGTAAAAACCATTTACATTGCGCGAGGATAAAATGACGGCCCGTTCAGGGTACGATAAGCGCATTCGTCCCTTCATGGCTTGTTAACCAAGATGGCTTTAGGATGTTCCAATAACAAAAGGCATATTGAGCGGTTTGCCGAAAAAAAAGTCGAACCTTTAAGGCGGTACGTTTTTCGGCGCTCAGAGCCTGAACTATTCTGGCGCAACACTGTTCTTCCGGCGACCGGTCGCATTCACCGGAGAGGCGAGGATTATCGCCTTAGCATCTCAAAGGACCCGGAACGGCATGGACGAACTGCTTGATGCAGACGGCGGGCTTGGACCGATCGTGACGAAACTCGAGGCCTGGACCGAGGGACTCATTCGGCTGACACCCAATCTGATCAGCGCCGTCCTTCTCCTGCTGGTCCTCTACGTCGTCGCTCGCGCATTCAGTTATAGCGTCAGTCGGACGTTGAGGTATCGCGGCAGGCCCGCACTTGCCAATGTCGGCTCCGCCCTGGTGCGGTGGTCAATCATGATCCTGGCCCTGCTTCTGGCCGCGACGATCGTTCTTCCCTCGCTCCGCCCCGGAGACCTTCTATCAGGACTGGGGATCGGCTCGGTGGCCATCGGCTTTGCGTTCAAGGATATTCTGCAGAACCTGCTCTCCGGTATCCTGATCCTTCTGCGACAGCCTTTTCGTGTCGGCGATCAGATCGTGGTCAACGGCTTTGAGGGAACCGTCGAAGACATCGAGACGCGGGCGACATACATCAAGACCTACGACGGACGGCGCGTCGTCATTCCAAACTCTCAGATCTACACGGGGACGTTCACGGTCAACACGGCGTTCGACTTCCGGCGGTCGGAATATGATGTCGGGATCGGCGCCAGCGATGACTGGGACAAGGCGATGCAGCTGATGGTCGAGGCCGCGGCGTCGACTGAAGGCGTTCTCGCCGATCCGTCCCCCGAAGCATTTCCCGTCGGTATCGACGCTTATCAGAACACCATTCGTCTGCGCTGGTGGACGAAGCCTGATCGCGCCAGCGTCATCCATACCCAAGGCCGGGTCATCCTGGCGGCCTTCAAGGCGCTCAACGGCGCCGGGATCGATATGCCCTATCCGACGCAGGTGCATCTTTGGCACGACCAGACAGAAGACACCGACGGTGATCGCAAAAGACAGCGCGAGGGGTGGCCTGCCGGCAGAGGCGATGTCCCGCGCTCCCGGTTCGATGCCGCGAAGGAGGCATCGAGGGAAAACCAATCGTCCAGGTCAGACTGATAAGGTCTCCATGATGAAATTTTCCTGATGAGGCGGGATTCACCCCGTCTCTCTGAATGATCCACACATGTTGTTTTGTCCAAAAGCCAAGATTGGCTCAAGAATTGCAAGAGCAGACCGATGCTAGAGAAACTGTCTGAAGCGCCTGATCCCTATATCCTTGTCCTGATGGCATTCGGAGTGCTTATCGCCCTCGTGGCATGGCTGCCGCTGGTGCTTCGCCGCCTGCCCCTGTCGCTTCCGATCGTGTGTATTCTCATCGGGGTCGGGCTGGGGCTGGTTCCTGGGCTACGGTTCGACCCCTCGCCTCTGAAGTATCCCGAGATCGCCGAACGGTTCTCCGAGTTCGTGGTGATCATCGCGCTCATGGGGGCAGGTCTGAAGATCGACCGGGTCCTCGGACTTCGGTCATGGATGATCACCTGGAGGCTCATTTTCCTGACCCTCCCCCTGGGGATCGCGCTCATCGCACTTCTGGGTGGGACATGGCTTGCCCTGCCGTGGACCATGGCCCTTCTGCTCGGTGCCGTGCTTGCCCCGACGGATCCGGTGCTGGCCTCGGACGTCCAGGTCGGTCCGCCAAAGTCGGGTGAGGAAGATGAGGTCCGTTTCGCGCTGACCTCGGAGGCCGGCATTAATGACGGTGCCGCTTTTCCCTTCGTCCACCTGGCCATCGTCCTGTCAGCAGCGGCCGTGACACAGGAGCCCTGGCTCTGGGACTGGCTGAGCTACAATGTCCTGTGGGAAATCGGTATCGGTGTCCTGGGCGGCTATCTGATTGGCAAGCTCTTCGGGTGGATCACATTCCACATTCCTGCCGAGAGCAAACTGGCCCAGACTGGTGACGGGCTGATCGCGCTTGCCGCGACATTTATCTCCTACGGCTTCACCGAGACCCTCCACTCCTACGGGTTTCTATCGGTGTTCGTCACAGCGTTGACCTTCCGTCAGGCTCATCGGGATCACGATTTTCATACGGACATGCACGATCTGACAGAGCAGGTCGAACGGATCGCGATGATGATTCTGCTCCTCATGTTCGGAGGTGCACTGGCCAATGGACTGTTGGCAGCCCTTCGCCCGGTGGACATCGCAGGCGCGCTGCTCATCCTTTTGATCATTCGCCCCGTGACCGGAATGATCGGCCTCGGTGGCACGAAGGCGACGCTCGGCGAACGCTTGACCATCTCGTTCTTCGGGATCCGCGGGATCGGTTCGTTCTATTATCTGGCTTACGGCCTCAACCACATCGACGATTTGACCCATGCCGCGCGTCTATGGGCTATCGTGGGGCTCGTGGTGCTGCTGTCCATCATCATGCACGGCCTCACAGTGACCCCGATCATGAGGCGACTGGACCTCACGCACGGTCGTGACCCTGATGCGGATGATGCCGTGCCCCCACCGGGCTTTCAGGGGCCTGCTGCCTGACACATGCGGCAGCAACGCGACGCAGATAAAAAAGGGCCCCTTAAGGGGCCCTTGCTAGTTGTTACGATGGAAGAACCTTATGCGTGCTCAGACTCGTCCTCGTCGTATTCCGCAGCGGCGTCGTTGATCGTGTCCTCGGCGAGTTCTGAGAGCTTGCTGTCTGCAGCGCTCTCCTGGTCCAGAATGGTCTCGAGATGGGCCTTCGCCTCGTCCAAGCCGAGAGCATCCGCAAAGGCGCTCATGGAGCCGTAGCGGGTGATCTCGTAATGCTCGACGGCCTGGCAGCTGAAGATGATGGCTGCATCGCCAGCGGCAGTTCCTCCAAAATCTTCAAGCAGGCTCTCGCTCTCTTCGAGGATGCCATCGATGGCGTTGCATTTCTCGGCTTTGGCGCGCTTGCCCAAAAGCGCAAAGATCGCCTCCAGACCCTCGATCTGCCCGGCCGTCTCCTCGCGGTGCTGGGTCAGGGCCTCAACCAGGTCCGGGTGATTGGCCGCCTTGATCATCTTGGGAAGGGATTTGTAGATCTTCTTCTCGGCGTAATACATATCCGCCAGCGCATGTTCGAAGAGATCAGCCAAACCCTTCGTCTCGCTGGCCTGCTTTGATGCCTTGGCGGAGGCCGCTTTGGCAGCGATGGTCTGGGAGCGCTTCGCACGTGTTTCAGCGCTGGCTTTTTCGGCTTTCCCACGTGCAGCTTTGCTCGATTTCGACGCTTTTTCCTTTGCCTTGGTCGACGTCTCGTCAGCAGCCTTTTTCTCTTTTGCCATGATCAGGTTCTCTATCGCGTGTTGGTTGGATAATTGTGGAATTGCCTGCTGAAATGCCGGTGTTTAGGCGGCTGTTCCCATGGCAGCGCGGCATTTGTTATCGGGCAGCCAATCGCGAATGTTCCGCTGTTGGTTTTCGGGTTTCCCGGCCCTGAGGCCAAAAGGCGTGAGCGGCGCACGCGGCGGCCAGACCGAGGACAGCGCCGGCTGCAACATCAATGGGATAATGCTTACCGCGGGGCACCTGAATCCCGGCAATCATCGCAGCAACTGCCAGGGCCGGAACGGCTGTCTGCGGCAGATCACGCGCCATGACGGTGGCCACAGCCACGGCTCCGGCAGTGTGACCGGACGGAAACGAAGTGTCGTGTCCGCCTTCGCTTTCACCCGCCTCGCATTCATAGGTCTGCTCTTCGATCATGACTTTCGGGCGTGTCCGCTTGAAATTGTTCTTGATGATCCGTTTGACAGAGTTTGCAAGAACATGAGCGGCCATCATCTTGAGGCCGACCTGCGTCATCTGTGGTCGATGGGTAATCGCCCCTGCCCCGATCATTGCGGCACAGACGATCGACAGCGGGATCTGATCAGCAATTTCGCTGGCAGTACCGAGTGTTTTGACCACTGGATGATGGCGGTGGCGCGCAGCAGAGCGTGCAACTTCCTTGTCCGCTTCTTCGACTGTGGAGGCGACGTCAGACGACGGATCATTATTTTGGCTGTTCGGGTTCATTGCTGATCGCTTTCTTGCTGATCTTGCGCCGGTCATGCGGCGATGATCTGAAAGCAGATATTTCCATCCCTAGTTCCGGCAATAAAAGATGTAGCGCGAGAAGCAGGGGTTATTGTCCCTCGCAGATTCTTGCGTGATGAAGGTTCATCAACCGTTGTTCTGACGCATGATCCAGGCGGGCTACGATGGCGGAGGTCTTTGCCCGCCCGGATCATGCTTTTCCATCGCGAGGCGTTTGCATCAAATCAGAACTCTCACGTTTAATTCCACATAATCATCGCTGCGGGCGACGGCGCAGCCGTCATTGTTCGACAGGACAATGACGGGGATGCCGCGCAACGACACATCAAACACGCGCTCGCAGCTGACATAGAAATTGTTGCAGTCGATCAGCGCAATGGGGCGGTCGGATTGCTCCACCGGGCCTGCCCTATTCGATGGGCAGGCGGCGGACGACGCCGGCGACAACCCCCCATATCTCGGCCGTCTCCGTGACCGGGATTGTGGCATAGCCATCCGCACGGGCGCGCGGATCGAGAAACCAGACACCATCGCGCTTGGCGAGCTTCTTGACGGTAATGGCGCCATCGACCACCGCGACGACGATGCGGCCATGGCGGCGCTTACCCGCGCGATCCACGGCGATCAGGTCGCCGTCCAGGATGCCCTCGGCCTCCAGGCTGTCGCCGGACACGCGCCACCAGAAGGTCGCATGCTCATGCCGCACCACCCACTTGATCGGGTCGATCGTATCCTCAAGATCATCCGCGGCGGGTGACGGAAAACCGGCCGGAACCGGCATGGATGCCAAGGGCACATGCCGGTCTACGAGCGTGATCTTGATAGGGCTGAGGTGCAGGGTCATGACTATTAGAACAATACGGGAACACCAGCCATAACCCGAACACCCCCTGCGGCGTCAAGGACAGATCATAAAAGTTAGCTCTTAGGCTTAACGTGGGGCCCGTACTGCTGTCAGATTGTCTGCATGGGCTTAATGTTCAAGCCGATGGTTTCACCCGCGTAGCGTGCACCAAGCATGAAGCCCGCCGCCCAGGTCCTGATGCGGTTATGGGCTTCGATAGGGTTGTGGGTTTCGTCCTCGGAAAGCAGAAGCTCATAGACTGGAACCGGGTTTTCCCCGTCTCTAGTGTCGCAGAGGCTGAGCCTGATAACACTGTCAGACATTGTTTGCTGACCGCGATCCTCCAGCTCAATAGCTGTCAGATGCTCCAGAACCAAAAAGCCTTTCGTCCCAGGTGGGGGCAGCACAGGCATGAACAGCATAAGGTTCTCTCTCATCGCTTCCTCCCGTCTTGAAAGCTGCGCAACAGGTCATGGAAACCTTACCTGTGTCAATTAGTCAGTTTCCTCTACGCCAATCCTTCGGAAGCTCGAATGTTCCTGCCCAGATCCCCCGCCGCGCTACCTTAGCGCGATCAGCTCCTGCTTCGTGCCTGTCGTCGCGGTCATAGTAGGGCACCGCCCAACCGTTCTCGATCATCCATCCCGAAAGGCTGATATTGGCTACGGCACAGTCTCCGAGGATACGGCGGTAGCGGTCCTTGCCCTGTGATTGGCAAGTTACGGGTCTGCGGGCGATGAAGTCTGAAAGAGCTAGTGCCGCCTGCTGACCGCAGCGCCATGCCCGGCCTTGGCGGTCAAAACAGGGTTGCCGTGATTCAGGCGCGTCCATGGATACCAGCCTGATCCGCTCGCCATGAATTTCAATTGTGTCTCCGTCGATGACGCTGGCCTGCCCGGCAATGCTGTTGGCTAAGCCTGGTCCTGCTACGGAGCAGCACAGGACAGCGACTAAGAAAAACCTATTCATCCGGCGCTTCCTTCCTTGAGACATTCCTGTAGGGCTGACCGGCCGCAACAGGCTGTTATTCACAGCCATGCAACAGTGCTGCTAGGGCTTCCGGTTGATTAGACGCGCATGCGTTGCCACCGTCCCATCCTTCCTCCGCTTCCTCGATGCGCCGTAGGGGCATAAAACGTCCGCCTGGCCCCATCTGCGTCATGATCTTGCATAAGAATAAGAGGTAGATTGGTATTCAGTCCGCTTGGCAGACTCGCGTAAATCAATGGCCTTACCCATCGCGGCCAAAGCCTTTGCAAGATTGGAGTCCTCGATCTTGAAGGCTGCCAGTCCAGCAAGGTCGAGCGTCTTTACATGCTCCGCTTCCATAGCGGAGCGATCCTCACGACCTACTTGTTCATCATCCGGCGTAGCTGGACGGCCAGCCCACCGACCAAGAAGCGCAAGGGCGCGCTTAGGGGCGGACAGTCGATAGGCATTACTGACCTGTCGGACCTGCGGCCCCCGGCCCTCGTTCGGGGCAGGCTCAAAGCGGCGCAGCCAATCCAGAAAGCCGTGTTCACGCAGCGCCTTCAGCGCCCGGACAACCGCGTCACGCGACCGGCACAGCTTGTCAGTGATGTAATCAAGGGACGGGTCCAGTCGGCCCGACTTGAAGTTCACCAGATTGGCAAACAGCGCCAGGACCTCCAATGCCACGCCTCCAAGGGGACCGTTCCGCTTGCCAGGCTCCTTGTTGGCCCGCTCATAGTGTCGAGCTGCCATAAGGAATTTCTGCACGTCTTGACGCGACGTACCGCGCCAAAATGATCCCTCGCATGATCCTTTGCGAAGTGAATTGCGACGGATCGGTCTGCGATCTTCCGCACTGCCGTCTGCGCGCGCGCCATCAATAACGCCGTCTATGCGCCTGAAAAAACTGCCGCGTTCTGCGGCCTCTCCGGTATTCATCTGCTGCTCCTCGATCAAGAAGCGCGGTGTCCGCAGGCAAGCCGTATCCGTTCGCACAGATGCGCTTTTGCTCTTGATTTTCGGGAGTGGGAGGATAACTATAGCAGGTGAAAGTGCTGCTAATTCAGGTCGCCAAACCTGTGTTACCAAACCCAAGCCCCCTCGTGCGGACCCCCGCGCGGGGGGGTTTTCCTTTGGGCTGGTGGTTTTATCTGATTCTGCTCGTCCCTCCCTTTGCGGGCATTTTGCCGCACAGCCTACGCGAGAGGGACAGGTGCGGCAATTCATAGTGTGCGGGTCGGCGGTCAACTACAACCATCAGTAAGTCTCCCAGATAACTTCAGAAATCTGACCACTGTAGTCCGTGGTTCGCATAGCAATGCCGCGCCGTGTTCCAGTGTGCTCTCCGCCTTGAAAACCAGCTCGACTACGGACCCAAGACGGCGTGTCCTGTAGGCGGACGCTGGTCCAATGGAAGTCGCCGTTCTCGTCGTAGAAGCCGCGTTGCGTCGAGTCGAAGACCTCAACGCCACCGCTGTTTCGCTGAACGCGATAGTTGACGTGATAGACCTCAATGCCGTCGCGATAACTTCTAATCTCGTCCGTCAGACCATCACGCCCCTCGTTGGGTAGAGGCGGTAGGCCGCTGGCACGCAAAGGACAATTCCAAAGCTGCAACGGCGGCTCGACAGGCCAAGGCGTCACGCGCCGGATCATCTCAATCCTAGCGGCTGTGCATTCGGCAGACGTAGGAAAGCCACCAGCCAAGCAGAGCAAGATCGCGCAGTCGATAGGATACGCATGCGCTTTTGGCGCAGACACTAGCGCCGCGGCACAGGCTGCGGCAGCGAGAATATTTAGCTTCATCGTAAATCCTCTCGTCGCGAAGATGATCTAAGTTCGCTCAACATAAAATACAATTATTGTTGTTATGCAACCGTTTTAGTTTCGCATGAACTGTTCTTGGTATCTTTCATGCCAAAATCTTCCTTTATCGAGGATGTCGGCCTGAGACTTCTGTAGGCACACAAGGTATGCGTTTAAATCATTGAAATATCTTACGTATTCATCTTCTGGGTCTAAGCCGTGGCGGGCACGTGCATACTCGTCCTCAATCGGATCGGCAGGTGGTGCGCACAGGTGGAGTGGCTGTGGCGCCGTGGCGATGGGTACAGAACCCGCCAGCTGCAAAATTGCTATGATTGCAGCCATGCCCATCACACTGCTGCGTCTGTATTAGTGGCAAGGGCTCGTATGAGGGTAGCGCGACTGACCCCAAGAGCCTTGGCGGCCTGAGCTTGTGTCATTTGCCTGGACGTCAACCATGTTTGGGCCTGGGCAATCTGGGCAGGCGCTAGTAAGCGTCGGCGTCCTATAATCCGGCCACTGGCGCGCGCGGCCTCCAGACCTGCCCGCGTCCTTTCTGCGATCAGGTCACGCTCAAACTGTGCGATCATCGCAAAGACATGAAACATCATCCTGCCCTGCGGGGTGGTCGTGTCGATCTGTTCATTCAGGGACCGCAAGCGAACCTTCCGCTCGGCAAGCTCGTTGGCAATTGCGATCAGCTCTTTGACGCTCCGCGCTAACCTGTCCAGCCGCCAGACAACTAGAGTGTCATCACTGGAAAGGGTGGATAGCAGGCGCTGCAACTGTGGCCGGGCGTTCTCGTCTGCTCCGCTTCCAACCTCTGAGACAACATAGTCGCACCCTGCTGCCTTTAGAGCATCGAGTTGCAGACGATGATCCTGACCGCTGGTCGATACCCTGGAATAGCCCACTACCGCCATCGCCTGCCTCTCCGATGTTGCAAAAGCCAGCCCATATTGGGCATGTCGCAAAATTCGCCTTTGCGACGGCTTTTGCAACATGTTTGACGCTGTTGCGCAAACGATCGATTTTGAACACAGGGCAGAAGAGGTCATTGATCCGTCAAACAGCTAATGATCGGCTCTTCTGCCAACTAGCTAAAAATAAAGGAAGCCTAATGCAATTTTTGGCTAATAGGATAGAACTATTAGCCAAAGTACATATATAGCTTGACATTACCTCTATTGCCTCAGCTGGAGCCGCTGAGGGATTCAATCTCCGCGAAAGGTGAAAAAGCAATCCTAAGAAGACATAAGCACAGGCAAAATAATTTCAAAAAAATGGTTTATTTAATCACCTTATTTAAGGCTCCGTCGTCTCTTCAAATATTCCACTTTGGGTGGATTGGAAACAGGGAGGCTAATTTTAGAGCCGTCTAGATCTTTGAATATATCTATGAGCTTATTGTCCTTTCCTAACTTGGCAAAATCAACTGAAACAGTAAGGTCATCATTTATATTTATAAAGCCGTTTTCAAAGGCCTTATCTACAAGTAAAGAAAGGCAAATACCATTGGAAGGATCTAAACGGATACTCTCATCGAGACTCCACGGAACAATATGCGATGCTATCAAAAATTCGCGAGTTTTTATTCCAGTCAGTGCGCAAGTATTACGGTAGTTTCTCTTAACAGCGTTGGCAAATGCCCGTTGTGCACTGCCACGCGTTTTAACTGTCGCAGTAGAGTTAGCTACAGCATATGATTGCTGATCAATGAGCTCTTCGAAAGCCAAAACTTCTTCTTTTGAGAATGGAAGCGACTCGGCAGATGTATCACTATCTAGCCCCAGGGAGTGCGATTTATGATCAAACAGCGGAGCTTCGTTCTCTGATATTTGGTGACCGAACGGTGTATTCGACCACGGCTTAACTTTCTCACTAGGATCAAAATAAAGACCCATACTCGTATCGCTTTCCGAAAATAACTTCCACGCAAGTGCCGAGTTTTGACTGGTTTGAAAAGCTACCGCTTTAACCACCTCTGGTGCCTTATCTAAAGATGCCCACTCAAATTCCGCGGTCGGTTTATCAATAAGGACTCGAAGATGTAAGATTCTTGGCTCGCCCTTTATTTTTACCGCAATCAAGTAAGGTTGTCCAAATTTTGAGGATGATATTTTTGCAAATTCAGCATCTGCATTAGAAGCAGTTGTCTGATCAGGGTTGCCTAATATTGTTTCCGCTGACAGAGGACCTGAATTTAATGACATCTTCCACGGAGGCGGCGCGCTGTTAGTTCCCCACGAAAGATGAGGCCTGTCAGCAGATCGGCGAAACAGTTTTCCCGTCGCTGAGCCAGACGGCCATTGAAATGAAATCGGAATAGAGGATGTCGTTCCGGATATTTCAGGAAATGCCTCTTCAAGGTCACTGATAAAATCGGATTTTCTTGAAAGCTGAATATAGTCTTTTGTATAAGTTCTACCTGATAAACGCCCGTATGTAGCACGGTGCGCAGACTTCCCATAATAGACAACTAAGAGCCACTCAACCTTCTTATAAATCATTCTGTTCTTCCAACCACAATGGCCTCAGGAGACTTATGAGCTTCAACCTCGCGGCCGCTTTGTGCCGCCAAAGCCCGGTGTGTCGTAAAGGCGACGATCTGATGTTTTGAAAATAAGTCTCTGATACCTTCAGTATCTCTATTTGACATTATCCAATGAACACCCCGCCTACTTAGCTCGTCGCATAGTTTTGATAAATCTATAAGATCTGGTAGCTCAAAAGTTTTAGCAGTGTATTTGTTAAATTTAGCTGTAGGCTCCTTTTCAACGCAAGGATTTGAAAATATCGGCAAATATGGCGGGTCAAAGTAAACGAAGTCTCCTTTTCCAGCTGATGATACAACCTTCCTAAAATCCAAACTTGTTATAATTGTGTTCTGCAATATTCGAGAAATTTCATTCAGCTCATCGAGGCTGAAACCTCTAAAGGAACGATCTCCCCATGGGGCATTCATAGCGCCTGTTTTAGAGTTCTCTCTCCACAAATGGTTCCATGATACTCCATTTAAGTAAAGAAATCGCGCGGCCTTTTCTAGTTCGGAAGAGGGCACTGACGATCGTACTTTATAATAATATTCCTTGCTATCATTAGCTAAATGAAAATCAAGATATGGTTTTAATTCCTGAGGATTATCCCTAATGGCCGCCCAAGCTGATATAAGATGTTCATTCAGATCGGACAAATAGGCCGTTCCCGTTATTATATTTCTACAGGCAAGGTATACCGCTCCTCCCCCCAAGAACGGTTCGTAGTAGTTTTTAATTGAGTTCGGCATATGGGGGATTATGCGTGGCAATAGCCTCGTTTTTCCTCCCACCCACCTTACGAAGGGCTTTCTGAGCGCGACATTTTTTCCGGTCAAAAAAAGCTCATCTTGCGCAACCTTGCTGGCACTTCTGCTCATTTGATCTTACACTTAACTTGAGGCTGCGACGAACGCAGGCAACGCGCCGACAGGCACTTTACGGCAGCTATACCTGCCAACTTATGGGGCTACATGGCAGAAGTAACTTTGGAATGGAAGAACAAGCGGCTGGCGCTCTTGGCGTCGGGAGCGACTGCTTACGAGTGGATCGACCCTTCCAGCAAGCTACTTGAACAACCCCCACAACTGATGATGATGACTCCTGGACAGGCCTGTGGGTCATCGAATCTGTTGGCTGTTGGTGACGGTCTTGACGTTTTGGCAGCAATAACTTCCCATACGAGTTTTCTCGAGGGTGGAATCCGTCTCGTTTATATAGATCCGCCTTTTAACACTAACGCTGATGTGCGCTGCTATGGCGATTCTTTAAATCGATCTATGTGGCTAAGTATGCTTCGAGACCGGTTAACATTGCTCAAGCCACATTTAACATCAGATGCTAGTGTCTGGGTTCATTTGGATGATAGCGAAGTACATCATGCTCGCTTAGTCATGGATGAGGTTTTTGGGGACGGTGCGTTCGTAGCATCAGTTATTTGGCAAAAGAGAACTACGCGAGAGTCTCGATCAGCGTTTTCAAATAATCACGATACAATACTTGTCTACGCTCCAAATGGTGCAAAAAAATGGAAGCTTTCAAGAAACTTAATTAAAAAAGATTATGCTGAACTAAAGAATCGTGACAATGATCCTCGCGGGCCGTGGACAGATGCTCCATTTACGGCCCCGGGATTTCGCGCTGCTCAGCAGTACGAAATCAAGACTCCTTCTGGTGAAGTTTTAACGCCACCTAGAGGGAGGTCTTGGTATGCCACTGAAATAACTTACCGGCGCCTTCTTTCTGAGGGTAAAATTTGGTTTCCTAAAGGTGGAGCTGGCTCTCCTCGCATAAAGATTTTCAGTAGCCAACTTCGTGGTTTAGTGCCGTTCACAATTTGGGGAAGTTCCGAAACAGGTACTAATGATGACGCAAAGCGCCATTTGCTGTCCCTTTTCCCTGAATTTTCTGTTTTTGATACTCCCAAACCAGAAGAGTTATTAGAAAGAATTATTCATATCTCTACTAATCCTGGAGACTTAGTAGTAGACTTGTTTGGAGGAAGCGGAACAACGGCATCGGTCGCACAAAAAATGGGGCGTAGATGGCTTTTGGTTGAGCGTAGCGAGCGGACCGTATCGCAGTTTACTCTTCCACGGCTACAGGCGGTTGTGAATGGTTTGGACCCATTTGGTATTACTGAGCAATTAGGTTGGGTTGGCGGTGGAAAATTCGAGGTAACTTACGTCCCCCCACGGCTTGGCAAGTCGCTGTCCCAGAAGCAACTACACAAAATCATCAGTATGATTGAACACCCTAAAACCAAGAATTTTCTTGCCACTGCTGTCTGATAACTCGGCATGAGGCATATCTCATAGCTGCTGCTTTCTCTGACATAATAGATCTGTTGTGTTAATTAAAAATGATCGCTGTATCAATATTATGTATCAACCCCAGATAGTTATTATATTTCTATCTGGGGAATTTTTTGTGCTTTTGGTCGAGTACAGATAATCTATTTTCTATACACTATATTGTTTTTCACCTTTAAATAAGGTTCATGCGGACTGCTTGGCTTACTGCGCTCGTAGTGTTACGGACGCCCAATTTCTTTTGAGCGCTATCGAGGCGTGCCTTAAGGCCTGATACACTGATCTGCAGTATGTCGGCTGCTTCACTCTGCCTGAGGCCGCTGTGCATGAGCTTGAGCGCTTCGAGTTCAGTATCGGATAGAGCGACACGAGCACGGGTGAACAAATGCGCCCATGACTCGATCTTGACCATCAAGAGGTTCATTTCATCATCGGTCAGCTCTCGATCATGCCTAGCAATAGATAAGAACGAGCGTTTCGACCCAATCTTGGTTACGAACGTAGCCCCGTACACCAATCCAAAGTCTGCCGCATGCTTGAGAATGCCGCGAAGGTCCGGAAAGCCGCACTGTGACCATCGCATCGATCCCTCCCGAGCGATGGTCCAGACAGCAACAGGATCACCAAAGAAATAGTTCTCCTCTTCGTAGATGTCCGTCCATGCCTTTGGGTAGCGGTTTAAGAAGAAGTCAGGCTGACCAAAACGAAGCCCAAAGCCGAGGAAAAATCCTGACGTGCCAATGGCTTCTAGCTGAGAAAGCTCAGCTTCGTGATTAGGAATTGCAATTTCTAGCATGGCGTAAATGTCAAGCCTTCCGTGTAAACTGTCTTAAAGACCTGTCGAAAAAGCTAGTCCCGTGTCAACCGCGAAACGATGGTCTAATGCTGATCCAGAGCAAATCGGCGGAAAGCCACAGGGGGGGACAGATGGCTGACCTAACAAAAATGATTCGGCCAAGGGGTGTAGTGATAGCGGCGGAAGCCAATTTCACCATCGACATGGCGCAGAACCTGCTGTCGATGTTCGCCCACCTTCAGGAAGGGCAGGAAGTCACTGTGAAGCTGTCGAACAAGGGCGTGTGGGCTGTGACGCCCGAAGGCATCCGCCTGTTCATCGGTTCGACCGAAGTTTTTGAGGTAGGCAACAATGGTCAAGATGCAGCCAAGCCGCATGTTCAGTGATGCAGCCCGCAACGGCTATCAGGTCGAAGTCATCCGTTGCCCGGAAGACTTGGACAGGTGGCACCTGGTCAATGAGTACCTGAAACTGCGAAAGCAGGTTTTTGTGGACCGCCTGGAATGGCCGTTGTTTCACGCCGAAGATCTGGAGTTCGAGCAGTACGACTCTTTCAACACGATCTATGTTGTAGCGACACTCAACGGTGTCGTTGTTGGTGGGGCGAGACTGCGGCGCACCGACCAGATCAGCGGCACCGGCCACATTCAGTACAGCTATATGATCCGCGACGCCTGCTTGGGCGTGCTGCCCGGCTTGCCACGGGAGCTGTGCCATGCAGTGCCGCCGATGAATGAAAAGGTATGGGAAATCACCCGTATGGTTGTCACAGGATCAAAGGATGTGTCCCGCATGATTCTTGCCAAGATCAATACGTTCTTGGGTGAGGAAGGGGCCGATACCGTCCTGTTCTTAGGGTCGCCTGCCTTTCAGCGCATGGCCAATTCCCTGTCATGGCCGGTGAAGCAGCTAGGTCCTATTGCCAGCAACTCGGAAGGATCGTTCCAGGTCTTCGAGTGCCCAGTGCGTAATCTAGGTTAAATTTCACCTTTCAACCACGGATGCTGCATCAAACCGGTTTAGCCGGGCGAATGCACTACAATAATGTCTAGTAAAAACAAAAATTGTTCTTGTTGATATATAAATGTTACTGTTATAGTTCTATTGTAGGAAGAACAGAAGTTGGTGCAGCGAAACTAAGGATAGTGCACAAGGCTCTCGACCAAGTTCAGGGGCCGCAAATGAACAGAGCAAAATCGCCAGTGATAGTCACAGATGAAGTTCGGGACGTCATCGATGAAGGCGGATCGGTTGTTATTGAGTGTCTTTCGTCCGTTACCAAAAAGGGCACCTCCACTGTTGGAGAATGGAGCTTTGAAATTGTTTCAAAGGACCGAAAGACGCGCCAGCCACTCGTATTCAAGCTGACACGACAAACAGAAATAGTTCGATCGGCCGTCGGGGTAATCGCCAAGCTTATTAGCTGGGGACTGCCGACGATTGCCTTTCCTTCGGAAAAGGGACTGATAATTGAAATATATAGCGACGGTCGCTGTATGCCTGTGGGGGGGGCTGACACTTAACGCAAACCCATCTCTCGCACAGGGCATGGTTCTCGTGCCCGGCTCCGATGGAACATTTCAATTCAGAGAGCAGAGCAACGGCTTTGCCCGTCATTTCGGATCAGGCGGGCAGCCGATAATTCCAGAGGCTGAACGCCCGGCCTCCCCTTCCCAAGACTCCATGTCGTTTCTTGCAGAACCGGAAAGCGGTTTTGTCGCGCCGCGTGCAGTTTCCGGAAGCGAAGAAATCCTCAACGCAATTGACCAGACCGCAATGCGCTACGGCGGCCACGTCGCCCTGCGCAAAGCCGGAATGTCAGTCATGGAATGGCGGCATTTCTACCGTGCCAATATTGAAATCGAGAGTGCCTATAACCCTCGGGCGCGGAGCCATGTCGGGGCTATCGGCCTCGGCCAGCTGATGCCAGCCACCGCCGCGACGCTCGGCGTGAACCCCCATGACATGCACCAGAACCTCGACGGTTCTGCACGATACCTGCTCCTTCTTCTTGATCGTTTTGGATCAATGGAGCTGGCACTGGCTGGCTATAACGCTGGCCCCGAAGCTGTTTCGCGCCACGGGGGCATTCCGCCCTACCGCGAAACCCAAGGTCACGTCCGCAAGGTGATGGCCGTCTTTACCCGATTGAACGGAGATACCTTATGACCAAATCAATGCCGGTTTCGGCACTCAACCTGCTACTCTTTGCCTTGCTGGCCATCGGCCTTTTCATGCTGATGACCGAGCCAGCCATGGCACAAGGGCAGATCAACCTTAGCCCCATCACAAGCATTCTGACCGGCATTGCCACCACCCTGACCGGACCGCTTGGCCGGGCCATGGCAACGCTGGCCGTGATCGGCATCGGTGTGGCCTGGCTGATGGGCTATGTCGATTTCCGCACTGTCGTCTATGTCGTCGCGGGCATCGCCATCGTCGCCGGCGCCAGCGTCATCGTGAACTCGATGTGGGGTGCTCAGTAATCGCCATGGTCAAACGGTCCCCCCTGTTCCTCGGCCTCATTCGCCCGGCCCGCGTCCTGGGTCTTCCGATGTTCTATGCCGTGATCTGGATGGTGGGGTCCGTCATGGCCTTTGTGTGGGTCCAGAGTTTCTGGACCCTCATATTCACGGCCCTGTCCTATCCGGCCCTTTGGATTGCCGCCGAATGGGACCCGCATTTCTTCGATGTGGTCACGGTCGTGAGCAAAAAAACCCGCCGAACCAAAAACCGCGACCAATGGGGTGCTGATAGCTATGAACCGTAATCTTCGGATCGGGCCTGCTGCCCTCGATGCCCTGCCCGCATGGGCCAGCCGGGAACAATCGGTGGCTTCCATGCTGCCCTATGTCTCGCTGATCGACGACCTGACCATCCGCACCAGGGGCAATGAGCTGTTCCAGTGCATCCGCGTCTCCGGGCTGAACAGCCTGACCGTCGCTGATGAAAAGTTGGACCGGATGAAGGACATCTTCGCCAGCATCATCGCCCAGACCGGCGACAAGTTTGCCTATACCGTTCACAAGGTATCGCGCCGCATCGACACGGCCCTTCCGCCCGTCGCGGATGATGGGCTTGCGGCGCAGATCGACCAGCGTTGGCAGGCCCATATGGGCCGCGCCAACCTGCGCGAACACACCATCACCATCACCGTCATCAAGCGGCCTGACGTGCTGTCGAAGATCCCGTTCACGCAGCGACAGTCTCAGGACGCGCTCGCCCGGCAGATCGACGGCCAGGTGGCCCAGCTGCAAGAGGTCGTGGAATTTCTCTGCTCGGCTTTGTCAGGCATGAACCCGCAAGTGCTGACCGCATCCAGCGGTGAACTGCTCGGCTTTCTCGAAAGCATCAATACCGGGATCGAGGTGCCGACATTTCACACGTCGCTGGACCGGGCCATCGCGGAAACCGTCAGCAACACGCGCGTCACCTTCAAGGGCGACAAGATATACCTGACCGGGGGCAGCCTGCCGGATCGGGTGGGCATGATCTACTCGATCAAGGAGTTTCCGCGCGAGTCCTTCGTGACCATGTTCGATGAACTGGACCTGCCCGTCGATATGGTGGTGTCGAACTATTATGTTCCGGTCAACAGCGGCATCATGGAAGAGCGGATCGCGCGGGAACTGCGCCGCCGCGCCGCGATCAACGACAAGGCCGCCAACCTGATCGAGGCAGTGCAACAGGCGCAAAACCGTCTGGCTTCCGGTGAGATTTCTTTCGGACAGCATCAGATGGCGGTCGCCGTCTATGCCGACAGCGAAGCGGAGTTGGCAAAGATCAGCTCGATGATCCGCAACATCGCCGTAGGCGCGGGCGTCAAGATGATCGCGCAGGGCTATACGGCCCGCACCGTCTATTTCGGCCAGCATCCCTGCAACCGTGCTTTCCGCATCCGCGAAGGCGCGATCACCAATGAACAGTTTGCCGACTTCGCGGCGCTGCATCGCGCAGCCATGGGCAAGAGCGGTGAGAATGTGCCCTGGGGCACGCCGATCACGTGGTTTCCGACGATTTCACGCAGCGCCTACCGCTTCAACTTCCATGAGGAAGGCGATCCGAAAAAGGAACCGAGCAACGGTCACACGCTGGTCCTTGGCCGCATGGGGTCGGGCAAATCCGTGCAGGCGGCATTTCTGGCCGCACAAGCGCAACGGGTCGGCGCGCGGGTCTTTGTCTTCGACTATCGCCGGGGCATGGAAATGGCCGTGCGCGCCTTGGGCGGCCGGTATTCCGAACTGAAGGCTGGCGAACGCACCGGCCTCAATCCTCTTTGGATCGAAACGGACACGTCGGGACAGGAATGGCTGAGCGATTGGCTCATTCACCTGATGGAAACCGGCCATAGCCAGCTCCACCCGGAACAGTCTCGCGCGGTGCGCGATGCCGTGCGCCAGAACGCCGAGGCGCGAAACCCCAACCTGCGGACCTGGACGCAGTTTGCACAGCTGGTCGGGGCCACCCATGACGGGGGCGCGCTGGCGGAACGGCTGAACGAGTGGACCGAGGGAAACCGCTTCGGCTGGATTTTCGGGCGCGAGGTCGAGGATACCTTCTCGCTGGACGGCCAGTTTGTCGGCTTCGACCTGACGGACATTCTGGACAGCGAAAATCAAAAAGCCCGCATGGCGGTCCTGTCCTACATCTTCCGGCGCATCGAGCGGCAGATCGAGGACAAGCGCCCCACGATCATCATCATTGATGAAGCCTGGAAGGCGCTGGACAACAGCTACTTTGCGGGCCGCATCGAAAACTGGCTGGTCACGGCGCGCAAGCAGAACACGGTCGTCGTGATGATGACGCAGTTTGCGCATCAGCTCCAAGCCTCCGCGCATGGCCGGACCCTGATGCAGGCGCTGCCTACGAAGATGCTGCTGCCGAACAAGGACGCCAGTGCCGAGGACTATGCCGGGCTGCCGCTGAACCAGAAAGAGCTGGAAATCCTCATGGGCGTGAATCCCGGTTCGCGGATCGCCCTGCTGCGGTCGGATGACGGCTCGCATGTCATTGATACCGATCTTTCGGCCCTTGGTCCGCTCTTGACCATCCTCGGCGGCATGAAGGCCGGTGAGGCGCTGGTCGGCGCGGACTACCGGACCCGCCCTGATTTTTGGAAAGGATTTGAGAATGCGTAAGCATGCTCTCTGCGCCGTTTTGGCGTCCCTGGCCCTGTCTGCCTGCGCTGGCACCCAATCGAAGCCGGTCAGCAGCAAGTGCTTTAACGCGCGGGGCGACCTGACCTGCGATCTTCGACCCTTGGAAGAACTGTGGGGCGAGGCGCGACAGGACGCCGTGCGCCAGGTGGGCGTGTATGAGGGTGCGGTCGAGGACGGTCCCTATGCGCAACGGTGATCTTCGCTCCCTGCCCGCGAAAGGCCCGCGCGAGACGTCAAGGATCGAGCAAGGGACTGCGGGCAGCTTTGCGGTGGCTCTGGCGGTCCCTGTTCTTGCCCTGATGCTGTCCAGCACGGCGATGGCCCAGGGTGTGCCGGTTGTCGATCCGGCCAAGAATGCCCGCGAGGCGGAAATCACCCTGCGGCTTGAAGCGGACCTCGTTCGGCAACGGCAGAAGGCCGAGGAAGGCCGCAAGCGCGTTGAAGCCGAACGGGAACAGGTCGAGGCGCTGGAGGCCGTCACCCAAGGAATGACCCTGCCCGATGATGGGGCCGGGGCTGAGGAAACGGTTCGGGGCCTTGAGGAAGGCTTTGCGCCCTCTGCGGAAGTCTATGCCACCGACAACAGCGCCGCTGCGGACAGGCTGTTCAGCGGCGAGCGTGAGAACGTCGAACAGATCATCATCCGCGCAGCACAAGATACCCACCACATGCAGCGTGCCGGGTTGTCGCTGATCCAGTGGCGGTGCTGGTTGCAGGCTCTGATCTGGCAGGAAAGCCGGTTCAATCCCCATGCTCGCTCGCCCGCCGGGGCCTATGGCTTGACCCAGATCATGCCTGAAACCGCCGGTGATCTAGGCATCAGAGACACTTATGAAAGTGATCCCTATGTCCAGGCCGAGGGTGGCGCGCGTTATCTTGCACAGCGGCTGAACGAATTTGACGGCGACATGACCCTGGCACTGGCCGCCTATAACGCCGGGGCGGGTAATGTTCGCAGATATGGCGGCGTGCCGCCGTTCAAGGAAACCCAGAACTACGTCCGGATCATCCCGACCAAGTATCAGGAATACATGGCGGCGCTTGGCGCGGCCGACCAAATCGGCAGCATCGAGGCCAGCTACATGGCCAATGCCGAGAAGGCGATGATCGGCGGGGCCACGGCGGAATATGCCGACGAGGCCGGACAGGACATGGGGCTGGCGATGGCGCGCCTTGAGGAAGCCATGTCCCGTATCGGAGAGACCACCAACGCAGCAGAGGCGATGGCCCTGAACAGCTATGTGCGCGCCGAATTTGTGCGCCTGCTGGTCATCAGGACGCGCCTCGTCGCCACACGCTCCAAGCCGATGACGGCAGAGCAGATCGCGGCTGCTTCTGCCTTTGCGCAGGAACGCGCATTCATGAATTTTGAAGGGGGATTGTAATATGCGGATTGCATTCAAAGGATTGATCGTCGGCGCGGGTCTGTGCCTGTCTGTGGCACTACCCGCCCCGGTCACGGCGCAGGGTGTGCCGACCGTCGATACCCAGTCCATCGCGCAGCAGATCACGCAGATCAGGCGGATGCTGGAAGATTACGGTATCCAGACCGACATGCTGGACCAGCTTGTCGAGCAACTGGCCGAACTGCAATCGCAGACGAACGAGCTGCAACAGATCTATGCCGTCCTGACCGGCAATGCCGACATTCAGGGCCTTCTCATGGGGGGCGGGCTGGATACGGTTCTCGCTCCGAAAATGACCAGCATCCTGCAAGCCGCCAATGCGGCATCGTCCGGCGACTGGTCGGGCCTGTCCTCGGATTACCGTGAGCAGATACAGGCGGCCGCGCAGACGACGATGATCGGGGCGGGCCTCGATCCGGCACGGGTCGAGGCCATGGGCCGGGATGGCAGCGTGGCGGAAAAACGCGCGGCCAACCAAGCCACGACCGGCGCGATGGTGGCGGCCTCGGCCGATACCGCGCAGCGGGAAAGTGCGGTCAGCCTCCAGCGCCTTGACCGCCTGGTCGGGGAAATCCCGCAACAGACCGGCATCAAGGAAGCCATCGACCTGAACACCCGGATGATGGGTGAGGCTGTCAGCGAGCTGATCAAGAACAATCAGCTTCTCGCTCTCCAGAGCTACGGGATGGGCATGTCGGACGTGTCGATTGCCAGTGCCTGGGCGCAGGAACAGCAGATGCTCGATTTCACCATGCCGGATTTGGAGTGAGGCCACCGATGTTCAATCGCAAAAACAATAAGGCGCAAGCCGCAGCCGTCGCTTCCCGGGGTGTCAGTGAGACAGAGGAAGAGCTGATCTACGGCGCGCGGCGGCGCGGTGCCTTCTGGCAGAAGTTCGGGGTCGCAGGATGGGGGTTCGGTGCCATCGGCTGCATCATGGCGGCGGTGATCGCGGCCAGCCATGAGACGCCTGCCCCGGTCCTGGTGCCGTTCGATCCGTCCAGCGGCATGGCGCTGCCGATGGTGAACCTGCAAACGATCTCTGTCAGCAACCGCGATGCTGTCGTGCAGTCGCTGGTCCACGCCTATGTGCGCGACCGGGAAACCTACAGCATGCTCGACAATGACCTTCGGGTCCGCTCGGTGCTGGCGCGGTCGTCGGGGGCGGCGCTGCAATCCATGCGCAGCCTCTGGTCGTCGGAAAACCCGGACTATCCGCAAAGCAAATACGGTGCGAATGCGCGCATGGATGTGGAAGTTCTGTCGGTCACGCAGATCACCAATGATCGGGCCCAGGTCCGGCTGCGCAAGCGGCTGCAGGACAGTGACGGGGAAACTCGGGGTCTGTTCACGGCCACACTGGCCTTTCGCTACGACACCACTGAGGCCCGTTCGCTTGAGGATGTCTGGACCAACCCGTTCGGCTTCTCGGTCTACGAATACGCAATCACCTCTGACAGATCGGAGATCCAATGATGCGCGGCACTTGTCTTGCCATTGCCCTGTGCGCGGCCAGCATGGGGGCATCTACGGCCTTGGCCGAAGTGACCCCCCGGGCGGGCAATCTCGATGCCCGTGTCCGCTATGCCCAATGGGTCGATGGACAGGTCTACCGCGTCCAGACGCAGGTAGGCCGGGTCACGTCCGTGGAGTTCGGCCCGGATGAGGAAATCACCTCCGTGGTCGCGGGCGATACCGTCAGCTTCAATTTCGATGCGGTGCCGGGTGGCAGCGCCTTCGTGATGAAGCCCACGACCAGCGGCGCCGCCACGAACATCAACGTCTATACCAACAAGCGGCAGTATTACTTTGAGGTCTCGGAAACCGCCTCGGCGCAGTTCTCCGTGGTGCGCTTCACCTACCCGCGCGGCTCGGGCAGCGCCACGCCCGCGAACCGCCAGGTGGCCCGTGGTCCGCTGAATCACGACTACGGCGGCAGCATCGTGAACGGCACCACCCCCACGCAAGTCTGGGATGACGGGGCCTTCACCTATTTCAAGTTCCGGCGCAACGGCGAATTGCCCGCGATCTTCAAGGTCACGGCAGGGCAGGAAATCACGGTCAATTCCCAGACCATGCCCGATGGCGTGGTGCGTGTGACCGGCACCAGCCCGTTCTGGATGCTGCGCTTGGGAACGGTTGAATCGACGGTGGGGATGATGAAAGCGGTGAGGTTGGTGCAATGAGCGATCAAGAGACGGCAGACCTGCGCGAACGGCTGGCGGCGCTGGAGAAATCCAATCCTCGTAATCAACCCAAGGCCCGGCCTGCGGCAAAGGCTGCCAAGATGGCCGGGCTTCTGTGCGGCGGTGTGGCTATCGCCGGACTGGTCTATGTCTATTCGCTCCCTGACGGCGCAGCGGATATGACCGTCCGTGAAGCCCAGGAGTTCCAGAACGAGGGCAGCGGCTTTGGCGATCTGGAAAATCCCCCGTCCGCCGTGCCGGCAGCGGTCGAAGTCGCAGAACCGGAACCGGCCCCTGCCCCTGCGGCGGAAAGCGACAATTCCGAAGTGGTCGAGCTGATCCGGGGCTTGCAGGACCAGATCGACCGGCTGTCCGAGGCCCCGGCCGAGGATGCCGATGGTGAACCTGTCGTGGACACGCAAGCTCTCGACCAAATGCGCGGCGAGCTGGACCAGCTGCGCAACGAGGCACAATCGCGCGAGCAGGAACTGAACGAACAACTCAGCAGCCGTAACCTCGAAATTGCCGAGTTGAAGAACGATCTGGACATGCTGCGGCTGCAAAACGGCCAGAGCGTGATGCCGGGTGGCGATGACGATCTGCTCACGCAGCGCCGTCAGGCCGCCGACGAGGCGGCCCAATTGGAAGAGGCCCGGTTGCAGTCCTCCATGGTTGCCCTCGGCGGCGGCGGTGCAGCCGGTGCCGTCGCCGATGCGGCGGGTCTGGGAGACGGGGCGGCTGCGCAGCAGGCGGCGCGTCTCAGCGATGATGCGCAGTTCGTGCGCGATGCCGGGCGGCCGGTGCAGGTCCAGCGCGCAGAGATCATCGTGAACCCGTCCAATACCGTCACGCAGGGCACGATGATCCAGGCGGTTCTGGAAACAGCCATCGACTCGACGCTTCAAGGTCCGATCCGGGGCCTCGTGACAACCGATGTGGTGGCCTATGACGGGTCGCGCATCCTGATCCCGCGCGGATCGCGGCTGATCGGAAGCTACTCGGCTGACGTGGATACCGGCCAGAACAGGCTTCTGGTGGCGTGGGAACGCATCATCATGCCAGATAACCAGTCGGTGCAGATAAGCTCCTTCGGTGGCGATGCCTTGGGCCGTTCCGGAACCACCGGCAAGGTCAACAATCACTTCTTCCGCAGGCTTGGGGCGGCGGCCCTGATTTCCACAATTTCGGCCATTCCCTCGGCCTTGCAAGACGACAGCAGCGACGGGGGCGTGACCATTTCGACGGGCGGTTCCAACGATCCAGCAACAGGCGTGTCCAATGCCGTCAGTGGCGCAACGGAGTCTGCCATCGGCAAGTATGTCTCGATGCCGCCGACCATCACAGTCAACCAAGGCACCCGGATCACCGTCATGGTGGACCGCGATCTGGAGATTTTTTGATCATGAACGACATGACCCATGGCAGCTATCTGGATGAAGCCCTGGCACGCATCGGGGCAGTCATCGACAGCCCTGCATTGGTGGAAATTGCCATCAACCCCGACGGCCGCATCTGGTCGCTGGAACACGGCGATCCGGCGATGAAGCTAGAAACGCGCGCGGCGATGAACCGTCAGGAAGTCATGGACCTGGGCCGCCGCATCGCAAGTGCAGGCACGCTGACCCTTGGCCGGGAAGCCCCGATCATCTCGACCTCCGTGGTCTATCGAGGCCGCCCGATCCGGGCGCAGGTGGTGGCAGAGCCTGCCGTTCTGTCGGGTGCTGCAATCTCGATGCGGTTCTTCTCGTCCCTGCCCCTCGACAAGATCCAGATCAAATACCTGCACGGTCAGGAATACTCGGTGGACCAGGCCCGCGCGGAGACAAAGCGGGAACTGAAAAAACTGGCAGCCTCCGGCGACATTGACGCGGCCATGGCATTCATCGTCCACCACAAGATGAATGCCCTGATTGCGGGCGCGACCGACAGCGGCAAGACGGTCTTTGCGCGCAAGATGCTGTCCTATGTCAGTGACAGCGAACGGATGATCACCATTGAAGACGCCGCCGAGCTGGTGCCGACACAGCCGAACGTGGTGACGCTGATTGCGGACCGGGACAGCCGGACCAGGACGCCGGACATTCTGCTGACCTCCTGTCTGCGGATGCGGCCTGATCGGCTGATCGTAGGCGAGGTGCGCGGCAAGGAAGCCATGACCTTCATCGAAGCCATCAACACCGGCCATGGCGGGTCGATGACGACCATCCATGCCGAAACCCCGAAGCTGGCTCTATCGAAGCTCGCCATCATGGCGCTGAAGTCGGAACTGCCGCTGACCTATGCGGACACGCTGCGCTACATCGCCAGCTCGATCGACGTGGTGATCCAGACCGGCCGCGCCGGCGGCGACCGGGGCGTGCTGGAATTTTATATCCCTGATGCCGGTGACAATGGAGATAAGAACCATGTTTGATCAGAAGACCCTTTTTATCGCTCTCTCGTCGCTTGCTGTCGGTGTGGCGATCGGTGGTGCTGTCCTTAACAGCTGGCTCCCTGCCGAAACTGCATCCACCGCGCGAATGGGCGATGTGCAATTTGCACAAGCCCAGACCGAGCCGCAGCTGACACAGGCCGAGCGGGACTTTATGGATTTTACCATGCCTGATTTGTCAAAACCCCAGGCTGGTGGTGAGACAACCCGTCATGGATGCGTGAAGCCTCCGCGCCCGGAATGGGTAGTTAACAGAACCCCACAGGAAGCTGATAATTCTCTTCTCTTGAAAGCGATTTATGACATGGATCGTCTTCAAGAAATTATTGAGACAAACTCCTGCCCTTGTGAAATTGAGCATCCATCTTGGGATAGTGCAGAGCGTCAATACCACGCTATCGCAGCAGGAAAAGACAGGGCTGAGATACGTGCGCTACGTGCGCCGGTAGTGCAGGAAGTCGCACGAATGACCAAGCAGTCATTGGATATTTGCAGCGAATGGCAAGGACGCTGACATGGCCATTGTTGCACCAATTGTTAATTCAGCAGAAAGTTTTCTGGTAAATGCGGCCAGATCGACATTTCTCGGTCTTGTCGAAGCATCAGGCACCCTTGTCGGATACATGGCCGTTCTTGCGGTCGCACTGGTGGGCATCAACATGATGGTGCAGCTGCGACCGATGGCATGGGGACATTGCCTCAGTCTGATGATCAAATTGGCCTTGATTGGTATCTTCGCTTGGAATTGGAACCAGTTTTGGAATGTTGCCAATGGCATTATGAGCGCCATTGAAGCAACTGCTGGGGGCATCCTGGCGTCCAGTGGGAACGGGCTTAGTGGCCCAACGATCACTAACGGTTTTGCATCTGCCATAGATGAAATGATGTATCAGTTTACTGTGGCATCCACCAACATTGCACAGGAGATGGGGGGATACTTTACAACAGCTATTGTCTCAGGGATTTGCTTGTCTCTTATAGGAATAGTCACGGCAGTATCAACACTACTCATTCTATTCCCGAAAATTGTCATTACTATTCTTCTTGGCCTGGCCCCCATCGTAATTGCATTGACACTCTTTGAAGCGACTAAAGGCTTTTTTGAGAGATGGCTGTCTGCCTGTATCAGCTGGTCACTCTACCCCTTGTTCATTGCGTCTATCTTCTCGATCATGATTTCGATGGGGACTGACATGATTGACCGCATCGGAACCGAAGGCTTTTCTAGCGTAGGCGCGTTCATCCCTTTTATCGTTCTACTTGTTCTTGTTCTGCTTTGTATGGCGCTGCTTCCCGCTCTTGTTACGACCGTTTCAGGAAACATCAACGTGCCTGGACTTATTCAAACGGCCAGCAGATTTTCTAAACAGGCAACAACTGTCAAAAATGCTGGAAGTATGGCGGCACAGGGAACTGCATCACTAGCAAGAACGTCAGCGCAAACGGTGCGTGGAGAGAATGCTGTCGGTCGCGCCGGACAGGCGTTTGCAGCACACCCATCTGTTTTTCAGGCGACCACGGGGGTTGCAGCGTCAATCAATAGAATGCAGGATAAAGCGCGCATACTCGGAAAATAATGTTCGCATAAGCGAGGGACATGAGGGCAGCTTTTGGCTGCCCTTACTTTTGAAAAAGGAACCGCGATGAATTTCGATCTTGATAATATGTCGCTGAAAGAGCTTCGCGATCTTCACAAGGCGGTCGGTCGCCAGATCGACGGCTTTGAGGCCAGGAAAAGAGAACAGGCCATGATGGCCGCGCAAAAGGCGGCCGAGGAGCATGGCTATTCGCTGAAAGACTTGCTTGGAAGTGGGAAGGCCCCCAAAGCCGCCAAAGCGACTGTCGCACCCAAGTATGTCAATCCAGACGACTCGTCTGAGACCTGGACTGGTCGGGGGCGTCAGCCCCGTTGGGTAAAGGGTCATCTGGACGCGGGCGGTAGCGTCGATGATCTGCTGATCAAATAAATCCATTAAGGCCCAATGAAAACGGGCGGCCAATGGCCGCCCGTTTTGTTATTCTGCCGCTTCGACGGCTATGCCATCGTCATCGTCAGCTTCGATGGCATCAACCTTTGTCTGTGATGCCACCATTGCTGCAATCTTTTCGTCGTTGGTATAAACTTCGGTCTGCTGAATTTTGTTATTATCAACCCCTTTTCGCCTCATTGCGAACGGGGCTGGCTGTGCATCTTTAACATTGATCTGGGGCATTTCCCCCTTGTCATCAGTCTTCGATACGGCAACAGGCAACACTGTTTTGGCAAAGCTCGGAGCCTCAAATACCAGCGATGGCAAGGCTGCTTTCACTCTGCTCCGTTTACGGCTTTCCTTAACCTCGTTGGACAGAGCCTCCAACTTGTGAGTGGTCCTGGCCAGATCGCCTTGTAGATCACGAATGGCCAGGTCTTTCGGATCGGGAGCTGGCAACGGTCCCTTCTGCGCCTGGAAGATGGGATTCAGCACCCGGTCCTCAAAATACTTGATCCGGGTGGCCTTGATCGGATGCTGGCCGTTGGCAAGGACGATTACCGTGTCCTTGTCCAGACGACCGGCTTCATCTTCCGACAGCAGATCGCGATCCTCGGTCCGCTCGGAGACGTTCACCCCCGAAAACGGTCCCTTGCCGATGGTCTTTGACCGTGAGGTGACTCGGTGCGTGGTCTTGCCTACCGCGGCGGAAAGCTCCGCCTTGGTGCGCGGATCGGCGGGTGCCAGGTAGATCTTCACCCCTGCCCCGCCTTGCAGCGACATGCGGGTGTCCTCACCATAGATCTTGTCCAGCGCCGGGATGGTCTGAGTGATGATTGCCAGGTTTCCGCCATAAGAGCGCAGGGTCTTGATGCTGTCCGCCACGATCGGCATGCGGCCAAGCATGTCGAACTCGTCCAGCATGATCATCACGGGCCAGGGTTCATCCTCCCCCGGCTCATGTGTGTGCAGGCTGGACAGCAGGTCCGAAAAGAACAGCCGGACCAGCGGCGCCAGCGCCTTGATCTTGTCATGCGGCGGCGCAATAAAATACGCGGTCTGCGGCGTGCGGCGGAAATCATGGAAACTGAAATCGCTCGTTTCCGTCGCCCGGTCGATTGCAGGGTTCGACCACAGGCTGAGGCCCGAGGTCATCAGGAGCGACAGATAGGACGTCAGGGTGCGGTCGTTGGTCGATGCCAGCCGCTCGAACATCAGCCGCGCGGCAGGGCTTTTCACCTTGTCGGCATAGATCAGGTATTGCTTCTGCTTGTCGCCCCCTGCCGATGCCAGCCGGTAAATCTCGCCCAAGGTCGCCTTGTTGCGTTCCATTGCGAAGATGCCGCAGGCCACGAACAGGTCGATGCCGCCATCCAGAAGACCCTTCATGCTGTCATCTTCGGTTTGAAGGAACAACTCTGCCAGCAGACGGATTTCCATCTGCCTCTGGTCCGGGTCCGGAAGCGCCGTGATCCGGTCAAGGGGGTTATAGCGGTGGCTGGGCTTGCCCCAATCCAGCGGCGCAAAGCGCCATACCTTGTCCCCCATCGCCCGGCGATGACGGCTGGTCAGCTCGAAATTCTCGCCCTTCACATCAAGAACAACCGCACTCCCCGTCGAGAGGAGCAGGTTCGGGACAACGAAGTTAATCCCCTTACCCGAACCAGTCGGCGCCACCATGAGGCAATGCGGAAAGGATGCCGAACACAGGAATTTGGCCCGGCTTTTTGGCGATCCCATTTTTGCGACCACAAAACCGCGCCCCGGCTTCTCGAAAAACTTGTTGGCTCTCAATTCGCGACGGCTTTGCCAATGCGAACGACCGAAGGTGGTCAGTTTCTCAGTCAGGACTTTTGCTGAGAACAAAAGCGACAGGATAATAAATCCGCCCCAGATCAGATTGATAATCCGGAAGGCTTGCGGGTCGTTGTTCTTGAGGGCGAAGTATCCGGTCGCAATCCAGGTCCAATCCAGATACTCGCCGTTAAAACCGTAGCGGAATGACAGAAAGCCGGTTCCGACGACATAGGCGAGGCTGGTTGCGACCAGGGCGAACAAAAGGACGCCCCCAAGAAGGTGCAGCTTATTCATGACCGCCTCCTTCATGACCGCGTTCCTGGCGAACGCGGTCACGCTCGGCGGTCAGCGCGTCGCTCACACGCTCGATCCCCTGCTGCGCGCCCGGATCGTTGGTGGCGCGCAGGTAATCGCGTGCCATGGTCAGCTGGTCCTGCCGGTCGCCCACGCCGCGCAGAACCGACGCATCGCCGTTCTTGAGCGCGGCCAGTTCCTCGCGGGTCAACGCCTTCTCGACAGCCTCGCGCAGCTTGCGTTCGTCGTCCGCGCCGACAGGGCTGGCATGCTGCCTGAGATCGGAATGATCGCGGCTGATGCCGTCACGCGAGCCAATGGACGTGCCTGGTGCGTATTCAAGCGCCTCCGTCTCCCGCGACCGCTCAAGCTGCCCCTTGGCATCCGGTCCTGCATCCACCTGACCGGCTTCATTCAGCTGCTCACGGATGGGATGAACATTGTTCACGCCCTGCTCATGGCTAACACCACGCTGTGCCGCCGCGCGCTGATAGATGGCGTCATCGACACCGTAGTCAGCCGCCACTCGGTCGTAGGCATGGTCCACCACCGCGATGGCCTGCTCAAGCTGCGCCGCATCGCGCAGATCAAGCCCACGCAGATCAGCGACAGCCTGCAAATCCTGCTGAACCCAACGGGTTTCCAGCGCCGCGGAATTGGCCCCAAGCCGCATCCGGGCTTCGACCTCGACCGGATTGATGCCGGTCCCGTCCAGGGCTGCACTCAGCTTGTCGCGGCCTTCCAGCGCAAAACGCGTGTTCACCCCCGCGACATTCTGGGCCGAGTAGATGCCTTCCTCGCTGGCGGTTTCGCTCAGATCGCGCGACCGGGCACCGAGCGGTTGCAGATGCTCCACCGAGGACAGCGCTTCGGCCAACTTGCGTTCCATCGCCGGGCGATGGTTTGGTGCCGCGTCTGCAATGCGAACCTCCGCGTCATCGACCGCGCGCCTCAGATTGGCGGCGGCCTTATCAAAGTCTTCTTCGACAGACATGTAAGCGTCTCCCTTGGCTAAAATGACGCCGCCCTGGGACAGGACGGCAGATGCCTTCTCAAATGCGGTAGCAAGATCCTGCATGTTGCTCTGCGAGGCAAAGCTGGCGAGTTCGCGATAGCGCAGGGACCAGTCGCGAACCTCGTCGGTGGCGCGGCGCAGCGCGTCCCCGACGCGAGGCGTCCCCGAAGGGGCCTCGAAGGCAGCGCCTGTCGTCGCTGCCTTTTCCTGTGCCCGCCGCCACGCGCCATCGGTGGGGGGGTAATGAATATGACCACGCTGCAAACGCGACGTGGCCTCAAGCTGAATACCGTAACGGGCGGCATGGTCCACCATCGCCTCCTTGAAGGCTTGATAGGTGTATTCAGTGCCCTGCCGGAGCGTAAAATAATCCCCCGGCTCCCTGCCCCGTCGATTGACGATGATATGGGCGTGCGGGTTCTTGTTCGGGCTGTCAGTGTGGACGGCAATCATGTAGTCGAACCGCCCGCCCAGCTTCTCCTTGCAGATTTCCCCGGCAATCATGCTGACATGCTGGGATTTGGCATCGCGTGGAAACGACATGACCATGTGGCTTGTCCGGGCCGCGTTCATCTGGCCCCGCCAGTCATCGGTCCAGCGCGACACGGCACGCTCGATCTGCTCGGGCGTCAGACGCTTCTCGCCGTCCAGAAGACCGCGTGAATCATGCACGTCCACGCTCTTGCTGAACAGGTAGTTGAACTGCGCCGACAGCTGCCCCTTGGAGGCACAACCGCCCGTGCGGATCATCTTGAAGAACGCGGGCGATGCCCCCTGCGCCGCCCTCGCCATCTGCCGGGCACCGGCAAGCTGACGGCCACCCTTGACCCTGTCCCAACCCTCCTCGAACAGCCGGGTGGAAACACCGGCGACAGAGCTAGTCCGCCCCATCGTCCGCCCCCTTCATCCCGGCCACGAAGCGGCGGACCGTCTCCGAAGCCCGCTTGCCTTCCATCTCGCGAACCTGGGTGGACACACGGTCGATGTGATCCAGAAGATCGCTGAGAACCTGCTGCTGCGGCTTGGTCAGCTTCAGCTTCTCGCCGCGCCGAACCTCATAGTTCTTGGTGGCAACGAGCTGGTTCACGTTCCGCCCGATGGCCGATAGCTCCCGCGCCACGTCGCGCAGGGCATCGGCCAGGTCCGGATCAGGCTCTAAAAACCCGGCCGGAACACAACACACGCGCCGCAGGGCATCGGCCCGGCTCTTCAAGCCAAGCCGTCCCGTGAACGCATCGAAGGCCAGAAGGCTGTCCCGGTTCACCGTGAAGGACACGGGCGCGGTGTTCGTGTCGGATACTTTGGCCTTGTCGTGGAAGCTGCGGATGGCCCGGTAAATGGTCGGCCGCGTCACGCCATAGGTCTTCGCCAGCACGGCCACGGGCACGCCAGCACGGACGGATGCGACGATCTTTTTCTCGTCGGCAGGCGTGATCTTCTTGGTTCTTCCGGCCATGTCCAAAGTGTAAAAAATTACGGTTGCATTTCTTGCCAATCAACCATTCTACCCTCGCTCAAAAGACGAAGACTGTCAAGGAATTCGGCTTTTGAGCGAGGGTAGAATTCAATTTACCGGCGGCTCGTCGTCGGTGCCTGGACCGAGGGTGCAGTGAAGCATGCAGCCGAGGGACAGCCCCAGAGGCGCGGAGAAAGGCGCTGAGGGGGCGAAAGGGCGCTGGCCCTTGTCGGGGTGCGGAAAACCAAAACCCGGCCCCTAGCGCCAATCCAGAGGCTCTACGGTCGCGCCATGGTCTCGCGCTGCTACCTAAGGACCCATGCGGGGGCATATCCAGAGCCCATGACGTGACAGTGTGACATGACATTATGACATGCATGAACGCCATGATTTCATGCCATGACACCATGTCATGTTTTCATGGTATGAACATATGCCATTGTTTTATGCCGTTATCCCATGCCCAACTGTAATGTCATGACTTTGTGTCGAGACGTTATGACATGACAATAATACATGACTTTATGACATGATGTTGGGCCATGACAGTAAGACAGAGCAATGTGCCAGACTAAAAGTCGTGACATTATGCTGTGCCTCTATGTCAGGATATTATGCCATGCCTCTATTACATTCCTACATGCCATGATCTTTGCCTGTTACGTCACGCCATGCAATCATGACATGAACTAATGACGCGCACTAATGACATTCATTCATGCCATGACATATTGACATGACATTTTGGTTTGGCTTACGAGGTAATGGTAGGGGCTAGGGGATCAGACTGCGCGGTCAGGCTGAAACATCCGCAAAGGGAGTGACCGAATGGCAATCGTGATCAGCATGATGAGCAAGAAGGGCGGGGCGGGCAAGTCAACGATGACGAAGCTGATGGCGTCAGCGTTTCTTTTCACCGGCAAGAGATGTCTCTTGATCGACATGGACGAAAGCGACGACTCGGTAGAGTGGTGGCAGACCGGCATCGAAAACAATCTGACAGACGAGAAGCTCGTGGCACGTCGTGCCGAGACGGGTGACGAACTGTTTGAGCTTATCGAAAAGCACGAAGCCGAAGTTGATTTCATCATCATCGACACCAAGGGCGAGGGCGTCGATTATGCTGTGGAGCTGGCAAGCGTGTCGGATGTTCTTCTCGTTCCCTGCATGAATGCCAAGGGAGACAGAAAACGCGCTCATGAAACTCTGTCTTGGTATAACGATCTCAAAGCGCGCTCAGAGGACCCTCGCGCTTTGCCCGTCCTTCATATCGTCATGGCGCGTGTTCAACCTGGTCTGTTCACCCATGTCAGAGGAAATCCAAAGCCGGATAAAGTCGGAGAGCGGGAATTTGAACGCCATTATGAGATAATTGACGAGTTCAATCCCCTCTACACGATGGTGCCAGAAAAAGCGCAATATCGGGAAATGGATGAAAAGGGCGTCCTCGGGGCCATCATTGAAAAGATGCGGGCAAGTGATAATCCAAAGGATCGTGTCAGGGTTACACATTGGGAAGTCGCAATGTCTCACGCGATCACCCTTATCAACAATGTCTTCAGTGGTCGGAAAATGAGGCAGTAAAATGGCACGTCAGTTGATCAAAACAACCCGTGAAGATGCAACGGGCTTTCATAAACCTAAAAAAGCTGCGCGGGAATCCATTCTCAAGCCGCTGGATGAAAATGCAGTCAACGCTTTCACTCAAAAGCGCCAGCAGGTTGTGGAACCGCCCCGACCGGCAGCTGAGATGCAGTCCGAAGATGCTGTGTCTACCGAGGGAACGCCCACACCTGCCCCGAACGATGACCGCAGCCCTGTTACGCCCGAAGATACGGCCCCGACAAGCAACCCTGCTGATGAAAAGGAAGCAGCACCTGACGCTGCCGTCGAGCTGGTAGATCTTGTCGTGCCGCCTCGGAAGCGGAACTCAACAACATTCTCGATCACCCTGCGACTGAGGGTTTTGGAGCGGCATGTCGAACCACTGACGAAACTGCAATCAAGCGGCGTCGATGTTCAAGGCATCATGAGGTCAGCTTTCAATCAGCTTTCAAAAGTGACCTTTGAACCGCGCTATGTTGCCCAGGTTGCTGAGGCATCAGGTGCTGGCGGGTGGAGCCTTCGCACGACGGTCGCCGTCAAATCTGAAACCCTTCAAGCAATACAAGCGCAGGTTCGGGGCGGAGCGAAAGCGCCACGCTCGAAGCTCCTGTTAGGCCAGATTGAACCCGCGTGGTTTTCCAGTCTCGATCAGACCATCAAGGATTACATGAAATGACATTTCGCATTGCTACCGCCGTCATGGTTTTCTGTGCTGTTGCAGCGCCTGCATTCGCATGGGATGAGACGACCGATTTTCGCGGGCTTCACATCTATACTGCATCCGCTGACGGCATCGCCCTGACTGCCGTCTGCGACCCTGACGGCGCATTCATTCCGCCGACCAACCACCTTCAAGTGGACATTCAAGGTCAGTGGTTGAAAGGACCTTATACCCTTGAGTCTGAGGGGAATACCTTCGCGGGCACCATGATCGCTGGAACAGCAGTATCGAGGGACAAAGCGGACTGGCAGCAGATCATTGCTATCTTGCAAAGTGGGTCTGAACTGAAACTGACTGCTGGTGATCAAACCTATCAAGTGAATACCGGGACGCCTTTTCCGGTATCTTGCGGTGCATCCGAGTAAAGCCGACCCAAGGGCTTCTTGTGGAGCTTCTGTCTTTTCTCCGGCATCGCCTGTCTGACCAAGTTGGATTTGTCCACCCGTGGCCCGCCCTGGGCCACGGGCTTGCAGACCGCGAGCGGAACGGCCCCCATAGTGCGAAGGGACGCGAGTGGGCTGTGGTCAAATCCATCCTGTAAAGCGGCACCTTTCCCCATGCACCCGCGGCGGCGCAGCTGCCGCCCAAAGCCGCCGCCAGGCGGCGTCTGCGTGAAACGCACCAGGATCATGTGGCGCGGCTTGCCGCGCTGCGATGTAAGGCGAAGCCTCGGGCGGGCGCGCTGGTGGCGAAGCTGCCGGCGCGCCCGCCCGACATTCTCCCTGCGCGCCAGGACAGAGGGGAAGGGCAGGGGGGTCAGCAGACCCCCACAAACCTTTCGCCACCTTGGCTGTCTATCTCATAGATCAGAACGGGCGATCCGATCCGGGCGGCGCGGCGTCTGCCGCGCCGCTCTGCTTCGGCCAAGGTGGCGCATGGGATGGGCAGGTCGTCGGGGTCGTCGCGGATTTCGTAGGTCACAGCGCGATCCCCGGTTTCACGTTTCCGTCCCGGTCCAGCCAACCGCGCGCCTCCGCGCAACCGATGCAGATGCAGGTTCCGGCTCCCCCGACCGTGACAGGGGCCAGATAGACCGGGGGATTGGTCGTGCCGCATTTGCGGCACGACAGGTCGGGCAGGGGGCCGCTCACGCGGCCGCCCTTTCTTCTTCGACGTGCTGCTGCTTGGTCAGCAGGTCGGCGGCTTTCTGAGCCTCGCTGGCGGCTTTAAAGATCATCCGCTTGTCGTCGTTCAGCGCGCGCAGCCAGCTCTTTATATATGCGCCGGACTGTCCAAAATCAGGCGTCAGGCCAAGCTTGGCGCAAAGCATGGCATTTCCCAATTCCGCCACAAGTTCCTCAAAAGCATAGCTTTTTTTATCAGAAAAGCGGGAAAAGCGATCAAGGCGGGTGCTATGACCAGTGGAATGCACTGCCTCATGTGCCAACGTCCCATAATAGCCTCCCGCGTCGTGGAACGTGGCAATCGGCGGCATGTGGATATAGTCGTCGGCGGGGCTGTAGTAGGCTTGCGGGTCGTCGGTGGTGCGGATTTCCACCCCGATCCCTGCAAAGAAAGCATCAAGCGCCGGGTCGGGTTCGGTCCCAAGATCGCGCGCGGCCTCGGCGGGGCTGCCATAGTATTCCGGGGCCAGCCCCTCGATCTGCTCGGCGTTGAACACGCTGTAAGATTTCAGGTAGGGCAGGCGGCGTTCCTCGCCCGTTTCCTTGTCCTCGCGCTCAAACGTCCCGTATTTGACAACCGTGGCGGATTTCTCGCCCTTGCGGACCTGTCCGCCCGCTTCTTGCGCTTGGCGATAGGTGAACCAGAACGGGGCGCGATAGCCCTTTGCGTCGGCGGCAAGCCAAAGCATCAGGACATTGATGCCGGAATAGGGTTCGCCGTTGCTGCGCAGCGGGAACGGTGCGCCGCCCTTCTCGCCGGTCCACGGCTTGCGCCAAGCGGGGGTGCCGGACTCGATGCTGGCAATGATGCTGTCGGTGACATGCTGATAGAGGTCGAACGATTTAGCCATTTGGCGTTCCTTCTTTTGCGACGATCCGGGCCCGGACTTTGCCCTGTGGCCGGTGCCCAAAATGGGCGGGGGGTCAGGCGAGGAAGCGCGAAGCGCGCCCCTCTCCTGAACCCTTGCCTCCCGGCGAGGGCAGGGGGGGAACCGCCGCAATGGGAAAATCAAACGGACAAGGGGGTGGTGCGGCCCGCAGCGCGCAGCGCGAGGACACGGCCCCGCAGGACGTGCAGCATTTTCCCGTTGCGGTGGGGGACCGGCGGTCCCCTGACGGACAGGCGCGCAGCGCCTGGCCCAGCAAGGGCAGGGGGCGTTTGGCTTGTCCAAATCCCCCCTGCGTCTCGATCGCCGCGCCTCGCGCGGGGATCTCGCTATTCTGAAAGAGGCCGCGGTGGGTCTGTGCCGCAGCTGCCGCAAGCCGCATCCGGTTGACCACAGGCTGACGCTCGATCCCTATGGTCTCGCTTACAGCCTGCTTCGGTCCCGCGCCTTCACTCCCAAGGTCGTTCCCGGCGCGCGACTGGACAACCGGATGCGCCTCGCGTCAGCGGTCCCGCCTTTTGCGCGCATTGCTTTTTGTAAGTCGAGGGGCGTGGCAGTCCAAAAAAACGGCCCCGCCGAAGCGGGGCCTGAGTTTCTCCGTCGCAAAAAGGAGTAGGGTATACCTAGCGCTTTCGAAGGGTCAGCACCACGGTATTGATGCGGACGCCCACGCTGGCGAAGCTCTCGGGCGGCAGGTCGCGCCACTGGTGGCACCGATAACCGCGCGGGGAATGCTGTGCGGCCCATACTCGGAACCGCTCATGCTTGGCGGTCGATCCGACCTCGGCGGACGCGGGCAGGATCGCCCGCAGCTCGCCGCCCGGCGCTGTGGATTGCCACGACAAACGTCCTCACCAATCTAATTAAAGCAACAACTTAAGTTGGCGTTTGCACACATAAACGCCCTTCTTTGCCAATTAAAACTTCCTCTGCCATCGGCAGAACAGCCAATTTCTAGGCGAAAGCAGTCCTTGAAAGGTTGCCAGCCGCATGACGCGAAGAGACTACAGACGACGTTGACACGACGCACTGTCCGAATGAACTTGCACCCTGATTTAAGGGTGTCCAGCATGATCCAGACCGACCGCCTTACCTTGAGAAAACCATGCTCGGCGGATGTGGACGACCTATTTGAATTTCTGGGTGATGACGAGGCCATGGCCTACACCCACAGGGATGCGACATGGAGAGACTGTCGCAAACGGGTGCTCGTCCACGAATGGTTTCGCCGCAAAGATGGCGCTGCGCCTTGGGTGGTCGTCAACCGTGCTGACGGGCGCGTCATCGGTTGGGGCGGGCTTTATCAAGACCCATTTGAACGAGGGTGGGGATACGAAGTTGGCTACTATTTCCACCCTGATGCTTGGGGTCGTGGCTTCGCGTCCGAGCTCGTTGCGCGCGCTCTAGTGGAAGCTGACGAACGGCTAAAGCTTGTAGAGGTCTGGGCTATGGCCCACCCCAGCAATCCCGCTTCAAAACGGGTGCTGGAGAAAGCTGGATTTGTGGAAGAGCGATACCTTCCTGAAAGGCCGCGTTTTCTCCTTCGACGGCCTCGCCCTCCGGTGGAAGCATGATTTCTGGCCAAGAAGTTGCCTGGACGTCCGCTCCGTCCCGCATCGCTGCCACCAAGGCGCTGGACGACATCGACGCTTCGAGCCCATTGCCGCCTTTCGGCCTGTTGGCCTAGGCTTCCGGTGGCAAAGGCAATCCGGAGGAAGTAACGGATGAAGTCGATCAAAGCAGGATGCCTCGACATCCACTACCATGAGGTCGGGCCGGAAGGCGGCGAGCCGGTAATCCTGCTGCACGGGTTCCCTTATGATACCCATGCCTATGATGCTGTCGCCGCAAACCTCGGCGGGCGGGGGTATCGCTGTCTTGCCCCCTACCTGCGCGGTTATGGTCCAACCCACTTTCTCTCGCCTGTTACGATGCGCTCAGGCCAGCAGGCGGCGCTTGGGGCCGATCTTCTGGCTTTCATGGATGCGCTATCCGTTGGCACTGCATTTCTCGGCGGATACGATTGGGGTGGCCGTGCGGCATGTATCGTCGCGGCGCTCTGGCCTGAGCGGGTGCGCGGTCTTGTGAGCTGCGGGCAAGGCTACAATATCCAGAACATTCCGGACGCCGCGAACCCTGCCCCTGCGGTCGAGGAGGCCCGTTACTGGTATATGTATTACTTCCATACAGAGCGAGGCCGCGCCGGATTAACTCACAACAGGCGCGATATCTGCCGCCTTATTTGGTCGCTTTGGTCGCCTACCTGGCGGTTTGACGATGCGGCATGGGAGGCAACTGCCCCCTCCTTCGACAACCCTGACTTCGTGGAAATTGTGCTGCATTCCTATCGCCACCGATTTGGTGGAGTTCCCGGTGATCCGGCGTATGAGGACATCGAGGCGCAGTTGGCCACCCAGCCTGACATTGCCGTCGCCTCCATTGTTCTTCAGGGCCGGGATGACGGGGTTGATCCGCCAGTGGCAGAAGATTTGGATCATTCGCATTTCACCGGGTGCTATGAACGCAGGATCATAGACCGGGTAGGCCACAACCTGCCGCAAGAAGCACCAGAGGAATTTGCCGCTGCGATAGTGGCATTGGCAGAGAAGCATTAGGCATCAGGCTGCTTCGTCCCGCATTGCTGCCGCTAGCTGTAGCTTCCGAGGGTCTGCTATGCGGGACGGAGCTGCCGGTTAAGGGTACACCTGCTCAAGAGCGTCAGACGCGAGGATCATCCCGGGTGTTACGATGGCTAAGTTCCTCATCCACCCCCAGCACATCTCTTCGTCGGTGGCTTCAACACAAGGGTAATGACCTATTCGATCCTTCAATAATGCTTGCCCAAGCGGAGCGTCAGGCCCTGTGACATCTCGAAGCGGCTTGGGCACGACAAGCAGGACGCCAGCGTTTAGAGCTGCTGCAAATGGAAGTTCCGCATTATAGAATTTCCCGTTTTCAAACATCATTTCAGTATCATATGGCATATTCATGGCCAAGATACCGGCAAACAACGCCATCGGTCCTAGATCAAAGCTCTCAGCCCTCACACTCGCCAAGCTGGTAACGCGGAAAACGGTATAGTCTTCCTCAGCAATAAAAAGATCTAACGGTGTCTCTGTAACCCCTTGCTGTTCGTCAACATAGATCGCGACCGGGCCACCGCCAGACGGACGGATCACACCGACAGATGCCCACTGACCATTTTCGTTATCTCTGACGATTTCATCAAAATCGTTAAGGCCGTTCCGAAAAACTAGATCTCCTGGAAACCAGTCCCATGCAGCTTCTGCCGTCATCAAAGAGGTGCTTGGCTGACCCAGTTCCGGCCCAGCCAAGGTGTCGTCTTCCTGCGCCCCTATCGGTGTAGCAAACGCAAGGATTGCCAAGGCGGAAAAGATGGGGCGTTTCATACGCTTCCTTGCTGTTGAAACCTGCCAGAGACACACTAGCCCTGCTACGACTGACCGCAAAGGGCTCTTCGCGTCGATCCTGCCGCGCCTTCTGAGCGTCCGCTTCGGCTGTAACCGGGGGCGCAGCGTGGGTAGAGGACGTTTTGATTGGCCAGAAAGCGGGACGGAGCGGTCGGTCAGAACACGCGCGCCTTAACTTCGATTGGGTCGATGCCCCCGTGCTGCATCTTCTTCTCTGCCCTAGACCTGATGACGGCGAGAAGGGTCATCAGTGCTGTATCGTGGGCGCATTCGCTGTCCATCTTGGTGTAAACAAGGCCCAACTCTTGCTCGGTCCAGGTCTGTAAGTCCGCAAGATTGTGTTGATGCTGTACCTCCAGCTTGTCGAGCGCTCGCGCAAACCTCGCCTCCGGGGTCTCACAGTCCTCGTATTCGCGCCATAGATCGAAAAGCAGTGTTCCAGAAGCCCCTGGAAGCATCCTGCACATTGTCTCCACCGCCCCGGCTTCATCAGCAAGCTTGGTGTCTTTCCGGGCACTTTCTTCAAAGTATGGAATATCCCCGGTGATGGCCTCTGCTATGTCATGAAGCGCGATCAGTTTCAGGGTTTGCCCCAAGTCGACAGGATGCTGAAGATGAGGGGCCATCAAGACAGCCGCGACTGACATCATCCATGTATGTTCAGCCACGCTCTCCTGCCGGCCATTCGACAACCAGCTATGGCGCATCTCGGTTTTCAAATTTTCGGCCAAGGACAACACGTCCACAATGCTCTCAGCATCAGTGTGAGGAAGTGTTGCGTCGTCACGGCTGATTTCTGGCATCTTGGTTCTCCTGAGATGGACAGCAGATTAGCGGCGCTTCCCGGCTGCGACCAGTAAGGGCAAGTTTGGGTTCTTCCTGTCAGCCTCGCCCGAAGCAAGGGCGCTGCCATGCGGGATCGAATTGCAGTTGCTGGATGGTGTTACCCTTGGTCAAACCAAGGTGCTCTCAGTTCAAATGGTATGAATAGACATTGTTCAGATAACCTGCATTTCCAATACGAAAATGGGTCTCACCGACATGCTCGAAACCTTGCTTCAGATAGAAGGCAATCGCAGGGGCGTTTTCGGCGTTCGTTGTCAGCCAAACGGACGGGGCTCCCAGATTGCGACAATGTGTGAATGCTGTATCCAGCAGCCTCTTCCCAATCCCTTTTCCATGATGGCGCGGCTGAACATAGAAGGTTGAGATCTCCATATCGGAGCAGCCGCCCACCGGCGCTGTGCTGCCGGAGGACACTCGGATGAATCCATCAACGCCTTCCTCATTCTCCGAAACAAGGATGAATTGGTTGGGGTCGGCTATTAGCTTTTCGGTTTTTTCGGTGGTGAACTCACTCAGCGCATAGTCGGCGAAAAAGGCGCTGACCCCTCGTTTGAGGTAGGTGCCTATCCATACTTCGATGGAAATTGCAGCGATGCTTGAAGCATCTGTATGTTGAACTTTTCTAAGCGTCATGAGGAAAATCCAGCCTGCTGCGGTCATGAATGCGAAAATGCTTTCGCGGTATCAATCCCGCTTCAGCGCTTGCACCACCGCCGCTCGGCAGTGAAGCTCCGTAGTGGAGAAGGCTGGCAGCGGCGAGTCCTCTGGCCTGAGCAGGAGCGGGATCTCCGTGCATGCCAAGGCCACACAGTCCGCCCCTCGCGCACCCAAAGCCTGGATGATCCGCTGATACTCCTGCCGCGTCTCGTCCCGGAACCGGTTCTGGACCAGCTCGTCATAGATGCTGTCGTGGATGAAGGACTTTTCAGCCTCATTTGGAATGATGGCCTCCAACCCATGCCGTGCCAGGATCTCGGGGTAGAAGTCACTTTCCATGGTCTTGCGTACCCCGAGGATGGCGACCCGCCGCAGGCCTCGCGCCGCAATAGCCGCTGCCGTCACATCGGCAATATGCAGGAAAGGAATGGTGATAAGGGGCTGGATGGTTGGTACGAAGCGGTGAACGTCATTGCAGGTGATGACAATGAAGTCGGCCCCCGCCGCCTCCAGCGCGCGGACAGAGGCCAAGATCTGCTGGCAAGCCGCGGCCTCGTCGCGCTGAACGATCACGGCATCCACATAGTCCTGTCGGTTGACACTCTCCAGCACGATCCGGGCCGAGGACACGCCCCCTGCCGCCTGCTGCATGATCTCATTGGTGCGCTTGTAGTATTCGGCAGTCGAAACCCAACTCAATCCGCCGATCATTCCAATCTTCTTCATCCAACATGCTCCTTTGTCGGGAGCGTAGCCGCGTAGCGGTCTGGCGGCAAAGGGCTCTACGCTACGTTGTCCTAAGAAGTTTGCTCGTGTGACCCTTTCTGTGGTGACTGGCGGATAGGGAGCCGCCTCCTTGGCCATGAGAGTAAAGAAAACGGAGGTTTTCTTTCCCGTGATCTCATCCCACCATGACTGTTGCGAAAACCGCCGGTTCCAAGTAAATTTACTCAGTAAACAAAACTACGGAAACTTAATCTTGCGCATGACGACTTTTTTTACCGATACAGGTGCTCGACCATGAAGATCGGCTATGCACGAGTCTCCACCATCGAGCAGAACCTTGATCTTCAGAGGGACGCCCTGTCGGCGGCTGGCTGTGAGAGAGTGATTACCGATACGGCCTCCGGGGCGGTGGCTTCCCGACCCGGTCTCGAAAAGGTCAAAGAGCAACTGCGCGCCGGTGACACCTTGGTAGTATGGCGGCTAGACCGCCTCGGTCGGTCATTGCGCGATCTCATCGGCTGGACGACATGGCTTGACGAGCAGAAGGTTGGATTGCTGAGCCTGCAAGAGTCGATCGACACCAGCACGACATCGGGCAAACTGATTTTCCACCTGTTTGGAGCCTTGGCGGAGTTCGAGCGCAACCTGATCCGAGAGCGCACCCAAGCCGGCCTGACAGCGGCGCGTTCCCGCGGCCGAAAGGGCGGGCGTCCTCAAGTGCTCGACAAGGACAAACGCGACCTTGCTGTACGGCTCTATCAGGAGAGGAAAACGCCAATTGCCCGGATCTGCACCATGCTCAGCATCTCCAAACCAACGCTTTATGCCTATGTTCGTGCTGCAGAAGCCGCTGATGAAAATCGCTAAAAGCTGGCTTTGACCGGCGGCAGATATGCATCGCCATGAAGAGCCCTTTGCGACATTGGGGTAGCCTGCAGCGAACGCAGGTGCAGCGCGCACCCCAACTGTACTCAACGAAGAGCTAGGGGCCGCATTGCCGCTTCTCTGGAGTTGACATTTGAGCAAGCGCGAAAAGCACATTCAGCAATGAAGCAAAACGCGTGGTAGGCGTTGATCAGGCGAAGGCGCCAGGCGCCGCATGATAGGATGTTGCCGTTTTAGCACAACTACACCATAAAGAGCCAACACGCTATCAAACAAACATTGGACAACATGTTGTAATCCCGAAACTGAAAACACACAACATCATGAAAAAAACTGACTTCGATATCCATTTTGACCATGCATTCGCTACGGTGAACCAATCCAGATTTGAGGACTGGTTCGCACGCATGGCATCTAGAATATACGGGACAGACTTTGAGTTGATAAAGGCTGGCGGCAAAAACGGCGACAAGAAGAGCGACGGCCGGCGTATATCAACCGAAACAATTTTTCAGTGTTACGCGCCTGAATCGCCGAAGACCTTTGCCGAAAGGGCAAAGGCGAAAATTTCTGATAGCTTTCCAATGGTCAAGAACTATTGGCCTGACCTAAAGGAATGGATCTTTGTTCATAACAACATCGAAGGACTTCCAACTTCCGCTAGCGACAAGTTGGAGGAGTTAAGAAGGCAATATTCCGAGATATCAATTTCGACAGCCTGCCGGAACTTCTTGAAAGATGAGCTGCACGACAAATTGTCTATGCAGCAAATGATTGATATCTACCCGTCAGCAAGCTTGAACTTCAATGCAGTTCAAATGAGTCATATAAGGCCACTCCTAAAGAAAATTATAGAAGCGCGCAGTGTTAATCCCGATCCGTTGAACTTCGGCGACATCCCTGATGAAGAAAAGCTCGATTTTAACAGGCTAAGCCCAGACTCAAAATATGATATTCGGCGAGCCCGCCCCCATATCGATATAGTAGATAGATACCTTGATGGTATGCCTAATCCGCAAAATGCCTCAATTATCCAGGCCGAGATGCGCGCTAAGTATCTTGAGCTCAAAGGGTTTGGGTATGACCCAGATGAAATAATGGGTAAGCTTCTAGTATTCTGCGGTGGCGGCGAGACAGCAACAGTATCGGCGGCAGCATATGTAATAGTAGCATACTACTTAGACGCTTGTGATATTTTTGAGAATGTGCCGCAGGGTGCTCCATGTTGATGCCAACTAAACATATTAAGACCGAGAACGCGCTCATAGGCGTAGGTGCAGCGATCCTTGCATTGCTGGACCGCGAAAAAACTGCTTCACGTTTATTCAATGACCTTCAGGAAGATCGACGTGAGAACGCGCTCTCAACGATTCATTTTGACTGGTTCCTGCTATCGGTTGATTTCCTATTCGCCATCGGAGCCATCCGTTTCGAATCAGGCTTGATAAAAAAGATGAACCAATGATTGTTGAGATCACAAGCACTCTTACAACTTTCAAGCCGCTCCGGTTCAAACGGGGGCTGAATATACTCGTTGCTGAACGACATGAAACGTCCGGCGCGAAGGAAACCCGTAATGGCACAGGAAAGACAAGCTTTATTGAGCTTGTACACTATTTACTGACTGAAAAGCGAAATGTAGATGGAGATTTCCACAAGCCAGAAATTATTGGGTCAGAGTTCTGTGGTAAGTTTGCCCGTAGCGGCTCTGAGTTTGTGATCTGTAAAAAAAGCAATCCGAAAACCGATGAACTTAAGAGGGACGGGGAGGTAATAACTCCAAGAAATCTTCGTAAGGAGCTTGCGTTGGAGTGGTTCTCTCTGAGCGAGGAAGACTCCGCACAGACTTACAGTCCTAAGTTCGGGGCGCTCCTTGCATATTTCGTGCGAAAAGAGCGCAATGGTGGATTTGCCAGCCCCAAGATGAACAGCTCTTCGCAGCAAGATTGGGATAGTCAAGTTAGCCTGTCATATCTTCTGGGATTTGATTGGCGGCTTCCTCAGAAACTGCAGGTAAAGAAGGACGAGAAAAAAGACGCCGATACGCTGGCGAAAATGATTAAGAGTGGATATCTGACAGATGGCGCGCTTGACGTAAATAAGATGCAAGCCCGCCTGGACCTGCTTGATACTGAAATCGATGGAAAGCGCAAAGAGGTTGCGGCTGCATCTGTAGTTGACGGCTATCGTCAACATGAGGTCACTGCAAATCAACTAACAGGTCGCATTCGCGATCTGAACGAGGCAAACCTTGAAGATCTAGACCTGCTTGAAAGCATTGATGCGGCACTCAAGGAAGTCGATGATGCATCTGCCGCGGACCTTAAAAGCGTTTATGAACAGGTCGGAATATTTTTCTCGGATCAGATTAAGAAAAGGTTTGAGCAAGTTGAGGCTTTTCACAGGCAGGTAGCGAAGAACCGTGAGCTGCATCTGAAGCGCGAAAGAAGGAACGCGTCGGAGCGACTCTCTTTTCGAAAGACTGAAATAATCAGACTACAAGACGGACTGAAGGACAAGCTCGACTTACTTAAATCTGGCATTGCAATAGAGCGCTTAACGCTTCTGCAGTCTGATTTAAATCGTCTGGAGGCTGAGCAAGCAGATCTTCGCACACAAATCCCTCGGTTTCGCGATGTGGAAGAAGAACGAAAGCGGCTAGGACGAGAAATAGCAGATCTCGTTGATCTTATTGGCCAAGATGTAATCGAGAGAGAAGTAGCCAGAAAGACCGCAGTCCAGATATTTGGAGAGACATCAAAATTTCTTTACGATGAACCGGGGCAGCTAGTTCTCGGAAAGTCAAAAGGTATTGCAGGATTATCAATAGAGACAGATATTGTTGGAAAAAAGAGTGGAGGCAAAAATCACATGCAGGTGTTTTGCTTTGACTGGCTGCTTGTTGAGGTCGCAAAAAAGAATGATCGGTTTCCCGGATTTTTGATCCATGACAGTCATATTTTCGACGGGGTTGATGGACGACAGATCGGACTTGCTCTTAGTTTGGCTCAGAAGAAATGCGAAAGCCTCGGTGTTCAGTATATTGTTGCAATGAATTCGGATGATCTACAGAAGATAAAGAACGAAGAAGAGGTTAGCGGCGAGGAAATCTTCGATCCCTCCGACTACATTATGGATACCCGATTATCGGATGAGCCAAATGGAGGACTGTTTGGCGTTCGGTTCTAGGGTATTGTTCTTAGAGTACTGAAAGAATAATATTACCGCCCATGCAAGAGATACCGATCCGATGCCATGCCGTCAGCTTCGTCGCCGTACGCGTTGTTAACGGTAAGAATGAAGTTCTGCTACTTCGTCGCACCCGATGCCTTCAGGGCAAGTGGTTCCAGATTGCCGGTGCGGTAGAGAAGGGTGAAACCGCGCGGCAAGCTGATGGAAGCTCTCATGACCGCCTGCTGATCTAAACTCAGAGTCAGCTCCGTCCCGCATAGCAGACGGGTCAGGGCGGCGGCCGAGGGGCCGCTTTGCGGGACTAAGCTACCGTCCGCCCCACTCTTGCCAAGAAATGCTATAGTATTCTCGTGGCGAAGATAGCCAAGAAAATCAATATGCCCACCAACAGTCTGGTACTTACTTTTGCAACAGAAGCAAATTTTTCCGGTTGCTTTTTGACACCCATTGAAAGTCCTAGAAAACCGCCTAATCCTGCTCCGATTGGAGTCAATACAATATCAATAAAACTGGCTGCATCCATATTTCTTCATCTATCTCGAAAATATATATTTGGATTTATCTTTAGCGCTTAACATGGCTTGGCTCCTTGCCTCTGGCAGCTATGCGGGATCGAGCAGCGCAGTGATCAGCGCTGTTGAAATGCAAGTCGGATACCAAGAGCGCAATATAGGGTGCCAACCACTTTTCCTTGCCAACGCTGGATAGCAGAGTTGCTGCGCAAAGTTGCTCCGATAGTTCCAGCACCGATCGCTACCAAGAGCGTGGCAGCAGTCCCCACCACTACGAACAACAGACCAAGCACCAAGAGCTGCAGGGCGACATTTCCCTGATCGGCGGCAACAAACTGCGGCAGGAACGCTAAGAAGAACATGGCCGATTTCGGGTTCAGCACCTCAGCGAGACATGCCTGACGAAATGCTTTGCGCGGAGTGATCAGTGGCAAATCAGGCTGGCCTTGAAAAGAAGTCCGCTCGAAGATGCTACGGAGACCAATGTAGATCAGATATCCAGCGCCCAGCAATTTCACTGCCAGAAAAGCATTGGCAGACGCCATGACGATGGCCGACACCCCTATCACGGCCAGCAGAGTGTGGATTACATCTCCCAGGCCAATGCCGAGGCTCGTCGCTACTCCCGCCCGAGTTCCCGAGGTTGAAGCACGTGCCAAAGTCAGCAGAATCGACGGCCCCGGAAAGAAGACGAAGCCGACCAGCACTGCAAGGTAAGTCAGAAGGACAGTCATTTCGGGCATCGTCATCTCCTTATTTTACGCTTTGCAGATGCTAAGGACTAGGGCGACCGTCCGTAAAGGGCTCTTCGCGTCGATGCCCGGTCGCGGCACTGGCGGCAGCCATGCGGGCCAAGCCACCCTCAGACGCCCTCTAAACACCCACGGAAAAGCTGAGCATCTGCGTGAACCAGTCCCGACGCCTTCTGGTAAGGGTTTGCAGACAGGAAGCGCGAAACTAACTGGAAACCAAGGGAATAACCTATCCATCTGGGAAGGTTGCCCGCGCCATAGAACCAAGCGCTATGACCGTAGTTCGATGCTTCCCATTCTTTCAACGCCTGTTTGGCACAATCTCGCACCATCTCTGGATCAACGCTTTCCCATGGCTCTGTTGGGCCGCCATAAACTTCTTGAGCAAAGTGGCCGGCCAAGCCTTCCGTGACCAGAGCCTCTCCCAAGGTAGAGCCATAGCCGGGGCCGTTCCACCGTGCTGCATGATGAAGCTCATGCACAAACATTCGCTGCAAGGATACGTGGGCGTTTTCACGCAAAGCGGGATTGTTCGGGTCCACGGTCAGGAAAATGACACGAGCGTCGGGCGCGTACCCAACGTGCCCCTTTTCTGGAATGACTAACTTTCCAGACCTGACCACCACATCAAGCGGCAGCAAGGGCAACGTGCCTCGCACTTGCCTATAGGCGTCCTTTAGCTGGGAACAGAGCCAAGGGCGAAGTTTGGTCAAGTCGCCGCCTGCATCGAGGAAATGAAGGTTCATGGATGACATACCGAAACCTTACAGGGCATTAAGGCTTGGGAAAATCCCAATGATCGCTGTGGGCTCTTCGCGTCGATCCTGCCGCGCCTTCTGAGCGTCCGCCTCGGGTGTAAACGGGCGCGCAGTGCGGGTAGAGGACGTTTTAATTGGCAAGAAAGCACAAATAGTGGCCAAAAAGCACAACTATCGTGGCAAACCACAGGCGCAAGGAAGTCCCACGCATGTTTGACGTGATCCATGAAATGGGTGCCCGAAAACGGCGGGTTCATCAGGATCAGGTCATAGACCGGCGCAGGCGTCACCGTCAGGAAATTTGCGCAATGAACCTTCAGCGCAGGGTGGGCCATGCCCCGCAATGCCGCTGCCCGGTCCGGGTGGATTTCGATTGCGTCCACGGTCGCGCCCATCTTCAAGACGGGCCGGACGATGGCGCCGATCCCGGCGCTTGGCTCCAGAACGCGGGTGCCCGCCTTGATCGTCAGATCAGAAAGCAATTCTTCGACCGTCGCCGCAGGCGTCGGGTAGAAGGCAAGATCCTTGGCAACGGCAGTTCCAGTGCGGAAGTCGGCGGGCTGCTCGTCGGACCCTGCGGCATCTGCCAGCACGTCGCCGTAATAGCTTGCCAGAACCTGATTGACCTTCCGCAACAGGTCCGCGTCCTTCACCCACAGGTGCAGGTTGCCGTTCTTGAAGCATCGGGCGGTGAAATACTCGGTCTCGATCTCGGTTTGACGCGCCCCCCATCCGCCGCGCCGGGCAGCATTGATCGCGCCCTCAAGGTCGCCATAGCTCCGCTGGCCGGACAGTTGCGAAAACACCCGCTCGACGTCCGCCAGGGTGCGCCGCATCTGTTCGCCCCTGCCGGAATAGGACCAATAGCCGCCATCATCGAAAACCCATGTGAAGATCATGCGTTTGCCGATCTTGAACGCGTCGTGGCTTTTGAAAGCCGGGTCCAGTTCGGAAAAGGCGCGGGCCACGCCCCGCATAAAAATCAGGTCGGCATCGAGGGTCAGGCGTTCCAAGGTGGCGCGGATGTTCTCAAGCGTCGGCTCGGGCATGTCATCCGCGCCCATCTGCTTGTCCAGCTGGTCCCGCTCGGTGCGGTCCATGATTTCCTTGAGGCGGCTTTCCTCAACGATCCGCAGCCAGATTGCGGCATCGAGGGTGCGCTTATACCGGGCCAGGACGGCAACAGGATCAAAGGCGGAAAACAGGGTCGATTTCACGGCCTCGTTGTCGCTGTAGTGCAGATAGCAGGAATGCCCTGCGGTTGCTCCTTTGGCCGTCTCGGCCGCGTCCAGCGCGCGGCTGTAGCCGTCCGACAGGGTGCCGATAGCGTCCTGCATCTGCGTCAGCGCGGCCTCACGGGCGGCGCAAATGCTCATGATGTTCATCGGTGCGACCAGTGCGCCGGCGCTGAATGTGGTGCGGGTGTTCATGCTGCTGCCTCGCTCTCGATGGCTTCAAGGATTTGCTCGCGCAGCTCGGACAGCGGGTGCGCGTCGAAGTCGTCACAGCGAAAATCCTCCGGGTTGTCGTATCCGGGGATTTCATCGTGGATGCGTTCGGCCAGACGGTCGGCAAGATCGGCCAGCGTCCCGGCGACAGTGACAGTCTCAAGGTCGGCATACTCGAACCGGGCTGCCGCGTTCCCGGACAAGGCGGCCAGCGCAAGGCCCGCATCGTCGGCCTCGGCGTCATGGACAAGTCGCCAGCCTGCGCCGGTGTCGCCATAGATCGACCAGAACGCCCGGCCCGCAGGGCTGCAAACCTCGATGGCTTCCGCATCCGTGCCCTCGCGGATCATCCTGACCGGCGACACGCGAAAGTCGGTGAAGGTGGCGGGGGTATCCCCCGCCACGAAACCGTTGAAGGAAAATCCGCTCATGCCGTTGCCTCCTGCTTTGCCGCGAAGGCATCGAGCATCAGATAAAGCGTCTCCATCGTGGGCGGATTGCCATAGACGACAGTGCGCCCGGCCAGTTCGGGGTCGGCTTCACACTTCGCCCGAACGGGCAAATCGTGATCCAGATAGGCGTTCACGGTGAAACGGAATTTCCCGGTCCCGGCGTCGTAGAAATAGACGTGCCACTTCACCAACTGGTCGGGGTTCTCGTCGGCTTCCGCGAACAGTTCTTCCGCTGCGATCCGCTGAACCTCCAAGGATCGGGCGCAATCGCGGATGAAACCATTGCTTTTCGGCCCGCCAAAGGCCGCGCCTTCGCGAATGCCAAACGCGTTTCCGGGGCAACGCTCCCGCACAAGGCGGGCCAGGATTTGGGCACTCCGGGCGCTGCCCGTAGCTGCGACATAGGGGGCGGGGTGCATGTCGATCTGCACGACAGAAAAACGGGTCATCTGCGACTCCCTCACTGGCTCAGCGCCGAATAGGTGCCTGCATCCTCATAGCGGATGATGGCATCGCCGGTCTGGGACAGGCCGCCCCAGAAGGGGCCAAGGAAACCGGCAATCTTGGGCTGGCCCTGCAACTCGGCGCGCAGGTTCGTGCGGGTCTCGGTCCCGGTGATTTCGGTGCCCATGTCATCGACCCATGCGGCAAGGTCATCGGTCACAACGCGGCTCATGCCGCTGTCGTCGGTCATGGTGATGATTTCAAAAAGTGCCATTTGGCGTTCCTTTCTTTGCGACGATCCCGCCCGGTCTTTGCGCCGTGGTCGGGTGCCCAAAATGGGCGTGGCAGGGTGCAGATAGTCCTGCCTTCAGCGGTGGGGAAAATTGCGTGAAATCAGTGGGGCCTGTTTCCGATGCGAAGGCGGGCTTGCCTTTCCTGTCACAAAGGTCTGCCTCTGATGGGCCGCAGCCAAATCTCCAGCGCGTATGCTGATCCGGTCCGACATGTCACGGCGCTCCTTCCTGTTCCGCCAGTGGCGAAGCCATCGCTGCTTTTCACTTTGGATGACCTCATGTCATCCGAAGGGCAAAGCAGGGTGGGCGCAGCCCGACCTGCGGCCGGACGGTGATCTGACACACGGGGCCGGAGCGGTGAAATTGGGAGGGACCCGCGCGCTTGCGCGTGGGAGGAACCGGATTTCTCCGTGGAGGCTGACGCGCAGCGGCACCAGAGCCCGTGTTCGGATCGCCGGCCGGATGGCAGGCGGAAAAATGAAATGAAAGATCGTCAGCCGTGCCAGAGCGAAGCGGAGGCGCGGCTGTCTTCTGGATCAGCGATCGCGGTGCCCGCGATCACCATATCTCTGAAAAAAGCAGCCTCTCGACTGCCAGGCAGCATCGACGAGAAGAGCCCATTGTTGCCGGTCGTGGAAATCCACGCTTCAGCCATGGCTCCATGTCAACCCGATGCGGCTTGGCTTACCGCGTAGTCGTATGTCAGAACATCTTCGAATTGCTGCATCCGCTCCAGGATCAAGTTGCGGTATGCGTCTTGCGACAATGTCCTGTCCTCAACACGGGTCAGCCCGCGAGATACAGGGACTAGCAAATCGCCGGGGCGACTGCCGCGTAAGGAATTTATCGCCGCCGGATCGCCTCCTTGTGCCCCAAGACCCGGCGCGAGGATAATAGAGCGCGGTAGAAGTTGCCTCAGCCGCCGCCCTTCATTGGGGACCGTCGCTCCAATGACTGCCCCGACAGGAGACAAACCATCCGCGCCGGGTGGTGCAAAGCCGCCGATCAGATCGGCGACGCGATCGGATATTGCCCGGTTCCCTGCCATCTTGTCCTGAATCCAACCTGCTCCCGGATTGGATGTCCGGCACAAAACGAAGAGACCTTTCCCGTGACGCACCGCGCAGTCTACGAACGGAGCCAGGGTGTCCGGTCCCATAAGGGGGTTGATCGTGAGGCAATCGGCCTCGAAATCGCCACTGCCGCCTTCCTCAGCAGGCGTTAGATATGCCTTTGCATATGCGGTAGCGGTTGCCCCGATATCGCCCCGCTTGGCGTCCAGAATGACACCCATACCTGCGGCTTTCGCCCTCTTCATCCCTGCAGAAAGTGCAGACAGCCCGGCAAGCCCGCCGGCCTCAAAATATGCAGACTGAAACTTTACGAAGCCCGCGCGCGTCTCGACTATGTCGAGCAGAAAGTCCACGTATCGGCTGATCCAGTGGCCGTCACCGCGCTCGAAGAACTGTGGCAGATCGGCAAGTGACGGATCGATGCCAATGACAAGCTCGCCACGTTCCCTGACATTCGCGTCGACAATTTCTAACCAAGTGGTGCTTGCCATGTCATCTCCTGGGAACCCTTCCTGCAGCTGCGCTGTCGTAGCCGTTCGATCTGCTATGACCTTTGCCAAGAAGAGGCCAGGGCGTCTCTGGCAAGATAGCGAGCCTGGCGTAGCGGATCAACTTTGAGCGTCCGCTTGGTCCCGCATAGCAGACGCTAGCCCGTCGCCGCCGTGCGTCTGCTATGCGGGACCTAGCGGTCGTTCGCTGCACCTGCATCATCGTTGCCTCTGTGGCAGCCAGATTGATCAAACGGGCGGGCAGCTAACCGATTGCAATGCAGCAGAGCATCTGCAGCATTTGCACCCAAGCGGACGCTCGCCCTGCTAGGTCGGGTGTTCCTGGCCAGATACAGAGGAAGTACTGCCTCCAACCCCTTTCTTGTCCCTCACGCGCTACGGCGACGTTAACGATCTGAGGTGTAGCGGATCTGTCGCAAATTTTTCAGCAGGCCTGAGCCGGAAGGATAGGATGGTGTGAGGTCGGCCGTTCTGATGGGAGATGAGCAGTGAGCGTATCATTCAAAGGTGCTCATTTTCCCAAGGACGTGATCCTGCACGCGGTCTTCTTCTACCTGCGCTACGGCGTGTCCTACCGCGACCTCGAGGAGATCATGGCGGAGCGAGGCGTCACGGTCGATCATGCCACCCTCAACCGGTGGGTGGAGCGGTACGCGGGTCAGGTCGCGGCAGATGCGCGTCGGCGCAAGCGGCCCACAGACAGATCCTGGCACATGGACGAGACCTACATTAAGGTGAGAGGCCAATGGGTCTATCTCTACCGCGCCGTCGACAAGTTCGGGAAGACGCTGGACTTCATGCTCTCGGAGCGCCGGAACAAGCCGTCGGCGATCAAGTTCTTCGCCCGCGCAATGGAGGTAAATGGCCTGCCGCGGAAGATCGTCATCGACAAGAGCGCGGCTAACACCGAAGGCATCAAGGAGATCAACCGGATGTTAAAGCGGTTTGGCTGCCCGGTCCCGATCGAGATGGTGCGGATCAAGTATCTCAACAATCTGGTCGAGCAGGACCACCGCTTTATCAAGCGCCGGGTGAGGCCGATGCTCGGCTTCAAGAGCTTCAAGTCAGCGGCGGCGACCATCGCAGGCATAGAACTGGTCAACATGATCCGCAAGGGCCAGTTCAGGCCCGACCTACGTTCGTTTGAGCAGTACTGCAAGCTTGCCGCCTGAAGCAGGGGAGGTCACTGACCCTCTTCACCTCTTCACCTCTTCACCTCTTCGTAATGTTTGCGACGGAGCCTTCGAGGGACTCGAAGCTGCAGTGGCCGAGCGGAGACACTACAGGACGCCGCTACACCACCTGGCACGCCTTCACGAACGGGAGGATCGACCACATGCACGGCTAATCACGGGCACCGTAAACTGGAGAATCTTAACTCGGCACCTCTTGCGAAACTTCAGTGGGCGATGACAAGCAGCGCTAGTCTTGTGATTAACTCGCGCAGCCGCTGGAGCTCCCTTAGCAACTGTATCTGTCAGGTCGTCGCGCGCATCACGGGCATCGTGACCCGCACCGACCTCATCAGCGCACTGGCCCCGCAGGCGAGCATTGATAATGCCTCATTCGCAACGGCGCGTGGGCAAGGCGTAAGCGGAGGCACTTTGGCCCCTATCTCGTTCTTTTAGCGACATCTAGGATATACGCGGCAAAATCCGGGTCATAGCCAGCTAGAAGAATGTTGAGTCGGCGGCGAAAGTCTTCACGTTTGCACCAGTCTTCCATGTACCGTTCCCAAGATGACCATCTACGCGCCTGCGCTTGCGTCATGTGGTTTGAGTAGGTCAGAACATAAGCTCTCTCAAAAAGTGAAATAAGCAATTGGAAAGTAAGCGTCCGGTGACGCCGCTTAGGTAGTCCGCGGCTTCCATTTCTTTGCAAGCTTGAGGACATCAAGGCGGAGCTCATCAGCGTTCGGGACATGTGGATCAAACGGCTCGCCCGCCCATTCCGTCAGTTCTTCGTGGTCAGGATGTTTTGGGTTGCTGATGGCGCTGAGGAAGTTCTCGTATCCTGGCAGGCCGCCGACGTCCTCGGGCGGGCATTTTCCAATGACGTCGAGCAAGCGGGGATAGAGGTTGCCCGGTATCGGGTCACCGATGATCGTTGCCTCGATTAGATGGACCCAGTGGTCTCCGAAGTCGTAAACATAGCGGATTGGGGTTTTTCCGGCGGTGTCGATGACGTCGGCTAGCCTGGCTTTGGCGACCGGCAACGCGTCGGTGCCGAAGTCCGGATCTGGCAGGCTCCAGCGGGCCTGACCTGCCATGAACTCGTAGAGATGGCAGTTCTCCCATCCCATCGCCCCCTGGATAACGAGGTGTAATCTTTCGAGGCGGATGTTTGTCGACACTTCAAGGGTCCGCGACACGACGGGAGCAATGCCTTCGAGCGTGATCTTGAGATGAGCGATGGTCATGTCGGCAAGGGGTCCTTCTTTATGCCGGCCCGCCAGCGCCACGGCAGCAGGTCGTCGATGTGCGTGATCTTATAGTCCGGAATGCAGGCCAGCGTATCGGCCAGCCAGGCCTGTGGGTCGACGTCGTTCAGCTTGGCGGTTTCGATCAAGGTATAAGCAATGGCCGCAGCGCGGCCGCCGGTCTGGGAGCCGACGAAGAGATAATTCTTCCTTCCGACAGCAACTGACCTCATTGCCCGCTCTGCCGTATTGTTATCCAGCTCCAGAATGCCGTGGTCGAGATATGGTCGGAGCCGCTTCATGCGGGTCAAGGCGTAGCGTATCGCAACTGCCAGCGGCGATTTGCCGGATATGCTGGGTACTTGGGCATTCAGCCAGGCTTCGAGACCATCGAAGATCGGCTTCGCGCTGGCTTGTCTGATCTCTACACGCCGGTCGGGCGGCGATCCACGCGCCTCCTTCTCGACCGCATAAAGCTGCGCGATGCGCCGAATCGCTTCGTCGGCGATGGCCGACCCCTGGGCCCTGTGGACATCGACGAACTTGCGCCGGACATGGGCCATGCAGGCGACCTCGTGAATGTCGCTGGACCGGTAGATGTCCTCGAACCCGGCATAGCCATCGGCGTGCATCCAGCCTTGGTAGCCTGAGAGATGATCCTTGGGGTGCTGGCCCTTCCGATCTGGCGAGAACCGATACCAGCTGCCGGGAGGGACATCGCTCCCCCAGGGCCGCTCGTCGCGCCCATAGGCCCATAGCCGCGCTGTCGCTGTCTTGCCGGTGCCGGGCGCCAGCATCTTGACCGGGGTATCATCGGCAAAGATCGTCTGTCCGGCCAGCACATGGCGCCCGATGGCATCGGCGAGTGGTTCCAGCAGCGCAGTTGACTTGCCGACCCAGTCCGCCAGCGTCGAGCGGTCGAGGTCGAGCCCCTCGCGCTCGAAGATCTGGCTCTGGCGATAGAGCGGCAGATGGTCGGCGTACTTGGAGACCAGGACATGGGCCAGCAGACCGGGACCGGGACGGCCGCGCTCGATCGGACGGGATGGCAAAGGGGCTTGGGTAAAGGCTTCGCAACCGGAACAGGCCATGCGGGGACGGACGATCCGGTTCACGATGAACCGGCCGGGAACGTATTCCAGCTCTTCGGTCACATCCTCGCCGAGGCGGCGCAGCGTCCCACCGCAATGGGCACAGTCCCCGTCGCCGGTGGTCAGCTCGATCTCCTGGCGCGGGATGTGGTCGGGAATGGGACGACGCTTCGGCTTGTCCTTCTCTTCCTCATCCGGCAGGCGCAGCTTTGCAGTCATCTTTGCAATAGAGATCTCGGTTGCCTCGAGCGCCAGTTGAAGTTGCTCGATGGTCTCCGACGACGTGCCAAAGCGATGGCTGCGGTGACCGGCCAGCTGGTGACGCAGCTTCTCTATCAGCATCGCCTGCGACTTCACTTCGGCGAGCAAAAGCGCCGTGAACCGCCGCAGTTCTTCAGGATCTTCCGGCAGGGATTTGGCTACGTCCAGCATAGCCAATCATACCAAAACAAGCGCGAAACAGGAATCCCGAACGTGCTGTCGCGCCTGGTTTATCCCGCCTTGAGCGGCCTCCAGCTCCGCCGCGGCAGGCGCCAGTCGATCCCTTCCAGCAGCATCGCCAGCTGCGCCGGCGTCAGAGCAACCTTGCCCTCCTTTGCCGACGGCCACACGAACCGGCCCCTCTCCAGGCGCTTGCTGAACAGGCATGCGCCTTGGCCGTCCCACCAGATGATCTTGATCAGATCACCGCGCCGGCCGCGGAAGACGAACATGTGACCGGCGAACGGGTCCTGCTTTAGCACTGTCTCCGCTTGGGCCGCGAGCGTCGTGAACCCGCGCCGCATGTCGGTCACGCCTGCCGCCAGCCACACGCGGGTGTTTGCCGGGACAGGGATCATCCGGACAGGCCGCGGATCAGCCGGGCCAGCGCCTCGGGATTATAGGCTCCGCTGATCCGCAGTCGGTGGCCACCCGCTGTATCGATCTCGATCGTGCCTGCCGCAGGCACCGGACCAGCGGCGGCTTTGTTATCGTCGTGCATGGGCCGATCAACGATCTCGACGGGAAGGAAACAGGCCTCATCCGGCTCTGCTGAAGCCTCCGGCGCATAGCGCGGGTCGCGAAGCCAGGTGAATATCAGGTTGGCGTTCATCGAATAGCGACGAGCCACCTGCGCGACCGAGACACCGGGTCCTGTCGTCTGCACACAGATCGACCGCTTCTCATCGTCCGTCCAAAGCCGCTTCGTCCGACGCGCCATCACGCACCCACAGTGTCCACTATCCCATAGTGGACATTATCGATCACACTCTACGCGAGGCAGTGCAGCGACGCCGGACGCTTACATTGGAAAAGTAAAAATAGACGTTCTTCTTGTTCCTCACTCGCATCAAAAAGCGCTTCTCGGGTCCAAAGCCTGAGATCAGAGTTTGACAGCGACAGAGTTAAAAAATCGTCGTATTTTGAAGAAAGAGATTCATAGATATACCTGTCATGATCATCAACTTCTTTCCGCCTTTGCCTCAGGTACAAGAATATTGCGAAAGGAAGGCTGAGCGCCGTAATCATTCTAAATAGTAGCTCAATCTCAGGTGTCATTCTCTCTCAGGCCCTAAATTCAGTTCCTTGACGCCGCGTGGTCTTCGCAATTTTTAGATGCGTTCGTGCAGTGAGTACATGGGAAAGGTGTCTAGGTCTTCGGCCTTAGCTCGATTGTGTGCAACCACACCGACGCGGCGCCGATGATCGCCCCGCAGTGAACAAGCGACACCAGCTATGAACAAGCAGGTGGACGCCAGTTCCTGCTCTATCCCGTGGGGCACTATCTCATAACGGCCTGCTTCTTCTTAAGACGGAAGCCTTTTCAGTCATTTCTTTCTGTGGGTAGCCGATCGACAGTTACATGTTTGGCAGCAGCCCTATATGTGCCTCAGCTCAAGATCTCGGGACATTGATCGCTTCCGGGGTGATTCGATGGCGATGCGAAGAGATGCCTGAAGTCGTGAATGAACATCCGGCAGCGTCTAGCACCCCACGGCCTTGAATTGCATAAAGGCGGCCGACTTTATCGAAACCGCCTCGCACATGTGCTGTCTAGTATTTGCAGACCAACCGATCGACTGCTCGGAGGGACTAAGCCCCTTTGAGAAGAGCAAACTCTTCTTCTGCCGTCTTTGCTACCAGATGATGTCTAGAGTAGAGGAAGAAGTAAGAAGCACCGATAGCGAATATCACAAGAGTTAGAAAGAATGCACGTGGATCGAACGCAAACACACCAGTGAGCGCAATGAGAGACAATACCAGTGAGAGACCGCTGGTTACCGTGCCACCGGGGGTAAGATAAGGGCGGGGGAGGTTTGGCTGCGTCTTCCTTAGTCGGATGTGGCTATAAGACATCAGGGCATAGGAGATGGTCGCGCCCACCACGGCCATGGCGAGCATCAGATCGCCTTGTCCGGACAGTGAGGCAAGAAAGCCAAAGATACCTGGAACGATCAGCGCTCGGGCGGGAACCTTGCGCGCGTTGGTAATAGACAGCCCTGTTGGAAGATAGCCTGCACGGGAAAGGGCAAAAACAAGCCGCGAGTACCCATAGATGATCGAGAAGAAGGATGCGACGAGGCCTGCGAGCGCCAGCACGTTCACCAGCGTAGCAAGCCAGCCAATGCCAACTGCAGCCAGCGCATCAACGAGCGGTACACCCGATTTGCCAATCAACTCAGCTCCGGCGGCGCCCGCCAGAAGCACGGTAACAAGTGCGGCCGTTATCAGCAGGAAGACCATTGCGCCTATGATGCCCCTAGGAACATCGCGGGCCGGATCGCGCGCTTCCTCTGCCGCGAGGGGCACCCCCTCGACAGCCAGGAAGAGCCACATTGCGAAAGGCAGCGCTGCCCAAACCCCATAGATCCCAAATGGCAGGAAAGTAGACGCGCCAAATGCATCAGTGGCCGGGATGTTGAACAGATTTGCAGACTCGAAATGCGGTATCAGCGCTAGTGCCGTGGCAAGAATGGCGAAGACCGCTAAGGCTGAGATCACCATCAGAACTTTGAGTGCTTCGCCAACTCCGGCCAGATGAATCCCGATGAAGACGATATAGAAGAACGCGTAAACGATGGGTCCGTTCAAGCCGATGAGTGACTCGACTGCGGCGCCAATGAAGATAACGATGGCGGCGGGCGCGAGAGCGTACTCGATCAACACGGCGAGGCCTGTAAAGAAGCCTCCGGTAGGTCCCATTGCCTGCCTGGCAAAGCTGTAACCGCCGCCTGCCGCAGGGATTGCCGCGGACATTTCAGCCAACGAGAGAACTAGAGAGAAGTACATGATCGCCATAAGGATAGCGGCGATGACAAAGCCACCCCAGCCCGCCACTCCGATGCCAAAGTTCCATCCGGCAAAGTCGCCTGAAATTACGTATGACACCCCGAGGCCGGTCAGCAGCAGCCATCCGGCGGTGCCGCGCTGCAACTGACGTTTTTCCAAATAGGTCTGGTCGACAGGAATGACGGTCATCGTTTCCATCCCTCTGCAGAGATAGCGACAATACTCGTTGCGCTGTTCCTCCAGCAGGAGGCTGGATCCCCGACACGTCGTTGAATTGTTCCCAACATTCACGTTCTTTCGTTGATGAGGCGACAGACAGCGTCATGAGCATGCAGGTGCGCCCAACTGTGCGCGCCATTATGCAGATGAGGCTTGGTATGTGTGTGCCGTACATGCGGCAGAGCGCTGCCGGCCGAAGGACTGGGACTCTGCCTTGGGCACAGGCAACAGCCGTCTCTGATCCGCTTTTTATTGGATCAGCTTATTTTCGATAAAGACGATGATCTTCAACCGGGTTTGCGGCGGCCTTTGGGGCCGCCGCTTGTCGATCAGAAGAAGCCCAGCTTCTTGGGGCTGTAGCTGACCAGCATGTTCTTGGTCTGCTGGTAGTGGTCCAGCATCATGCGGTGGTTCTCGCGGCCGATCCCCGACTGCTTGTATCCGCCAAAGGCCGCATGGGCCGGATAGGCATGATAGCAGTTGGTCCAGACGCGGCCCGCCTGGATCGCGCGGCCGAAGCGGTAGCAGGTGTTCGCATCGCGCGACCACAGACCGGCACCAAGGCCGTAGAGCGTGTCGTTGGCGATCGACAGCGCCTCGTCATGGTCCTTGAAGGTGGTCACCGACACGACGGGGCCGAAGATCTCTTCCTGGAAGACCCGCATCTTGTTGTGGCCCTTCAGGACGGTCGGCTTGATGTAGTGGCCGCCCGACAGCTCGCCGCCGTGATCGGCCGCCTCGCCGCCGGTCAGCACCTCGGCACCTTCCTTTCGGCCGATGTCGAAGTAGCTGAGGATCTTCTCCTTCTGCTCGCTGGAGGCCTGCGCGCCGATCATCGTGGCGCTGTCGCGCGGGTCGCCCTGCACGATCGCCTCAACGCGCTTCAGCGCGCGCTCCATGAACTGGTCATAGATCTTCTCGTGGATCAGGGCGCGCGAAGGGCAGGTGCAGATCTCGCCCTGGTTCAGCGCGAACATCACGAAGCCCTCGATCGCCTTGTCGAAGAAGTCGTCATCCTCACGGCAGACGTCCTCGTGGAAAATGTTCGGAGACTTTCCGCCCAGCTCCAGCGTGACAGGGATCAGGTTTTGCGACGCGTACTGCATGATCAACCGGCCGGTGGTGGTTTCCCCGGTGAAGGCGATCTTGGCGATGCGCGGGTTTGAGGCCAGCGGCTTGCCCGCCTCCAGACCGAAGCCGTTCACGATGTTCAGAACGCCCGGGGGCAGCAGGTCGGCGATCAGGGTCGCGAAGACCATGATGCCCGCTGGCGTCTGCTCTGCTGGCTTCAGCACCACGCAGTTGCCCGCGGCCAGCGCGGGGGCGAGCTTCCACACCGCCATCAGCAGCGGGAAGTTCCACGGGATGATCTGGCCGACCACGCCCAAGGGCTCGTGGAAGTGATAGGCGATGGTGTCGTGGTCGATCTCGCTGATCCCGCCTTCCTGAGCGCGCAGGACGCCCGCGAAATAGCGGAAATGGTCGATCGCCAGCGGGACGTCGGCGGCCATGGTCTCGCGGATCGGCTTGCCGTTGTCCCAGGTCTCGGCCGTGGCGAGCAGCTCGAGGTTCGCCTCCATCCGGTCTGCAATCCGCAGCAGGATGTTCGACCGCTCAGTGGTCGAGGTGCGGCCCCAGGCATCCTTGGCCTTGTGTGCCGCGTCCAGCGCGGCCTCGATGTCCTCGGCGCCCGAGCGCGCGATCTCGCCGATCTCGCCGCCGGTGATGGGGGTGGTGTTGGTGAAGTATTGGCCCGACTTGGGCGCCATGAACTGGCCGCCAATGAAGTTGTCGTAGCGGGCGGCAAAGGGCATGACGCCCACGCCCTTGAACTCGTGCGTCTGATCGTTCGGCATTGGTATCCTCCTCTGGATATCTTCCGGATCTCCCCATCCGGGTGTGGAACAAGAATCCCCAACAGGGTGATTCGGAGCAACGGGGCGCTTAACGAATTGGGACGGAAGCTGTCTCACTCCCGAGACAGTTACGCGCAATTTTCCCCAATCCTCAGCCGCGCCATGCGCCGGTAAAGCGTTGCCTGGTGCACAGCCTCAGGCCAAGCAGGCGTCAAGGGAACAGCGCTCGATCAGCAGATGTGAATGGTGAACAGAATGCTCATCCTTCGAAGTCAGATGTCGTAAAACTATTTTCCAATATCTGGATTAACATCCTGCGAAACTTGTGGCTTACGTCGCGTTCAGGCTGACAAGGCACTGGGCGGATAGCGACATGTGCCTAATCAAGCTGTTGCGCGACTGCGAGGAGGGGATGTCATGAGCGTTGAAAACCTTCAGAAACACGCAATTCCAGAAGGGTTCGATAACGCCCATATCGGCCCCGGGGACTATGCCAGGCTGTACGCCGAATCGATCAACGACCCTGAGACCTTCTGGGGGCGCGAGGGCAACCGGTTGGACTGGAAAACGCCCTATACCAAGGTGAAGGACACGAACTTCACCCTGGGGCAGGTCAGCATCAAGTGGTTCGAGGATGGGGTGTTGAACGCCTCGGTCAACTGCATCGACCGGCATCTTGGGACTCGCGCAAACCAAACAGCGATCATCTTCGAGCCTGACGATCCTGCAACCCCGGCCCAGCACATCACCTATGCGCAGTTGTCGGAAAAGGTGAACCGCTTCGCCAACGTGCTGCTGAGCCAGGGGGTGATGCGCGGCGACCGTGTCGTGATCTACCTGCCGATGATCCCTGAGGCGGCCTATGCCATGCTGGCCTGCGCCCGGATCGGCGCGATTCATTCAATCGTCTTCGCCGGCTTCTCGCCGGACGCGCTGGCGAACCGGATCAATGACTCGGGCGCGAAGGTCGTTATCACCGCCGACACCGCCCCGCGCGGCGGGCGCCGCACGGCGCTGAAGTCGAACACCGACGCCGCGCTGCTGCACTGCTCGGACAAGGTCCGCTGCCTCGTCGTCAAGCACACGGGCGATCAGACGACCTGGATCGAGGGCCGGGACGTCGACGCGAAGGCGCAGATGGCGGCGGTCGCCCCCGACTGCCCGCCGCGCCCGATGGGGGCCGAAGATCCGCTGTTCATCCTCTATACCTCGGGCTCGACCGGCAAGCCGAAGGGCGTGGTGCACACGACGGGCGGCTACTTGCTCTATGCCGCAATGACGCATCAATACACCTTCGACTATCACGACGGCGACGTCTTCTGGTGCACGGCGGATGTTGGCTGGGTCACCGGGCACAGCTACATCGTCTATGGCCCGCTGGCGAACGGCGCGACCACGATCATGTTCGAGGGCGTGCCGACCTGGCCCGATGCCGGTCGCTTCTGGGAGGTCTGCGCCAAGCACAAGGTGACGCAGTTCTACACGGCGCCGACCGCCATCCGCAGCCTGATGGCCAAGGGAACCGAGCCGGTCGAGAAGCACGACCTGTCCAGCCTTCGCATCCTCGGCACCGTGGGCGAGCCGATCAACCCCGAGGCTTGGAACTGGTACAACGAGCATGTCGGGAAGGGACGCTGCCCCATCGTCGACACCTGGTGGCAGACCGAAACCGGCGGCCACCTGATCACCCCGCTTCCCGGCGCTATCGAGACGAAGCCCGGCTCGGCCACATTGCCCTTCTTCGGGGTGAAGCCCGTCGTTCTGGACCCGACCTCGGCCGAGGTGCTGGAGGGGAACGGAGTCGAGGGCGTCCTGTCCATCGCCGACAGCTGGCCGGGGCAGATGCGGACCCTCTGGGGCGATCACGCGCGCTTCGAAGAAGCCTACTTCCAGCAGTATCCGGGCACCTACTTCACCGGCGACGGCTGCCGGCGGGACGAGGACGGCTATTACTGGATCACCGGCCGCGTTGATGACGTCATCAACGTCAGCGGCCACCGCATGGGCACGGCCGAGGTCGAAAGCGCGCTGGTCGCGCATGACAAGGTCGCCGAGGCCGCGGTCGTTGGCTACCCGCACCCGCTGAAGGGGCAGGGCATCTATGCCTACGTCACGCTGATGAACGGCGTCGAGCCCTCCGAGGATCTGCGCGCCGAGCTGGAGAAATGGGTCCGCACCGAGATCGGGCCCATCGCGAAGCCCGACCTGATCCAGTGGGCGCCGGGCCTGCCCAAGACCCGCTCGGGCAAGATCATGCGCCGCATCCTGCGCAAGATCGCCGAGAACGACTATGACGCGCTTGGCGACATCTCGACCCTGGCCGAGCCAGAGGTGGTGGATGATCTGATCTCAGGCCGCATGAATCGCGGCTGACGCCTTGCGGGGCCGCGGCGACGCCCGCAAGGCGTCCCCAGCCTGCCGTGGGAACCGCGACGCATCCAATTGGGCAAGCGAGGCCGCCACGCAGGACGTTCTCTAACTTTCTTCGCTAACCATTCTCAGGTTCTCAAAAAGTCTTCTGTACTGATAACGTCCCCGTACAAGAATGCCAGTGCGCCCATGATCGTCGCATGCACGTGTGCTGCCGGAGACGTTGCACCGTTGAACTCGACATCGCGGGTCGCGCAGGCATCATGAATAGTCGTGGTTTTGTAGCCTAGATCATTGGCAGCCCGCGTGGTGGCATCCACGCACATGTGACTCATGGCACCGATCACAAGAACTTCCTCAACTCCTTGAGTCTCGAGCAGGTTCTTCAGTTCAGTTTCGCGAAAAGAATTCGCGTAGTTTTTGGTTATGACAGGTTCATCGCCTTGAGGCTCCACCGTCTTGTGGATTTCCGCGCCCTTGCTGCCCGGCGTAAACAGTTCTCCTTCGGGGAATTCATGGCGGATGTTTACCACCAGATCCCCCTTGGCGCGTGCATGAGCTAGAATACGGGCTGCATTGGCGGCCGCGTCTTCGATACCCTGAAGAGGCAGGTTGCCTGTAGGCCAATACTCATTCTGCATATCAACTACGAGAACGGCTCGTTTAGACATAACGGCTCTCCTTTAGAGTGCATGTTGCTCGTCCGGACTCCGCCGGACGGAGAATCTTCGCCTTTGGCAAGACCAAAGGGACGATGCTTTTGATTTAGTGCGTTATATTTGGGTGGCGGCTGTGCTTGCCAGTGAATCCGAGGCCGGCCATGAATACGGATCATGGCCCATCCTGAAACCACTCACTTTACCGTTCGTCCCGGACATGTCGCTGTCGTGCTTGAACCTTGTCTAGTCGATGCAGCCCAGGTCTGAAGTTCTCAAATTTTGCAGATCTCGGATCGGGTCAGGAAACGCTTTTCTCGCCCGTTATCCAGACTGAACATGCCGCCCCTCCCCGGTACGACGTCGATGATCAGGTCGGTGTGCTTCCAGGCCTCGTACTGGCTCTCCGAGATAAAGAAGGGCGCGCCGCCGATTTCGCCCAGCTTCACATCTCGTTCGCCCACTTGGAAATCATCTTGGGGATAACACATGGGCGAGGAGCCGTCGCAGCAGCCGCCGGACTGGTGAAACAGGACAGGCCCGTGATCGGACACAATCTCTTCGATCAGCTTCAATGCCTCGGGAGTTGCGGTGACAGTGCTCATAATTTCCCTCTTCTTGTATGTTCGTCCTAGCTGCAAACAGTTTGGCTCTCCAGTCGGCTACGGATGAACCTACTTGATCGAACGCGAGCGACCCTCGGGGTCTCCCTCTAGAACAAGGACTGAGCTTTTACTTCCAGCTGCATCTGTGGAAGTGAAATTGCGGCTTTAGGCTCTCGATGGAGAGTTTCCAATGGTCCTAAAGCAAGTGATCTTCAACCGGGTTTGCGGCGGCCTTTGGGGCCGCCGCTTGTCGATCAGAAGAAGCCCAGCTTCTTGGGGCTGTAGCTGACCAGCATGTTCTTGGTCTGCTGGTAGTGGTCCAGCATCATGCGGTGGTTCTCGCGGCCGATCCCCGACTGCTTGTATCCGCCAAAGGCCGCATGGGCCGGATAGGCATGATAGCAGTTGGTCCAGACGCGGCCCGCCTGGATCGCGCGGCCGAAGCGGTAGCAGGTGTTCGCATCGCGCGACCACAGACCGGCACCAAGGCCGTAGAGCGTGTCGTTGGCGATCGACAGCGCCTCGTCATGGTCCTTGAAGGTGGTCACCGACACGACGGGGCCGAAGATCTCTTCCTGGAAGACCCGCATCTTGTTGTGGCCCTTCAGGACGGTCGGCTTGATGTAGTGGCCGCCCGACAGCTCGCCGCCGTGATCGGCCGCCTCGCCGCCGGTCAGCACCTCGGCACCTTCCTTTCGGCCGATGTCGAAGTAGCTGAGGATCTTCTCCTTCTGCTCGCTGGAGGCCTGCGCGCCGATCATCGTGGCGCTGTCGCGCGGGTCGCCCTGCACGATCGCCTCAACGCGCTTCAGCGCGCGCTCCATGAACTGGTCATAGATCTTCTCGTGGATCAGGGCGCGCGAAGGGCAGGTGCAGATCTCGCCCTGGTTCAGCGCGAACATCACGAAGCCCTCGATCGCCTTGTCGAAGAAGTCGTCATCCTCACGGCAGACGTCCTCGTGGAAAATGTTCGGAGACTTTCCGCCCAGCTCCAGCGTGACAGGGATCAGGTTTTGCGACGCGTACTGCATGATCAACCGGCCGGTGGTGGTTTCCCCGGTGAAGGCGATCTTGGCGATGCGCGGGTTTGAGGCCAGCGGCTTGCCCGCCTCCAGACCGAAGCCGTTCACGATGTTCAGAACGCCCGGGGGCAGCAGGTCGGCGATCAGGGTCGCGAAGACCATGATGCCCGCTGGCGTCTGCTCTGCTGGCTTCAGCACCACGCAGTTGCCCGCGGCCAGCGCGGGGGCGAGCTTCCACACCGCCATCAGCAGCGGGAAGTTCCACGGGATGATCTGGCCGACCACGCCCAAGGGCTCGTGGAAGTGATAGGCGATGGTGTCGTGGTCGATCTCGCTGATCCCGCCTTCCTGAGCGCGCAGGACGCCCGCGAAATAGCGGAAATGGTCGATCGCCAGCGGGACGTCGGCGGCCATGGTCTCGCGGATCGGCTTGCCGTTGTCCCAGGTCTCGGCCGTGGCGAGCAGCTCGAGGTTCGCCTCCATCCGGTCTGCAATCCGCAGCAGGATGTTCGACCGCTCGGTGGTCGAGGTGCGGCCCCAGGCATCCTTGGCCTTGTGTGCAGCGTCCAGCGCGGCCTCGATGTCCTCGGCGCCCGAGCGCGCGATCTCGCCGATCTCGCCGCCGGTGATGGGGGTGGTGTTGGTGAAGTATTGGCCCGACTTGGGCGCCATGAACTGGCCGCCAATGAAGTTGTCGTAGCGGGCGGCGAAAGGCATGACGCCCACGCCCTTGAACTCGTGCGTCTGATCGTTCGGCATGGTTTTCCTCCTCTGAAGGGTGCCGGATCTCCCCATCCGGGTGTGGAACAAGAATCCCCAACAGGGTGATTCGGAGCAACGGGGCGCTTAACGAATTGGAACGGAAGCTGTCTCACCGATGAGACAGTTACGCGCGATTTTCCCCAATCCTCAGCCGCGCCATGCGCCGGTAAAGCGTTGCCCGTCCGATCCCCAAGGTGCGAGCGGCTTTGGACACATTCCCTTCGGCCCGTGCCAAAGCCCGCACCACAGCGGCCCTTTCCGCACAATCAAGGTCACTGAGGTCGTCCTGGCGGCCCAGCAGGTCGGAGGCCGGGCGCGGGCGGAAGGCACCCTCGCGCTCTAGCCCCAGCACACGGCGCGCTGCGCGGGTAGCGCCAATGGCCAGATCGTCTTTGTCCACCGCCAGCAGCACCGCTTGGTCGCCTTGGTCGTCCGGAGCCACCACAATGCGGGCGTCGGGGAAGCTGGAGCGGAAGTACATCGCCTCGATAGCCTTGGCGGTTTGAGCCACCTGGGCCGAGATCAGGCGGTTGTAACGCTCAGTCTGTTCCACCCGAGCACTGCTGACGTCCAGTGCGGCCAACAGCCGCCCATCCGGCCCCCAGATGGGCGCATCCATGCAGGACATGCCGGTATTGCGGGTGCGAAAATGTTCTTCACGATGAATAGTGACCTGCCGCCCCTCGACAAGACAGGTGCCGATACCGTTAGTTCCTTGCGCGGCCTCTGACCAGTCGGCTCCCTTCCACAGGCCCCAGTTGCGGAACTGCTCTGCATCCGCCTCCGACACGCGCTGGTCCAGAACCACCCCCTGCGAGTCGGTCAGCAGCACGTTGCAGCCTGACAGGCCGACAACGGTATAAAGCTGGTCTAGCTGCGGCGCCGCGACATGCAGAAAGCTCGCCATGGCCTGCTGGCGCTCGGCCAGCTCGACCCCGGATAGGCGTTCGGGAGGGCGATGATCGGCCGGGTCCAGCCCATGCTTCACCATCGACCGCCGCCACGATACTGCCAGAGCCGATGTCGCACTGTAGGACTGCGACTGTGTGGCCACTGCGTCCGCATGATTGCGCTTCGTCATGGATCATCCTCCGTGTCACCACGGGACGGCTTACTGGGGGCGTTGAACGACTTGAGTTGCCCCCTAACAGAGCCTCCCTTAGCACATCTGTCGCTCCCGCTCGCCAGGATAGTTTGACTAGTGGCTTATCAGAAAATTCGGGCGCTCCTCGATTGCGACCAGTGCTTCCGCTTCGTCTTTCAGCTGCACCCCTGTCAGTCCCAGCTTATGCGCTTGCGTCATAAGGAAGATCAGCTTGTGAGTTGCTTCGGCGTAGGACAAGCCTGCCACACGCACGTTTGAAATGCAGTTGCGGGCTTCATCCGTCAAGCCGACGCGCGGGCCGTGAGTAAGATAGAGGCCCATGCTGTCGGGCGAACTGAGGCCAGGACGCTCCCCAATCAATACCAAGACCATCCGCGCCCCCAAGGCAGCACCAACCTCGTCGCCAACGGCCACGCGCGCCTGCGTCACGATTGAGAGTGGGCCTAGGCTCCAACCCTGTGCCTGCAGGAGCGGCAGGGCCTGCGACAGGAAGGGCACGGCGTTGGCCGCGATCGCGGTCGCTGAAAGGCCATCGCCGATAACTACGGCCACGTCACACCCACCGGGAACCGGCGCCAAGGTTGTCCGGGATAAGTCTGCGAGACGCCGCCCCAGATCAGGGCGCTGCAAGTAGACGGCGCGACTTTCCGCAGCACTTTGCAAGGACAGGACAGGCAGGCCTAATGGGGCCAGCTGCGCGATCAGGGACGGCACGTCCAGAGCCAAGTGCACCGCCTTGCGGGCGCGGGCATGGGCCAGCTGAAAATCCAAGTGCGGTTTGGTGGGCAGGCTGGTGCCCGCCCGCCCGAGGGCAATGCGTGCAGGGGTCAAATTGCGTAGGGCTGACCAAGGAGTGTGGGTGACGCCGTCCTTGCTCATGCTGCACCTTCAAGAGCTGCGCGGAACATTCCGGGCAGCTGGTTAGCCATGCGCCCCTGTGCATCGAAGATGCCGCTGCCCTGAAGCCAAGCCTCGAATTCGGGCGCAGGACGCAGGTTGAGAGCCTTGCGAACATAAAGGGCGTCATGGAACGAGGTCGTCTGATAGTTCAGCATCACGTCGTCCGAACCCGGAATGCCCATGATGAACGTGATCCCTGCCACTCCCAGCACCGTCAGCAAGGTGTCCATGTCGTTCTGATCAGCCTCGGCATGGTTCGTGTAGCAGATGTCGCAGCCCATCGGCAGGCCCAGAAGCTTGCCGCAGAAATGGTCCTCCAGCCCCGCACGAAGGATCTGGCGGCCATCGTAAAGATACTCGGGTCCAATGAAGCCGACTACAGTGTTCACCAGAAGCGGCTTGCTGACGCGCGCCACCGCATAGGCACGCGCCTCAAGCGTCTGCTGATCGACTCCGTGATGTGCGTTGGCCGACAAAGCCGAGCCTTGACCTGTCTCCAGATACATAACGTTGTCGCCGACCGTTCCCCGGCCTTGAGACAAAGCCGCCTCCCGCCCTTCAGCAAGCACCGCGAGGTCAATGCCGAAACTGCGATTGGCCGCCTCGGTTCCGGCAATGGACTGGAAGACCAGATCCACCGGAACCTTGCGGCGGATCAGCTCAATGGAGTTGGTGACATGCGTCAGAACGCAGGATTGAGTAGGAATCTCATAACGTGCGATTACATCATCCAACATGTGGAGGAGCTTGGTAACCGCAGGCAAGGAATCGGAGGCCGGGTTGATGCCGATAACAGCATCCCCGTTGCCAAACATCAGCCCGTCGAGGGTTGAGGCGGCAATGCCTGCCGGATCATCGGTCGGATGGTTCGGTTGCAGGCGCGTCGAGAGCCGGCCCTGCAGGCCAATCGTGTTGCGGAACTTCGTCGTGACTTGGACCTTGCGCGCAATCAGGATCAGGTCCTGGTTGCGGCAGATTTTGCTTACAGCCGCCACCATCTCGGGCGTCAGGCCGGGAGCCAGTGCGGCCAGCGCTGCGCTGTCTGCTTCATCCGACAGCAGCCAGTCGCGGAAGCCGCCAACGGTCAGATGAGCCACCGGTGCGAAAGCGCGCGTGTCATGAGTGTCAATGATCAGGCGCGTGACCTCGTCGGTGTCGTAAGGAACGACAACATCATGCAGAAAGGAGGTCAGCGGAAGGTCGGCCAGGGCCAGCTGCGCTGCCGCGCGTTCCTCATCATCGCCTGCAGCTATCCCGGCCAAATGGTCGCCCGAGCGCTCCGGGCTGGCCTTCGCCAGCAACTCGGCCAGGGTTGCGAAACGCCAGGTCTGACCTCCGAACGAGTGTGCATAGGTTGGCATTACGTGCTCCTTTCCTTTGCTTTCAGAGGGAGGACAGGCGCCCTCTGTGATGATCCGGTCAGCCGATCTCGCGCTCGATCTACAGGTCCAGCGTTGCATCGAGGCAATGCGGCTCAAACTTGCGAAACGAGACGTCGCCCTGGCACCGGGACGACCTCACCGTTGTCGGGTGAACGATTCGAAACAATCTAGTGACGCGCACTGAAGTGCTGAAGATGTCTCACCCCTGAGACAGTCGCGAACATTTTTTGCTGATCTGAGCTCCGGTACGGCCTAGGCTCCGCCTCATTAACATTTGCAGAGTGTACCACGGCAGGACTAGATGAGGCGCTCCTAGTCGTCCGCAACATCAGGTACTGCAGAAGGCAGCTCTACAACCTCGACCAACACCTTTTTGCTTATATGATCGATTACAATGAATGCCCCATGCGACTCGCTGACCCGTCAACCGCTAGTTTGCAATGATCCGATCTTTTCTTCGTCTGCCTCAGCCTCACCGTCTAGTGGAGCGATGCCGGCAAGCTTCATGGTAGCGGCAGACCCCTAGTCCTCGCTTGAAAGCAGGTGAGTTACTTCCTTTTGCTGACCATGTGGTGGAAGCTAAGGTTCAGCCCTAGCATCTGACTGTGACACCAGTCGCATTGCATGATTTGTGCAAACCTGCACGCAAAGTTAATCTGGACTTGGAAACATGCCTCCTTTCGTCTTACTCGGATTCGCTATCCTCAGCGAAGTAATCGCTACAACCGCCTTGAAGTCAGTTGAAGGCTTCACTCGGCTCGGCCCGTCGCTTATCGTCGTCGGGGGGTACTCCCTGGCTTTTTATCTCCTTTCTCAGGTGCTCGACCATATTGCGGTAGGCACGGCCTACGCAGTCTGGGCTGGTGGCGGTATCGTTCTAGTGGCTCTAGCTGCATGGGCCGTTTATGGGCAACGCCCTGACGCTGCAGGGTTCTTTGGTATCGGACTGATTGTTGCGGGCGTGCTTGTTCTGAATTTAGTTTCGGACACGAGCGCCCACTGACAGCACTATTGCTGTTCTCTTGGTGCTGCTTGGATGTTGAGCCTGTCGTCCCAGGTTTTCTTGACCGTGACTTCGAGATTGAACGGAAACAGGCATTTGTTTCGAAGGTTGCTGACCGATTTCGCAACTTGCCGCAGGGGCGCATAAAGGGCTCCATCATATGGACAGGCTTCATGAGCAGCGCCTAGTTATACGTTGAAAGCCGACCTCTGCCCTGGTGCAGAGGAGTGTTGGTCAGATGACAGGTATGCGGCCTAAGAACCCGTGCTGTTCGCTAAGGGGGTTCTGCGCTAGCCGCTTGTCCGGGGCGGGCGGGAGCGATAGACGGGCAGCTGCCAGCCAAACAGCAGGCTGCCTGCGCGCAGACTCCACACCATCAGCGCGCAGGCAATCAAGGCATGTGGCCGCACCAGCCCCAGCCATGCCAGTGTAACGGCGACCAGCGCCCCCCGAAGGCTGCCGTCAGATACAGCTCGCCCTGTTTCAGGACCAGCGGCACCTCGTTGCCCACCACGTCGCGCATCAGCCCACCGAATGTACCGATCACGACCCCCATGATAACCACAATAACTGGGCCAAAACCGCCTTCCATCGCCACCCCACACCGGCCGCGGCGGCCACGGCCAGTGCAACGCTGTCCAACCAGATCAACCAAGTGTAGCGACTCTCGAAGAGATGTGCGGTCCAGAAGACGACCAGCGCCGCCGCCGCCGCGAGGACCACGTAGGCGGGCTGTGAGGGTCCTGTAATGAACCGCGAGCCAGGAAACCTTTCGCCTGACACAAATGAACCCGCAATCGGGCGCGCTTGATGGTACAGGCGCCGTAAGGTCATGCTGTACAACGGATACTGAGCCTGGTTCCAGTGTGCAGGCACGTCTTATGAAGAGCGCCGGCCGCCTAGCTGGCTTGCTCTGCGAGCCACCCGTTGACCCCTGCCTGAGCAACGGCCAAATCCTGTTCCGGCGTTCCAGAGGACACGCCGATGCCTCCAACCACTTGTCCATTCCAAGAGATCGGCAAGCCACCGCCCACAACCATCAGCCGCCCGCCTATAGCGGAGTTGATGCCATAAGCTGGAGCTCCGGGCTGGCTGGATACCCCATACTCGTGGGTCGCCTTCTTGGCAGCGGCCGCTGTGAATGCCTTGTCGATAGCGATGGTGGTTGAAGTTACTTTACCGCCCTCCATCCGCTCAAAGGCGACGAGCTGGCCACTTTCGTCGGTGATGGCAATGCACATCGGAACACCGATCTGGTCCGCATGGGCCGCGGCACTAGCGATCAGCTTGTGGGCGTCGTTCAGATCGATCCGAGTCACAGTCTTCATGTTATTCTCCTCAGGATGCCTTTGCTGCGCAAGGCAGGGCATGCAGCGGTGGATGGGTTCAGCGGCTGGTCTTATTTCAAAGAACTGGCCAAGTTGAATTGAGTTGGAGAGATGGGAGCCGTCAACGGTACGTGACGTTCAAATTTGCCGCATGGGATCGCGACAACTGGGTTTTCTCTGGAAGGGGCAATGAAACACTATCTTGATGAGAAACCTTGCCCTTTGAACCTTTTGCAAGAAAACGGAGTGATGTCAGTAGGTGTAGCTTGTCCGGTTGCTAAGCACGCGACAATTTCACCAGTTGTACCGGCGAGCGTCAGGCCAACATGCTGATGACCGAAAGCATAAATCACCCTGATTGAGTGTCTTGAGAAGTCAAGCACAGGCAATCCATCTGGGAGTGTTGGTCGGAAACCCATCCATTCACTACTGGGCCCGCTCAAATCAGGCAGAGCTTCTCGGGCAGAGCGCCCGATATGGCGCAAAAGCCCGGTGTTGCGTTTCAGGGAAAATCCTCCCAGCTCGACAGTACCGGCGGCTCTTAGTTCTCCCTCCATTGGCGTCATGTAGATGCCACGCTCTGCCCAACCGCATGGCCGAGACAGAAGACTTTCGCCGGCTTGAAAGGCCACATGATAGCCGCGTTCGGTATCTAGCGGAATGACATCGCCGCAGCTTGCAGCCAAGCTGCGAGATTTCGCCCCGGCGGCAACGATCACGCGGTCGAAGGCCATAGGCGCACCAGCCTCGAAGTGCAGTATCGCGGATACATCTTGAGGTTCAATTCTACGTGCATTGTCGCGGACAATTTGCACATCATTCCGTACAAGCATTTCTGCCAACTGCAGCAACAACCGATGCGGTGAGCGGAACCTCCAACTCCCCCGGAATAAAACGCCTCGGGCGAACCGGGGCGCCAGTGCAGGTTCCAGTGCCCGAACCTCACTCGGTCCCAGAAGGTCGAACGCAGATCCGAGCTGATCACGAAGATCAAGGTCCGGTCGCGCCGCAGCGAAAGCGGTCTCCGTTCCGTAAAGATAAAGGCATTCCTGCTCGTCAATCAGCTCTCTGCCTAAATCATTTAGGATAGGATCCCACCCTGCTTGGGCTTGCCCCAACAAAGTGGAAAGTGCTGCCGAGGAAGCCCGTGAATTCACTGTAGTTGAGTGGTGCAGGAACGCTGCCAGCCAAGGCAGCATACGTGGCAGGTAGCTGGTCCGTAGGCGAAATGGGCTGTCCCTTGATAACAGATAGCTGGGAATATTAGCAAAAACCGAAGGATGGTTGACCGGTATGCTTGCATATGGAGCGAACGTTCCCGCGTTGCCATACGAAGCCCCAGATACCGGGCCGCTCTCGTCAACAATGGTAACTCGACACCCAGCACGGCGAAGATAGAATGCACAGGCGAGACCAATGGCGCCTGCTCCGATCACCCCAACATGCGTCATGATATCTGTCTCATCATATTTTATAGGCGTGTGGCATCACCAGACCTGCGTCAGTAGCCGTACCCAGTTTATGTCCCGCACATTCGCGATGCGCCGAGCTGATTAACCGCGCCATTCAATGACGGGCACGAGATAGAAAAGTCTGATGGGTCGGTCTTTGCGACCGATCCATTTTACTTAGCCGCCGTAGCCCAGCACCAGGCGCGGCAACGCCAAGGAGAGCGCGGGTATGAACGTTGTCAGAAACAACACCGGAAGATAACAAATGACGATAAAGGTCATTGTCGGTTTCAGCATCAACGGCAGTGTTGTCTTTCCGATCATTCCCGCAAAATAGAGGATTGGTGCTGTCGGCGGCGTAATGAGGCCCATGCCAAGACTAACGCCCATGATTGCGCCAAACTGGACGGGGTCAACGCCAATCTCCTGCACCACTGGCAGCAACATCGGTCCAGCAAGGAGGATGCCGCTAGCGTCATCGAGGAACATCCCAACGATGATCAGGAAAAGATTGATAAGCAGCAGCAAGCCTATCTTGCTCTCGGTGATAGCCAACAGTGCTTCAAGGATTGTCTGCGGTACGTTCTCCATCGTGAAGAGCCGCGCCAACATAGCGGCGAAGAAGATTAGGAGGATGAGCAGCCCGCTTGTTGCGCCGGCTTCCCATACCGCTTGGTAGAAGGTCCGGCGGTTAAGGCCCTTATAGACGAAGAATCCGACGGGGATGGCAAAAGCCACAGCGACGCTGGCCGCTTCAGTCGGCGTTGTAATGCCGCCGTAGATACAGCCGAGGATGACGATAGGCAGGAGTAAGCCGACAGAGGCCCTTTTGGTTTTGTTGGCGACGTCGGCGACGACCTCACGAGCGGGCACCGAAGCGGGCACTATGATTGGCATCCGCCGGGTAAGAAATTGGTTCACTGCGCAATAGAGGACGACCAGGATCAGGCCCGGCACGATAGGCGCAAGGAAGAGTGCAGTGATCGAGGTATTTGTTACCCAGCCGTACAGGATCATTGAGGCACTGGGCGGGAACAGCAGTGCGAGAACGGACGAACAGGCGACGAGGGAAGTCGCATAACCCCGATCATAGCCAAGCTCCACCATTCGCGGAATGAGAATAGAGCCCACCGCAGCAACGGCCGATGAGGCCATTCCAGAAATCGCGCCGAAGACCGCCATTGTCAGGACGACAACAATACCCATTCCACCACGGAAGCGACCGACCAGGCTTTCCGCCAGATCTACTAGACGTCCGGCCAGCCCACCGTGGATCATGAGGTTACCGGCAAGAATATAGAGCGGGATAGCAACAAGGACGATTGAGGAAATCTTGCCGAGGCCAGCAGGCACTAAGAACGTCGCCGAGCCATAATCGCCGACCAGGACCAAGAACAACACGGCGGCGGCGAAGCAGAGGGCGACCGGAACCCCGATCACCATGAGGACCATAAGAATAGCCACGTCAGCGAGTAGCACAGAGATCACGACCGGTCCTCCCCGAGTATTACCATGCTCACAGAAGCATTCGGGGTCGGCCGATTATCCCGTTCTTCGTCCACCGAAGTCCCCTGCGGCGTGTAATTAGTACCGCGAAACAAGCTTATGAGGCGCTCAATTGCTTCGATGATGAAGTAGAGCGACATCAGTGCAAGACCGATCGCCACCGACACATGGACGTAGACCATGGAAAAACCGAATTCGAGAGACACCATTCCTCGATCGTGCACCCACAGGACATATTGGACTGCCCAGACAGACATCCAGACGGACAACACCGCGGTAATGACCGAAGTTACAAAACCAGTATAATCCCTACTGCGACCCTCCGGCAGCATCACATCCATGAGACTGGCGGAGACGTGGCTGCGTGTATAAGCACCATACGCTGCGCCAATGAAGTAGAACCAGACGGCGAAAGTGAGTGCCATCTCCTCGAAACCATAGACAGAGCCGGAGGTGAAATATCGGATCATAACTTGGGCAAAAATCAACGCAGCGACCAAAATGCCCGTGATGAACAAGATGATGCGCAATATCCCCAGCTTCAGGCGCCAGAGGACAATCATTGCTCTGCTGATTATCTTGAGACTGCTTGTCATGCTCTTCTTGCCTTATGGAGCTCGTTCAAAGCTCGTTTGACAGGCTCAGCTTCCTCACTCCGCACAGGAGAACCGTAAGGCGCGAACTATGCGCCTTACTGAGTGGTGGATCATCTTAGTTTTCGAACCGCGCTAGAAGTTTCTCGAAGTTCTCTTCGCCGATCTCACCAGCGATCTTCGGCCAAACCTCCTCTCGTGCAACCCTGGCGAACTCGTCGAGTTCTTCCTGCGAGAAAATCACGACTTCGGCTCCGGCTTCTCGCAGCGCTTCGAGATATCGCGTATCCCGCTCCTCCATCTCCTCCATGCTGGCCAGCGTCATTTCATCCGCAACATCTGTGATGATCTGCTGGTCCTCAGGGGGGAGCGAGTCGAACGTGACTTTGTTTACAACCAGGAAATGGGGTTCAAAATGGTCGTTGTATTGCACCCAAGTTGTGGTCACGTCACGGAACGACTCGTACTGCATCTCTGCCGTTCCCCCGATGAGCCCGTCGACAATGCCGGTCTGCAAGCCAGTGTAGAGCTCGGCCCAAGGCAAGGGTGCAGTGGAGAAGCCGAAGCGTTCCATGAGTACGCGATGCGTCTCGCCGCCAGGCCAAACTCGCAGCTTCAGACTGTGCTGTGTGTTCGGGTCACCGGGATTTGGGACCGGCTTGGTAAAGCCGGCTCCGCCCAGCCCGGATCCGTAGACCCCTAAAAGCTCTAAATCCTGCTTCACAAGCGCTTCGGCAATCACCTCCGACACGTAGCCGCCGCGCGAAAATGCCTCCCGAGCCGAGTCGTAGTCGGTGACCGTGTAGGGAAACCAGCTCAAGGCTATGACTTTGTCAAACTTTGTGCTGAGTGACTGCGAAGCCATGTCGACGGCTCCCTGTATCACTTGCTCATGGACCTCGACCCAGTCGCCAAGCTGGTTTGCTGGGTAAACTGCGATTTTGATACGGCCCTCGGTGCCTTCCTCTACCTTCTTTGCAAACGTTTCAACATACGTAAGATGATCCGAACCAAGTTCGGCCATGGTCGACAAACGTAGCGTCGTTTGGGCGCTTGCAGCGCTGCTGAGGGCCAGTAGCAGGAGACCCGTCAAGCTGATTGCCCTGGCGGGTCCCGCAACAGCACATCGATCTAGTGTCGGCATTATTTCCTCCCTGTTTTATGGCCACTGATGGATTGCGACCATGGAGAACCCTATGAGCCGCTGATCTGAGTCGTCAATATAAACAAATTTTTTGCATATAAGGAAACTATCTTGCGCGTTCGCTGCTGGTGTGTGAGGCGTTGTTGAACAAGGAGAAGAGATCTTTCTTCTGCTGTCTTGCGCTGAAAAGAGGCCAACCTTGAAACAGGATCCGAACACTCGGGAGGCTGGGCCTCAGCCTGGAAGGGCCGGCAGCAACGGTGTTGCGGTAGCTATTGCGAGCATCCGTGCCGAACGCCGGATGACCCTCATGGATTTGAGCCGGCAGTCGAGCGTGGCGGCTTCGACAATCTCGCGGATTGAAAGCGGGCACACATCCCCGACGATTGCAGTGCTGACAAAGATTGCGGACGGCCTTGGTGTTTCAGTTTCTGTTCTGATTGAAGGGCAAGGGCCGCGTTTCGCACCGGGCTGCCGCACCATCATCCGCGCCGGTGACGGGCCGTGGCATAAGAATGCTCGGGGATCCTACAGATGGCTCGCAGCCGAAATTTCCAAAAAAGGCATGGCACCCGCCCTTCTGCGACCTCCAACAAGTTTGTCAATGTTCAGCGGGCATGCAGGCGAGGAATTTTTTATGGTCATCAACGGCTTGGTTGAGTTCCACATGCAGTATTATGCACCCATGTTGATGGAGACGGGCGACAGCGTCTATTTCGACGCTACTACACCTCATGCCGTTGTCAGTGTCGGCGGTCACGAGGCGACTATTCTGTCGATTGTCTCTCTTGCCGGACAGAACCATAGTGAAAATGATCTGATCTTAGGCTGACGGACCATCCTGTCCCTCAGTGATCCGTAAAAGCCAGAGAGAGGGGCGACTAGATTTCTCTCAGCAAGATCCCTGAGAAAACTCTAATGAAATCGGCGGGAGTTAAGGAACTCTACGTGCTAGCGATCCTGCGCCTAGCCGAAGGCAGCATTGCAGTAGCACGAGTTGTGCTGCGAATATGGCATGCGCACGGCGGCTTCGAGAAGGCGGGCCTGCGCTAGCCGCGCTTCCGGGGCGGGCGGGGACGATAGACGGGCAGCTGCCAGCCAAACAGCAGGCTGCCTGCGCGCAGACTCCACACCATCAGCGCGCAGGCAATCAAGGCATGTGGCCGCACCAGCCCCAGCCATGCCAGTGTAACGGCGACCAGCGCCCCCCCAAAGGCTGCCGTCAGATACAGCTCGCCCTGTTTCAGGACCAGCGGCACCTCGTTGCCCACCACGTCGCGCATCAGCCCACCGAATGTACCGGTCACGACCCCCATGATAACCACAATAACTGGGCCAAAACCGCCTTCCATCGCCACCCCCACACCGGCCGCGGCGGCCACGGCCAGTGCAACGCTGTCCAACCAGATCAACCAAGTGTAGCGACTCTCGAAGAGATGTGCGGTCCAGAAGACGACCAGCGCCGCCGCCGCCGCGAGGACCACGTAGGCGGGCTGAGCCACCCAAAACACCAGGTCCCGCCCAAGGATCAGATCGCGCAGGGTCCCCCCGCCGACGGCCGTCAGTGCAGCCATAAAGACAAAACCCACTGGGTCCAGCTGCGCCCGGCTGGCCACCAGCGCTCCGGTTAGCGCAAAGATCAGCACTGAGCCGAAATCCAGGATCGTCACCAGAGTGCCGAGGGTCATGTGAACGGCGCCACTTTAGCGCGAGCCGTTCCTCGCAAGCTTGGGAAGAGGGTGGAAGGAAAGCGAAGCGACGCATTCATTCTGAGAACAGCTCGATTTCAGGTGTCATCTATTTGAAAGGCAGCAGATAGTTTCCAATCTCATCGAGGTCCATATGGATAATGCCATAACTTGGTCATCGACGAAGCACGTGGTGATTAGGTGAAGGCCTTGGCTGAACGCTGCCGGATCAAGGGGGCAGTTCTGCCGCAGCGCAGCTTTCCAAAACCGGTCACTTGAGTGTGCTGCAGCATTTCCTGCAGGTAGTTTCGCCTGTGCGAATACGAGCGATATCTGCACAATCGAGACGCTGGCAGTCTTCGATATGGTTGTCTACCGATCCAGCGCAACCGCGCCTGCATGCTTCGAGAGGCAGCATCTGATTGCTTTATCATTTGGTGCTGTTAGCTTCCTCCTGTCCGGCATGACCGGGGAAGTCGCTTGGAAGCCGACGCTGCCCCCGCAACTGTACGCGGCGAGCCGGCCTCGCGATGCCACTGGCCTTTTGGCTTGGAAGGTGAGGGTCCTGTAATGAACCGCGAGCCGGGAAACCTTTCGCCTGACACAAATGAACCCGCAATCCGGCGCGCTTGATGGTACGCCTATGCGTCAAAAAAATTCCTTCCGTCAACCAGAACATCGACCGGCGTGACTACAGAACTGTGGTTGCCGTCGTAACCAACGCACCTTCGGCTGCGCCCGCGATGCCGGCGGCATTCGCCTCATCCGTATCTATATGCATCTCCATCACAATTCCCGGCGCAACGCGGATCAGGACGCGGTGGAAGACGAGATCCCGGCCTCCAGGAGCGGCGATGCGAACATTGACGAAGCTGCCGTCCTCGACGCCCAAGGCTTCTGCGTCTACCGGGTTGGTATGGATGTGGCGCGCCGCAACTATCAGGCCGTCGCAGGCGCAGGATCCTGCAGGACCAACCAGGCGCACCAACGGCGTACCGTCGAGCTTGCCGCTGTCGCGCACCGGCGCGTCAAGGCCGAGGGCAAACCCGTCTGTGCGGGAGATTTCGGTCTGCGTGCGCGGGCGCATTGGACCGAGGATGGCAACGCGATCCAGCCGCCCCTTGGGGCCTTCCAGCGCAATCCGCTCCTGCGCGACCCAGTTGCCGGGCTGGCGCAGGGGTGCGCCCGGCGTCAGCTGATAATCGGGACCGAACAAGGCCTCCACCACCTCGGCCGACAAGTGAACATGACGCCCCGAGACGGCAACCGGGATGCTGCGCTGGATAGGGGCAGGTCGCGCCAGAAGCTGGCGCACCTCGCGCGCGATCATCAGCTGTTCGGCTGTCTCCGTCACAATCACGGCGACGCGGCTACCCTGCGCCTGGATCTGCGGCGCCGCCTGGTCGGAAAGGTCTGGCGCCCGGTTCCGGTCGTCGTCCAGCATCAGCCCGAGAAATTCGAGCCCGTCGCAGATCCGACGCCGCATCGAGGCAGAGTTCTCGCCGATCCCGCCGGTGAACACCACCGCGTCCAGCCCGCCCATTGCCGCCGCATAAGCGCCAACATATTTGCGGGTGCGGTAGGCATATATGTTGATTGCCAGTTGCGCTGCGGCATCTCCTTCCGCTGCTCGTTCCTCCACGTCACGCATGTCCGAGCTGCCGGCCAACGCCTTCAAGCCGCTGTCGGCGTATAGCGCGCCCTCGATCGCCGAGACGTCCAGCCCCAACTCGCGCTGTAGGAAGCCGAAGGCGCCAGGGTCGACGTCTCCCGAGCGCGTGCCCATCACCAACCCCTCCAGCGGAGTCATCCCCATCGAGCTGTCGATGCTGCGCCCGTACTGCACCGCGCAGGCGCTGGCGCCATTGCCCAGATGAACGCTGATGATCCGCAGGTCCGAGGCTTTCTGACCAAGCGCCTCGGCCGCCCGCTCGGCAACGTATTTGTGCGAGGTGCCGTGAAAGCCGAAGCGTCTGAGGCCAGCTTCCCGCCAAGTGGCGGGAACGGCATAGGTGGTGGCGCGGGCCGGGTTCGTCAGGTGAAAGCTGGTATCGAAGACCGCCACATGCGCAAGCGCCGGCCAGAGATCCCGCGCCATCCGCACCGCATGAAGCATGACGGGGTTGTGAAGGGGTGCGAGCGGCGTCTGCGCCTCGATCTCGGCTATGACATCATCGTCAATGCGCGTTGGACCAGTGAACTCGACCCCGCCATGGGCGAGCCGGTGGCCCACAGCTTCGATCCCTGCCACATCGTGCTGATCCAGAAGCGCCGGGACGGCTGCGATCGCGGCTGCAAGATCCCGGTGCGGCGCACGACTCTTGACGCCCACGACTGTCAGATCGCAGCCCTCAGGAGTGAACCTGTCGAAGCCGGCCTTGAAGACCTGCCGCTTGCCGTCGAAGACGCCAAGCTTCAGGCTGGAGCTGCCAGCGTTGAAGACAAGGACTCTCATGCGGTGTTTCCTTTCGGACGGCGCTTCCGGAGGGCGGCGTTACGCGATCCTGATGCGCTACATGGTCACGGTGCACTTGACCCAGATTCGATGTCGCTGAGAAAGATCGAGCAGCTATGCCCGGATCTGGCTCAGACGCTTTGCGTTGGCCGTGACCTGCTGGTGCACCGGCGCCAGGGCGAGGCCGCCTACATCCATGCTTCGCGTGACCATGCGGGTCATGTGTGACAGCCAGGCCTCTGCGATGTCGCTCATGCCACGCCCGGTTACCGGGCGCACCGTGACGAACAGTCTGCCGAGCTGCTGCGCTTGCTCGGTGGTTTCGGTACACATCGCCGCCCATTGCGCCACAAGCGCTTGGTGGACCTCGGACAGGGCGACCAGTTTTTCCTGCACCATGCCGCCGATCTCCGCATAGTCGGCTTTGGCGGGATTAGCGGCCGCCTGGCCCATGATGGTCATGCGCGCGCCGATGACGCTGCCGGAGGCTGCCATCATCTCGTTCATCTGAAGGCTTGTTGTCACCATGGCGGAACTGGCCTTTGCCAGCTCGGCCCAAGCATTGGTACCTGCTACGATCAACTTGATTATCCTTGCATCCTTGGAGAACAAGAGGCGGGCGCGGCACGCTGCGCCGCCGCCCGCCCCTTGGAGTGCCGGCACATGGTGCGCCGCTGCGGTGGTGCAGCGACGCGCGTCTAAGCCGGCGGTTTTGACGTTACGCCGTTTCGCGGATGCGCGTCTGAAGTGGGCTCAGCGCCTGTTCCGAACTGCGCTGCGCGATCTGCAGCATGGCCGTGCGGCGCTCCATCCAGTTTTGCATGGTGGTGGTGGCAAACTCGCGCTGAAGTACCGCGACGTCCTTTACCGACTTTGCGCCAAGCAGCTTCTGCGACGCGTCCGCATTGGCGCGAGCGGTCTTCTCAAACCAGTTCGACCAAACCGAGGTGGCATCTGACACGGCCTGTGCCGTGGCAGAGGACGAGGTTGTCACAACCTGCAGGTCCGCGGCCAAAGTTCTTGCCGCGTCGCTGTAGATCGTCAGCGCCTCGCGGCTGTCCGAAGCAGCCTGCTGGGTCCGTTCGGTCAGGGTTTCGGTCAGCTGGCGCGCCTCGTTCTGCATCGCGGCCGCACCACGCTGCATCGTCTCGGCTCCCTCGCGCGTTGCTCGCTCCGCCTCTTTCCGAACCCGCGCCGCCGCACGCTCGGCCCGTGCAGCCTCTTCGGCCGCCTCTTCCTGACGCTCGGCTTCAGCGCGTTCATCGCGCTTGGCCTGGCGTGCCGCCGCGCGCTCGTCCGCTGCGGCTTGCTCTGCTTCCTCAGCCTCGCGTTTGGCCTGTGCCTGCTCTTCGCGCTTCTCGTTGCGCTTGGCGGTCTCGGCCTCTTCGACGGCGCCCTCCATGGCGGCAGCAACGGAAGCGGCCTCATCGTTGTTCAGCACCTTCAGCGCCGCCGGAAGCAGGTCCTTGCGCTCGCTCTGGACCAGCTGCTGGAAGCTCTTGTTCAGGTCCGTGACGGCGGCGAGGAACGCATCCTGGTCCTTCGGCACCCCAGACAGCTTGTCCAGAGCAGCCCGGAGGTCCTTGTTGCCCTTCAGGGCATTGACGGCCATCTCCTTGGTGTCGTCCTGCTTGCGAAGCAGCGGAAGAAGGTGCGCTTCCGCGACATCGACATAGCGCGTCAGCGCGCCATTCAGCTCCGAGAGCAGGCTCTCGCGGCTCTTCACGGCCTGATTGGACGTGGCGGCCAGCTTGGTGAGCAAGGTCGCGGCATTTTCCGAGGAGGCTTGAATGGTTTGGCGAAGGGTCATTGGATAAATCCCAGGCGCTCTCCTGAACCCGAAGCCCGCCGCAAAGCCCCCGCCGAAGTGCAGGAGCATCACATCCAGGTCGTTCAAGGAAGCTCAAGCAGGATCATCCGAGAAGGATTCTTCGCATGTCTTGCTGCAGTGCAACATAGGCCAAAAACAGCGTAAAACAAAGAGGTATATTGCTATCGAAGCAAAGGTTGCCGGTACTTCCAGTATAAAATGCTGCAGCGCAGCAAAGAAGTTCCACACAAAGAACACGTTGGCGGATTATCCGCTACGCAAATTTATTTTTCGAAGCCTTAGCCCAGTCAAAACGCCCCTGTAGAACCACGGCAGTGAGGTGCAGTTGGCTTCGCGAACTCCCGATCCGACGGCGGGAGCATTAGCCTGTCCAGTGGCAGGATGTTAGCGAGTGCTTCAGACGCTGGCATCGATTGGAAAGCACAATTTGCCCAGATCCAAGAGGCCGTCTACGCTGCGGTGAGTACCAATGGCTGCTCTGGGGCAGCCGCACCGTGGTAACCACGGGCACGTGGCGGACGGCCTTGAGCCACTTCTTTTGCTGCAGCTGCATTCGCTGCAGCCAGCGTGAACGGCGGAGATGGGCTCTTCGCGTCGATGCTGCGCCGACTGCTGACCGTCCGCTTTCGTCAATCTAGCAAACCCGAGAGGCAGACTGCCTGATAGAAAAGGCAGAACTATGTGCCACAGAACATGGGCGAGGGGTCAGGCGAGGAAGCGCGCAGCGCGCCCCTCTCCTGAACCCTTGCCTCCCGGCGAGGGCAGGGGGGGAACCGCCGCAATGGGAAAATCAAACGGACAAGGGGGTGGTGCGGCCCGCAGCCGAAGGCGAGGACACGGCCCCGCAGGACGTGCAGCATTTTCCGGTTGCGGTGGGGGACCGGCGGTCCCCTGACGGACAGGCGCGCAGCGCCTGGCCCAGCAAGGGCAGGGGGCGTTTGGCTTGTCCAAATCCCCCCTGCGTCTCGATCGCCGTGCCTCGCGCGGGGATCTCGTTATTTCAAATAAACCTGGGACCAAAATAGGAACAGATAAGATCGCGTCGGGTTGTGATCAGCTAATCCCGTGACCTTGAAGTTTTTGCTGAGGTGGACTGCATGGTTCGTTCTGAATTGATAAAGAGAATTGTAGCTGAAAGACCTCATCTTCCATCAAGGGACGTCGAGGCCGCAGTTGATAAGATCTTTGAGGCAATTATCGCGAGCCTTGCGCGTGGACAAAGGGTTGAGATCAGAGGATTCGGTGTTTTTGAAGTCAGACCTAGGGTAGCGTTCACCGGTCGAAACCCCAAGACCGGGATAGCGGTATCCGTACCGCAAAAGTCCGTGCCTTGGTTCAGGGGTTCTATCATGCTCTATGACAGACTTAATCTAAAAGATTAACAAAAGCTGTCTCACAAGATAATCAGGATGCGCGTGGTTTGCGTCAGCGGTCCCGCCCGTCAGGGACGAGATGGGCGGGGCAGGGCGCCCAGGACCGGTGTGCGGGGGGATGGCTCGGGACGAGACATTCACCCGTGCAGCGCAGCCGGGCGCATCGCCCCGACCAGCTCGGGTGGAGGCCGGTCTTGCCGGCCGGAACCGGGGGCGCGGCCCGAAGGGGACGCCCGGATCGCTGTCTATGACCGGGTTTCGGGCTTGATGATGTCATGAAGCCAATTCGCAGCTTCTTGGCCCTTGGCGACCCATTCCTCAATGACATTCTCAGACATGTCCTGCCTCAAGGATTTTATCGACTGATCTACGATTTTCTTTTGTCGCCGACTTGCTTCCCGCATGTCAGCGATTTTGAGCATGGGATATAGCCTGCTCATTCCAGACGACACGCAAAGTTCTTCCAGCCTGTATTCTATCGACTGTTCATCGCTTGGCAGCTCGTCGTGGCGATCCAGATACAGCGCGGAACAATGCAACGCTTCGTGCAGGATCGTGTCGAACAATTCCAGCTTGTCGCCTTTGTGTTTGAGGACATTCAGATAAATTATCGGCCTCTGACCTTTGGGATAGAACGAGAGTCCGTATCGCCTGCTTTGACCAACAGTTTCGGGCTTCCAGAACGTATCTGCTCGGACAACTGCCACGTGGCTCATGATACGGGTGGCCGCGTTTATCATATCTGCATTTGTAAAAACTGCTGGATCGAAGTCGATGCTTTTTTCCATGAAGTAGTGCGCTTTATCTTCAAGGCTCATGTCGATCATAATATTTCCGGCTGTTGAATAGAGGTTTCTCAAAAGACATTGCTTTGATAATAACTGCGGACCAACATGGCGCAAGGGATGCGAAGCATCACCTGCGCCATGTTTTTTCTGCTTTGATTCTTATTCTGCCGTTTCTGTATCGCGGTGCTGCCTTGCTGAAGGCAAGGCTCCGCCCGAAGGGCCGGGCCTGGCGGTGGGGGCCGGCGCAGACGGCCACCCCCGCCAGGTCATCAAGACGCCGCCCATTCCTGGCATTCGCTCTGCTTTTTCTTGCCCTGTCACGACATAAGGCGGCGATGAAAAAAAGGCCCCGCGCGAGGCGGGGCCAGTTGAACCTTCGTCGCAGAAGGATGGGCGGGGCCGCGCTCTACTGAACAGGAGCTGCGGCGGAAATGTCGGTTTGAGCGGTAGTAAAACAGGGGCGGGCGTTCTTGTGGATTGCAGCGGCGGTGAGCATCGCCTGCCGGTCTTCAATAAATGTTTATAGCTCGCTGCGCGGGTCTATTCAGGTGTTGCCATCCCAATAAGTTGCAACATACATTCGGGTTCTTCCTCCTGTTGGATTGAAGGGGCGGCTATTCTCCCCGCCCCTTCATTTTTTTTAGAAGCAGTCCGGGGTCCAAGCCTCGATGCGGGCCTTCTTCTCCGCGTCGATCTTCCATGCCTTCTGATATTCGGCATCGCTGAACAGCCGCTCCATGCAGTATGCCTTTTCAGCCTTCTTCTGCGCCTTGTGCGCCTTGAAGCCGTTCCCCTGCGGATCGCAGCCGGTCAGTTCCAGATGCAGCGTGTCCAGATAGTCGGCGCTGACGCGGCTGAAAAAGTTCTCGGCGGTGGGCGTCCAGACCTTGCGGACACCGGCCCCGGCATCGGCCTCGATCAGCCCAAAAAACTCCGCACTGCCTGCGCCGTAGGGCAGGGTCCGCGCCACGCTCTCGACCAGCGCCGCGTTGCGGGCTTTCTTGCCAGCGGCGATGAACGTGCGGAAGGCGGTCGCCAGATCGTCCACCCGTAGTTCCCGGCGGCTCCATGCCTCATGTCCCGCAGGGGCATGGGTCAGCCGTTCGGAAAACTCCAACCCCTCGGGCTTGCTTGGGCAGTTGTTGGGGCGTCCCGGCGACAGGTCGAAAACATGGGTGCTGACACCCGATGCCAGCGACATGCCGAAGGCCAGCAGGTCAAAGATCATTTCCGGCTTGTCCAGCAGCGCGGTCTGGATCGCGGCCAGCCGCACGGCCTTCATGTCCTCGACCAGCGCACCGGAATAGGGCGACTTGGGCGCATCCTCGACGCTGGCCGCGCCGTGGCGCGTTGCGGCATGTCCGGTCAGAACCTCTGCCTCGATTGCCTCAGCGCGATCCTCGGGCCGAACCCATGCAGCCGTTTCGCCCAGGGTGCCATCATTGCGGACGTAGATGAAAACCCCGGCAACCGCGCGCTGCGCGTCGGTGAAACCGCCTTCAACGATGTTCGTCAGGTCGGCAAATTCCGCTTGTCCCGCCTCGTCCAGAACGTCGCCCTCGGCCAGCTCCGCCAGTTCGTCGTAACGCTCGCTCTGTTCCTCGCTTAGGACGCCCGGAACAGGATAGATGCGGTCCAGCTTCTCGGCAGTGCCGTAGGGCACATAGCTGTCGGGCATGGCCTCGACCCACTTCCAGACTTCACCGATCTTTGCCGCTGCCTCGTTCATCTTCTTGGTGAACAGGCGAGCCAGCAGATCGCCATCGTGAAGCGCGGTGGTGTCGCTGAACAGATCGCGGTTCATCCGCCCGCCCGCTGCGGTGTAGGCGTCCAGTCCGACAAACAGGGCGCGGCGGTCGGTGCCGCTGATCGCTTCCGGCTGCAAAGCCTGCTTGATGCGGTATTCGGACACGTCACGGCCCATCACCTCGGCCAGAACCTGCAAGGTCAGGGCCTCGTCCTGGGACACGGTAAAGGCTTTCGCCATGCCAAGGCTGATCTGCCCCGCCTTCAAGGCGTCCAGAACAGCGGCGGGCAGTGCTGCCAGCGAAAGGCGGCGGTAAACATGCGCCTCGGTCTTGCCGAAGCTGCGGGCGATGGTGGACACGTCTGCGCCTGCATCCTTCATCCGGCCATAGGCACGGATTTCATCGGCGGGTGCCAAGTCCTCGCGGGCGGCGTTCTCGGCGCTGGCCCATGCCCGCGCGGTCGCCTCGTCAGGGGCGATACGGACCGGAACGGATGCCAGTTCCGGGTGGCGCTTGGTCACGGTCGGATCACGCTCGACCGCGCGGGCGATGGCGCGTAGCCTGCGGCCCCCGGCGACGATGCCGACGCGGCCATCCGCATCGACGGTGCCGGAAAGGTTCTGGATCAGGCCGATCATGGCAAGGCTGTCGGCCAGCAGGTCGATCCCCTCCGGGTCCGCGTCCTGCCGCGGGTTCATGTCGGAGACATAGAGTTGGGCCAGCGGGAAATACTGGATGGCGGCGGCGGCGATAATTTCGGTTTTCATGGGGTGTATTCCTGTGTGCGACGATTATGTTATGGGTGCCTTGTCCAGTGTGAGGGCAGGACAAGGCGGGGGGCTTAAACGGCCCCGTACTGGTTCAGGAAGCGGCGGCCGATCCCAAAATCATCGCCCTTCCTGACAAGCGCCCATGCTTCCGCGAGGCGCTGTTCAAAGATTGCTTTGCTCATGTGTTCACCCCCTTTCCGGTTGAAGCTGCGGGAAGCACCGGCCTGCTCACGGAGCGAAAGCAGGCCGATCACTGGTCAGTGTTCGGACGGCAGGTAGAGCGTCAGGACACGGCGCGTCTGGTCGGGGTCACAGGCGCAATCGGGCATCGTCGCGCCGTAGGTGTAGGCGGTGTCGTAGAGGTCGATCTTCCAAAAGATCGCAGCACCATCGGCCTCCACGCGACCAAAAGAATGATCCTCCCAAGGGTCGTTTTCCTCGGTGAAGTCGGTGAAGTTGATGACCTTCTCCATCAGGGCAGATTTGGTCGCCACGGGCAGGGCCTCGAAACCCGGCGTGACGACAGCGCGGCCTTTCAGATGATGGTCCCGCCATAGGGCGGCAAAGCCCAGGCAACGGCGGAAGGCATCGTTCTGCTCTGCGATCAGCAGTCGCAGCATGTGGTCGCGGGCCTGCTCGGCGGCGGTGTCGGTCTGGTTTGCTTGTGCCATTTGGCGTTCCTTCTTTTGCGACGATCCCGGCCCGGACTTTGCCCTGTGGCCGGTGCCCAAAATGGGCGAGGGGTCAGGCGAGGAAGCGCGCAGCGCGCCCCTCTCCTGAACCCTTGCTCCCGGCCGAGGGCAGGGGGGGAACCGCCGCAATGGGAAAATCAAACGGACAAGGGGGTGGTGCGGCCCGCAGCGCGCAGCGCGAGGACACGGCCCCGCAGGACGTGCAGCATTTTCCTGTTGCGGTGGGGGACCGGCGGTCCCCTGACGGACAGGCGCGCAGCGCCTGGCCCAACAAGGGCAGGGGGCGTTTGGCTTGTCCAAATCCCCCCTGCGTCTCGATCGCCGCGCCTTGCGCGGGGATCTCGCTATCCTATGAGCGACAGAGATTTATGCTCTACTGACCCTCTATCGCGCGCGCCTTGCGTCAGCGGTCCCGCCCGTGAGGGACGAGATGGGCGGGGCAGGGCGCCCAGGACCGGTGTGCGGGGGGATGGCTCGGGACGAGACATTCACCCGTGCAGCGCAGCCGGGCGCATCGCCCCGACCAGCTCGGGTGGAGGCCGGTCTTGCCGGCCGGAACCGGGGGCGCGGCCCGAAGGGGACGCCCGGATCGGTCAGAGAAACAGCGCAGAAATCTGCATCAGCATGCCGAGGCCCGAAAGCATCAGCATAAGACCCCAGAAACTAAAGCCTGATTGTTCCTTATCTGAAGGAGTCGGATCGTTTCTGAACACGCCACAGACTTCGCACGCCGAAGGTGTTTCAGACGTTGTGGCACAAAATTGACAACAGTATTTCATGATAATCTCGCTTTTTGTTGGTTATCTTTTACTCTGAAACCAACTTTCAGTAACGACTATTCTGCTTACTTAATTTGACGCCTTTGCCAGTGCCGGTCGGAGCGATCTTCAACCGCAATCCTGCGCCGATGATGAAGCTCCTGAGAATATCCGGTTGTATCTGCGCAGCCTCATTCAGCATATCTGCCAGGATGCCTGTATTTTTCTCGGCTTCACGTTGGAAGATCCGCCGGTAATCCCTGCTATCGAGATAGAGGTTGAAGATTTCGTAGTCGATGTTCTTGGCGCATGAGACCATGTAGGCGGCGATATAGGGGATGCCTTTCTCTACCATGTAGTTCCGAGGCAGGCCATTGTCCCGAATGAAGTCTAGGCAGAAGTTCTCTGCGCCCGTGATTGCAAGCCTCATCTCATCATCGCCATTGGACAGATCGCCTACAGAGTTTATGGCAACAACCCATTGAAAATGGTTCATCCTCGGAGCCTTTCAATCCTCAATTTGACATTCAATGCCTCTATTCACACTAGCTTTTTGGTCACTCCTATACCAATAAACAAATGAACTAATAAGAAACCGCCGTGCCAAGCGATTATTTTGACTTGCCTGGGATACCAGGCAAGTCAAATTCTTCGGGTGCCCACAGCCACGGTGGATAGACGCCATCGGCGGCGATCTTTTGCAGCGCGGTAAACTCCTCCTCCCCGAGGTCATGATTGGGGGCGAACATGGCGACAGGCGTTCCAGTATCCAGCAGCAGGGCATTGGCGACGGGGGCTTTGGCCGACAGGTTGTATTTCAGGCATTTGATGAAGTCGCGCTCGGCCAGGGCGTCCAGCAGCTGGTGTTCGCGGTCGTGATCGAACGGAATCCATTGCCCGTTGACGGGCATGACGGCAATTTCGCGGATGTTGCCGTGGCTCGGCTTCGGGCTGAAGGTCGCGATGACGATCAGGTGGCTGTTCGGTGTGGCCTCGATCGTCTCGATCTTGTCGGCCGCGATCCTGTCGAACCGCTTCCCGGTCTCCTCGTCCAGAAACATGGGATAGTCCGGCAGATGCTTGAGGATCAGCTTTCGACCGTAGGTCGAAGGCTCATAGCCTTTGTATTCCGCAATGACGATGCCAAGGGGTGTGGGCTTTCCTGCAACCGGCTGAAGCCGGTGCAGGAAGCGCCGCCGGTCGGCGGCGAGCCTTTCCTTTTCCTCGATCGAATAGAGCGGAGGGACAAAGAGATTGCCCGAAATCGGCCCGGCCTTCGTGCTGACTTTTGCGGCCGCGGCCATCAATTCACGGTGGATGATGAACCAGCTGCGGCGGCGGCCGTAAGTGCTTCGCCACTTGTTCAGACCTGCGGCTTCCCAAAGGTAGTGCAGCATGGCCAGCAGGCGCAGTTTTGCCGGGCTGGCGACGGCGGATGATGCGGCCTCTCCCGGATCGGCCACGGGGGCGGCCCGTCCACCCTTCACCGATAGCGGAAAATCCAGCTTGAGCATCGTGCCGCCCGCCTCGTCGGTCACGATGGCCTGACCGTTCACCTGGCCCAGGCCGGACAGTTCCGGGGGTGGATCGAATGTCTCACAAACCGGATCGTGAAGATGCCCCGTTCCGGGCATTCGTTTCAGGATATATTCGTTCCCGACCTTGGCGATATACATTGCCGGTTCCTGACGGCTGCATTGGCACAGAGGCCTGGCCTTCTTATCGTATGCGCCTTCCAAGATCCGCTGCAAACCTTCGGTCGATGCGCTGAAAAGCGAATGACCGAGGCGATAAGTGTTTTCGGCTGCCATAATGCTCTCCTTCAATAAGAAAGAGAATCGCCTATATCAGCCGTAATTTCCAGAGAATATTGCTGTGTCTGGTTGTGAATTGGCCCGGCGATGATTTAAACTCGGGGAATCCGTATCATGCTAGATGGTCGATACCAAAATATGAAACGCATTAACCAGACAGGTGCGCATACACAATGAAAGTCACCCATACCGAAACCACGTTCACCATGACCGGCAGGTATTGGTCAGGCACATATCCCATCAGCGAGCTTCCCAAATGGTTCAGCTTCTATCAACGGCTTCGCGCTGATTTCCCAAAATCAGGAACGGCATATGATGAATGTATTGAGGAACTGGAACAGTTGACACAACAGTTGCGCACCGGAAATACAGCTTCCTGACGGTGACACACATGAACATGGCAGATTGCATGACAAAGTTTTGGTATGCTCTCGCCTATTTTTCTATATCGGTAATATTCCTTGTTGTCGTTTGGGGTCTGAGCAACCCTGCTCAACCTGTATCAAACCTTTAGGGTTGGTAGCTCGCTGATCCTCGTGGTGTAACGCGGCGAACGGTGATCCGCTTTTGTCGCCCAGGATCGGTCAACACCTTCCCGCGCCAGCACCATCGTCTTCTTGCCAAAACGGTCATTGATCGCATCGAGCGCGTCCGTCAGGCGCGCGTCGCGTGGCCTTTCCGGTGGAAAAAGCATGGCAGGCTGGTCGCCTTCGGGCAGCAAGTCATCAAGGATGATCCCGGCCTTGGTGTAGCCATAGCCGTTTCCTGAAGGATCGCCCTTCCAGCCCCCCCGCGCAGCTGAGACAGCGGCATCTACCAGGTCGAACGTATGGTTTGACATGGGCCGCAACCGCACGCTGCGGGACGCAGAGTGTTGTGGGCGGTCGGACTTGTGCGGGTTCGTGTGAAAAAAAACGGTCAGCGCCCCTGCAACCAGCTCGTGCTGGCGCAGCTTCTCGGCCGCCCTTGTGGCATGCGCGGTGATGGCCTGGGCCAGCGTGTCGAAACTGGTCATGGGCGTGCCCGCAGAGCGGGTGACGGCCATACCCTTGCGCTGTGGGGGCACGTCCTCAAAATCAATGCACGACAGCCCGCGCAGCTCGGCCACTAGGCGTTCAAGGACAACCGTGCCGATCTTGCGGCCAAGGGCCAGAGGCAGATCCCGCAAGTCGGCGGCAGACTTGATCCCCTGAGCCTTCAGTTTGGCCTCGGTCGCGGACCCGACGCCCCAAATTTCTCCGACAGGAATGCGACGCATTACATAGTCCCGCACGTCCTCGTTCATGAGATTGCAGACCCCGGAAAAGATCGGGTTCTTCTTGGCGGCGTAATTCGCCAGCTTGGCAAGCGTCTTGGTGGGCGCGATGCCGACACATGTTGGGATGCCTGTTTCGGTTTTGACTGCATCCCGCATTTGGGCCGCATGGGTTTCCATGCGATCTTTGAACCCGCTCAATTGGACGAATGATTCATCAATTGAATAATTCTCAATGCGCGGGGAATAGTTTTGCAAGACTGCTGAGACGCGTCTCGAAAAATCTCCATTTATGTGGAATAGAAGTCAATCCCCGCCAGTCTGTCGCGGCAGTACGCTGAACCTTTTATTTTGCCGCTTCCATGGTCCGGGGATCGGCAGCGGATTTGTGTGGGAAGCGTGGACAATGGGGCGTAAATCATCGAAGTTTCCAGTGAACTTGCTGATTATGTTTACCGCTTTTGTAAGTAGGACATCACCATGAGCATTCGCGTCGGCATTGTCGGCATCAGCGGTTTTGGCGGCGGTGAAGCGCTGCGCCTGATCGCAAGCCACCCGTCGTTCGAGCTGGTCTATGCCGCAGGCGAGGGTAGCGCCGGCAGTCGGTTGATTGATCGCTTTCCTAGCGTGCCCGACAAGCTGGCCGACCTGGTGATCGAGAAGTGGGACCCTGCTGCGCTGCCGAAGCTAGACGTGCTCTTCGCCTCGCTGCCTACGGGCACATCGGCCGAAGCACTGGCGCGCGTTCCGGATGGGGTGAAGATCGTTGATATTGGGGGCGACCACCGCTACGCCGAGGGATGGGCATACGGATTGGCCGACGTCTGGCCTGCACAGCTCGAAGGTCAGAGCCGCGTCGCCAACCCCGGCTGTTTTCCTGCAGCTACGCTGAATGCGCTGGCTCCACTGCTCGTAAACAAGCTGATCGCGCCCAGCAACATCATCATCGACGCCAAGACCGGCATTTCTGGCGCAGGTCGGGGCGGTGGTGACAGCAAGTTCGGATACGCAGAGAGCAACGAGAACTTGCAGCCCTATGGTCTGCTCAAGCATGTCCACATGCCCGAAATAGCCAAGACCATCGAACAGCTCAGCGGTGGCGACGCCTCGGGGCTGGTCTTCACGCCGCATCTGGTGCCGATGACCCGTGGCGTGCTGGTCACTATCTACTGTCGAGGAGCCGCGACCACCGATCAGTGCCTAGACGCGGCAAGGCGCTACTATGTCGACCGTGCCTTTGTGCGGGTGACCGATAAGCCGCCGCAAACAAAATGGGCTTCGGGCTCGAACCTTTCATTCGTCAGCTATGCAGCTGATCCAGAGCGAAACCTAGTGATCGCGATGGGTGTGGTGGATAATCTCGGCAAAGGTGCAGCCGGTCATGCGGTGCAAAACGCGAACCTGATCTGCGGCCTGCCAGAAACCACCGGTCTGGAAGGCGCATCTGTTTGGCCGTGACAGGAGGGCCCCATGACAGAAAACAAATGCGATAGCGCGACACTTCCCAGTGCCGATGCTGAGGGCATTGTGGACGTGTTGAGCTTGGCCGAAAATCTGAAGACCGAGATGCGCCATAGCTGGCTATCGAATGGCCGGCAGGAAAGTGTCGCGGAACATACGTGGATGATGTCAGTGGCGGCCGTCCTGATGGCTCCGCACCTTCAGCATCCTGTTGATCTGGGGCAAACCCTGAAGCTGATCGCGCTTCACGACATAGCAGAGGCCATCACCGGGGATATCCCTTACTTTGAAGAAAGCGCCCGTAAAGACACCAAGCTTGCCGATGAAGCTGAAGCTATGGAAGCAATGCGAGGGATGCTTCCAGCAGCTTCGGGAAGACTGCTCATAGAGCTATGGCGCGAATACGAGGACTGTGAGACCCCCGAGGCGAAGTTTGCACGCGCCCTCGACAAACTTGAGGTGCAGCACCAACACAATCTTGCGGATTTACAGACCTGGACCGAGCAAGAGTTGGGTCTCGTCTACACAAAGATGGACCGCGAATGCGCCCATGACACGGCATTGATGACCTTGCTTGCTGTCATCAGATCCAAGGCAGAGAAGAAGATGCGGCAAGGTGGAATTGACCCAATCGAAATCAAAGCACGCGCGCTCTGACCGGCGGCTCTGTTCCGTATCATCCTCTGACAATGGACCTGTTGTATGATCAGCTATATCACCGTCGGTGCCGATGACATCCCGCGCGCAAAGCGATTTTACTCTGCATTCCTGCCTGCCCTCGGCTACGAACTGGTAGAAGGCCCGGAAGGTCTAAGCTACGAATTCCCCGAGCTTCCTGATGAGCCTGCCGTCTTGCCAGCATTTTACGTCAAACCCCCATTTGACGGACGTCCGGCATCGGTTGGCAATGGCGCGATGGTCGCATTCCAGACACGAAGCCAGCAAGAAGTCCGTGAACTTCATTCGGCAGCGCTCGCTGCCAACGGCAGGGACGAAGGCCAACCTGGCTTCCGCGATGGGTATGGCCCTCATTTCTACGTTGGCTACCTCCGGGACCCTCAGGGAAACAAGATTGCGCTTTATTCCAACAATCCAGATGAGCCCGGACGCGACGGTTAGGCCGCCCTTTTGCACAAGTCGTTGAGAGCCCTCTTCGTCCATGTCCCGCAAAGCGGCAAACGACGCGGCGCAGGGTCATCGACTTGAAGAGCCCATAGCCGCCCGTCAGTGCCGAAGTAACTATCAGCGACGGGGTTAATCTACCGTAACCGGGGGCTAGGCGTATCAGTCAATATGCTGGTTCGACTCCTCGAATTCCGCTTGGGTTTTGCGTGGGTGATCGCCCTCCAAGCGAACTGAAGCCATGGCCTTGTCTGTGTAAATCTCAGAACGGAGCGGCCAGTCATGAGCTGCATCAAACAACCCAGGCATCAGCTCGTATTCTGCTGCCTGATCATCGGTATTTCGCATCCAGAGATGCGTTCCGCACGTGCCGCAAAACGCACGCTCAGCAAACGAAGTGGACTGAAAACGCCTGACGGGGCCTTCCACCGTAACCGCTTCGGCAGCGGCCGTGAAAGCAAGGAATACCCCGCCGGACCATCTTTGGCACATACGGCAGTGACATGCACCTGGCTGTGCGTCGTGCTGACCGTCAACGCTCACTACGACTTCGCCACAAAGGCAATGCCCTGCAAACTTCCTAGAGCTATTCATCTGCACTCCCCATCCTTAGGTTTGCACCAGAAAGACAGAGAACATGGTGCGTATAGCAGTCCAAGTGTTGGCTGGCGACTTTGTTCCGAGAAGCTTCTAATAGGTGCGCCCGGCGACGTCTGAATAGAGCCCTTGGCCATCATTGCGACTAGAAGAAGTGGCGTTTACGCTTTACTCTAAGCAAGGAGGTTCCCCCCGATGAACGCTCAACGAAAACAGCACTATGCAGCCTGTCATTGCGGCTCTGTGCAGTTCAGGATCCGACTGACGGACGAGTTCAACACGATCCGGCGGTGTTCATGCTCTTACTGTCGAATGCGGGGGGCCATTGCCGTCTCGGCACAGCTGTCGGATATAGAATTTGTCGCTGGCGAAGATAATCTCACCCTTTATCGATTCAATACAGAAACGGCGAAGCATTACTTTTGTAAGACCTGTGGGATCTATACTCACCATCAGCGCCGCTCAAACCCAAGCCAGTTTGGTGTCAACGTCGCTTGCATTGATAACATCAGCCCATTTGATTTTCCTGAAGTTGTGGTGATGGACGGCGTTTCTCACCCCGCGGATTCTAATAATGGTCCCAAAGTTTCAGGAATTTTGCGATTCAGTCCTTCTGAATAAGTGCAAGCGGCGAGCGTCCGCTCCGTCCCGCATAGCGGACGCCACCGAGCTGCGGCGACAGCTACCTGAAGAGCCCTGAGCGGTCATTGGGCCTCGGCGATCTAGGAGGCTATGCGGTCGCGTTCTCACCAATCGCGTTGTCATAGCCTATGATCGCGCTCGCAGGTGGATAGATGCAGGATTAGTAGGGGTGTTCTTTACCTTTGCGGGGGTCAAATTGCTTACAAGCCGAACCTGATATGGTGAGGAACCATAAAAATCTGCGACGATCGGCATCATCTGGAAGATTGGGACATTTTGTGCTCCCTGTCCTCTTTGGCAGGGCTACGCCGCTTACGACATGTACTCATTTTCACGACATGGACTGATTTCCTGCGGCAGCAGTTATTTTTCGGAGAGACTGAGGATGGTGTTCTATGCGTTCTATTTCGCGCTTTATGCGCAGATCGCTATCGGGATCACCTTCATGCCCCTCTGGCTGAAGGATCAGGGGCTCAGCGAGGCGACCATCGGAACCTGTCTGGCGGCGGCGGCAACTATCGCCGTGGTCGTCAACCCATTGGTCGGCACAGTCGCGGACCGCACGCATCGGAATAAGGCGATATTGATCGGCCTTATCGTCTGCGCGACATTAGCGACGCTTGCGTTGACGGCAATTAGCGGGGCGGTTCTGGTCGCCTTACTCTTTCTCACCTATCGGTCGTTCATCTCGCCGCTGGTGCCGCTGGCTGAATCCATTCTGATTGCAAATCTGACCGCTTACCGGCTGGATTTCGGGCAGGTTCGCGCTTGGGGTTCAGCATCCGTTGTCGCAACAACCTTGCTGTGCGGGTTTCTTGTCGACTGGTTTGACACCAGGGCGATCCTCTGGCTGCTTCTTGCGATCCTGCTGGCGCAGATTGTGACATCGAAGGGGCTTCCAGCCCGCGCGCGGGATGCCCAGCCTTTGATAACGACCGCCGCAATCCTGAGCGCCCTGAGCAATCGTGGCTTTCTCATGTTGCTGGGCAGCGCGGCGATTTCCCAGGCATGCCATGGCGTCTTTTACGCCTACAGCACTTTCCGCTGGCTGGAGGCGGGACATTCAACCTCGACCATTGGCATTTTCTGGAGCATCGGCGTGGGGGTGGAAATCGTTGCCTTCGTGTTCGGCGGACGCATTACGGCCCGGCTTACGTCAAGAAAGATCATAGTCATCGCGTGCATCGCGGGCATCCTGCGATGGGGCATTTTTGGCCTGTCGGCCGAGCTTGCGCCGACCCTTGTCGTTCAGATCCTGCAAGGCGCCACGCTTGGTCTGACCCAGATCGGCGTTGCCTCATATATCCGGCAGAACATCGCGCCCGCGTTTCTTTCAAGTGCAACGGGCGTCTACTGGGCCTCGACGGGGCTTATCACGGCGCTGGCCATTCTGATAAGCGCGCGGCTCTATCCGATCAGCAGCAGCTATGTCTTTCTTTTCACAGCGATGCTTTGCGCCGTTGGAACTGTGGTTGCTGCTCTGATGATGGAGAAAAGCAATCGCGGCAACGATGGTGGGGCTTCGCTGCCATAGTGGACTACGCAATCAGTGCGGGTTAGAGATCGGCACCAAACAGACCTGCCCCGCGACCTGCTAATGATGTGCCAAGATCCCCGAATGACCTACTCCCGGCGAGGACTACTACTTTAAATTGAGGCGAGCGGCCGCTTGGTCCCGCATAGCTGACGCACGGCGGCGATGGGCAAGCGTCTGCTATGCGGGACCAAGCAGACGTATGCTAAGTCGAAATTCTTCAGAGCATTAGTAGAAGATCACAACTGCTCTTCGATCTTTCTTGCTAGATCAGACAGGTCAGCCGCTACGAAATCCCAGTCCCCATCAGGGACAAGATTGGTTTTTTGCCCTGGGCCATGCTCATTTGCTCGGGGAAAGAACGCGGTTCGAAGACCCGCCTGGCTTGCAGCTGCTAGATCACCGTTGTGCGCTGCAACCATCACAACACGCTCCGGGGGCAGGGCAAGTGCTTTCGCAGCAGCGAGGTATACAGACGGGCTAGGTTTATAATCCCGTGCCAGTTCTGCACCGCAGATTGCATCCCACCTGAAGTCTGCGTACCGGGCCATCCGAACTGACATCGCGATCGAGGCATTCGAGCAAGGCGCAAGAAAACCTAGCGGTTGAAGACGTGCCATCCCCGCGCAGACGTCCGGCCATGGCGGCAGACGCTCCCACGCCGAACTAAGATCTTTCCGCGCTTGGTGATCGAAAGCATCGGCAATGCCGAACACTTGGAGTGTTTCATCCAGGTTTTCACGATGGAGTTCTTCAAGCCGAACATAACCACGACTGCCTGAGCGAACCCTGTCCATCGCTGGTCCATACAAAGCGCGCCAGTAATCAGAGAACGCTAATGGATCGATACTCAGGCTACGCATTTCGAAAGCATGTTTGAGCTGTGTGGCTACCCCTGTGCGCCAGTCTAGAAGCGTCCCAAAGACATCAAAGATGAAGGCTTGGTTCATTATGCGGCCACCTTTCCGACGGCTGCCACAGTACAAACGTAGGCAAGGTCTGCAATGGGCTCTTCGTGTCGGTGCATGAGTGCTGCCCTTCCGTCTACTTCGCGTAATGATCCTTTTAGCCGACAGAACGAACTTTAATCCTATTAGAACTCGCGCCCTACTCCGCCTGCGGTCGGCCGACAGGAAACATATCCTCACCATAATAGTGTAATTTGACGTGATGGCGGCGGCAGAGCCACCGCACGCTCAATGGTTCATCATACCGGTCGTGATGAGCATCGACCTTTGCAGCCCCGCATACCTCGCAGACCTGTTTTACTAGGGCACCCGAGGTAACCGCCCGCTGAACAGCAAGGTGAGCCTGATACTTTGGCGGATTGGTACGCCGCCAGTTGGTTTGACGGGTCTCGCTTTTGAGCGATGGTGCGCGTGGGGGCTTTGGCTCATCCGCCATTAAGCCGCCGCCTGCCGGTCTAGGGTGCGATACACAGTCGGCCGTGAGATCGAAAATACCTCAGCCAGATCGGTGATGGAATACTTACCAGTGTCATACATGCGCCGCAGCTCCTGATGCTGTCGTTCTGACAACTTCGGCTTCTTGCCGCGCAGCTTGCCCTTGGCGCGGGCCACTGCCATGCCTTCTCGGGTCCGCATACGGATCAGGTCTGCCTCAAACTCAGCGAAGGTCGCCAGGATATTAAAGAACAGCTTGCCCATGGGGTCTGCTGGATCATGGATGGAAGCACCAAGTTGAAGCTTGATCCCGCGTGCAGCGAGGCCGTCGGCAATGTCGCGAGCATCAGGGACGGAACGCGCCAGCCGGTCCAGCTTCGGCACAATCAGTGTATCGCCCTCGCGCAAGGCTGAAAGCGCTTGATCAAGGCCAGGGCGGGCACGGTTCGTTCCGGTAAAGCCGTAGTCAGTGTAGATACGATCGGCAGTGACCCCCAGGCTGGCAAGGATGCCTTTCTGAGCAGCGAGATCCTGTTTGTCCGTGGAGCAGCGGGCGTAGCCAATCAAAATCTGTGTCATGCCATTAATTGTAACGATAGACGCCCCTTCATTGCAAAAGAAATCGGACTAGTCATCTGAGACTTTTTGCAGCCAGCAAATGTTGAGCCGTTCTGAGTTCTTCAAGGCCATAGATGGCCATCCGGTTAAGGATCCTCTTACGGACATCGATGATACAGGGGCCTGTCCGATCCTTTTGCAGCCGCTCGCTTACGTAAAGCTGGCCACCTTGCTAAACGTCTTTTATCTGCGGGCTTTCAGACTGGCTAATTTGTGTTGGTGTACGCCCATCCGGGGTAGCCACTCCGCTTAGCTTATCGATGAACGAGGCAATTTTTTCGGCGTCACCTTGTACGATCAAGCGCTCATCAGCGCTCAGGGGCACCTCTTCAAGATACCGCCGAATTGAGGCCTGACTTTCCAAGGCATGCGCCCGAGCACTGGTCTTTGGCACATTGAAATCACATCCAGCGCAGGCCATCCGATGCGGGCATGCGCTCCAGAACGGATTTGAGCAGTACGAGTCGCCTAAGTCATAGAATGCGTAAGGCTCGTCTGATTTACGCGCGATGGCATCGTGGTCGACAAGCACTGCCACCATATGTGCCATGTGATCAGCCTGCGCGAACGACGCTGCCAGGCGGGTTGGTCGAATGCGGATGTAGTGCATCGTCGACTTGGGAGATGTGTGCCCTGACCACTCCATGAGCTCTATCAGGGACATGCCCTTGGTGACGCTGGCAAGCGCTGTCACCGCCGATGCCCGGCCGCGGTGGCTGGTGATCGCTCCCATGCTATCATTTGCAGGCAGCCCCGCCTTGGCGCACAGGATCGGGATGATCGTCATGTTCATCAAAGCCGTGCCCACCCGCCGGCCGCGATACTGGAACAGGAACTCGACGCGCTCGCCGGTCCGTTCATCAATTAATGGGGCCTGATGAGGCGGCCGCTGTGCCGCCCAGGCATCGATCCTCTCCTTCACAACGCCGGCAACGGGTTTCACATAGGCACGGAAAGTCTTGCTCGCAGGGACATCCAGATAGCACAACGTGCCCGCTGTCACGACGCTGCCGTCCTCGTTGACGATGTCCTCGGACTGTGCCTTGGCACATCCCATTGGGAGCCGAAAAATCTCATTCTGCCGCAAGCCACAATGCGTCCAGATCACAGCCAGCGCCTGTATCAAAGCCAGTGGGTACCACCGATCAGATAGAAGATCCTCCTGTTCGATATTAAGGCTGGCCCAGATCAGCCTTAGCCACATGGCATCGTCGATGACCCGCGGCTTGACGCCGCTGTTGAAAGTCACTGCCCTCGGTGTCGCGAGATGATAGCGGGGGCTGAAGCGCAGGGATGCCCACCCCCAGAGCTCGATATCGATGAAAAAGCGCCTCATAGCGTGGAGGAATGTTCGCTTTGAATTGGCTGCGATCTGCGCCCCACGTCTCTTGGTCTCGCGCAACGGCGCAGACTTAAGCCGCCATTCACCAACGGTCATGCGGTCCACCGCAGCGAGAAACGCCGCGCATGTCGGTTTGTCCCAGTCCGCAGGGGACTTGACCTGCGGATGTTCTTTGGCCAGCCAAAGCCCGATGCGTAGGATCAGGCTGTAGTTGCTTTCGCGGGTTTGCGGCCGAAGAGTCGATGTCTCACGCCAGCGGGCGCACCACTGAGCCCATTCGGTCGATACCCCATCGGTGCTTTTGTCCCTCCATCCAACATAATTGCGCATCCGCAAGGGCGTTTCGATGATACCCATGGCAGCCAGGCCATTCGACACCTTGCCAATAGATCGTGCGATGCTGTCATTGCGACTGGCTTGACCCTTCTGCAACAACTCGACCGTGAAGGTTTCGAGCCGGGGATCCCCATTTTCGAGCATGAGGTGGCCGAGGACACTTGTCAGGACAATCTCAAGATGCTGCCCACTGTAGCCTAGAGAACTCAGAGCCGTCATAAGCCGCCCATGTTCCCGCCAGAAAATGTCAGACCCATAGATCGCTCGAGCATAAAGACCGAGATTTCTACGTTTTGTGAGACTCGTAACGTCGCGCAGGCCACCAAGATGATAAGCGATCGCGGTCAGGTACGGACGAGACGTAGATTTCTGATTCTGCAGCGCAAGCCATCTCGCCTTGTCCCACTGCCAATAGGGAGTTTGCGTCGATGCCATCGCGTTCATTATGGCCATGATGCTGTTTTCACGCTTGGCAGCAGAGACGTCCCCCCATTCACCGATCGCTAGCAACGGATCAACAAGGCGGGGGATGGAGAGTTTGAGGTCTTCAACGAATGCCTCATCTCGGCCGCGTAAGGCGATGAGCTCATCCACCGTGAGCTTTCCGGCCAAATTAAGGGACGCCGGGTCGAAGAGCGAGTAGTGCCCGCCAATCAAAGTTTTTGCACGGTCACCCATGGTGTTCACCAAACAACGAAGTAGTTACCCGAGCGTCGATATGCGCAACCGATTGTGCCATGCGCCGCGCCAGGTCAGCTCCGGCTATATGTAGATAGACCATAGTCGTCTTTGGATCCGCATGCCCGGCGTAAGCTGAGAGCTCGTGAAGATGCCATCCTGCCCTGGCGAGGTGTGTGAGGCGCAGATGTCGGAGAGTGTGCGTGCTAAAACTATCCACTTTGGCGTCCGCGGCCCACCGCGCGACGATCTTGCTCCACGACCATATCGACAGCTGTGCGCCACGATTTCGATCTGATTGCGAACGAAACATGGGGCCAGCCTGTCCGCCGCTCCTCACGAGAGTATTGAGATGACTGATAAGAGTTGGAGCGACCTCCGGGCTATAGGACACCACGCGCGCCCGTTTACTTTTAGTGGTCTCGGCACGCAGCGACACTAACCTGTGCGCGAAATCAAGATCGCTGACACGCAGCGAGACCAGTTCCTCGCGCCGCAATGCCCCATAATATCCGAGGGCCAGCATCAACCTGTTGCGCACCGTATCGTGGGCGGCGACCATGAGAACGCGCTCCCAGTCTGGATCAGAGGGCACGTGAGGGAGCTTGACCAGGCGAGGGACCAGTCCACGGCTGAAGCCTGAGTGCCCAGGGATATGCCGGGCTAGAGAAATGTGCCCGCGCGGCAAGGGATTGGTCGAACGCAACCCTTCGTAGATCAGGTGATCATACCACAAACGGATGGCACTTAACCGCTGATGCAGTGAGGCATTCGCAATCCGGCCCGTACCCTCCGATAGGGTTCGGACATAAACTGACAAATCCGCAAGTGTCGCCGCCTCGGCGGCGACACTTGCGGCCTCGCAGTGCGCGAGAAAATGGCTGACACCACGAGCATAGGCATCGAGCGTTGCGGGTGCGCGACCGAGGTTCCCGAGCAGCTCCAGCCACTCGGCCAGCAGTGGATATTTCACCAAGGGGATCTGTAGTGACGGCGCATACTGCATGACGTTTCTCCGCCTGCAGAGGGTACCACGCGTGCAGGCATTCCACGTAACTAACTAAAGCGTGTAGTTCGATGACAGCGCCTTGACCCCATGCCGCTTCATCAGATCACGGATCTTGAAAACCGGCTCGCCCATCTTGATCCCAAGGGCCTTGGCTTCGTCGCTCCGGGCGACGGCGCAGCCGTCATTGTTCGACAGGACAATGACGGGGATGCCACGCAACGACACATCAAACACGCGCTCACAGCTGACGTAGAAATTGTTGCAGTCGATCAGCGCAATGGGGCGGTCGGATTGCTCCACCGTGGCTGCCCCTACTCTATGGGCAGGCGGCGGACGACACCGGCGACAACGCCCCATATTTCGGTCGTCTCCGTGACCGGGATTGTGGCATAGCCATCCGCACGGGCACGCGGATCGAGAAACCAGACACCATCGCGTTTGGCGAGCTTCTTGACGGTAATGGCGCCATCGACCACCGCGACGACGATGCGGCCATGACGGCGCTTGCCCGCGCGATCCACGGCGATCAGGTCGCCGTCCAGGATGCCCTCGGCCTCCAGGCTGTCGCCAGACACCCGCCACCAGAAGGTCGCATGCTCATGCCGCACCACCCACTTGATCGGGTCGATCGTATCCTCAAGATCATCCGCGGCCGGTGACGGAAAACCAGCCGGAACCGGCATGGATGCCAAGGGCACATGCCGGTCTACGAGCGTGATCTTGATGGGGCTTAAATGCAGGGTCATGGCTATTAGAACAATACGGGAACACCAGCCATAACCCGAACACCCCCTGCGGCGTCAAGCCGCTAACTGATTTAGGTGAAACGGGTGCCCAAGCTGCGACCAGCTTAGTTGCGAGCCTGTTGCAGGGGGATGCCATCAAGCAAAGCCTGCCCTGCAGCCTTCGGGCTGCCGTCCCCGTTGACGTAGGCATAGAGGGTGGTGGTCGTGATCCCAAGGCGGCGCGCGACCTCTTTGGCAACGGCGTTGCGGTCGGACATGGCTGTCATCGCCATGCTCAGGGTCGTTCTATCCATCTTGCGCGGGCGTCCTCCAAGCCGGCCACGGGCACGGGCAGCGACAATCCCTGCTTGCGTCCGCTCAACGATCAGCTCCCGCTCAAACTCTGCAAATGCGGCGAAGATGCCGAACGCGAGCCTGCCGTTGGCGGTGGTCGTGTCGATCTGCGCGCCCGCACCGGCCAGAACCTTCAAGCCGACGCCCCGCTCTCTCAAGGCTTCGGCGGTGGTGACCAGGTGACGAAGATCGCGGCCAAGCCGATCCAGCTTCCAGATGACCAACGTGTTGCCCGGCTGGAGTGACTTGAGGCAGGCCAGCAGACCAGGACGTGCGTCGAGGCGACCAGAAGCCAGATCCTCATAAATCCGGTCCGGATCGACACCCGCCGCTAGCAGTGCGTCGCGCTGCGGGCTGAGCGTTTGGGTGCCGTCCGATTTCGAGACTCTCATGTAGCCGATAAGCACCGCGCACCCCGCAAGAAAAGACTGCGCATACCCTGCAAGGTGTCATTGATTTTCGCAACGGGTTTTCTTGCGCCTAGGCTCCCCGATCGAGCCGGGCACAAGGATCGCAAGAAAACCGACCGCTTCTCTGGCAGCGCTCTCCACGGGCAGCAAAGACTGACCACACACGAACCTCTAGGTCACTTCCGCAAGCGATAGGTTTGCATTGCGCTTCACCAGACAAGCGGCTGCAAGAATAGCGCTGGTTCTTCTGACATTCTCTTAGCTTCTCTAAACAGTAGCCGAGAGGGCGGCTGCTTAACGAGTAGACGGCCGGCAATCCGTTGAGGACAGATGCTAGAAGCCCTAACCCGCACTTTATTTCTGGCAGCACCACTTGCCATATATTCAGAATATCTGTATATCATGGGTAATACCAACATTTATGGGGCTGTTGCTATGAGAGAGTTTCGTGCTGCTGATCTAACTCGTAACACAGGCGATCTCTTCGAGGCTGCAGCCTTGGCACCGGTCGCGATCACCAAGCATCGCAAACCACGTTTCGTGGTCATGTCGATGCAGCAGTACGAGGCTATGACATCCGATCACGGCTCACAGGTTGCGGTAGACGTGGCAGACATGCCCGATGATCTGGGCACCCTCTTGGACAAGGGCATCGAGGGCCATTTTCATGGCCGATGATTTCCCGAAGGCCGGGCAGGTATTCGGCTATCATTACTTATGGAAATGGCAGGCCACGCGCGGCGAGGCAGAAGGCCGCAAGAAACGCCCGAGCTGTGTTGCAGTTGTGGTCGTCAACGAAGCTGGCAAGCATGTCTTGTTTATTGCCGCTATCACCAGCAAAGAGCCGAGACCAGATCAGGTCGGCATCGCTGTTCCCGAAACAGAGGCCCGGCGCGCCAAGTTGGATGTCTCCATTCCCCTCTGGGTTATGGTGAACGAGCTGAATGCCGATGTGCTGGAATCCTCCTATACATTGGATGAACGTTCGCCACGCGGCGCGTTCAGCCCGGCCTTTACCGACAAAATTGTGCGCGGAGTCCAGTCTGTCCGCCAAGCAGGGGCGCTGCGCCTGACGCGCCGCACATAAACAAGCTAATGGTTTAGCTGGGTTCTGTTGCACAAAGCGGCTGAGGTTCGAGGTTCCCCTTTCCATGGGCCAAGTTCATCCCACGGCTTCAGTGACGGGCATGCCGGGTGCGTTGAAGCCGTTCAAGAATGTCTGTCATCTACCTGAGCGGCATATCGAACAACACCTTCATCGTCAGGCAGGTCTGGATAGTTGCGTCACTATAGTCAGGCCGTCGGCCACATTTGCCAATTGGCTCGGCCTCCACGTTATCTCGGGATCGAACCAGATTGTCAGCGAGCCACGTCGCTTCAGACCTTCGTTACAGATGGGCCAGTTCCTGGTCTTGTAGGGGGTGTGGGTCTGCTCATCTGCCCCATCTACTATGCGGGATTCGCGAAATGAATGCCATGACCGATTTTTTGCAACAGAGCCTACCAGAGCCGCTTTTAACAGGTGTAAAGTCGCACCGGTCTAATTCTTCGCCCTACTCTGCACTTAACAGCTGTTAAGCCGCATTTTTCTTACTTATTAGCGCCATCACCATAGGCCCACACGAGAACTTGCCTGCAGCGGCCTTGGATGTGAGCGCGCGCAAGTAGCCTCCAGGTGATTTTATATCGGAAAACCGCTCGAGCATGGCAACTACGACGATCGACGCCTGTTCGGGGCCCATAAATCGCTGTGCTTCCTCCCAAACAGAGGCGCTAATGCCCATGGCTGGTCGCACACTGCAAGCAGCGTCATAAAGTTGGTGCCAGTGTCGAATATCTCCTTGGTAGAAAGTGGCCAGCGTTGGGCAGCCTGCGATCACCAAATGAAGGGGAATATTTGGCCCTAGTCTTTGGTCGGCTTCCACGATGTCAGCCTCAGACTCATCAGGATAATTTTCAGGTTCGGCGGCCGCGGCCACGGCCCCACCTTTTTCTAAGGCCGGTTCAAAATCAATATATTCTTTATCTGAATTATGATGGTGGCGCTCAGAGTGGGCACCATTGGTGCTCAATTTTTCTGTTTCAGGTCCATCAATTATGTTGCGTGCCTGGTCGAGAAGGACTTGAAGATCCCCGCGATAAGCGAAGAGTTCCTCGAGTGAAAGCTTGCGGCGGAGTGCGCGAGCCGTGACTAGAGAAGTGTTGTGGATCTGATCCCAGAACCCGAGCCCAGGATAGATATCCTTACCAAACACAGCCAAGGCCGCGAGATCGCGCCGCATGAGGCTCACGACCTCTCTCAAGCGACGCACACGTTCCTCTGCCTCTCGCACGGCATCTGCGGCTCGTGCGATCTGCTCTGCTCGGCAGTAAAGTGGTGACAGATCTAAGCCAAAAGCCACGCGTTCATCGCCTCGCCTGCGGGCATAACGCTTCCCGTTTGGGCTGTCATGCCGTATGAGCAAGCCCGCTCCCACCAGACGGGCGAGGTGGCGACGCATTGTAGAGCAGGGCATCCCATTTAGCCGCTCACAGATTGCCTTGTTCGAGGGAAACACGACCATCTGGGCATTCTCACCAAGTGCATCATTCGGAAAGAAGCTGAGAAGACCCTGCAGGACGGTCAAATCGCGTTCGGAGATCCCAAATGTGGCCTGCGCCTTAGACAGCTCGCGGAAGAGTTCCCATTTGTTCACCGGCCTGCCAGAGACAGAACCCTCAGGTCGCTCGACCAGGCGCAAATGGGCGTGCGAGATCGGCCGCATAAACGGCGAAATTGGTGTGTACTCCATGATGTCATTCAC
>NZ_CP034813.1:0-199040 GCF_004010775.1 Paracoccus sp. Arc7-R13 | reverse complement strand
CTCGTTCCTGCTGCGATGTATCGTGTTCCGAGGCGTACTGCACTTTCTATCGCACATCATCCCTCGGTTGGGAACAAAATTGCCCGGTTTCGCCGCGAAACCCTTCTCAAATCAGAAAAAGCAGCCGCCTAAAGCTTGTATCTTGTTTAGAGACTTTAGAGTCTTTGCGATAAAAGAATATAGTACTTTCAATGAGCTGAATTTAGTTCGGAACCCATATGCAGGACGAAGGGGACCCTTATCCGGGATGACGGGTGCCCGGGAACAGGGGGAGGGGCGCCGATTCTCGGGTTGAGGGGTGCCGGGGAACGGGAGGGGCCTGTTTGGGGCAGAAAAAGCCCACGGGGCACGGTTTGCCAGGGGTGTCCGTCCCGGAAACGGGTGCCTTAGTGCGACGCCTGCGTTGCAAGGTGCCCGTCTTCGGGATGGCGACAGTCGCGGCAAGGGTGCCTGAAAGGCTGTTGCCGCAGGGTGCCTTTTGCGGCAGCATAGGGACAGGCAGGACAATGGCAGACCTCATGGACGACATCCCCCGCGACCAGCTGTCCGGCGCGCTCAGGCGCGGTGCGGTCAAGAAGCATGTGGCGGCGATCCACGTGTCGGGCAAGCTGACGCTGCTGCAGCGCAAGCTGTCCAACGTGCTGCTGCTGAACGCCTATGACACGCTGATGTCGCGGCCCAGCCACCAGATCGACGCGCGGACCCTGTGCCTGATGATCGGGTACAACAGCAACGACATGGACACGCTGAAGCAGTCGCTGCGCGGGCTGGTCGAGACCGTCGCGGAATGGGACATGCTGGACGACAAGGGGCGTCAGGAATGGGGCGTGTCCAGCCTGCTGAGCTATGCCAAGCTGAAGGGCGGGATCTGCGAATACGCCTATTCCCCGGCCCTGGCCGAGAAGCTGCACGACCCCAAGGTCTTTGCGCTGATCAACCTCAACATGCAGCGGCGGTTCACCTCCGGGCATGCGCTGGCGCTGTACGAGAACTGCTATCGCTTCGTGCGGACCGGCTCGACGGGGTGGTGGCCGCTGGATCTGTTCCGGCGGCTGATGGGAGTCGAGGGGTCGGCCTATTACGAGGTGTTCAAGCAGCTGAACGCCAAGATCATCAAGCCCGCCGTGAGCGAGGTGAACAAGACCTCGAACATCATCCTGACGCCCGAGACCAAGAAGCAGGGCAGGGCGGTCACTCATATCCGGTTCCTGATCACCGAGAACCCGCAGCTGGCGATTTTGGACATGGACGACGGCGAGGGGGCGCGGCACGGCGCCGTCTATGGCCGGCTGCGCGCGCTTGGGGTCAGCGACCGGCTGGCGCGGCAATGGCTGTCGGCGCATGGCGAGGAGGTCGTGTCGGCCAAGCTGGATTACGTCGAGGCGCGGCGGAACGTGGTCAGCAAGGTGGGCTATCTCAGCGCCGCGCTGGACGGCGATTTCGGCACGCCCGACCCGGTGACGGTCGAACCGCCCAACCCGCAGGCCGAACGGCTGCGCCGCATCCTGGAGGTGATCCGCCAGCGCACCCCGACGCAGCGCGACGCCGACCGGCGGCTGTTCTTGAGCCAGCTGACCGACCGCGCCGCGCGCGCCGATTTCGAGCGCCACGGCTGGATGTCGCCCCTGAACGCCGCCCGGATCGGGGCGTTCTGGGAAGACATGTCGCCGGGCCTGTTCGGCTAGGCCATCACCAGAAGATAGCGGGTCGACCGGCCGCCCTCGGGGCCGCGGCGCAGGATTCCGGCGGCCTCCAGGTCGGTCAGGTCGCGCGTGGCGGTCGCGGCGGACACGCCCGCGATGCGCCCGTAGGGGGCGGCAGAGATGCCCTGGGCCACGCGGGCCGGGCCTTCGGCGAACAGGCGGCGCAGCACGCGTTCGGCGCGCGGCGGGGGGCGGTGGCGCAGGAAGAAGGCGTTGCGCGCCACCAGGAAGCGGGCGTCCGTGACCGCATCGTCGACCCCCGCGATCAGCCGGTCCAGGAACCACATCACGAAGGGCGTGGCGTCGATCGCCGCGCCCACCACCTGCCGCCCGGCCTGCAGCACCGCGTAATAGCCGCGCTTGTCGGCCTCGATCTGGCGCGACAGCGAGAAGGGCAGGGCGGCCCCGTCGCGGGCGAAGACATGTTCGACCAGCGCCCGGCCAAGCCGCCCGTTGCCGTCCGAGAAGGGGTGGATGGATTCGAACCACAGATGCGCCAGCGCCGCGCGGATCGGCGCGGGGCGGTCGTCGGTCTGCAGGGCTGTCAGAAAATCGTCCATCATCGCGGGGACGCGGTCGGCAGGGGGCGCGGCATAGAGGACCTCGTCCCGGCCGGCGGTCGCGCTGCGGGTGATGACCATGGCAAAGCGACGCCAGCGGCCCTTGTCCTCGACCTCTAGCCCGTGGAACAGCAGGCGGTGCCAGTGCCACAGGGTGGGGGTGTCCAAGGGCGGCCCCCCGGCGCGGGCCTGCAGCATCAGGTCGGCGATGGCGTCGCTGCGCCGCACGGGTTCGGCACCCCGATGCGCCATCGAGGCCACGACCGAGGCCTGGATCTGGGCCGCGGGCAGGCTGGCCCCCTCGATCGCGAAGGAGGACACGGCCTCGGTCGTGACCGCGCGCAGGAAGGCCTCGCGCCGTTCGTCGGGGGTCAGGGCGTGGTGCAGGCCGGTGATGGCGCCGAGGCGTGCGGAAAACGCCGCCAGCCGCCCCTCGGTCAGGGAGGGGTCGTGGCGGAAATTGGGCCAGGCAGGGCTTTCCCAGATCTGCATGAGGGGATTATGGCGGTTATTCGCATCATGACAAGGCGTTTCATGATGCGAATAACCCGTCCAATCACCTCAGCCGCGCTGCGCCACCAGCGGATGGGACAGCGCGGTCTCGATTCCGCGCAGTTCGGCCAGGCCCTTGAGGCGACCGATGGCGGGATAGCCGGGCTGCGCCTTGCGGGACTGGTCATCCAGGATGTCCTGGCCGTGATCGGGGCGGAAGGGGATCTGCCAGTCGTCGCGGCCCTCTGCACGGCGGCGGGTCTCCTCCGCTAGGATGGCGGCGATCATCGCGACCATGTCGGTGTTGCCCTCAAGATGCGCGGCCTCGTGGAAGGACCCGCCCAGATGGGTCTCCTCCAGCGCGACGTTGCGCAGATGAAGGAAATGCACCCGGTCGCCCAAGCGCGCCATCATGCCCGGCAGGTCGTTGTCGGCGCGCGCGCCGAGCGATCCGGTGCACAGCGTGATGCCGTTGGCGGAGAGGTCCACCGCATCCATGACGGCGCGATAATCGGCCTCGGTCGACATGATGCGGGGCAGGCCCAACAGCGGGAACGGCGGATCGTCGGGGTGGCAGCACAGGCGCATGCCCAGCTCCTGCGCCAGGGGCGTCACCTCGGCCAGGAAATCGACCAGATGGGCGCGCAGGCGGTCGGGGCTGATGTCGTCATAGCGCGCCAGGTGGTCCTTGACGTCGTCCAGGGTCATGCGTTCGGCGGCACCCGGCAGGCCGAAGACCACGTTGCCGGTCAGCTGTTCGCGCCGGTCGTCCGACATGGTGGCCAGCCGCGCGCGGGCAGTTTCGGCGATCTGCGGGGCATAGTCGTCGGCCGCGCCGCGGCGTTGCAGGATGAACAGGTCGAAGGCCGCGAAGTCGATCGCGTCATAGCGCATGCAGGTCGCGCCGTTGGGCAGCCGATAGACCAGGTCGGTCCGCGTCCAGTCCAGGATCGGCATGAAGTTGTAGCAGATGACCCGCAGGCCTGCCGCGTGCAGGTTGCGCATCGAGGTCTTCCACGCCTCGATATGGGCCCGCCAGTCGCCGGTCTGGCGCTTGATGTCCTCGGATACGGGCAGGCTCTCGACGACCTCCCATGCCAGGCCCGAGGGCGCGCCGTCGCGCATCACGGCCAGCTGGGCCTGGCGGTCCGCGATCTGGTCGGGCTGCCAGACCTGTCCGGTGGGGACGTGGTGCAGGGCGGTCACGACGCCCTGGACGCCCGCCTGCAGCATGTCGTCGACGGACACCAGGTCCTTGGGTCCGAACCAGCGCCAGGTCTGTCTCATGATTGGGTCTCTTCTTCAGCAAAGGAAAGTTGCACCTTGACCGACCGCGCGCGGTCGGCGGCGGTCCGGAACGCCGTTTCGGCGTCGCTCATCGGAAAGGTGGCGGTGATGATCGGGCGGGGGTCGATGGCGCCGGTGCCGATCAGCCCCACCGCATCGGCGAATTCCGTGTCGAACCGATGAGAGCCCACGAACAGGATCTCCTTGCCGACCATCAGGTTCAGGGGCAGGGGCGTGGGCCCCGCCACGCCGACCTGGACCAACGCGCCAAGCGGGCGCAGGCAGGCCACCGCGTCGCGGATGGCCGATGCCGCCGCCGAGCATTCGAAGACCAGATCGACGCGGCCCTTGTCCTGCTGCCATTCCGCCAGGCCATCGGGGTCGGCCACGGGGTTCACCGCATGGTCGGCGCCCATCCGGCGCGCGACGGCCAGGGTGGCGTCCTGGATGTCGGTCACGATGATCGTCGCGGCCCCGCGCAGGCGGGCCACCGCCACGCAGAGCGCGCCGATCGGCCCCGCGCCCGTGACCAGGACGGTCTTGCCCGCAAGGGGTCCGGCGATCGCCTCGGCGCGGTTGGCGGCGTGCAGGCACACGGCCAGCGGTTCGGCGCAGGCGGCGGCGCCGGGGGTGACGGTGTCGGGCAGGGGGTGGCACTGCGCGGCGCCGATGGTGATGCCGTCGCGGAACATCCCCTGTTCGTGGGGCAGATACATCGCCGAGCCCTTGAACCGCATCGCCATGCAGTGATGCGGCAGCCCGGCCTGGCAGAAATCGCAGGTCCCGCAGGGATGCGAGGGGTTCATCGCGACCAACTGGCCTACCTGCAGGTGGGTGACGTCGGGGCCCACGGCCTCGATCCGGCCGGCGGCCTCGTGGCCCAGGATGATCGGTTCGCGCACGCGGATCGTGCCGATGCCGCCCTCCTGCCAGTAATGCAGGTCCGATCCGCAGATGCCGCCGGCCAGGACGGCGACGCGGACCTGCCCCCGGTCGGGGGTGGGCAGATCGGTGGCGGCGATGGTCAGGTCGTCCTGGCCGTTCAGGCGGACGCATCGGGTCTGGGTCATGGTGACCTCCTTACGGCATCAGGCGGTTGGGCAGCCAGGTGGACAGCGGCGGGAAATAGCTGACCATCAGCAGCATGATCAGGTTGGTGACAATATAGGGCGTGATCGCCCGGATCACCGGCGACAGCGGCAGGCGCGCGATGTTGGCGGCCACGAAGAGGCACACCCCCACCGGCGGCGTGGTCAGCCCGATCATCAGGTTCATCACCGCGAAGACCGCGAAGTGCAGCGGGTCGATGCCCACGGCCAGGGCCAGCGTCTGCAGCGGCACGAACAGGATGATCAGCGCCGCGATGGTTTCCATGAACATGCCGACGAACAGCAGAAGCAGGTTGATCAGCAGGATCACCACGAACTTGTTGTCGGTGATGGACAGCACCCCGTCGGCCAGCATCTGCGGGATGCGTTCCGACACCAGGATCCAGCCGAAGACGTTGGCTGTGCCCACCAGCACCAGGATGCCGGCCGAGCTGATGGCGCTGTTGGTGATGATGCGCGGGATCGCGCGCCAGGGCAGTTCGCGATAGATGAACAGGCCCACCAGCATCGCATAGAGACAGGCCACGATGGCGGTTTCGGTGGGCGTGGTGATGCCGGTCAGCAGGCCGCCCACGATCAGCGCGGTCATGGCGATGGCCCAGATCGCCCCGGTGAACGAGGTGAACAGTTCGCGCAGCCCCTGCCAGGGTTCGCGAGGAAAGCCGTGCTTGCGGGCCAGGATGACGGTCGTGATCATCATCGCCACGCCCATGGCGATGCCCGGAATGGCCCCGCCCAGGAACAGCTTGCCCACCGACATGCCCGACAGCGAGCCCACGATGATCATCGGCACGCTTGGCGGGATCATCGGGCCCACCGTCGACGACGCCGCGGTGACCGCGGCCGAGAACGCGCCGGGATAGCCCGCGCGCTTCATCCCGGGGATCATCATGCCGCCGACCGAGGCGACGTCGGCCACCGCGGTGCCCGAGATGCCGCCGAACAGCATGGAGGCCGCGATGTTGGCCTGGGCCAGCCCGCCGCGCATCCACCCGACCAGCGCATTGGCAAAGCGGATGATGCGTTCGGTGATGCCGCCCGAATTCATCAGGTTGCCCGCCAGGATGAAGCCCGGGATGCACAGCAGCACGAAGCTGTCCATGCCCGCATACATCTTTTGCGGGATCACCACCAAGGGGATGTCCGCGAACAGCAGATAGGCCATCGACGACAGGCCAAGCGTCACCGCCACCGGCAGGCCGATGGCCAGCCCCAGCACGAACACGCCCAGAAGCAGGGTCAGTCCCATCACAGGTCCTCCGATATGGGGATGGCGCGTCCGTCATGGCGGCCGGTCAGCATCTCGAAGATGCGCATCAGCGCCCACAGGCCAAGGGTGACGAACAGGATCAGCATGGTGACATGCAGGAAATCCATCCGCCATCCCAGGGAGGGTGCGGTCTGGCGAAGGCCCACGCGGGTGTATTGCCACGCCGCCGCCAGAAGGCCGCCGGCGAACAGCGCGGTCAGCACCGCGCTGACCAGCCGCAGACGCCACGGCCAGCGGCCCGGCAGGCTTTCGCACAGAAGGTCGACGTTCACCATGTCGCCGCTGCGCAGCGCCAGACCGGCGCCCAGGGCACCGATGTAGATCAGGCAGAACCGGGTCAGCTCCTCGGTCCAGACGGGGGCGGTGGACAGGAAGGTGCGCGCAAAGACCTGCAGCAGGACCGATGCCGACAAGAGCAGGAACGCCACGAGGATCAGAAGGCGGCACAGCCCCTCCAACCCCTTGAATGCCTGTGTCATGGGATGTCTCCGGGGGACGGGCGGGGCAGGGTGCGCCCCGCCGCCCTGCCATCAGTTGTTGAAGATCTGTTCGGCCAGCGGGCGGATGTCCGCGTCCACGGCACCGATCACCGCGTCGCGGGCGGCATCGGCGAAGGCCTGCTGGTCGACCTCGACGAAGGTCACGCCCGCGGCCTCCAGCTCGGCGATCAGCTCCTTCTCGTCGGTCAGGAACAGCTCGCGCTCGAAGGCCTGGGTGCTGTCGGCGGCGGCCTGCACGGCGGCCTGGTCGTCCTCGGACAGCTTGTTCCAGGCGTTCTCCGAGATGGTCAGATAGATCCAGGACCGGACATGCTCGGTCAGGTTCACGGTCTTCTGCACCTCGTAGAAGCCGCCGGACTGGAACAGCGCCAGCGGGTTCTCCTGCCCCTCGATCGTGCCGTTCTGCAGCGAGGTGAAGACCTCGGAGAAGGCCATCGGCGTCGGGTTCGCGCCAAGCGCCTGCCAGGCGGTCACGAACAGCGGCACGTTGGGCACCCGCAGCTTGAAGCCGTTCAGCTCGTCCGGGGTAGTGATGGGGCGGTTGGCCGACAGGTTGCGCGGACCGCGCGCGAAATAGGTCAGGGGGCGGATGTCGGCATTGGCGATGATCTCGGCCTCGATCTGGTCGCCGATCTCGCCTGAGGCGACCTCGTCCATGTGCTCCAGCGAGCGGTAGGCATAGGGCAGCGCCAGCAGCGCGGCCTTGGGCGCCCAGTTCTGCAGGCTTTCGCCGGTGATGGTCATGTCGGCGGTGCCCAGCTGCATGCCGTTGATGACGTCGATCTCCTTGCCTAGGGATTCGTTCGGAAAGACCTGGACCTCGACCCGGCCCTCGGTCCCGGCGGCGACCTCCTCGGCGAAATGCAGGGCGGCCTTGTGCCAGATGTTCTCCTCGTTGGCCAGGTGGCCCAGCTTGAGCGTGACGTCGGCTGCCATCGCGGTGCTGGTGGTCAGCGCGGCGGCCAGGGTGATGGCGATCATGCGGGTCGGTGTCATGGTGTCCTCCTCCAAGGATTGTCCGGCGGGGCCGGGATCAGGTGAAATAGTCCGGGCAGTCGGCCCGGATGACGGGCAGGTCGTCCAGGATGCCGCGCAGATGGGTGCGGATCGCCCCTTCGGCGCGCGGCGCATCGCCCGCCCGGATGCCTGCGACCAGCGCGAGATGCTGGTCGATCAGGCGGTCGACGGGGAAATGCCGGCTGGACAGGAACCGGACGCGGTCCATCTGGGCCTTCATCTCGACCACGACGCGCCAGGCGCTGGCCTTGCCCGCGCCTTCGGCAAGGGTGCGGTGAAACAGCTCGTCCGCGTCCATGAAATCGCGGGCCGATCCGCCGATCAGATCCATCTGGCGGGTCAGCTGGGCGTCCAGGTCCGCGATCAGCGCGGGGTCCGGGTCGACGGCCAGCAGCTTGACGATGTCGGCCTCGATCGCCTCGCGCACGAAGCGCGCGTCCATCACCGCCGCCAGCGAGATGCGCGTGACGAAGGTCCCCCGCTGCGCGCGCACGTCCAGCAGGCCCTGACCCGCCAGCGCGATGAACGCCTCGCGCACGGGCTGGCGGCTGACGCCGTATTGCTGGGCGGTCTCGACCTCGGACAGTCGGGTATCGGGGGGCAGGCTGTTGTCCATGATCGCCGCGCGCAACCGGTCGGCCAGCTGCGACGCCGCGTTCACGCGGGTCTGGGGCAGCGGCTCGGGACGGGTGCGGAACGGCGTGGCCATGGTGATCTCCTCGGTAGCGACCACTACACTATACTACCATACCAGTAAAGTGTCTTTTCGGGATGCCGGGTGCGGGTGCAGGCGCTATGCTTGGACCGGCACCAAGGGCGGAGGGCGCGATGACGGTCACGAATCAGGCAGAGCTGGAGGGGTTGCAGGCCATCGGCCGGATCGTGGCCACGACCCTGCAGGCGATGGCCCGCGCGATGGAGCCGGGCATGGCCACGCGCGAGCTGGACGGGATCGGCCGTGCCCTGCTGGAACGCGCGGGCGCGGTGCCTGCGCCCGAGGACAGCTATGGCTTCCCCGGCGCGACCTGCATCAGCGTCAACGAGGAGATCGCGCATGGTGTCCCCGGCGACCGGGTGATCGCCGCGGGCGATCTGGTCAACATCGACGTGTCGGCCTCCAAGGACGGGTTCTTTGCCGATACCGGGGCCAGCTTTGCCGTGGGCGCCGTGGCGCCCGCCATCGAGCGGTTGTGCCGCGACGGCCGGCGCGCGATGGAGGTCGGCATCGCGCAGGTGGGCGCCGACAGGCCGCTGGACGGGATCGGCAACGCCATCGGCCGCTTTGCCGCGGCGCGCGGCTATACGCTGATCCGCAACCTGGCCAGCCACGGCGTGGGCCGCGCCCTGCACGAGGCGCCCGAGGTCATCGCGACCTGGCCCACCACGGGCGACCGCCGCCGCATCGACCGCGGCCTGGTGCTGACGGTCGAGCCGTTCCTGTCGCGCGGCGGTGTGCGCGCCGCCGAGGGGCGCGACGAATGGACCCTGTTCAGCCAGCCCCGCGCGCCCGTCGTGCAGTACGAACACACCGTCGTCGCGACCGAGCGCGGGGCGATCATCGTCACCCTGCCGCACTGAGCGTCCCCGACCGCTGCCCACGGATCGGGCAGTTCGCGCCGGCAGGCCCCGGCGGGGGCGGGCGGGGCTTGCCATCGCCCCGTGCGCGGTCGTCAGTGGCGGGATGGAGCGGCTGTCAATCATCGTGGTCGAACGCGACCGGGACCGGGCGATCAGGATCGTCGACGGGCTGCGCGCGTCCGGCGATCACCAGATCACCGTCATCGCCGAGGAGACGGGCCTGGCGCGGCGCATCGCGCAGGCGCAGCCCGACATCGTGCTGATCGACGTCGCCGACCCGTCGCGCGACGTGTTGGAGGAGCTTGCCCTGGCCTCGGGGCCGCTGGACCGGCCGGTGGCGATGTTCGTGGACCGGTCGGACGAACAGCTGACCCGCACCGCGATCGAGGCGGGCGTGTCCGCCTATGTCGTGGACGGGTTGCAGCGCGACCGCATCAAGCCGATCCTGGACGCGGCCATCGCGCGGTTCCACCTGTTCCACAAGATGCGCGCCGAACTGGCCGCCACCAAGGCCGCGCTGGAGGAGCGCAAGATCATCGACCGCGCCAAGGCCATCCTGATGAAGGCGCGCGGCATCGACGAGGAGGCGGCCTATGCCCTGCTGCGCAAGACCGCGATGGACCAGAAGCGCCGCGTGGCCGACATCGCCCAGCAGCTGGTGATGGCGGCGGGGCTGCTGACATGACCGACCGCCTGCGCCTTGGCTATGTGCCGCTGACCGATGCCGCGCCGCTGATCATCGCCCGCGAGCTGGGTTTCGCCGCCGAGGAGGCGCTGGACCTGGACCTGGTCCGCGCCGGCAGCTGGGCGCAATGCCGCGACATGCTGGGCACCGGGGCGGTGGTCGCCGCGCATATGCTGGTGCCGCTGCCCATCGCGCAGGGGCTGGGGCTGGGCCCGGCCTTCCCCGACCTGGATCTGCTGATGGTCCTGTCGCAGGGCGGGCAGGCCATCGCCGTGTCGCGGGCCATCGCCGCGCGGCTGAAGGGCCAGGGCCACGGGTTCGATTTCCGTGATCCGCGCGCGGCGCGCGATGCCTTGGCGCGCGCGCATCCGGGGCCGCTGCGAGTGGGGGTGCCGTTCCCGTTCTCGACCCAGGCCGAACTGGTGCGGCATTGGCTGGACGGGACCGGGCTGGCCGCGCGGCTGTCCATCCATACCGTGCCGCCGCCCCTGATGGCCGATGCCCTGGCCGCCGAGGAGGTCGACGCCTATTGCGTCGGAGAGCCCTGGGCGTCGCGCGCGGTGGAACGCGGCGTCGGCGCGCTGCTGCTGCCGGGGTCCGCCATCTGGGCTGCGCCGCCGGAAAAGGGGCTGGTGATGACCCGCGCCTTTGCCGAAGGCCATCCCGACCCCACGGGCCGGCTGATGCGGGCGCTGTGGCGGGCGGGCCGCTGGCTGGACCAGCCCGGCAACCGCGGCACCGCGGCCGAGATCCTGTCGCGCCCCGACTGGCTGAACCTGCCGCCCGAACTGTGCGAACGCGGGTTGCTGGGCCGCCTGCATGTCACGCCCGAAGGCGATCTGCGCGATTGTCCGGGCTTCATCCGCTTTCACGCGCAAGGCGCGACGTTCCCGTGGCGCAGCATCGCCGCGATGCTGGGCGCGCGCCTGGCCGCGCGGCACGGGCTGGACCCCGAATGGGCGATGGCGCGGGCGGCCGCCTGTTTCCGCACCGACCTCTATCGCCGCCACCTGCGCGAGGCGGGGGCCGACCTGCCCGCGGCATCCGCCAAGGTCGAGGGCGCGATGGTCGCCCCGACCCCGGTGGCCACCGAACAGGGCCGGATGATTCTGGGCGCCGATGCGTTCTTCGACGGCCACCGGTTCGACGCGGCGTTCGCGCGGCGCTGAATTCGCGGGCAGGCTGGCGCAAATCGCGGCGATGGGCGGGGCAGGGGGGGCGGACACGCCCCGCAGGCTTGACCGAGGCCCCGGCGCCGCGAATGATCGGGGAAAGGCGGATGCAACGGCGCACCGCGTTTGACCCCCGGCCGCAAGGATGCGGTTCCCCATCTTTAGGCAATGACGCCATCTGATCGTGCCCTGTCCGCAGGGCCGCGGCAGGTGGCCTTTCGTGTTCGTGCGCCCTGCTGCGCGCCAGTCCAAGGACCAGCCCCCATGACCCAGATCACGTCCCCCTCGCGCCGCCGTTTCCTGCAGGCCACCGGCGCGATGGCCACGATGGCCGCCGCCCGCCTGGCCCTGCCCGCCGGGGCATGGGCCGCCACCCCCGGCACGCCCGAGGTCACCGGCTGCACCTTGGGTTACATCGCCCTGACGGACAGCGCGCCGCTGATCATCGCGTCCGAAAAGGGGCTTTACGCGAAATACGGCATGCCCGACGTGCGGGTCGAAAAGCAGGCCAGCTGGGGGGCCACGCGCGACAACATGGCGTTGGGGTCGGCATCGGGCGGCATCGACGGCGGCCACATCCTGCGCCCCAAGGTGCACCTGTACTCCACCGGCAGCGTGATGCAGAACGGCCAGCCCCTGGCGATGTACACGCTGCTGAACCTGAACGAGGACGGGCAGGGCCTGTCGGTGCGCCAGGATTATGCCGACAGCGGCGTGGGCATCGACAGCAGCCCGCTGAAGGAGATCTTCGCCGCCCGCCGCGCCGCGGGCGAGGACATCCCCGTCGCGATGACCTTCCCCGGCGGCACGCATGATCTGTGGATACGCTACTGGCTGGCGGCGGGCGGCATCGACCCGACCCGGGACGTCGACCTGATCGTGGTGCCGCCCCCGCAGATGGTCGCCAACATGAAGGTCGGCAACATGGAGGCCTTCTGCGTCGGAGAGCCGTGGAACGAGCAGCTGGTGAACCAGGGCATCGGCTTCACCGCCGCCACGACCGGGGAACTGTGGGCGCGCCATCCCGAGAAGATCCTGGGGATGCGGGCCGATTGGGTGGACGCCAACCCCAATGCCACCGTCGCGCTGATGATGGCGGTGATGGAGGCCCAGATGTGGTGCGACCTGCCCGAGAACAAGCAGGAGATGGCCGAGATCATCGGCCGCCGCCAATGGTACAACGTCCCCGTGGCCGACATCGTCGGCCGCATCCAGGGCCAGATCGACTATGGCAACGGCCGCGACGAACTGCGCCCCGAGCTGGCGATGAAGTTCTGGGGCCGGAACGGAGAGACGTCCTATCCTTGGAAATCGCTGGATGCGTGGTTCGTCACCGAAAACAAGCGGTGGGGATACCTGCCGGGCGATCTGGACACGGCCGCCCTGGTGAACGGCACCAACCGCAGCGACCTGTGGCTGGCCGCCGCCGCGGGCCTGGGCCTGACGCCCGATTTCGGCGACAGCCGCGGGGTCGAGACGTTCTTCGACGGCAAGACCTTCGATCCGGCGGACCCGGACGCCTATCTGGACGCGCAGTCCATCAAGGCGATGGTGTGATCCGATGAACGTCACAGCCCTCAAGCGAAAGCTGGACCTGACCCCGAAACCCGCAGCCCCCGTCGTGGCGCTGCCCCCCCGCAGCACCCCCCGCCGGGCCGCCTGGCGCAAGCGCGGCCAGGCGCTGGCCGCCGGCGTCCTGCCCCCCCTGGCCGTGCTGGTCGTCCTGCTGACGATCTGGCAGGTCGGCGCATCGGGCGAGGGCAGCGGCCTGCCCACGCCGGTCCAGGTCTGGATCGACAGCGGCTTTCTGATCCTGGAGCCGTTCTACGTCTATGGCACCCAGGACATCGGACTGGGCTGGCGCGTGCTGACCTCGCTGGAGCGGGTGGCCTATGGCTTTGGCCTGGCCGCGGTGGTGGGCGTGCTGACCGGCGCGGTCATCGGACAGTCGGCGCTGATGATGCGCGGCTTCGATCCGATCTTCCAGATCCTGCGCACGGTGCCGCCCCTGGCTTGGCTGCCCATCAGCCTGGCCGCCTTCATGGACAGCGGGCCGTCGGCGATCTTCGTGATCTTCATCACCGCGATCTGGCCGGTGATCATCAACACCGCCGCGGGCGTGCGCGCCATACCGCAGGATTACCGCAACGTCGCCGCCGTGCTGCGCCTGAACCAGATCGAGTTTTTCTGGAAGATCATGGTCCCCGCCGCGGCCCCCTACATCTTTTCGGGGCTGCGCATCGGGGTGGGCCTGTCCTGGCTGGCGATCGTCGCGGCCGAGATGCTGACCGGCGGCGTGGGCATCGGCTTCTTCATCTGGGACGCGTGGAATTCGTCCCGCCTCAGCGACATCATCGTGGCCCTGGCCTATATCGGCGGCACGGGCTTCATCCTGGATCGTCTGGTCGGCTGGATCGGACGCGTCGTCTCTCGCGGCACGGCCGCGTAAGGGGAATGATCATGAAATACCTGTCCATCGAACACCTGTCCAAATCCTTTGCGAACGGGTCCAGGACGGCGCATGTGCTGTCCGACATCACCCTGACGATCGACAAGGGCGAATTCGTCAGCATCATCGGCCATTCCGGCTGCGGCAAGTCGACCCTGCTGAACCTGGTCGCCGGCCTGACCGACGTGACCCGCGGCGCGATCACCCTGGACGGGCGCGAGGTCAACGCGCCGGGCCCCGACCGGGCCGTGGTCTTTCAGAACCACAGCCTGCTGCCTTGGCTGACGGTCTATGACAACATCAAGCTGGCGGTGACCAAGGTCTTCGGCCGCACGAAGACCCGCGCGGAACGCCACGACTGGATCATGCAGAACCTGGACCTGGTCCAGATGAGCCATGCCGCCGACAAGCGCCCGGCCGAGATCTCGGGCGGGATGCGCCAGCGGGTCGGCATCGCCCGCGCCCTGGCGATGGAGCCCAAGGTCCTGCTGCTGGACGAACCCTTCGGCGCGCTGGACGCGCTGACCCGCGCGCATCTGCAGGACGCGGTGATGGAGATCCACGCGCGGCTTGGCAACACCATGATCATGATCACCCATGACGTGGACGAGGCCGTGCTGCTGGCCGACCGCATCGTGATGATGACCAACGGCCCCGCCGCCACCATCGGAGAGGTCGTCACCGTCGACCTGCCCCGCCCGCGCGACCGCATCCGGCTGGCCAGCCAGCCCGACTACGTGCGCGCCCGCGAATCGGTCCTGCGGTTCCTGTACGAGCGCCACCGCTTTGTCGAAGCCGCGGAGTAGGCATCATGGCACGAAAATTGGTCGTCATCGGCGCGGGCATGGCCTCGGGCCGGATGCTGGAGCATCTGTTCGACATGGCCCCCGGCCAGTGGGACGTCACCCTGTTCAACGCGGAACCGCGCGGCAACTACAACCGGCTGATGCTGTCGCCGGTCCTGTCGGGCGACAAGACCTATGACCAGATCGTCACCCATGACGATGCCTGGTACGCGGCGCAGGGCGTCACCTGCCGGTTCGGCGAAAGCGTGACCGCCATCGACCGCGACGCACGGGTCGTGCAGGGCGCGAACGGGCCCGTGCCCTATGACGCGCTGGTCATCGCCACCGGGTCGGCGCCCTTCATCATCCCGCTGCCGGGGCACAGGCTGTCCGGCGTCGTCGCCTATCGTGATCTGGAGGACACCAACGCGATGATCGCGGCCAGCCGCCCCGGTGCCAGGGCGGTCGTGATCGGCGGAGGTCTGCTGGGGCTGGAGGCCGCCGCCGGCATGGCCGCGCGCGGCGCGGAGGTTACCGTGATCCACCTGATGGGCCACCTGATGGAACGCCAGCTGGACCCTGCCGCCGCCTATCTGCTGCAGCGCGACCTGGAGGGGCGCGGCATCCGCGTCCATTGCAAGGGCGCGACCAAGGCGATCCTGGGGACCGATCGCGTGGAGGCGGTGCTGCTGGAAGACGGGACCGTCTATCCCGCCGATCTGGTCTGCATGGCCGTGGGCATCCGCCCCGAGACGCGGCTGGCCAACGATGCAGGTCTGGAAGTCGCGCGCGGTATCACCGTCGACGACCAGATGCGGACCAGCGACCCGGCGATCTTTGCCCTTGGCGAATGCGTCGAACATGACGGGCAGCTGTTCGGCCTGGTCGCGCCGCTTTACGATCAGGCCCGCGTTCTGGCCGCGACGCTGGCGGGGCAGGATGCCGCGTTCCAGCCCGTTCAGACCGCGACCAAGCTGAAGGTCACCGGCTGCGACCTGTTCAGCGCAGGCGATTTCGCGGATGCGCCGGGACGCGAGGACATCGTGTTCCGCGACCCCGGCCGCGGCATCTATAAACGCCTGATCCTGGAGGGTGACCGCTTGATCGGCGCCGTCATGTATGGCGACACGGCCGACGGGGCATGGTTCTTCGACAAGATCCGCAGCGGGGCGGACATCACGGCGGATCGCGACACGCTGATCTTTGGCCCCGCATTCGCCGGGGGGGCCCAAGCGGACCCTCTGGCAGCCGTTGCAGCCTTGCCGCCTGAGGCGGAGATCTGCGGCTGCAACGGCGTCTGCAAGGGACAGATCACCAAGGCGATAGAGGGCGGCGCGCACAGCCTGGACGCGGTGCGGGGCCTGACCAAGGCCAGCGCCTCCTGCGGGACCTGCACGGGACTGGTCGAACAGGTCATGGCGCTGACCTTGGGAGACGGCTTCGCGGCCAACGCCAACCCGCCGATGTGCAAATGCACCGACCACACGCATGAGGACGTGCGCCGCCTGATCAAGACAATGGGGCTGAAATCCATCCCGGCGGTGATGCAGGATCTGGGCTGGCGCACGGTCGGCGGCTGTGCGTCCTGCCGCCCGGCGCTGAACTATTACCTGATCGCGGATTGGCCCACGGAATACCGCGACGACCGGCAGAGCCGTTTCGTCAACGAACGCAACCACGCCAACATCCAGAAGGACGGCACCTATTCCGTCGTCCCCCGCATGTGGGGTGGCGTCACCACCAGCGCGGAATTGCGCGCCATCGCGGATGCCGCCGACCGATACGCGGTGCCGATGATCAAGGTCACCGGCGGCCAGCGCATCGACCTGCTGGGCGTCCGGAAGGAGGATCTGCCCGCGATCTGGGCTGATTTCAACGATGCCGGGATGGTTTCGGGCCATGCCTATGCCAAGGGTCTGCGCACGGTGAAGACCTGCGTGGGCGAACAGTTCTGCCGCTTTGGCACGCAGGATTCGACGGGTCTGGGCATTCGGCTGGAGAAGCTGCTGTGGGGGTCGTGGACGCCCGCCAAGGTCAAGCTGGGCGTGTCGGGCTGTCCCAGGAACTGTGCCGAGGCGACCTGCAAGGACATCGGCATCATCTGCGTCGACAGCGGGTTCCAGATCAGCGTGGCGGGCGCCGCCGGCATGGACGTGCGCGAGACGGTGCCCCTGCTGACGGTCGCGACCGCCGACGAGGTCTGCGATGTCACCGCCGCGTTCGTGCAGCTGTACCGCGAGAACGCCCGCTATCTGCACCGCATCTACAGATGGGTGGACAAGGTGGGGCTGGACTGGTGCCGCGATCAGGTGGCGGATGCCGGGACGCGTGCCGCGCTGGTGGCGCGGTTCGCGGAAAGCCAGGCGATCTATCAGACTGACCCCTGGGCCGATCACGCCGCCCGTCCCGCCGAATGGGCCCCCGTGGCCGACCTGACCCTGAGGGCCGCCGAATGAGGACCATCGCATGAGCATGATCGACATCGCCGCACTGGACGACATCCCGCCGCAGGGCGCCCGCGTGGTCCGCACCCCGCACGGTTGCGTCGCGGTGTTCCGCACCGCCGACGACCGGGTCTTTGCGCTGGACGACCGCTGCCCGCACAAGGGCGGCCCCCTGTCCGAGGGGATCGTGCATGGCACCCAGGTCACCTGCCCGCTGCACAACTGGGTGTTCGACCTGGCCACCGGACAGGCGCAGGGCACCGATCGCGGCCAGGTCGCCACCCATCCCGTCCGGGTCCAGGGCGGGCGCATCTGGCTGGACGCCCGCGCGCTGAGGCGGGTTGCATGACGATCCGTACGACCTGTCCCTATTGCGGGGTCGGCTGCGGGGTGCTGGCCACCCCGGACGGGCAGGGCGGGCTGACGGTCCGGGGCGACCCGGACCACCCCGCGAACCGCGGCCGCCTTTGCGTCAAGGGTGCCGCCCTGGGCGAGACCGTCGCCACCCAAGGCCGCCTGCTGACCCCGCGCATCGACGGGGCCGAGGCGCCCTGGGACCGCGCGCTGGACCTGGTTGCCGACCGCTTTGCCGCGGCGGTGCGCGATCACGGGCCGGATTCGGTGGCCATGTATGTCTCGGGCCAGTTGCTGACCGAGGATTACTATGTCGCCAACAAGCTAATGAAGGGTTTCATCGGCAGCGCGAATATCGACACCAACAGCCGGCTCTGCATGGCGTCCAGCGTCGCGGGACACCGCCGGGCCTTTGGCAGCGACACCGTGCCGGGCCTTTACGAGGATCTGGAGCTGGCCGATCTGGTCGTGCTGACCGGGTCGAACCTGGCCTGGTGCCACCCGGTCCTGCACCAGCGGCTGATGGCCGCCAAGGCCGCGCGACCCGACATGCGCATCGTCGTCATCGACCCGCGCCGCACAGCGACCTGCGAGGGGGCCGACCTGCATCTGGCGATCGGGCCGGGGGCGGACGCGCATCTGTTCAACCTGCTTCTGTGCCATCTGTTCGACACGGGCCGGATCGACGCAGGGTTCATGCCCCATGTCGCGGGGCTAGACGTGGCGCTGAGCGCGGCGCGCCGCGCCAACCCGGCCGCTACCGGTCTGGAGCCGTGCGACCTGTCCGCGTTCCTGGAGATGTGGGCGGCAACCGACCGGGTCGTCACCGTCTATTCCCAAGGCATCAACCAGTCCGACACCGGCACCGACAAGGTCAACGCGATCCTGAACTGCCACTTGGCGACGGGCCGCATCGGGCATCCGGGCATGGGTCCGTTCAGTGTCACCGGCCAGCCCAACGCCATGGGCGGGCGCGAGGTCGGCGGCCTGTCGAACATGCTTGCCTGTCACCTGGAGTTGGAGAACCCCGACCACCGCGATGCCATCCGGGCATTCTGGGATGCTCCACGGATGGCCGACCGCCCGGGCCTGAAGGCCGTCGACCTGTTCCACGCGGTCGAGGAGGGGCGCATCAAGGCGCTGTGGATCATCCACACCAACCCTGCCGTCACCATGCCCGACGCGGACCGCGTGGCCCGCGCCATCGCCGCCTGCGATTTCACCGTCGTCAGCGAGGCCTGGCCCGACACCGACACCGCGCGGCTGGCCCATGTGCTGCTGCCGGCGACGGCATGGGGCGAAAAGGACGGCACGGTCACCAATTCCGAACGCCTGATCAGCCGCCAGCGCGCCGCCCTGCCGGCGCCGGGGCAGGCGCGGCCCGATTGGTGGGCGGTGGCGCAGGTGGCGCACCGCATGGGGTTCCGCGGCTTCGGCTGGACCGAGCCTGCGCAGATCTTTGCGGAACATGCCGCGCTGTCGGGCGTGGCGGGCGCCCTGGGCGGTGATTTCGACATCTCGGACCTTGCGGGCGCGGATTACGAGGCGTTGGCGCCCGTCCACTGGCCCCAGGGGCCCGCGCAGCGTGCGGGGCGGTTCTTTGGCACGGGGCGGTTCCACACGCCGGACGGGCGGGCGCGGATGGTGCCGGTCACGGCCCGGCTGCCCGATCACCCCGTGGGGCGGATGCTGCTGAACACCGGGCGCACGCGGGACCAGTGGCACACGATGACCCGGACCGGCCTGTCGCCCCGCCTGGCACGGCACCTGGCGGAACCCTATCTGCACCTGCATCCGGACGATGCCGGGCGCCTTGGGCTGGCCGCCGCCGATCTGGCGCAGGTGGACAGCCCGCAGGGCCGCGCCATCCTGCGCGTGATGATCAGCGACGCCGTGCGCCCCGCCCACCCTTTCGCCCCGATCCACTGGAGCGGGCAGAGCGCATCGGCCGGGCGCATCGACGCGCTGGTCGCGGCGCAGGTCGATCCCGTTTCGGGCCAGCCGGCCAGCAAGGCGGCGGCGGTGACGGTGGAGCGGTTCGCGGCCGCGTGGCACGCGTTCCTGGTCAGCGACGCGCCGGTTTCGCCGGACTGCGCCTATTGGGCGCAAAGCCGTCTGCCCGGCGGCTGGCAGGTCGAGATGGCGGGCACCCGCGCCCCCGATGACTGGCAGGACTGGGCGCAGCGGCTGCTGGGCCTGGGCGCGCCCGCCCAGCAGATGGGCGATCCGGCGCGCGGTCTGCACCGCATGGCCTTTCACCGCGACGGCCGGCTGGCGGCGGCGCTGTTCGTCGGCCCCCGGCCCGTGGCGCTGTCGCGGTCGCACCTGGCCGCGATGCTGGGCGGGGCCCCGGCGGGCGCGCTGGCCGGGCGGCCCCGGTCGGACATGCTCGATCCGGGCGCGATCGTCTGTGCCTGCCTTGGCGTGGGGGTGAACACGATCCGTCAGGCGATCGGCCAGGGATGCGCCGGCGTCGCGGCCCTGGGCCAGGCCACCGGTGCGGGCACCAATTGCGGATCGTGCCGCCCGGAACTGGCGGCCCTGCTGGCCGGCGCGGCGCGGCTGCAGGCGGCGGAATAGCCGCCTATGCCGCCCCGTCGCGTCGGAGGCGCGCGTTGAAACGGGCGATCTCGCGCGGTTCGGGGGCGGCGCCGGTATAGATCTGGACATAGGACGGGATGCGCGACAGGCGGGTCTCGATGTCCTCGGACGACTGCATCGAGATGTAGCCGATCTGGACCAGATAGATGGTGCGCGCGCGGACATCGGCCGACATCGGGTCATGGCCCCAATGCGCCATCATCCGCGTCAGCGCGGCGATGCGCGTGGCATCGGCGACCGTGACGCGGTCGGCCACCGCCTGGTCCTGCAACGCCCAGCTGCGCACCGCGAATTCCAGCCGCGAATCAAAGACGCCCGGTGTCAGGAAACAGCACAGGACGTTCAGCATCGCCTCGGCCTGGGTTTCGGCATACTGGCGCGTTGCCGCGATCAGGGGCACCGTGGTCCGGGCGTGCCAGCCATCCAAGAGGGCGGCCAGCAGCGCCTCGCGGTCGTGAAAGAACCAGTAGAAGCTGGTGCGCGACAGGTTCAGCTGGCGCGCCAGCGGCATGATCTTGACCGCGTCCACGCCGCCTTCGATCAGCGCGCGATAGCCCGCCTCCAGCCAGCCGTCCCGCGATCCCCGCCAGCCCGCGCCGGCCATTTCCTGTGCATCCATGCGGGAACCCTAGGCGGTGGCCGCAACCCCTGCAAGACATCACTCCGCCCAAAGTATGCAGTGATGTCTTTTTATTTGACACAGGTGAACATTTTGCGCCGTATGGCCCTGATCGGTTTCCCCAACGGCAGGCACGGATGTCCCAAGACCCCCTTCTGCAGCCCTATCGGCTGAAACATCTGACCCTGCGCAACCGGATCATGATCACCAGCCATGAACCGGCCTATCCCGAGGACGGGATGCCCAAGGATCGCTATCGCGCCTATCATGTCGAACGGGCCCGGGCGGGGGTGGCGCTGACCATGACGGCAGGGTCGGCGGCGGTGTCGCGCGACAGCCCGCCGGTCTTCAACAACATCCTGGCCTACAAGGACGAGGTCGTTGGATGGATGCGCAAGCTGGTCGATGAATGCCACGACCACGGCGCGGCGGTGATGATCCAGCTGACGCATCTGGGCCGGCGCACCCGGTGGGACAAGGGCGACTGGCTGCCCGTGGTGGCCCCCGGCCACGAACGCGAGGCCGCCCATCGCGCCTTTCCCAAGCGGATCGAGGATTGGGACATAACCCGCATCACCCGCGATTTCGCGGATGCCGCTGAACGGATGCAGGCCGCGGGCGTCGACGGGATCGAGCTGGAGGCCTATGGCCACCTTCTGGAACAGTTCTGGTCGCCCCTGACCAACGACCTTGAGGCACCGTGGGGCGGCAGCCTGGAGAACCGCCTGCGTTTCACGATGCAGGTGCTGGGCGCGATCCGCGACCGCTGCGGGCCGGATTTCATCGTCGGCCTGCGCTATACCGGCGATCAGGTGCTGGCCGGCGGCATGGGTGCCGAGGAGGGGTTCCGGGTGTCGCATCTGCTGAAGGACAGCGGGCTGGTCGATTTCCTGAACGTGGTGCGCGGCCATATCGACACCGATGCCGGGCTGACCGACCTGATCCCGGTGCAGGGCATGCGCAACGCGCCGCATCTGGAATTCGCGGGCCGGATCCGGGCCGAGACGGGGTTTCCGACCTTTCACGCCGCCAAGATCCCCGACGTCGCGACCGCGCGTCATGCCATCGCCGCGGGCCTGCTGGACATGGTGGGCATGACGCGGGCGCACATGGCCGACCCGCATCTGGTGCGCAAGATCACCCAAGGCCGCGAGGATGACATTCGCCCCTGCGTCGGCGCGAACTATTGCCTGGACCGCATCTATCAGGGCGGGCTGGCCTTCTGCCTGCACAACGCCGCGACCGGGCGCGAGGAGACGATGCCTCACGACATCCCGCCCGCGTCCGATAGGCGCCGCGTGACGATCGTGGGCGCCGGTCCCGCCGGGCTGGAGGCGGCGCGCGTGGCCGCCGAACGCGGGCATGCCGTGACCGTCTTCGAGGCCTCGGACAAGCCAGGCGGCCAGATCCGCCTGACCGCCCAGCAGGAGCGGCGGCGCGAGATGATCTCGATCATCTCGTGGCGGATGGCGATGTGCGAAAAGCACGGCGTGTCGTTCCGCTTCAACAGCTATGCCGAGGTGGACGACGTGCTGGCCACCGACCCCGACGCGGTGATCGTGGCCACCGGCGGGCTGCCCCATACCGAGGTGCTGGGCGCGGGCAACGACCTGGTCTGTTCGGCCTGGGACATCCTGTCGGGCGATGTGAAACCGGGCCAGGACGTGCTGATCTTTGACGACGCGGGCGACCATGCGGGCCTGCAGGCCGCCGACATCATCGCCGCCACCGGCGCGCGGGTGGAGATCGTGACCCCCGACCGCGCCTTCGCCCCCGAGGTCATGGCGATGAACCTGGTCCCCTACATGCGCAGCCTGCAGCGCCGGGATGTGACCTTCACCGTGACTTGGCGCCTGGTGTCGGTGGTGCGCGACGGCAATCGCCTGCGCGCCACGCTTGGCAGCGACTATGGCGACATGACCCGCGAAAGGCTGGTCGATCAGGTGGTGGTGAACCATGGAACGCGACCGCTGGACGATCTGTATTTCGACCTCAAGCCCCTGTCGCGCAATCTGGGCGCGGTCGATTACGACGCGATGATCGCGGGCGGGGCGCAGGATGTCGCCGCGAACCCCGACGGGCGGTTCCGCCTGTTCCGCATCGGCGACGCGGTCGCCGCCCGCAACACCCATGCCGCGATCTATGACGCGCTGCGGCTGGTCAAGGACCTTTGACGGGCCATGGCGCCCCAACCGACATCAACCGGGAGACTGACGATGAGACATCTTCTATCCATGACGACCCTGGCCCTGGGCACCGCGCTTGCGGTGCCCGCCGCGGCGCAGGACGCACCGGGGACCTGCGGTGATCTGTCGATCGCGCAGATGGGCTGGACCTCGGCCGAGATCATCACCGAGGTGGCCAAGTTCCTGCTGGAGCAGGGCTATGGCTGCGACGTGACGCTGGTCAAGTCGGACACCATCCCGGCCATCACCTCGGTCGCCGAGAACGGAGAGCCGGATATCGTCACCGACCTTTGGCTGAATTCGGCCGGAGAGGCCTATACCCGGCTGGAGGCCGAGGGCACCATGGTGACGCTGGCCAACGTCCTGGACCCGGGCGGGATCGAGGGCTGGTGGATCCCCACCTATCTGGCCGAGGCGCATCCCGAACTGACCACCATCCAGGGCGTGCTGGACAATCCCCAGCTGGTGGGGCGGTTCAACAACTGCCCCGAAGGCTGGGGCTGCCGCGTGGTCAGCGACAACCTGATCCGCGCGCTGGACCTGGAGGGTGCGGGCATCGAGGTGTTCAACCACGGGTCGGGCGAAACGCTGGCATCGTCGATGGGATCGGCGGTCAGCGCGCAGGAGCCTTGGTTCGGCTATTACTGGGGCCCCACCGTGCCGCTTGGCAAGTATGACATGACCCGGATCGACCTTGGCGGTTATGACGAGGCCAAGTTCACGCCGCTGCAGAACCCGAACGCGCCCGACCCGCAGGTGTCCGATTTCCCCGAGGCGCCCAGTGTCACCGCCGTCACCGCCGCCCTGGTGGACGAGCAGCCCGAGGTGGTCGAGTTCCTGCGCAAGATGACCTTCAAGACCGACGAGCTGAACACCCTGCTGGCCTGGCAGGACGAGAACAGCGCATCGGCCGAGGAGGTGGCGGTCCATTACCTGACCACCAACACCGACGCCTGGTCCGGCTGGCTGTCGGACGACGCCAAGGGCAAGCTGTCGGCCCTGCTGGGCCAGAACTGACCGGCGGGCCGGGCCCGGGGCGATCCCCGGCCCGGCCTGGCGGACGCGCATCCATCGGGGGACTGACATGGCGACCTATGACGGGCTGTTCGACGCCCTGGGGCTGAGGGCATGGTGCGACGCGGGCGGCGGAGGGGGCGGGCCGATGTCGATGGCCGACCTGATGGCGCGGGCATCGGGCGGTTCGGCCGCACCGGCGGGGTCGTGGTGGGACCTGCCGCTGCCGTCGCTGAACAACCTGCACGCGGCCTGCGGTGCGATCTGGCAGACGCGCGACCTGACCCTGGGTCTGGAACGTGCGTTCCTGTCGGCGCGCGACGCGCTGCGCATCGTGCTGGACCCGGTGACCCAACCGCTCAGCTGGATGCTGCGCCAGATGATCTGGCTGATGGTGGCGACGCCGTGGTTCATCATGCTGCCCCTGCTGCTGGCCGTGACCTGGGCGGTGGCGCGGTCCTGGCGCGTGGTCGGGCTGGTGGCGCTGTCCCTGGGGTTCCTGGCCTTCGTCGACCATTACACCGAGGCGATGCAGACGCTGGCGATCATCTTTGTCTGCGCCTTCATCTGCGTGCTGATCGGGGTGCCGGTCGGCATCGCCATGTCGCGCAGCGCCGCGCTGCGCCGGATCGGCACGCCGGTGCTGGACATGCTGCAGACGCTGCCGGCCTTCGTCTATCTGATCCCGCTGATCTTCCTGTTCAGCGTGACCGAACCCAAACTGTACGGCATCGCAATCATTCTCTATGCGATCGTTCCGGTCATCCGCCTGACCGACCTGGGCATCCGCCTGGTCGATCCCGACGTGATCGAGGCCGCCGACGCCTTCGGCATGACCCGCGGGCAGAAGCTGTGGCGCGTCCAGATCCCGCTGGCCCTGCCAAACATCATGGCGGGCGTGAACCAGACCATCATGATGAGCCTTGCGATGGTGGTCATCGCGTCGCTGGTCTCGGCGCCGGGCCTGGGCGTGCTGGTGCTGCGCGGCATCCGCAACCTGGAACTGGGCGTGGGGCTGGTGGCGGGCTTCGGCATCGTGCTGCTGGCCATCATCCTGGACCGCGTGACCAAGGCATCGCTGGCGCGCATCGACGTCAGCCGGGACGGCCGCTGATGGATGCCCCGGTCAAGATCCGTATCCGCAATCTGTACAAGATCTTCGGCAGCAGGCCCGCCGCGGTTCTGCCGCAGGTGCTGGAGGGCCTGTCCAAGCCCGAGCTGCTGGCGCGCCACAACCACGTGCTGGGCCTGCGCGACATCAACGTGGACATCCGCGAGGGCCAGATCACCGTCATCATGGGCCTGTCCGGGTCGGGCAAGTCCACGCTGATCCGCCACCTGAACCGGCTGATCGAACCCACCGCCGGAGAGGTGCTGGTCGACGGCGACAACATCCTGACCTGGAACGAACGCCGCCTGCGCGACCTGCGGCGGCGGACCATGTCGATGGTGTTCCAGAAATTCGCGCTGCTGCCGCATCGCACGGTGCTGGACAACGCGGGCATGGCGCTGCTGACGCAGGGGGTGCCGCGCGCGGGATACGAGGCCGACGCCCGCGCCTGGCTGGACCGGGTGGGCCTGGGCGGATACGGCGCGCATTTCCCCCACCAGCTGTCGGGCGGCATGCAGCAGCGGGTGGGCATCGCGCGGGCGCTGACCTCGAACGCGGGGATCATGCTGATGGACGAGGCGTTCTCGGCGCTGGACCCGCTGATTCGCACCGACATGCAGAACCTGCTGCTGGAACTGCAGGCGGAACTGCACAAGACCATCGTCTTCATCACCCACGACCTGGACGAGGCGCTGAAGCTGGCCGATCACCTGGTGATCCTGAAGGACGGCCAGGTGGTCCAGCAGGGAGAGCCGCAGGGCATCCTGCTGAACCCGGCCGATCCCTATATCGAGGCGTTCATCGCCGACATCAACCGCGCCCGCGTGCTGCGCGTGCGCTCGGTCATGACGGGGCCGGGCGATGGCGCATCGTCGGGTCAGGTGGATGCGGACGACACGCTGGAAAGCGTGATCGCCCTGTCGCGCGGCGACACGGCGCGGCGTTATCAGGTGATGCGCGACGGGCAGGTGGTGGGCATGGTCGACATGGGCGCGGTCATCCGCGCGCTGGTCCCGCCGCAGCGCATGGGTGGCGATTGACGGCCGCGCGGTGCATGCTGGCGCCCGAACCGCCAGAAAGAGAGCCCGATGAAGCCCGACGTCCTGATGCTGTCCCCCACCCGCCCCGACGCCCAAGCCCGCCTTGAACAGCAGTTCACCCTGCACCGTCTGGATCTGGCCGACGACAGGCCCGCCTTTCTGGCGCGCCACGGTGCCGCCTGCCGGGGCATGGTCGCGATGGGGCACACGAGCGTCGACGCGGCCCTGCTGGACCAGCTGCCCGCGCTGGAGATCATCAGCTGCGGGTCGGCGGGCTATGACGCGTTCGACGTCGATGCCATAGCGCGCCGCGGCGTGGCCCTGACCAACGCCTCTCCGGCGCTGGCGCAGGAGGTCGCGGACATGGCGCTGCTGCTGGCGCAGATGGGCTGGCGCAACGTCGTGGCCGCCGATGCCTGGGTCCGCAACGGCGATTGGGCGCGCAAGGGCGCGTTCCCCCTGCAGCGCAGCTTTCGCGGGCGCAGGCTGGGCATCGTGGGCATGGGCACGATCGGCCACAAGATCGCCGAACTGGCCAGCCAGCAGGGGTTGCAGGTCGCCTATTGGAACCGCCGCGACAAGGATGCGGGCTATCCGTTTCAGCCCGACCTGGGACAGCTGGCGCAGGACAGCGACATCCTGATCGCCATCGTGGCCGGGGGGCCGGACACGCAGGGGCTGATCTCGGACCGGGTGCTGCGCGCGCTTGGCCCGGACGGGCTGTTCGTGAACGTCGCGCGCGGATCGGTGGTGGACGAACCCGCGCTGATCGCGGCGCTGCAGGACGGGGGCCTTGGTGCTGCTGCGCTGGACGTGTTCTGGTCCGAACCCGACCCCGATCCGCGCCTGACCGCGCTGCCCAACGTCACCCTGTCGCCGCATCAGGGGTCGGGCACGGTCCAGACGCGGGACGCGATGGCGTCGCTGATCGTCGACAACCTTGAGGCGCATTTCGCGGGACAGCCGCTGATCAGCCCGGTGGACCTGACGCGGCCCTAATCGGCGGCCAGGGTCTTTTCGATCACCCTCTGGCGCACGCGCCGCGCCAGCCGCGACAGTGGCCGGCGCCGCAGGTTCAGCAGGTAATAGGGGTCCACGCGGATCTCGCGGGGCTGGGCCAGCAGCGCGAACCCCGCATGGACGGGCGGCCGCATCAGCAGCTGCGCCACCTCCTCCGAGACCGAGGCGATGGCGTCGCTATTCGCAAGATAGGCGATGGTGAACAGGATCGACGGGCTGTTGACGATGTTGCGCGGCTCGGCCAGGCCCACGGCGGCGAAGGCCTCCATCGTGGCCTCGCGGATGGGGGCGCCGCGGCTTTGCATGATCCATTCGTGGTCATGCAGTTCGGTCAATGTCACCATCGGGGCGCGCGCCATCGGGTGATCGGCGCGCACGCAGAAGGTTACCTTCTCGTCGCGCAGCGGCAGGATCTCGAAATCGCGGCTGTCGAATTCCGGCAGGATCCGGGCCAGCGCGAAGTCCATCTGCCCCGTGGTCAGATGGCCAAGCAGTTCGCGCGACGGCATCACGTCGACGGTGATGTCGGCCTCGGGCGTCTCCTTCTTGATCTCGCGGATCGAGGCCATCAGATAGCCGACCGCAGGCCCGGTGACCGCGCCCACATGCACCGACCCCGCCTGGCCGCCGCGCAGGGCGTGGACGTCGGCCGACATGCTGTGCATCTCGCGCAGGATCACGCGGGCGCGGCGCAGGACGGTGCTGCCGATCTCGGTCGGTGACATGCCCTTGGGCTGGCGCTCGAACAGCGGGGCGCCGAACAGGCGCTCGACCTCGGCCAGCATCCGCGATGCGGCGGGCTGGGTCATGGCGCAGTTCGCCGCCGCCTGCCGCAGTTGCCCGCTGTCGGCGATCTCCAGGATCAGGCGCAGCTGCGCGGGTTTAAGATAGGACCGTGCGGGAATCTCGGACATGCATTTTCCGGTATGTTGAAGGTCGCAAATCTCATTTTACTGATAACCCGTCGCTTTGCTATCGTCCTGTCGGGAGCATTCGAGAGGGGCGGCGCCACGGCGCCGAAAGGGAGAATCACATGAGACTGAACACCGCCGCGATCGCGCTGGCGATCGGAACGTCGTGGCTGGCCTTCGGCGCCGCGGCCCAGACCGTGGGCATCTCGATGCCCACGCAATCGTCGGCCCGCTGGATCGATGACGGCAACAACATGGTCCGCCAGTTCCAGGAGGCCGGCTATGAGACCGACCTGCAATACGCCGAGGACGACATCCCCAACCAGCTGGCCCAGGTCGAGAACATGATCACCAAGGGCGTCGACGTCCTGGTGATCGCCGCCATCGACGGCACCACGCTGTCGAACGCGCTGGCCAATGCCGCCGCGTCCGACATCAAGGTCATCGCCTATGACCGCCTGATCCGCGACACGCCGGATGTCGATTATTACGCGACCTTCGACAACTTCTCGGTCGGCGTCGAGCAGGCCAATTCGCTGGTCGCGGGCCTGGAGGAGCGGTTCCCCGACGTGAAACCCTGGAACGTCGAGCTGTTCGGCGGCAGCCCGGACGACAACAACGCGTACTTCTTCTATGACGGGGCGATGTCGGTCCTGCAGCCGCTGATCGACGACGGGCGCATCGCGATCCCGTCGGGCCAGATGGGCATGGACACGGTCGGCACGCTGCGGTGGGACGGATCGGCCGCGCAGGCGCGGATGGATAACCTGCTGTCGTCGAACTATACCCAGGCCACCGTGCATGGCGTACTGTCGCCCTATGACGGGCTGTCCATCGGCATCCTGTCGTCGCTGAAGGGCGTGGGTTACGGGTCGGGCGATCAGACCATGCCCATCGTCACCGGCCAGGACGCCGAGGTCCAGTCGGTCAAGTCGATCCAGGCCGGAGAGCAGTATTCCACCGTTTTCAAGGATACCCGCGAACTGGCCCGCGTCACCGTGGGCATGGTCGATGCCATGCTGAAGGGCACCGAGCCCGAGGTGAACGACACCGAGACCTATGACAACGGCGTCAAGGTCGTGCCCTCCTATCTGCTGGAGCCGGTGCCGGTCGACGCCTCGAACTGGGAGCAGATCCTGGTCGAGAGCGGCTATTACACCCCCGAGCAGTTGCAGTGACACCAGCCGGACCGTCCCCCGCGGGGCGGTCCCCATCCGGGGCAGGGCCATGACAGACCTTCTGGAAATGCAGGGGATCAGCAAGACATTTCCCGGCGTCAAGGCGCTGGACGATGTCAGCCTGACCGTCGCGCAGGGCGAGATCCACGCCATCTGCGGAGAGAACGGCGCGGGCAAGTCCACGCTGATGAAGGTGCTGTCGGGCGTCTATCCCACCGGCAGCTATGACGGGCGGATCGTCTTCGACGGCCAGCCCGTCGATTTCCGCACCATCCGCGACAGCGAGGATCGCGGGATCATCATCATCCACCAGGAACTGGCGCTGGTGCCGCTGCTGACCATCGCCGAGAACATCTTCCTGGGCAACGAACGCGCCACCCGCGGCGTCATCGACTGGCCCGAGACGTACCGCCAGACCGAGGCCCTGCTGGCCAAGGTCGGCCTGCGCGAGACGCCGGGCACCATCGTCGACACCCTGGGCGTGGGCAAGCAGCAGCTGGTCGAGATCGCCAAGGCCCTGTCCAAGAACGTGCGCCTGCTGATCCTGGACGAACCGACCGCGGCCCTGTCGGAAAGCGACAGCCAGGCCCTGCTGGACCTGCTGCTGGAGCTGAAGGGCCAGGGCGTCACCAGCATCATCATCAGCCACAAGCTGAACGAGGTGCGCCGCGTGGCCGACAGCGTCACCGTGATCCGCGACGGCGCCACGATCAGCACGCTGGACGCGCGGCAGGGCCTGACCGAGGACCGCATCGTGCGCGACATGGTGGGCCGGGACATGGCGCATCGCTATCCCGACCGCGACCGCCGCGCCGGAGAGGTGCTGTTCGAACTGCGGGGCTGGAACGTCTGGCATCCCGAACAGCGCGACCGCCAGATGATCCGCGACCTGTCGATGACCGTCCGCGCCGGAGAGGTCGTGGGCATCGCCGGGCTGATGGGGTCGGGCCGGACCGAGCTGGCGATGAGCGTCTTCGGCCGCAGCTATGGCCGCGACATCGCGGGACAGGCGCTGGTCCGGGGGCGTCCGGTGGACCTGTCCACCGTCGACCGCGCCATCGCCGCAGGGCTGGCCTATGTCACCGAGGACCGCAAGACGCTTGGCCTGATCCTGGACGAGACGATCCGCCGCAACACCATCCTGGCCAACCTGGACGGCGTCGCGCGCCGCGGCATCGTGGACGAAACCCGCGAGACCGAGGTGGCCGAGACCTATCGAAGGCAGCTGCGCATCCGCACCCCGTCGGTGTTCCAGAAGGTCATGAACCTGTCGGGCGGCAACCAGCAGAAGGTCGTCCTGGCCAAATGGCTGTTCACCGATCCCGACGTGCTGATCCTGGACGAACCCACGCGCGGCATCGATGTGGGCGCGAAATACGAAATCTATAGCATCATCAACGACCTGAGTGCCGCGGGCAAGGGGGTCGTCATGATCTCGTCCGAGATGCCAGAGCTGCTGGGCATGTGCGACCGCATCTATGTGATGAACGAGGGCCGCTTTGTCGGGGAACTGACCGCGGATCAGGCCAGCCAGGAAGCGATCATGTCGCTGATCGTCAGGGAATAGAAAGGACATGGCCGTGGAACAGACGGACCGCGCGCCGGGCATCGGCATCGGCGACTACATCATGCGGCACATCCGCGAATACGGGCTGCTGTTCGCGCTGATCGCGATCATGGTCTTCTTCCAGATCGTGACGGGGGGCGTGCTGCTGCGCCCGGTGAACATCACCAACCTGTTCCTGCAGAACAGCTATATCATCATCATGGCGCTTGGCATGCTGCTGGTGATCGTGTCGGGCCACATCGACCTGTCCGTGGGGTCGGTGATGGGGTTCGTCGGCGCGCTGGCGGCTGTGATGATCGTCACCTGGGGCATGCCGGTCTGGGCCGCGATGGCGATCTGCCTTGTCATGGGCATGGCGATCGGCGCGGTGCAGGGCTATTTCGTGGCCTATTGGAAGATCCCGTCCTTCATCGTCACGCTGGCGGGGATGCTGGTCTTTCGCGGGCTGTCGCTGTGGCTTCTGGCGGGGCAGTCGGTCGGACCGTTCCCGGCGAACTTCCAGCTGCTGTCGACGGGGTTCATCCCCGACATTTTGGGCATCGGGCGGCCGAACGGGCTGGCCATGGCCGTGGGCGTGATGGCGACGCTGCTGATCGTGTGGCTGGGCCTGCGCACCCGCGCCCGCAACGCCCGCTATGGCATCGAGGACGAACCCTTCGCCCTATTCGTGCTGCGCAACGCCATCGTCGCCGCCGCGCTGCTGTTCGTGACGTGGAAGCTGGCCTGGTTCCGCGGCCTGCCCAACGTGCTGCTGTCGATGGTGGCGCTGACGGTGATCTATGTCTTCCTGACCGAACGCACGACGATCGGGCGGCGCATCTATGCGGTCGGCGGCAATGCCAAGGCCGCAAAGCTGTCGGGCATCCGCACCGAACGGCTGACCTTCCTAACCTTCGTCAACATGGGCCTGCTTGCGGCGCTTGCGGGCCTGATCTTCGCGGCGCGCCTGAACACCGCCACGCCCCGCGCGGGCTTTGCGGTCGAGCTGGACGTGATCGCCGCGGTCTTCATCGGCGGGGCGTCCATGTCGGGGGGCGTGGGCCGCATCGTGGGCGCCGTGGTCGGTGCCTTCATCATGGGCGTGATGAACAACGGCATGTCCATCATGGGCATCGGCATCGATTACCAGCAGGTGATCAAGGGCCTGGTCCTGTTGGCCGCGGTGTTCTTCGACGTCTACAACAAGAACCGCGAGGTCTGATCCATGTTCCTGTCGCAACTGACCCTGACCGACGGCACCCGCGCCGTCGCCGCCCGCACCGACGGCGCGGCGCATCTGGTCCCCGGCGCGACCTCGACCCGCGACCTGGCGCTGGCGGCGATCGCCGCGGGCCGGGGCCTGGCGGCCGAGGTCGCGGCCCGCGGGCGGGGTGATGCGGTCGATCTGGCCGAGGCGCTGGACCAGGGCCGCCTGCTGGTGCCGCTGGACCATGACGATCCCGCGCATCTGCACCTGACCGGCACCGGGCTGACCCATCTGGGATCGGCATCCACCCGCGACGCCATGCACCAGAGCGCGGTCGAGACGCTGACCGACAGCATGAAGATGTTCCGCATGGGGCTGGAGGGCGGCAAGCCCGACAAAGGCCGCATCGGCGCCCAGCCCGAATGGTTCTACAAGGGCAACGGCCATGCGGCGGTGGCCCCCGGCGCGGCCCTGACCTCGCCCGGCTTCGCCCTGGACGCCGGAGAGGAGCCCGAGATCGCGGGCCTTTATGTGATCGCCCCCGATGGCCGCCCGTTCCGCTTGGGCTTTGCCTTGGCCAACGAATTTTCCGACCACGTGACCGAACGCGGTAACTATCTGTGGCTGGCGCATTCCAAGCTGCGGGTGGCCAGCTTTGGCCCAGAACTGCGGGTGGGCGAGCTGCCTGCCGATCTGCGCGGGACCAGCCGCCTGGTCCGCGACGGCGCGGTGGTCTGGGAAAAGCCGTTCCTGTCCGGAGAGGCGAACATGTCCCACAGCCTGGCCAACCTGGAACACCATCACTTCAAGTACGACCTGTTCCGCCGGCCCGGGGACGTGCACGTGCATTTCTTCGGCACCGCGACCCTGTCCTTTGCCGACGGCATCACCACGCGCGACGGCGACAGCTTCCAGATCGAATGCCCGGATTTCGGCCTGCCGCTGGTCAATCCGCTGACGCAACGCCCCGCCGACGCGACGCCCGTCGCGGTCGCGGCCCTGTAGAGGTCCGGCCCATGACATTCACCCCCGCCCCCTGGCCCCGCCGTCTGCGTTCGCAGGAATGGTATGGCGGCACGTCACGCGACACGATCTATCACCGCGGCTGGATGAAGAATCAGGGCTATCCGCATGACCTGTTCGATGGGCGCCCGATCATCGGCATTCTGAACACCTGGTCCGACCTGACGCCCTGCAACGGCCACCTGCGCGAACTGGCCGAGAAGGTGAAGGCCGGCGTGTGGGAGGCGGGTGGCTTTCCGGTCGAGGTGCCGGTCTTCTCGGCCTCGGAAAACACGTTCCGGCCAAGCGCGATGATGTTCCGCAACCTGGCCGCCCTGGCGATCGAAGAGACGATCCGCGGCCAGCCGATGGACGGCGCGGTGCTGCTGGTCGGCTGCGACAAGACTACGCCCAGTCTGATCATGGCGGCGGCGTCCTGCGACATCCCCTCGATCGTGGTGACCGGCGGGCCGATGCTGAACGGCTATTTCCGCGGAGAGCGCGTGGGGTCGGGCACGCATCTGTGGAAGTTCTCGGAGGCGGTGAAGGCCGGAGAGATGAGCCAGGACGATTTCCTGGAGGCCGAGGCATCGATGTCGCGTTCCTCGGGGACCTGCAACACGATGGGCACCGCCAGCACGATGGCCTCGATGGCCGAGGCATTGGGCATGGCGCTGTCCGGCAATGCCGCGGTCCCGGCGGTGGACTCGCGTCGCCGCGTCATGGCGCAGATGTCGGGGCGGCGCATCGTGCAGATGGTCAAGGACGATCTGAAACCGTCCGACATCATGACCAAGCAGGCGTTCGAGAACGCCATCCGCGTCAACGGCGCCATCGGCGGGTCGACCAACGCGGTCGTGCACATGCTGGCCATAGCGGGCCGCGTGGGGGTGGACCTGACGCTGGACGATTGGGACCGCTGCGGGCGGGACGTGGCGACCATCGTGAACCTGATGCCGTCGGGCCAGTACCTGATGGAGGAGTTCTTCTATGCCGGCGGGCTGCCCGTGGTCATCAAGCACCTGGCCGAGGCGGGGCAGCTGCACAAGGGCGCGTTGACCGTCAGCGGCCAGTCCATCTGGGACGAGGTCAAGGGGGTGATGAACCACAATCCCGACGTGATCCGCCCCGCATCGAACCCGCTGACGCCCCAGGGCGGCATCGCGGTGCTGAAGGGGAACCTAGCCCCCAACGGCGCAGTGCTGAAACCGTCCGCCGCCAGCCCGCATCTGCTGGTGCACCGGGGCCGCGCGGTCGTGTTCGAGGACATCGACCACTACAAGGCGCGCATCACGGACGAGGCGCTGGACATCGACGAGACCTGCGTGATGGTCCTGAAGAATTGCGGGCCCAAGGGCTATCCCGGCATGGCCGAGGTGGGCAACATGGGCCTGCCGCCCAAGGTCCTGCGCCGGGGCATCACGGACATGATCCGCATCTCGGATGCGCGCATGTCGGGCACGGCCTATGGGACCGTGGTCCTGCACACCGCCCCCGAGGCGGCGGCAGGCGGGCCGCTGGCCGTGGTCCGCGACGGCGACATGATTGAACTGGACGTGCCGAACCGCCGCCTGCACCTGGACATCCCCGATTCGGAACTGGCCGCGCGGCTGGCCGCGTGGCGTCCGCTGCCCGATCAGCCGACCAGCGGTTACGCCTACCTGCACCAGGCCCACGTGATGGGCGCCGATACCGGGGCGGACATGGACTTCCTGCGCGGGTGCCGGGGCAACGCGGTCGGAAAGGACAGCCACTGATGAAGATCGCCCTGGTCGGCATCGGCAAGATCGCCCTGGATCAGCACGTCCCCGCGCTGGCCGCCAGCCCGGACTGGGACCTGACGGCGACCGTGTCGCGCAGCGTTCAGGTTCCGGGCGTCCTGGCCTTTCACGACATCGACACGATGCTGGCGGCCCACCCCGAGATCTGCGCGATCAGCCTGTGCCTGCCGCCCGTGCCACGCTTTGCCGCGGCGGTGGCGGTGCTGCGCGCGGGGCGGCACCTGATGCTGGAAAAGCCCCCCGGCGCCACCCTGTCCGAGGTTCACGTCCTGCGCGACATGGCCGCGGCGCAGGGGCTGACGATCTTTGCCACCTGGCATTCGCGCATGGCCCAGGGCGTCGCCGCGGCCCGCGACTGGCTGGCGGGTCGCACCATCCGCGAAGGCCGGATCACCTGGCGCGAGGATATCCGCAAATGGCATCCCGGCCAAGACTGGATCCTGGACGCGGGGGGCATGGGCGTGTTCGATCCCGGTATCAACGCCCTGTCGATCCTGACCGCGATCCTGCCCGAACCTGTGCATCTGCAGGGCGCCGACCTGGACGTGCCTGCCAACCGCCAGGCCCCCATCGCAGCGCGGCTGCAGCTGTCGCAGGGCATCACCGCCGATCTGGATTTCCGTCAGCAGGGGCCGCAGACCTGGGACATCCGCATCGTCACCGACGACGGCACGCTGGTGCTGAGGAACGGCGGCAACATCCTGCAGATCGACGACCGCCCCGTGACGGGCGGCGACAGCATCATGCAGGAATACCCCGCCCTGTATGACCGCATGGCGCGGCTGGTGCGCCAGGGGGCGTCCGACGTGGACCTGGCGCCGATGGTGCTGGTCGCCGATGCCTTTACCTCGGGCCGGCGGCATGCCGTCGATCCGTTCGAATTCTGAAGGAGACCTTGATGACCCACCCCCGCGATGGACAGCACCTGATCCTTGGCCGCTGGCAGGACGCTGACGATCCGGACGCCGTCGACGCCGCCGCCCGCGCGGCCGAGGCGGCATTTCCGGAATTCGCCGCCCTGTCCCGCGACGCCCGGGCCGGGTTCCTGGAGGCCATCGCCGACGCGATCGAGGCGCGCGCCGACGCGATCACCGAAACCGGCGCGGCCGAGACCGGCCTGCCCACCGCGCGGCTGCAGGGTGAACGCGGGCGCACCACCGGGCAGCTGCGCCTGTTCGCGGACCACATCCGCAAGGGCGATTACCTGGACCGCCGCCACGACGTGGCGCTGCCTGACCGCCAGCCGCTGCCGCGCCCCGATCTGCGGATGATCCAGCGGCCGGTGGGGCCGGTCGCGGTGTTCGGCGCGTCGAACTTTCCGTTGGCCTTCTCGACCGCGGGGGGCGACACGGCATCAGCGCTGGCGGCGGGCTGCCCGGTCGTGGTCAAGGGCCACCCCGCCCATCCCGAAACCGGCCGCATCGTGGCCGAGGCGATCCTGGAGGCCGCCGGGCGGACCGGCATGCCGGCCGGGGCCTTTGCCTATCTGGACGGGGCGGGGCACCAGACCGGCCAGGCGCTGGTGCGTCATCCGCTGATCCGGGCAGTGGGCTTTACCGGCAGCCTGGGCGGCGGGCGCGCGCTGTTCGACCTGTGCGCCGCGCGGCCCGAACCGATCCCCTTTTATGGCGAACTGGGCAGCATCAACCCCTGCTTCCTGCTGCCCGCCGCCATGGCCGCGCGCGGCGATCAGATCGCCCAGGGCTGGGCGGCCAGCCTGACGATGGGCGCGGGCCAGTTCTGCACCAATCCGGGCGTGGTGATCGTTCCCGCGGACAGGGCCGACGCGTTCGCCGGTGCCGCCGCCGCCGCGCTGGCCGATGCACCGGCCCAGGGGATGCTGAGCGACGGCATCGCACAGTCGTTCCGCGACGGCGTGGCGGCGGTCGCCGGGGGAGCGACGCCCGTGACCGTGGCCGAGGCGTCGGGCCGGAACGCGCGTCCTGCCGTCTTTCGCGCGACCGCATCCGCGTTCCTGGACAACCCCGACCTGGCACATGAGGTGTTCGGCCCGCTTGGCCTGATCGTGGCCGCCGACGGTGATGCGCAGATGCTGGAAGTGGCCCGCGCGCTGGACGGCCAGCTGACGGTGACGCTGCAGATGGATAACGGCGACACGGACCTGGCGGCGCGGCTGATGCCGGTCCTGGAACGCAAGGCCGGGCGCATCCTGGCCAACGGCTGGCCGACCGGGGTCGAGGTGTCCGATGCCATGGTCCATGGCGGCCCCTATCCGGCCTCCACGAATTTCGGCGCGACCAGCGTCGGCACTCTGGCGATCCGGCGCTGGCTGCGCCCAGTCTGCTTCCAGAACCTGCCCGACGCCCTGCTGCCGCACGACCTTCGCGACTGAGGGAAGACAGCCGCGCGGACAAAAGTCTAAACATATCCAGGGAGGATGTTCACATGACCCATGCAACCATGCTGACGACCGTCGCCGCGCTGGCCCTGTCGGCCGGGGCGGCCCTTGCCGAGGGAGAGACGATCGGCTTTTCGCAGATCGGTTCGGAATCGGGCTGGCGCGCGGCCGAGACCACGCTGACCCGCAGCCAGGCCGAAGATCGCGGCTATCAGCTGCAGTTTTCCGACGCCCAGCAGCGGCAGGAGAACCAGATCGCCGCGATCCGGTCCTTCGTGGCCCAGGGGGTCGATGCGATCCTGCTGGCGCCGGTCGTGGCCACGGGCTGGGACAGCGTCCTGCAGGAGGCCGCCGAGGCGGAGATCCCCGTCGTCCTGCTGGACCGCCAGGTCGACAGCGCCGACGATCTGTACCTGACCGCCGTGGGCTCGGATCTGGTCCACGAGGGCGAGGTCGCGGGCCAGTGGCTGGTCGACGAGGTCGCGGGCGAACCCTGCCGCATCGTGGAGTTGCAGGGCACCACCGGCTCCAGCCCCGCCATCGACCGCAAGACCGGCTTCGAGAACGCCATCGCGGGCCATGACAACCTGGAGATCGTGCGCAGCCAGACCGCCGATTTCACCCGCGCCCGCGGCAAGGAGGTCATGGAGAGCTTCCCGCAGGCCGAGGGCGGCGGCGCTGACATCTGCGCGCTCTATGCCCATAACGACGACATGGCGGTGGGCGCGATCCAGGCCATCAAGGAGGCGGGTCTGGCGCCGGGCACCGACATCCTGGTCGTGTCCATCGATGCGGTGCCCGACATCTTCCAGGCCATCGCGGCGGGCGAGGCCAATGCGACGGTCGAACTGACACCCAACATGGCCGGCCCCGCCTTCGACGCGCTAGAGGCGTATTGGGCCGACGGAACCATGCCCGAAAAGTTCATCCAGACCGAATCCAAGCTGTACACGGCGGCCGACGATCCGCAGGGCGAATACGACCGCCGCAAGGACTTGGGCTACTGATACCGCGCGGGCGGGCCGCGACAGGCCCGCCCGATCCCTGAAAGGAATGCCGATGCTGCTGTCGATCCGGTCGCTGACCAAGCTGTTTCCCGGCACGCGCGCGCTGGACGATGTCGACCTGGACATCGCGGCGGGCCAGGTCCACGCCCTACTGGGCGAGAACGGTGCGGGCAAGTCCACGCTGATCAAGTGCCTGACCGGCGCCTATCGCCGCGACGGAGGCACGGTCATGCTGGACGGCGCCCCGATCGACCCCCGTTCCACCCTGCAGGCGCAGGAACTGGGCATCGGCACTGTTTACCAGGAGGTGAACCTGCTGCCCAACCTGACGGTCGCGCAGAACCTGATGTTCGGCCATGAACCGCGCCGGTTCGGGCTGACCGACACTCGCGCCATGCGCGCCCAAGCGCGCCAGACGCTGGCCCGCTATGGCCTGGACATCGATGTGGACCGCGACCTGGGCCGCTATTCCGTGGCCATCCAGCAGATCGTGGCCATCGCGCGCGCGGTGCGCATTTCCGGCAAGGTGCTGATCCTGGACGAACCCACCGCCAGCCTGGACACGGCCGAGGTGCGGATGGTGTTCGACGTGCTGCGGTCCCTGCGCGACCAGGGGATGGCGATCGTCTTCGTGTCGCACTTCCTGGACCAGGTGTTCGATCTGGCCGACCAGGTGACGATCCTGCGCAACGGACGCCGCGTCGCCAGCCAGCCCATCGCCGGGCTGGACCGCATGACCCTGGTCGAACAGATGCTGGGCCGCGCGCTGGAGGATGTGGTGGCCGGCTCCGCCGCGGATGTCGCGCCCGCAGCCCCGATCCTGCGGTTCCAGGGGATGGGCCGGGCCGGCACCATCCAGCCCTTCGACCTGGACATGGGTGCCGGAGAGGTCGTCGGCCTGGCCGGTCTGCTGGGGTCGGGCCGGACCGAGACGGCCGAATTGCTGTTCGGCATCCGCCCCGCCCAGACCGGCACCGCCCGCGACGACGCGGGCCCCATCGACCTGCGCACCCCCCGCGCGGCCATCGCGGCGGGCTTCGGCTTTGCGCCCGAGGATCGAAAGACAGACGGCATCGTGGCCGACCTGTCGATCCGTGAGAACATCATCCTGGGCCTGCAGGCGCGGCGTGGCTGGGCGCGTCCCATCCCGCGCGCAGAGCAGAACCGGCTGGCCGACGATTACATCCGTCAGCTGGACATCCGAACATCCGGTCGCGAGAAACCCATCGGAGAGCTGTCGGGCGGCAATCAGCAAAAGGCCGTGCTGGCCCGCTGGCTGGCGATGAACCCGCGCTTCCTGATCCTGGACGAACCCACGCGCGGTATCGACGTGGGCGCGCATGCCCAGATCCTGCGCCTGATCCGCGACCTGACCCGCGGAGGCCTGTCCCTGCTGATCATCAGCAGCGAGCTGGACGAACTGGTCGCGGTGGCCGATCGCGTGATCGTGCTGCGCGACCGCGCCCATGTGGCCCAGCTGACCGGAGGCGCGGTCGGCGCGGATGCGATCATGCGCGCCATCGCCGGGACCGGAGAGGCGGCATGACGCTGATATCGCGCATCGCCCCCCAGCTGATCGCCCTGGCGGCCCTGGTGGCACTGGTGTCGGTCTTCTATCCCGGCTTCCTGTCCGTCGAGGTGCAGAACGACCGCCTGGTCGGCCCGGTCATCGACATCCTGAAGCGCAGCGCACCGGTCGCCTTGCTGGCGGTCGGCATGACGCTGGTCATCGCCACGCGCGGGATCGACCTGTCCGTGGGCACGATCATGGCGATCTGCGGCGCGGCGGCGGCCTGGGCGCTGACCGCGGAGCTTGGCGCGGGGGCGGCGCTGGCCCTGGCGCTTGGCGCGGGGCTGGTGGCGGGGCTGTGGAACGGCGTGCTGGTCGCGGTCGTCGGAATCCAGCCCTTCGTCGCGACGCTGATCCTGATGACGATGGGCCGCGGCGTGGCCCAGCTGATCACCGAAGGCCGCATCCTGACCTTCACCGATCCGGGCTTTTCCTGGCTGGGCTCGGGGACGGCCCTGGGCCTGCCAGTGCCGGTCTGGATCTGGCTGGCCACCGCCGCAGCCGCGGCCCTGCTGATGCGCCGCACCGCGCTTGGCCTGCTGGTCGAGGCGGTGGGCATCAACCGCCGCGCGGCCCTGCTGGCGGGGGTGAACGCCACGGTCCTGCTGATCGCCGTCTATGTCGCCAGCGGTTTCTGCGCGGCGCTTGCGGGGATCATCGTGACCGCCGACATTCGCGGCGCCGACGCCAACAACGCCGGCCTGTGGCTGGAGCTGGACGCCATCCTGGCGGTGGTGATCGGCGGCAACTCCCTGCTGGGGGGGCGGTTCTCCATCGCGGCATCGGTGCTGGGGGCGCTGATCATCCAGACCATCAGCGCCGGCATCCTGCTGGCCGGGTTCGCGTCCGAATACAACCTGATCATCAAGGCCGGGCTGGTGCTGGTGATCCTGATCCTGCAATCGCCGCGCATCGCCTCGGAATGGCGGCTGTGGCGCGACAGCCACCGCGCCCAGGGGGACCGCGCATGAACGCCCGTGCCCTGCCGCTCTATGCGACGATCCTGATATTCGTCGTGGCCTATGCGCTGGCCTACAGCCAGTTCCCGAACATCCTGTCCACCCGGGTGATCGGCAACCTGCTGACCGACAACGCCTATCTGGGTATCGTCGCGGTGGGGATGACGCTGGTCATCCTGTCCGGCGGGATCGACCTGTCGGTCGGCGCGGTGATCGCGTTTTCGGGCGTGTTCATTGCCGTGATGCTGCGCGACACGGGGCTGCATCCGCTGGCGGTCTTTGCGATCCTGCTGGCGCTGACGACCGCCTTCGGGGCGGCGATGGGGTTCCTGATCGACCGGCTGGCCATGCCCGCCTTCATCGTCACACTGGCCGGGATGTTCCTGGCGCGGGGAGCGGCCTATCTGCTGTCGGTGCAATCCGTGCCCATCACGCACCCGTTCTTTGGCCAACTGCAGGGCGCCTATGTGCTGATGCCGGGCAAGGGGCGGCTGACGCTGATCGGGGTGCTGATGCTGGCGGTCTTTGCCGTCGGCATGGTCATCGCCCATCGCACGCGGTTCGGCACAAGCGTCTATGCCCTGGGCGGCGGCGCGCAGACCGCCCGCCTGATGGGCGTCCCGCAGGGGCGCACGACGGTGCTGGTCTATGGGTTCTCGGGGCTGATGGCCGGGCTCTCGGGGATCGTCTTCGCGGTCTATACCGGGTCGGGCTATTCGCTGGCCACGGTGGGGACCGAACTGACGGCCATCGCCGCGGTGGTGATCGGCGGCACGCTGCTGTCAGGCGGGTCGGGATACATGTTCGGCACGCTGGTCGGCGTGCTGACGATGGGGCTAATCCAGACCTACATCGTCTTCGACGGCACCCTGTCCAGCTGGTGGACCAAGATCGTCATCGGCCTGCTGCTGCTGGTCTTCATCCTGCTGCAGAAGGGTCTGATGACGCTGTCGTCGCGCCGATAGGAATGGCGCGCGGGCTTGCCCGCGCGCCACCAGGGGCGTCACCCCAGGATGCGGTTCAGCGTGGCCGACGGGCGCATGACCGCGGCGACCTTTTCCGGGTCCGCGTGGTAATAGCCGCCCAGATCGACGGGACGGCCGCGATCCGCGCGCAGTTCCGCCACGATCTGCTCCTCCAGTTCGGTCAGGTCGCGGGCGATGGGGCGGAACTCCTCGGCCAGGTCGGGGTCGGAATTCTGCTGCGCCAGCGCCTGCGCCCAGTACATCGCGAAATAGTAGTGGCTGTCGCGGTTGTCCGGGTCGCCCGCCTTGCGGCCGGGAGAGCGTTCGTGGTCCAGCACGCCCTGGGTCGCGGCCTCGACCGCGGCGGCCAGGGTGCGGGCCTTTTCGTTGCCCGTGGCTTCGGCCAGGAAGTTCAGGCTTTCGCCAAGGGCGCAGAATTCACCCAGGCTGTCCCACCGCAGGTGGTTCTCCTCGGCCAGCTGCTGGACGTGCTTGGGGGCGGATCCGCCGGCGCCCGTCTCGAACATGCCGCCGCCCTGCATCAGCTTGACGATCGACAGCATCTTGGCCGAGGTGCCCAGCTCCAGGATCGGGAACAGGTCGGTCAGGTAATCGCGCAGCACGTTGCCGGTGACCGCGATGATGTCCTGGCCTGCACGGATGGTCTCGAAGGACAGGCGCGTGGCCTCGCGCGGGGCCAGAACCTGGAAGCGGTCGGTGACGCCCGCCGCCTCCAGCATCGGTTCGACATAGGCCAGCAGTTCGCGGTCATGGGCGCGGTCCCGGTCCAGCCAGAACACCGCCTTGCAGCCCTCCAGGCGCTGGCGGTCGATGGCCAGGCGCACCCAGTCCTCGATCGCGGCCTGGCGGGTCGAGCACAGGCGCCAGATGTCGCCCGTATCGACCGCGTGGCGGTGCAGCTCGTCGCCGTTGGCGGCGGTGACGGTCACGGTGCCGGCATGCGGGATCTCGAACGTGGTCGGGTGCGAGCCGTATTCCTCGGCCTTCTGGGCCATCAGGCCGACGTTCTGGACGGTGCCCGCGGTGCGCGGGTCCAGCGCGCCGGTTTCCTTGAAATAGCGGACGCTCTCGTCATAGACGTCGGCATAAGACGTGTCGGGGATCACGCAGTTGGTGTCGGCCTCGGCCCCGTCGGGGCCCCAGCCCTTGCCGCCGGCCCGCAGCAGCGCCGGGATCGACGCGTCGATGATCACGTCGGACGGCACGTGCAGGTTCGTGATGCCCTTGTCCGAGTTCACCATGTACAGCGGCGGGCGCTGCGCCATGATCGCATCGATCTCGGCGCGGATCGCATCGCCCTCGGGCATCTGCGCCACGCGGGCCAGCACGGTGCCCAGGCCGCCATTGGGGTCCGCACCCGCCGCGGCCAGCGCCTCGCCGTGACGTTCGAACACCGGCGCCAGCCAAGCGCGCACGACATGGCCGAAGATGATCGGGTCCGAGACCTTCATCATCGTGGCCTTCAGGTGGACCGAGAACAGCGTGCCTTCGGCCTGCGTCGCCTCGATCTCGGCCTGCAGAAAGCGGGTCAGCTCGGCCACGGACAGGAAGCTGGCATCGACCACGGTGCCCGCGGGCAGGTCCGGGCCGTCCTTCAGCACGGTCACCTGGCCGTCCGCGCCGGTCAGCTGGATGCGCACGCGCCCGGCCTGTTCTGCCGTCAGCGTCACCGACGTCTCGTTGCGGCGGAAATCGCCTGCGGGCATCGACGACACGCGGGTCTTGCTGTCGGGGGACCACTTGCCCATCGAATGGGGATGCGCCTTGGCATAGTTCTTGACCGCCCGCGCGGCGCGGCGGTCCGAATTGCCCTCGCGCAGGACGGGGTTCACGGCCGATCCCTTCAGCGCGTCGTACCGGGCGCGGATCTCGGCCTGGGCGTCGTCCTGCGGATCGACCGGATAGTCGGGCAGGTCATAGCCCTGCGCCTGCAATTCCTTGATCGCGCCCACCAGCTGCGGAACCGAGGCCGAGATGTTGGGCAGCTTGATGACGTTGGCGGCAGGCGTCTTGACCCATGCGCCCAGGCCCGCCAGATCGTCCGACTGCGCCTGTTCCGGGGTCAGCCGTTCGGGAAACGCCGCGATGATGCGACCCGCCAGAGAGATGTCGCGCGTTGCGACGGTGATTCCGGCCGCATCCGCAAAGCGGCGGATGATCGGCAGCAGCGATGCCGACGCCAGTTCGGGCGCCTCGTCCACCTTGGTATAGATGATCTGGGGTGTGTCGTTTTCGGCCATGGTCTGTTGATCCTCGTTCTTATGCGCGGGATTGTGCGTCGCGTCGGGGGGAAATGTCCACCATCTGACCCGCTATTCCGGGGGGATCGCGGGGCCCTTGGAGTCGATCAGCTGTTTCTGGACCGCCCTCAGGTGATGATGCATCGCCTCGGCCGAGCCCGGCAGGTCGCGTTGGGCGATCGCCGCTGCGATCCGGTCGTGTTCGGCAAAGGAATGGTGGTCGTCCGGCGGCCGCTGCCGCCCCGACCGCAGCGCCCCCCACACCACCGCCCGCCGCACCGCGTTCAGCGCATCGAACAACGCCAGCAGCAGCCGGTTGCCGGTGGCCTGCGCGATCAGACGGTGGAACTCGTTGTCGGCGGTCTCGTACTGGCGCCAGGTCTGGGCGCTGCGCGTGCGCAGGATGCAGGCGGCCATCGCCTCGATATGATCCTGGGTGGCGTTCAGCGCGGCCTCGCGCGCCAGCATCGGCTCGATCAGCAGGCGGGCGCGCATGACCTCGGCGGGATTGGTCACGCGGTCGATCTCGGACAGGCTCATCACCTCGACGCGGCGCGACCCGATGAAGGTGCCCTTGCCGACATGCCGCCAGACCTGGCCCTCGGCCTCCAGCGTGGCCAGCGCCTTGCGCAATTCCCCGCGCGAGACGCCCAGGATCTCGGACAGGTCGCGTTCCGGGGGCAGGCGGGTGCCGGGCGCGAAATCATGGCGCATCAGCCAAGCGCGCAGCTGCACCAGCGTCGCCTGCCGCGAACCGCCGTCGTCGTCATGGGCCGGATATCCGGGCAGGTGGTCGGGGTTGCCGCGCAAGATCACCATCCGCAACCAATTTGTCAGTTTGGCTAGGATAACTTCAGATTGGTTTGAGGTAATCACGCATAAAAATCATATTTTACACTATAAATAATCTGAACTGTCTTGTTGAAAAATTAACCAATCGGGCGCTATAAGCAAACCAATCGAGGTGCACTTGGAATTCACGCTCACATTGCCGCTTTGGGAGGAGCGGGATATGAGGGGTATGAGACCTTCGCACCCAATACGACCTGCCCGACCAGGCGCTGGCCGAGATCACCCCCTACTTCCAGGACGCGGTGGATGACGGCATGCTGCCCACGGCCGGCGGCGCCCAACAGTCATCGACAACCTGAGGTTCCTGGCAGCCGCGGGCCAGGTCCAGGCGCCAGAGTCCGGTCTGGACAACGCACAGTACTGGGATTTCGACCTGCCGGCGGCCGCTTGGGACTGATTGCCCGGCCATGGGCGGCATCCCCGCGGGGGCGCCGCCACCCCCCTGATCCGCGATCCGGCGGGCAGGGGACGCATCCCGCCTCGGGGGACCTGTATCCATGACAGCCGCCAACATCACCGCACAGCGACCGCCGTCGCCGTCGGGCCAAGGCCTGCGCCTGTGGCAGTTGGGCCTTCACTGGAAGATCCTTTCGGTCGCCATCTTTGCCCTGATCTGGGAATTCGCCGCCCGGTCGGAGTTCAATTTCGCCTTTCCCACTTTCACCGCGACCATGGCCGCCCTGCGGTCGATATCGCCGACGGATCCACGGGGGCCACCTATCTGCGCACGATGGAGCCCCTGGTGATCGGGCTGATCATTTCGCTGACGGTGTGGATCAGCGCAGGCGTCGCGATGGGGCTGCGCCAGACTGTCGAATGGATCACGCTGCCCGTGTTCATCGTCATGCAGGCCGCACCCATGGCGGCGCTGATCCCGCTGGTCACCTTCGTCTATGGCATCGGGTTGACATCGAAGGTGCTAGCGGTGGTCATGCTGCCGATGCCGGTCATCGCCATGAACAGCTACAAGGCGGTGCGCAATGTGCCGCCGTCGATGGTCGCGATGCGCGCATCCTACGCAGGAGTCAGACGCTGATGCCCAACGATCTTTACCAGCCGACCGATTACGTGATCGCCCCCGCGCGCCCCGCGACCCTGCCGGTCGAGGGCAGCGATCAGCGCTTTCCCGTCAACCGGGTGTTCTGCATCGGCCGCAACTATGCCGCCCATGCGGTCGAGATGGGCCACGACCCCGACCGGGAGCCGCCGTTCTTCTTTTTCAAGAGCCCGTCCAACCTGACGTCGGACGGCACCTTCCCCTATCCGACCCTGACATCCGACGTACACCACGAGGTCGAGCTGGTCGTGGCCCTGTCCACCGGCGGCCGCGACATCGCGGCCGACCGGGCGCTGGATCATGTCTGGGGCTATGGGGTCGGCCTGGACATGACCCGCCGCGATCTGCAGGGCGAGGCCAAGAAGATGGGCCGCCCGTGGGAGGTCGGCAAGAGCTTTGAGAAGTCCGGCCCCTGCGGCCCGCTGGTGCCGGCATCGCGGATCGGCCATCCCGATGTGGGCGCCGTGACGCTGGACGTGAACGGGAAACGCCGCCAGACCGGCGATCTGAACCAGATGATCTGGAAGATCCCCGAGATGATCGCCGAACTGTCGCGCTATTTCGACCTGCAGCCGGGCGACGTGATCATGACGGGCACCCCGTCGGGCGTGGGCGCGGTCACCCGCGGCGACGTGATGGACGCGCGGATCGAGGGTGTCGGCGCGATCCGCGTCACGGTGGTCTGACGAAAGGCGCCGCCCCCACGCGGGGCGGCGCGGCCTTACATGTTGTCGAAGATCTCGTCGATGCCCAGGGTGATGGCCAGCACGAAGGACGCGACCTTCAGGACGGTCTTGTAGGGCAGGTAATGCGCGCGCGCATAGACGTACTGGCCGCTGCGCGCGACCAGGCGGCTGATCTCCAGCCAGGCGCGATAGGGCAGGACGGTCAGATAGCGCGTTGCGGGATATTTCGACGCCCGCAGGTTCATCTGGATCTGCGAGGCCGGTTCGTCGCGCTGGTCGACCGGCGGCGGGTCGACGAAGACCGCGCGCAGCCCGGCCAGGTACTCCAGGTCGAAGGCGATGTCATAGGACAGGCGCATCGGCATCAGCCGTCCGGTGATCCACCGGGCCGCGGCGCGGTTGATGACATAGGCGCCGGCGCCCTTTTCGCGCGTGAAGGCCTTGGCTAGGCGGCGCCCGCCGGGCAGGTCGCGAAAGCCGAACTTGCGCCCGGTGTTCATCGTGCTCAGCCGCAGGATGTCCCAGCTGTCGTCCTCGGCCATGGCGGCGCGCAGGATCGCGGTGAAATCGGGCGGAAAGGCCACGTCGTCCTCAAGGATCAGCGCATGCGTGTCCTGGCTGTCCAACAGCCGCTGCGCGCAGGCGACATGGCTGAGATAGCAGCCGACCTCGGCCGGGATCACCCGGCGGCCGTGCAGATAGCGATAGCCCCAGGCATCGAAGGCCGGATGCGGAAAGCTGAGCGTCGACCCGTCCACCGCCGGGACCCGTTCGAAGGGCAGGCCCACGGCATCGCATTTCGCGGTCATCCGCGCCAGCCGGTCGACGGCCCGGTCAAGATTGATCAGATAGACCGACAATCCCGCGGGCAGTGCTTGATTCGACATCGGTATTCTCAATTCGATGGCAGACCTTTCCCGCATGTCGGCTGCGGGTCGATCCGTCAAGACGGATCGTCGGGATCGGGGGATCGGCGCATGTCGCGGCGGCGGAAATCGGCGGGGCGGATGCCGTGGCGCGTCAGCTTGTCATAGAAGGTCTTGCGCGGCACGTTCAGCGCGGCCATCGCGCCCGTGGCATTGCCCTGCGCCTCGCGCAGCGCGTCGCGGATCAGGCCGGCCTCGTAGGCGGCGACCAGGTCCGACAGGGGTGGTCGGTTGGGACCGTCACCCGCGGGGCCGATGGGCGACAGGCCCAGTACGTGACCTTCGGCAAAGGCCTGCAATTCGCGCAGGTTGCCGGGCCAGCCATGCGCCGCCAGCCGCGCCAGAACCAGGTCCGTCAGCGGCGGCACCTGCCGCGACAGCCGGTCCGCCGCGGCCTGCAGGAAATGCCGGAACAGCGCCGGGATGTCGTCGCGCCGCGCCGACAGGGACGGCACCGACAGGCGGGCACGGGCCAGCCGGAAATACAGGCCCGGATGCATCCGCCCCTGCGGATCGTCCTGGGCCGTGGCCAGCATCTGCAGCGCCAGCGGACGCGGGGCGGCGGCCCCCGCGGGCCAGTATTCGCCGGCCTCGACCAGGCTCAGCAGGCGGGCCTGCAGGTGCGGGGGCAGGGCGGGCGCGTCCTCCAGGCACAGCACGCCGCGATGGGCCTGCTCCAGAAGGCCAGGTCGGCGCGGACCGCGCGGGGTCTCGGTTCCCGACAGCAATGCGTCGAACCCCGCCTCGTCCACGGTGGCGCAGTCCAGCACCACCAACCCGCGGCCCCGTCGCGGCCCAAGGCGGTGGATGGCACGCGCCACCAGCGACTTGCCGGACCCGGACGGGCCGGTGATCAGGGCGTCGCTCTCTGCCTCGGCCACGCGGTCCAGGCCGTCGCGCAGGTGTATCATCGCCGCGCTGTCCCCCATCAGCGGTGGCGCGACGCGGGCGGCGTCCTCACCCGCCCGCCGCACCAGGCGGCGGTTCTCCAGCACCAGCGCCCGCGCCGAGAGTGCCCGGCGGCAGGAGGCGGCCAGCCGGTCCGCGCCAACGGGCTTGGTCAGAAAATCATAGGCCCCCTGCTGCAGCGCCGCGACCGCCATCGCCACGTCACCATGCCCGGTCAGCAGGATCACCGGCAGGTCAGGGTCCATCCCGCGCAGATGCGAAAACAGCTGCAGCCCGTCCATGCCGGGCATCCGCACGTCCGACAGCACGATGCCCGCGTAATCCGCGTCAAACCCGGCTAGGGCCGAGCGGGCATCGGAAAAGGCCTCGACCGCGATCCCGGCCAGGGTCAGCGTCTGCTCCAGCACCGCGCGCAGGTCGTCGTCATCGTCGATCAGGCGGACGGTCCCGGTCATGCGGCACGCGGCAGGTTCAGGCGGAACGCGGCCCCCTGGCCCGGTTCCGGGGGCAGGGCGTCCAGCTCGCCGCCGAAGTCGCGGGCGATGTCGCGCGAGATGACCAGCCCCAGCCCCAGCCCCTGCGGCTTGTCCGTGGCAAAGGGCGTGAACAGCTGTGCGGCCATGTCGGGCGACAGGCCGGGACCGTTGTCGCGGATGGTCAGCGTGACGCGGGCGTCGTCCGCCTGGACCGCGATGGCAATGCGGGGATCAGAGCGGCCCTCCTGCGCGTCATGGGCGTTGGTCAGCAGGTTGACCAGGATCTGTTCCAGGCGCACGGCCTCGGCCCGGACGGCCAGATCCGGGGGCAGGTCGGGCAGCGCGAAATCCATCGCGCTGGTCCGCCGCCGGCTGGCCGTCAGCATCAGCGAGGCCTGGATCGCGTCGGCCAGCGCCACCCGCCCCACGGCCCCCGTCGCCTTGCGGGAGAAGTTGCGCAGTTCGGACGTGATCTGGCCGATCCGGTCGGTCATGCCGATGATCCGGTCCAGGTTCGCGGCCACCGGCGCCGGGTCGCGGTCCAGCATCGCGCGGCCGTTCTCCGCCAGCAGGCGGATCGTGGCCAGGGGCTGGTTCACCTCATGGGCGAAACCGGCGCTGACCTGCCCTAAGGTTGCCAGCTTGTTGGCCTGCACCAGATCGGATTGCAGCTGCACCAGACGCTGTTCGGCGGCCCGGCGCTCGCGCATCTCTCCGGACAGGTCGCGGGTGCGGGCCTCGACCGCGCGTTCCAGGTCGGCGCGATAGGCGGCCTCGGCCCGCGCGCGGCGGGCGGCGCGGCGCAGGCGGGCCATGATCACCGCGACCACGACCCCGGCCAGCAGCACGGCCAGCACGGCAGTCCCTGCTGCAAGCGACGCCACGCGCTGCGCCTCGGCCAAGGGGCGGCGAACCAGCAGGGTCCAGTCGGTGCCGCGCACGCTGGCGCGGGCCTGCACCATGCCGCGGACATCCGGCAGGCCCCCAAACCGCAGCGCCGGCTGGCCCGAGATGATCACCCGGTCCTGTCCGTCCACCACATGCGTGGCCCCGGTATCGCGCGCCCATGCGGCCTCCAGCGGGTCGAACTCGACCTTGACCACCACCACGCCCAACAGCGTCGCCCCGTCGCGGATGTCATGGGCCAGGTACAGGCCGGGCCGCCCGCTGACCGTGCCAAGCGCGTATTCCTGGCCCGTGCCCTGCGCCACCGCCTGACGAAAATACTGCCGGAATCCATAGTCGTGGCCGATGAAGCTGGACGGCAGGTCCCAGTTCGACGCGGCCACCGACACGCCCCGGCGATCCAGCAGATAGATCACGTCGCTTTGCGTTTCCGCCCGCAGCAGGTCCATCTTGGCCGACACCGCGAAATCGCGGTCGGGGCCACCCTGCTGCAGCAACTGGATCACCTGCTGGTCGACGGCCAGGACGGTGGCCACCGCACGCTGTCGGTCAAGGATGCTGTCCAGCGTCAACGCGCGGCTTTCGGCGGCGGCTTGCGCGTCCTGGTCCAGCTGCGCCAGCATCCCGTCGCGCGTCACCGTATAGGCGGCCCAAGGCCCCGCCAGCAGAGCTGCGACCAGCACCAGCAGCGCGGGATGCAGCCGCCAGCGCGATTCCCGCAAGGTCGCCGCCTGTTCCATCCCGTCTCCCGAACTGTTTCGGTTCCCACACTAGCACGCGGCATCTGTGTGGAAAACCACACATTATTGACCCCCACATGCCGACAGAAAGTCATGAAATCAACGCATTGCTGCCATGCGCGCGGAAGGCGGGCAGTCGGGTCCGATAGGCTATCCTGTGTCACGTCATCGTCACATGCAGGTCGGAGGAGACCAGATGCAGTTGAACGCCCCCGCGCATCCCCAAGCGCACGCCCCCAAGCCCTTTTACGCCCACCTGTACGTCCAGGTGATCTTTGCCATCGTCGCCGGCGCACTGATCGGCCATTTCTATCCCCAGACCGGCGAGGCGCTGAAGCCCTTGGGCGACGCCTTCATTAAGCTGGTCAAGATGATCATCGCGCCGGTCATCTTCCTGACCATCGTCACGGGCCTGGCCGGAATGGGCACGCTGCGCGGCGTGGGATCGGTCGTGGGCAAGGCCTTCGCCTATTTCCTGACCTTCTCGACGCTGGCGCTGATCGTCGGCCTGATCGTGGCGAACGTCATCCAGCCCGGCCGCGGCATGAACATCGACCCGTCCACCCTGGATGCCAGCACCGTCACCGGCTATGCGGAAAAGGCGCACGAAACCAGCCTGGTGGGCTTCGTCATGGACATCATCCCGACCACGCTGGTGTCGGCCTTCGTCGAGGGCAACATCCTGCAGGTGCTGTTCGTGGCGATCCTGTTCGGCATCGGCATGATCATGGTCGGCGACCGCGCCAAGCCGGTCCTGTCGGTCATGGAATCGGCCAGCTTCGCGATCTTCCGCGTGGTCGACATCCTGATGAAGGCCGCCCCCATCGGCGCCTTCGGGGCCTTCGCCTTCACCATCGGCAAGTACGGGATCGGGTCCGTCGTGAACCTGGCGGCGTTGGTCGGCACGTTCTACCTGACGTCGGCCCTGTTCGTGATCGTGATCCTGGGTACGGTCTGCACGGTCAACGGGTTCTCGATCTTCCGGCTGATCTCCTATCTCAAGGCCGAGATCCTGCTGGTGCTGGGCACCTCGTCGTCGGAATCCGCGCTGCCCTCGCTGATGGAGAAGATGGAGAAGGCCGGCTGCGCCCGCCCCGTCGTGGGCCTGGTCGTGCCGACCGGCTACAGCTTCAACCTGGACGGCACCAACATCTACATGACGCTGGCCGCGCTGTTCATCGCCCAGGCCACCAACACTGACCTGTCGCTGCAGCAACAGGTCCTGCTGCTGCTGGTCGCGATGCTGTCGTCGAAGGGTGCGGCGGGCGTCACTGGCGCGGGCTTCATCACGCTGGCCGCGACACTGTCGGTCGTCCCGACCGTGCCGGTCGCGGGCATGGCGCTGATCCTGGGCGTGGACCGCTTCATGTCGGAATGCCGCTCGGTCACGAACTTCATCGGCAACGCGGTCGCCACGGTTGTGGTCAGCCGCTGGCAAGGCGCGCTGGACCGCGACCAGTTCGACGCCGCCCTGGCGGGTCGGCCCGTCGGACAGGCTCGTCCCGTGGGCGACCTGGTTCCCGTCCCCGCCGGCCTGCAGCTGGGCGAACGCAGCGCAGACTGATCAAGCCTCGGGGGCGTCGCAATCCGGCGCCCCCGTTTTTACGAACCGCTGCGCCCGTCACCAAAAATTCCTATGCGCCGCGCAGGATGATTTCGGGCCAGATACAGTCGCGCAACAGTTGCGCTTGGGTCGGATCGGTGCTGCGGGCGCCGGTCCGACCTTGCGGCATCGTGATCCGTGCAGACGGGCCCAGATCGCGTTGACTGCATGATCCGACCTTGTGACGGCTTCTGGAAACCAACTGAAGAATCCCGTTATTATCATGTATTTTCAATAAGATGAATACGGGTATTGAGCCATATTTGATCTGGCCGGGGGGCTGTGGTCCCGAACCGGGCCGCAAATTCCTCTGCCGGTAAACGCCTTGCCCGTATGTGCACCACGCTGTTAGAAATTCACGGTCCCCTTTGTCGGGGCAGTGCATGGAGGGCCGCCGGTGAAAAGACGTTCCGTACTGATGCTTGGCGCTGCCTTCGGACTGCAGGCCGCGATTGGGATGCCGCCGGTGGCGCGGGCCGCGACACGCACCGAACCGGGGGGCATTGCGGTGGGGCTGTCGGGTATTTCTGACTGGGGGGCCTCTCAGCCATTCATCGACGTGATGCGCCAAAGCCGTGAATGGATGGGCCGGTCCGAGGCCGAGTTCGTGTCCCATACCAACGCCCAGCTGCGCGAGGGCGGGCATCTGGATGCCGACGGCTGGCCTATCAGCATCCCCGACGGCTCGACTGCCGTGGGTACGATCATCCTGTGCGACCTGTCCGCCGACGATATCAGTGTGAACGGCCATTACCGGATGACCTGGGACGGAACCGGCGACGTGCGCATCAACGGGACCGGCACGAACGTGACCACCGGGCCGGGATGGGCCGAGTTCGACTATGTCGCGTCGGACACGGGGATCGTGGCGATCGACATCGTCAGGCAGGACGCCGCCGATCCCGCGCGGAATTTCCGCTGCATCCATCAGGACTTGCAGGCCGAATATGATGCAGGACAGATCTTTCGCCCCGAATGGCTGGCGCTGATCGGCGGGTTCCGGGTGATCCGCTTCATGGACTGGATGGCCACGAATGACAGCACGCTGTCCGAGTGGGACGACCGGCCGCGCCTGACCTCGGCCACCTGGACCCTGGGCGTGCCGGTCGAGGTGATGGTGGCGCTGGCCAATCAGCTGGGCATCGATCCGTGGTTCTGCTTTCCGCATCTGGCGACCGACGACCACATCACCCGCTTTGCCACGCTGGTCCGGGACAGCCTGGATCCGGGCCTGACCGCCTGGTACGAATTCTCGAACGAGGTCTGGAATTTCCAGTTCGGCCAGACACAGTGGGCCCTGCAGCAGGCCGAGGAGCAATGGCCCGGCCAAGGCGATGGCTGGATGCAGTATTACGGTGGCCGTGCGGCTGAAATGGCGGTGCTGCTGGACGCGGTCTATGCCGATGCGCCCGACCGCCTGCGCAAGGTCATCACCGCCCATACCGCCTGGATCGACCTGAACCATGCCATGCTGGATGCGCCCTTGTGGGTGGCGGACGGTCCGGACCGCCGGGCACCCAAGACCCATTTCGATGCCTATGCGGTGACGGGCTATTTCGACGGCGGCATCGGGCGTCCCGCGAACCTGTCGCTGATCCGGTCCTGGCGCGACATGGGGGATGCGCAGGCATTCGATCTGATGGCCGAACAGGTGGCCGACGGACGCCATATTGCGGGTGAAGAGGGCGGCACCACCATCGCCACGCTGGAGGAGGTCTGGGCCGCACAGCACGCCATCGCCCAGGAGGCAGGCCTGTCCCTGGTCATGTACGAGGGCGGCAGCCACATCGTCCCCGACCGCGCCGCCATCGACGCCGATCCCGAGCTGTTCGATTTCCTCGAGCGGTTCCACTATTCGGATCAGATGGGCGCGCTGTACCGGCGCGCCATCGACGGCTTTGGCGCGGCGGGCGGGGCGTTCTTCAACGCCTTCGTCGAGGTGTCCGGTCCCGGGCCCGCGGGCTTTTGGGGCGCGCGGCGCCATGTCGGCGACGACAATCCGCGCTGGCGCGCCATCGCCGACAGCCGCGCCTGACGCGGTCGTCGCCGCAGGCAGCAGCCGGACTGGGGTCAGCCCGAACTGCCGGGCTGTGTCGTGACCGCCTGTTGCCGCGCCAGGAAATGGACGCGCAGCGCCTGCAGCCGTTCGGGGGTCCATCCTGGCGGGTCGGTGATCGCCAGCCAGGGGTCGATGTGATCGACATGGGCATAGACATGGCCATGCCCGATCGGCACCTCCAGCGCGATCGCCATGTCGAAGGCCAGCTGTAGCTGGGTGATGATCGGATACCAGCGCAGGTCGGGCGACACTTCGGGGGCGCGGGGGCTGGCCAGCCATTCGGGCGGGCGAATCGCGCTGTCGGACCGGAAGAACACGATGGGATCGCTGCCGTATTGCAAGAATACGATCCGCACCTCGCCCCAGGGGCCGCCGTCATGCACCGACTGGCGGCCGTCGGTAAAGCGCACGACCTCTCCGGTGGTCAGGTGCGGCAGCCATGCGGGCGATCCGGGGTCGCGTTCGGCGGTCAGCGTCTGCCACAGCTGGCTGACGAAGGGCGGCCCGACCCACAGTGCCCCGTCGATGGGCTGATCCAGCATCTCGTGCAGGCGCAACGACTGCTGAGAGCTGTGCGCGCCCAGGCTGAGACCATAGAGATACAGCCGGGGGCGCGTCTCCTCCGGCAGCTGCTGCCAGCGGCGGTGGACGGCCCCGAACAGGGCGCGCCCGGCCTCGGCCGCCTGTTCGGGTTGCACCAACAGCGAGATCCAGCTTTGCAGATAGGAGTACTGCAACGCCACGGTCGCGACGTCGCCGTGGTTCAGATGCTCCAGCGGCTCTATCGCGGCGGGGTCCATCCAGCCGGTGCCGGTGGGCATGGCGACGACCAGCGTGCTGCGGTCGAACCCACCCGCGCGTTCCAGTTCGCGCACCGCCAGATCGGCGCGCGCGGTCAGCGTGTCCGCCGCGTTCAGCCCGACATAGACGCGCAGCGGCTGCCGCGCGGGCTGTCCGGTGACGCGGGCGATGGCCTGGGGGTCGGGGGTGGTGGCGACGAAATTGCGCCCCTCGCGTCCCAGATCCTGCCAGGCGACCAGCGATTCGGCGCTGCCTGTCTGCCAGGGCTGGTCGGGGGCGATCTGTTCGGCGGGGATCAGGTCGTCCAGCGCCTGCGCCGACTGGTCGATGCTGGAGACGACGTTGCGCACCAGAACGCCGCTGAAGACCTGATAGGTCACGAGGATCGTCAGCAGCACGCCCAGAACCCGTGCCTGCCGGCGGGGCAGGACCTGCGCGATGCGCGCGCTGACATAACGGCCAAGCGCCACCAGCAGCTTGCCCAGGATCAGCAGGACCGACGCGACCGCGGTGCCAAGCCCCGCCACCACGAAGGGCGCCACGCCCTCGGCCGGGGGCAGGGTCATGGCGGCGCGGATGTCGTTCTGCCATTCCGCGGACCGCAGCAGGAACACGGTAACGATGACCAGCGCCACCGCGCCCATCGCCGGCACCAGCAGGCGCGCCTGGCGGTCCGTCATGCGCGGCAGCTGCAGATAGCGCCACAGCGCGCCGGCCAGCACCGCCACCCCATAGCCCGCGGCAAAGCAGAACCCCGCCAGGATGCCCTGGATCTGGGGGCTGCGCGGGATCAGGCTGGGCGTCAGCGAGCCCGCGACGAACAGCGCGCCGGTGACCAGGCCCACTCCGGACGTGCGCCGGTCCAGCCAGTCCAGACACGTCAGCATGGCGGCCGTCATCGGCAGGACCTTTTCGTTGCGGCGCGGCGGGGGCCGGGGCGTCTGCCCGCAAAATGTCAAACGCCGCCCGAATGGGCAAGCGCGCCCGGACCTGTCAGCGCGTCATGGCAGCCATGACCGCCGGAACCGGGGTTGCCGCTTGCCCAATCCGGGGGCGCATGCGACGCAGAGGCCATGTGCACCCGAACGCTGCTCCGAACCCCGTGACCAGGCGCCCCAGACTTCGCATCGGAACCCGTCGCCGGAAATCCGGCGCCAACGCCATGGCGGGTCTGATGGGCGCCTTCATCAAGACGGCCACCAAGGCGATGACGCAGGCGGCCACCGCCGCCGTGCAGCCGCCGAAGGCGGCAAAGCCCAAGCCTGCCAAGTCAAAGCCTGCCGCAAAGCCGCGGGCCGCCGCCCCGCGATCGGCGCGGTTCGAGACGGGGACCCATACCTGCGCCCACGGGACGCGCAAGTATCGCGTCTATCTGCCCTCGGCGATCGGGGCGGGGGTGCCGCTGCCACTGCTGGTGATGCTGCATGGCTGCGGCCAGACGCCTGAGGATTTCGCCAAGGGCACCGGGATGAACGCGCTGGCCGAACAGCGGGGCGTGATCGTGGTCTATCCCGCGCAGCCGCGCGAGGCGCATGCCAACCGCTGCTGGAACTGGTTCCGCCCCGAGGATCAGGGTCGCGACGGCGGTGAACCCGCCCTGCTGGCCAGCCTGACCCGGGACATGCTGGCGCGCTATGGCGCGGACCCGGCGCGGGTCTATGTCGCGGGCCTGTCGGCGGGCGGGTCGACCGCGATGCTGCTGGCGCATGCCTATCCCGATCTGTTCGCCGCCGTCGGGTGTCATTCCGGTTTGCCGCCGGGCGCGGCGGGGGACAAGACCTCGGCCATCATCGCGATGAAGCAGGGCAGCCCCGGCCGCCGCCTTGCCACGCCCGTCCCCACGATCATCTTCCACGGCAGCGACGACCACATCGTGACCCCGCGCAACGGCCGCTTCGTGGCGATCCGCGCGGTCGAGACGTTCCCGGGCCTGCGCGCGGTGGAACTGACCCGCACCGTGCCGGGCGGACGGGCCTATGTGCGCACCAGCCACCGGGTGGGGCAGGGCCGGTCCTGGGTGGAACACTGGCTGGTCAAGGGCGCGGGCCATGCCTGGTCGGGCGGTTCGCGTGCGGGTCGGTTCGTCGATCCGGGCGGGCCGGATGCCTCGGCCCAGATGCTGCGGTTCTTCCTGTCCCACAGGACGACGCGCAAGACGCGGGCCGCCCCGCCCACCTGAAACGCAGGGGCCTGAATGGGATGCCCTGATACCGACGTCGTGCCAGACGCTTAGCCCGCCGGAACAGGTTCTGACCGGCCCATTGCACGGCTCCGACGCCCTCGCGCCGTCGTTTCTGGCCCGTCGCGCGCTATTTTGGTATCGCAAAGAAGACGGGCGGCACGTTGCCGTGCCGCCCGTCCTAAGATTAGGGATGGCCGTGGTTTATTCGGCCAGTGCCGCGCCATAGCGTTCGGACACGGCGCCCCAGTTCACGACATCCCACCAGCTTTCCAGATATTCGGCCCGGCGGTTGTTGTAGGTCAGATAATAGGCGTGCTCCCACACGTCGTTGCCCAGAAGCGGCGTGCCCTGCGTCTCGGCCACGTCCATCAGCGGGTTGTCCTGGTTCGGGGTCGAGGTGATCTCCAGCTCATCCTGATCGTTCACGATCAGCCAGACCCAGCCCGATCCGAACTGGCCTGCACCGGCCTCTTGGAATGCGGTGCGGAACTCCTCGTCGGAACCGAATGCCGCCTCGATCGCCTCGGTCAGTTCGGGCGACATCTCTCCGGTCTGATCGGCGGGGGCCATCGATTCCCAGAAGAACGTGTGGTTCCAGTGACCGCCGGCGTTGTTGCGGACGCGGTCGGGATAGGTGCCGGCATTGGCCACCAGATCCTCCAGCGCGGTGCCGGCGGGGGCGTCGCCCTCGGCGATGGCGGTGTTGAGGTTGGTCACATAGCTCTGGTGGTGCTTGTCGTGATGCAGGCCCATGGTCTCGGCGCTGATGACCGGGTCCAGCGCGTCCGCGGCATAGGGCAGGTCGGGCAGCGAGAACTCTCCCTCGGCCTGGGCAAGGGCTGCGACGGGCGTGGCGCAGATGGCAAGGATCGCAAGGGTCTGTTTCATCGGGTTCTCCTGTTGGTGTCGGGGCACAACCGCAGCATGCGCCCGATGTTCCGTTCCAACGCCGATGTCATGGATGCACACGGTTCCGTGATCGGCATGGGCCGCGGGGGTTGTGGGGCACGCGGTTTCGCCCCACGGTGACTGCGACATCAGGAAAAGGGGCACATCGGATGATCACCGGGGATGCGACAAGCCAGCTGGAGGCCCTGCGCGAGGGCAGCATCGATGCGGTCGGGCTGATGGCGCTGACGCTGGACCGGATCGCGGCGACGAACCCGTCCATCAACGCCGTCGTCGCGCTGCGCGACCGCGACACCCTGCTGGCCGAGGCCGCGCAGGCGCCTGCGGGGCCGCTGCAGGGGTTGCCGATGGCGGTCAAGGATCTGGCGGACACGGCGGGGATCGTCACGACCTATGGCTCGCCCGCGTTTCGCGATCATGTGCCGGTGGCGGACAGCCCGATGGTCGCGCGCCTGCGCCGGGCCGGGGCGGTGATCATCGGCAAGACCAACACACCCGAATTCGGGCTTGGGTCGCACAGCTACAACCCGGTCTATGGCGTCACGCGCAACCCCTATGACCTGTCGCGGTCGGCGGGCGGGTCCAGCGGCGGCGCGGGGGCGGCGCTGGCCGCGCGCATGGTGGCGCTGGCGGACGGGTCGGACATGATGGGGTCGCTGCGCAACCCGGCCGGGTGGAACAACGTCTTTGGGTTCCGGCCCAGCTATGGCCTGGTCGCGCCGTCCAACCCGGGCGACCTGTTCCTGTCCCAGCTGTCAACCGAAGGCCCGATGGCGCGGTCGATCCGCGACCTGGAGCTGTTGCTGGCGGTCCAGTCCGCCCCCGATCCGATGCACCCGCATTCCAGCGGCCCCTATCGCCCCGCGCCGCCCAAGGTCAGGCTGCGCATCGGCTGGCTGGGCGATTGGGGCGGGGCCTATGCGATGGAGCCGGGCGTGCTGGACCTGTGCGGGGCCGCCGTGCAGGTGCTGGCCGATCTGGGCCATGACGTGGTGCCCATGGCGCCACCCTTTTCCGCCGCCGCCCTGTGGGAGGCCTGGACGACGCTGCGCAGCTGGACCATCGCGGGCAGCCTTGGCCCGCTGCTGCACAGCGCCCCGGATCAGGTGAAGCCCGAACTGCGGTGGGAGATCGAGCGCGGCCTGGCCCTGTCCGCCGCCGACCTGCGCCGTGCCAGCACGATCCGGTCGGACTGGTTCCGCCACACGGCGGGGATGGACGTGGACATCCTGGCACTGCCGTCGGCGCAGATGTTCGCGTTCGACGCGGACTGGACCTGGCCGCGCCAGATCGCGGGACGACAGATGGACAGCTATCACCGCTGGATGGAGGTGGTCGTGCCGGCATCGCTGACCGGGTTGCCGGCGCTGTGCGTGCCGGCGGGGTTCGGACCGTCCGGCACGCCGATGGGATTGCAGCTGATCGGCCATCGCGGGCGCGATGCCTGCGTGCTGAACCTGGGCCGCGCCTACGAGGCCGCGACATCCTGGATCGACCGCCAGCCAGCGCCCTGACGGGTCAGTCCCGCGTCAGGCCGTCGAAATCGGCGTCCAGCCGGTCCAGCGCCGCATCGACATGGCCGCGCCGGGCCGCGATCCAGCCGGCGTGATCGTCCAGCCGCGCGCGGGCGGTGCCGATCATGCGCGTCATCTCCTGCGGTTGCGGCCCGCCGGAGGTGGCGCGCGCGGCGACGATCGCGGCCGGGTCCAGGGCCTGGTGGAACTGCTCCTGTGTCAGGGGCAGATCGGCCGGGGCGTCGGTGCCTGCGACGGCATCCGCATAGATGCGCTGCGCCTCGGTATAGGGAAAGTCCAGCGGGCCCATCCCGTTTTGGCGCGCATGTGTCACGATCTCGGAGGCGACGTGATGGCCTTCGCGGAAGGGCAGGCCGTGGTCGCGCATCAGCCGGTCGGCGATCTCCTGCGAGGCGGTCCAGTCGCTGTTCAGCTCCTCCAGCGCGCGATCCTGATCGATGACCAGCGCCTGAAGGACCGCGTCCAGCCGCGACAGGGTGGCGATGCCCGCATCGACCATCGCGGCATTGTCGGCGACATCCTTGGGGTCGGGCATGCCGGGGGTGATGTTGTGCGTTTGCAGGACCGGCCCCATCGCCAGCGCGATGGCCTGCGACGCATCGCTGCGCGTGTTGTTCAGCAGGCCCGGATTGCGCTTTTGCGGCATGGCCGAGGAGACATAGGTGTTCTCTCCGCCCTCCTCCAGCAGCATCCAGGGGCGGGTCTGAGCGTATTGGGTCATGATGTCCTCGACCAGGTTGCCGCTGTGCAGCGCGACCGAGGTGACGATGCCCGCAACCTCGACCGGGTGGTCCATCGACGAGATCTGCGACGCGTCATAGGCGTTCTCGACCAGCGCCGGAAAGCCCAGGTATTCGGCCATCCGCTGGCGGTTCAGCGGCCAGCCGGTGCCGTTCAGGACGGTGGTGCCCATCGCGCTGCGGTCGATGCGGGCATAGGCCTCGCGGATGCGCTGCGCGTCGCGGTCCAGGCCGGCGACATGGCCCAGCAGGTAATGCCCCAGACTGTTGGGTTGGGCCGCGACCCCGTTGGTGTAATTCGGCACGATGGTGCCCGCATGGCGTTCGGCCAGATCGACCATCGTGGTCGTGGTCGCGTGCAGCTGATCGGCCAGCTCCAGCATCTTGTCGCGCAGCATCGCGGCGCGGAAGGTGGCGTGCATGTCCTGGCTGGACCGCCCGGCATGCAGCAGGGTGACCTGCGGACCGCCCGCATCGATCAGCAGCGGCTCGAAGCTGATGACGGTGCGGGGGCGTTCCCCGTCGGGCGCGTCGCCCGCGGCGATCACCTGCGTCAGCGCGTCGGCGATGTCCGGGGCCAGGGCCGGGTCCAACAGCCCCTCCTGGCTGTTGATGACCAGGCTGGCCTTGTTCATCTGGCCCAGCCAGAAGAACTCGTCGCGCGGCGGCGCGTCGGGACCGGCAGGGTCCTGGGCCGCGGCGGCCTGGGCGTGAAGCAGCGTGCCCGCCAGCAGGATCGCGGCGATGCGGCGTGTCGGATGACAGGTCATGGTGGTCTCCTCCCCGTGTTCAGGGGGTCAGGATAGGGGCTGTGGACCGCAGGCCAAGCCCCGACCCGCCGCCGCCCGCGCCGCTGGCGGATTGCAGCCTGTGCAAGTTGCCGCAGGGCGGTCCAAGCGTCCTTGCCAAGGCAAACCTATTCTGCAACCTTTCCCAAGCGCGACCTTGGGGAGAGGGTCGCCAGTCATTCACGGAAACGATGAACCGGACCGCCGACCCGGCGGGTGGCCCGCCCACACGCCTGCGGTCCGACACGAGGGAGAGAGAAGACCATGGCTAGACTGTTGACATCGGTGGCGATCTTGGGCGCCACGGCCACCGCCGCGATGGCCCAGGTATCGGATGACGTCGTCAAGATCGGCATCCTGAACGACCAGTCGGGCGTCTATGCCGATTTCGGCGGCACCTATTCCTATCAGGCGGCGCTGATGGCGGTCGAGGATTTCGGCGGCACCGTGCTGGACATGCCGATCGAGGTCGTGACCGCCGATCACCAGAACAAGCCCGATGTCGCATCGAACATCGCGCGGCAGTGGTACGACACCGAACAGGTCGACGCGATCATGGAGCTGACCACCTCGTCCGTGGCGCTGGCCGTCCAGGCGCTGTCGGACGAGGCCGACAAGATCACCATGACCACGGGTGCTGCCACCACCGAACTGACCGGCGCGCAATGCACCGCGAACGGGTTCCACTGGGCCTATGACACCCACGCGCTGGCCGTGGGCACCGGCGGCGCGCTGGTCGAGCAGGGCGGCGACAGCTGGTTCTTCCTGACCGCCGATTATGCCTTCGGCTATTCGCTGGAGGAGCAGACCGGCGCCTATGTCACCGCCAATGGCGGCGAGGTGCTGGGGTCGGTCCGCCATCCGCTGTCCACCAATGATTTCTCGTCCTTCCTGCTGCAGGCGCAGGCATCGGGGGCCAAGGTCATCGGCCTGGCCAATGCCGGCCTGGACACCCAGAACGCCATCAAGTCCGCGGCAGAGTTCGGCATCGTGCAGGGCGGCCAGCGCCTGGCGGCGCTGCTGTTCACCCTGGCCGAGGTCCACGGCCTGGGCGCCGAGGCCGCGCAGGGCCTGACCCTGACGGAATCCTTCTACTGGAACCGGACCGACGAAAGCCGCGAATTCGCGCAGCGCTTCTTCGAGCGCACGCAGGCGATGCCGAACATGGTCCATGCCGGCACCTATTCGGCCGTCCTGCAGTACCTGAAGGCCATCGAGGCCGCCGGCACCGATGAGACCGCCGCCGTGTCCGAACAGCTGCACACGCTGCCGGTCAACGACGTCTTCTCTCAGGGCGGCACGGTGGGCGCGAACGGACGCCTGATCACCGACGTCTATCTGCTGGAGGTCAAGGCACCGGCCGACATCACCACGGACTGGGATTACTTCAACGTCCTGGCGACCATCCCCGGGTCCGAGGCGTTCATCGATCCGGCCGAAAGCGGTTGCGCGCTGGTCGCGGCGAACTAGGGCGCGGACGGACCCATGACAGCAATGCCTGTGCAACAGGACCAGCCGCGGGTGGTGTTATCCGCCCGCGGCCTTGGCAAGGATTTCGCCGGCTTCACCGCCGTCAACGATGTCGACCTGGATGTCGAACACGGCCGCATCCACGCGCTGATCGGCCCGAACGGCGCGGGCAAGACCACCGTCTTCAACCTGCTGACCAAGTTCCTGACGCCCACCCGTGGGTCGATCACCCTGCTGGGTCAGGACATCACCGCTAGAAAGCCCGCCGAGGTGGCGCGGCTTGGCCTGGTGCGGTCGTTCCAGATCTCGGCCGTGTTCCCGCACCTGACGGTGCTGGAGAACCTGCGCGTCGCGCTGCAGCGGCCCAACGGGCTGGCCACCCAGTTCTGGCGGTCGCTGTCGTCGCTGGACCGGCTGAACCCGCGCGCGGACGAGCTGATCGCGCAGCTGGGCCTGACGGAATACCGCGACACCCGCGCGATGGACCTGTCCTATGGCCGCAAGCGCGTGCTGGAGATCGCGACCACGCTGGCCCTGGACCCCAAGGTCCTGCTGCTGGACGAGCCGATGGCCGGGATGGGCCTTGAGGACGTGCGCACCGTCGCCGGCATCATCCGCGACGTGGCCCGCGACCGGGCCGTCCTGATGGTCGAACACAACCTGTCGGTCGTGGCCGACATCTGCGACCGCGTCACCGTGCTGCAGCGCGGAGAGATCCTGGCCAGCGGCGATTACGCCACGGTGTCCACCGATCCCCGCGTGCGCACCGCCTATATGGGAACCGACGCATGAGCGCGCTTCTGAATGTCGCCGGGCTGAACGCCTGGTACGGCGAAAGCCACATCCTGCACGGCGTCGACCTGCACGTGAACGAAGGCGAGATGATCTGCATCCTGGGCCGCAACGGCATGGGCAAGACCACCACGCTGCGGTCGATCATGGGCATCCTGCGCAAGCGCACCGGCAGCATCACCTTTGCCGGCAGCGACATGATGACCATGCCGCTGCACAAGACCGCCCGCGCCGGCCTGGGCTTCGTCCCCGAGGAGCGCGGCATCTTCGCCAGCCTGTCGGTGCAGGAGAACCTGATGCTGCCGCCTGTGGTGGCCAAGGGCGGCATGTCGGTCGACGAGATCTATGCCCTGTTCCCGAACCTGCATGAACGCAGGAACAGCCCCGGCACGAAACTGTCGGGGGGCGAACAGCAGATGCTGGCCATGGCGCGCATCCTGCGCACCGGCGCGCGTTGCCTGCTGCTGGACGAGCCGACCGAGGGGCTGGCCCCGGTGATCATCCAGAACATCGGCACCGTGCTGGGCGAACTGAAGAAACGCGGCATGACCGTTGTGCTGGTCGAACAGAACTTCCGCTTTGCCAGCAAGGTCGCCGACCGGTTCTACCTGATGGATCACGGCCAGATGACCGCTGAATTCCCGGTGGGCCAGCTGCCCGCCAACATGGACATGCTCAATCGCGAACTGGGGGTCTGACATGACGATGATATTCGGCGTGCCGATGGCTGCCCTGATGGGGCAGCTGCTGATCGGCCTGATCAACGGGTCGTTCTATGCGCTGCTGTCGCTTGGGCTGGCGGTGATCTTCGGCCTGCTGCGGGTGATCAACTTCGCCCATGGCGCGCAATACATGCTGGGCGCGTTCGTGGCCCTGCTGCTGCTGACCTGGACCGGCGTGAACTACTGGATCGCGCTGATCCTGGCGCCGCTGATCGTGGGCACCTTCGGCGCGCTGGTCGAACGGACCATGCTGTCGCGGCTCTACAAGCTGGACCATCTGTATGGCCTGCTGTTCACCTTCGGCCTGGCCCTGACGATCGAGGGGACGTTCCGGTACTTCTTCGGCTCCAGCGGGCAGCCCTATCCGACGCCGCCGGCGCTGGCGGGGGGCGTGAACCTGGGCTTCATGTTCCTGCCGATCTATCGGGGCTGGGTGATCGTGGCGTCGCTGGCGGTCTGCATCGCCGTGTGGCTGCTGATCGAGAAGACCAAGCTGGGATCATACCTGCGCGCGGCCACCGAGAACCCGGTGCTGGTGCAAAGCTTCGGCGTGAACGTGCCGCTGCTGCTGACGCTGACCTATGCGTTGGGCGCGTCGCTGGCGGCATTCGCGGGCGTCTTGGCGGCGCCCATCTATCAGGTGTCGCCGCTGATGGGCACGAACATCATCATCGTCGTGTTCGCCGTGGTCGTGGTCGGCGGCATGGGGTCTATCCTGGGTGCCATCGTCACCGGCTACATGCTGGGCATCGCCGAGGGTCTGACCAAGGTCTTCTACCCCGAGGCATCGAACACCGTGATCTTCGTCATCATGGCGATCGTGCTGATCCTGCGGCCCGCGGGCCTGTTCGGAAAGGACGTGTAAGATGAGCCATTCCGATGCAACCACCCCCGCGGCCCCCGCGAGCGTCCCGGCAGCCGGCCGCATCAAGGCGGTCATCCTGCTGGCCATGCTGGGGTTCCTGCTGCTGGTGCCCATGTTCCTGTACCCGATCTTCCTGATGAAGATCCTGTGCTTTGCGCTGTTCGCCGCAGGGTTCAACCTGCTGCTGGGCTATACCGGCCTTCTGTCCTTCGGGCATGCGGCCTTCTTCGGGGGCGGGGCCTATTTCACCGCGCATGCGGTCAAGGTCTGGGGTCTGTCGCCCGAACTGGGGATCCTGGTCGGGGTCGCGGGCGCGGCGGGGCTGGGCCTGATCATGGGGCTGATCGCCATCCGCCGTCAGGGCATCTATTTCGCCATGATCACCCTGGCCCTGTCGCAGATGTTCTTCTTCTTCTGCCTGCAGGCCGCCTTCACGAACGGAGAGGACGGCATCCAGTCCGTCCCGCGCGGCACCTTCCTAGGCATGCTGGACCTGTCGAACCAGATCAACATGTACTATTTCGTTCTGGGCGTGTTCCTGGCGGGCATGCTGGCGATCTGGCGGATCATCAACTCTCCCTTCGGCATGATCCTGAAAAGCATCCGCGAGAACGAGGCGCGGGCCACGTCGCTTGGCTATACCGTGGCGCGCTACAAGCTGGCGGCGTTCGTCATGTCGGCGGCGATCGCCGGTCTGGCGGGCAGCGTGAAAAGCCTGGTGTTCCAGTTCGCGACCCTGACCGATGTCGGCTGGCAGATGTCCGGAGAGGTGATCCTGATGACGCTGCTGGGCGGCATCGGCACGCTGATCGGGCCGGTCATCGGCGCGGGACTGGTAGTGACGCTGCAGAACTATCTGGCGACCTCGCCGCTGCCGGTGACGGTCATCACCGGGGTCGTCTTCATGGTCTGCGTGCTGCTGTTCCGGCGCGGCCTGGTGGGCGAGTTCTATGCCTCGCGGATCGGCCGCAGCCTGGGGTTCAAGTCCGACAGCTGACCCAAGGCCCGTCCCGTCCGGGGGGCGGGCTTCTACAGGTGCAGCTGCTCGCCAGTGACGGCGGTCAGCCGGGCGGCGGCCTCGGCCACCGCCGCGCCGATCGCGCCGACCTGGCGCGTCCCAATCCGATGCGCGGGGGTGTTGATCGACAGCCCGGCCACCGCGCGCCCGGCCATGTCCACGATGGGCGCGGCCACGCAGCGCATCCCCGCCATCCGTCCCTGATCGTCGAACGCAAAGCCCTGCCTGCGGATGCGCGCCAGATCGGGGCAGGCCGCGTCGGGCGCAGGCCCCGCATTGATCGCCAGCATCGCCCGCCCGATGCCCGATCCGGTCAGCGATGCGCGCGTTCCGGGCGGAAAGGCCACGCGGATCGGCTGGTCGGATTCGACCTGCGACACGAACAGCACGCCACCATCGCTGAGGATGCCCAGGTTGGCCGTCTCCTGGGTGCGCGCGACCAGGTCCTGCAGGATCGGGCGCGCCCGCGCGATCAGCCCCGACCGGCGCAGGAAGGCCGCCCCAAGGCGAAAGCTGGATGGCCCGACCGACCAGCATTGCGTCGCGGCACAGCGTTCGACCATGCCGCGCAGGGCCAGGGTCTGCAGGATGCGATGCGTGGCGGATGCGGGCAGCCCCGTGCGCTGCGCCACCTCGCTCAGCGTCAGGCCGGGATGCAGCGACAGCAGGTCCAGCATGTCCAGCGCGCGGTCCAACGCCTGGACGGTCAGCGGGCGGTCGGGTCCGTCGGCACAGGGGCGGCCACGGCGGCGGGTCGGGTCGGCCATTGCGGTCTCTCCTTGATCACCCGGTGTCGGGTCACCTCTTTGGGTCGCATGCGATGGAAAATCCGTCCAGAAATATTAATTAATGCCCCGCGGCGTGCGATGCGCCGGGCCATCACCCACCGGCCGGACAGACGGTGGAATATGCAGGCGGATCAACGGCAAACCCCGCGGTGGTGCGGTCGTCCCGTGCCGATTATCAATCGTCGCTGTAAAGTCCTTGCCCCGGCCTAGAACAGCGGACGCAGCTCCCGCACCGCGTGGTCGGCGAACATGCGGACCTTGGGGTCCTGCAGACGCCTGTGCGGGGCAAGGCAGCCGAACTGCGCGGGCAGGGGGCGGTTGGCGGGCAGGACCTCGACCAGGCGACCGTCGGCCAGGTCCTGCGTCACCTCGTACAGCGGGCGGTTGGCGATGCCGTGCCCGGCCAGCGCCCAATCGCGCAGCACGTCGCCGTCGTCGGTGTCGAACCGCCCCTGCACCATCATCTTGCGCGGCCCGTCCGATGTCTGCAGCGTCCAGTAATATTCCGGGCTGCGCGGATAGCGCAGCAACAGGCAGTTATGACCCGCCAGGTCGTCCGGCCGCAGCGGCGTGCCCGCGGCGTCCAGATAGGCCTGCGACGCGACCAGCACGCGCGGGCATTCCGCGATCTTGCGCCATTTCAATGCGGAATCGGCGGGCTCTCCCAGAAAGAAGGCCAGGTCGATGGCATCCTCGACGATGTTGACGTTGCGGTCGGACAGGCGCAGGCGGATCTCGATCCCCGGATTGTCGGCGCAGAAGGGAGGGATCAGCGGCGCGACCAGCCGCCGTCCCAGGCCCAGGGGCGCGGTCAGGCGGATCACGCCCTGCGGCTTGCCCGAAAAGCTGCCGATCAGAGCCTCGGCCTCGTCCAGGGTCTCGATCACGCGTCGGGCGTGGTCATAGAAGGCGCGGCCGATCTCGGTCGTGGTCAGCTTGCGGGTGGTGCGGTTCAGCAGGCGCAGGCCAAAGCGGTTTTCCAGATCCTTGATCCGGTTCGATGCGACCGCGGGCGACAGGCGCAGATCGCGCCCCCCCGCCGTGATCGAGCCCAATTCGACCACCCGCACGAAGACCCGCAAGCTTTCAAGATAGGACATCGCCGTTGGCCCGCTTTCAATGGAACGTGGAAAGTCTTCTATGTCGCGGATGATTCCGCAACCGAAACCGTCGCGCTAGCGTGATCCGGGCGGCGGCACCCCGCGTGTGTTGCGCATTGGGGGTGGCCGTCCGCGACCCGCCTGCTAAGCATTGCCCGTCCGCGTCGCCGACCTTCGGGTCGTTCCGTTGCGGCCGGGCACCCGGACAACAGCCAAGGAATTCCGATGCAGACCCTGACCCGACTCGATCTCGACGACGCCCGCATCCTGATGGCCGGTGCCGAGGCCCATGCCCGGACGATCGGCGTCCCGATGTGCATCGCCATCACCGACGAGGCGGGCCAGCTGATCGCCTTTCAGCGGATGGAGGGCGGCAAGGTCACCTCGACCACCATCGCCATCGACAAGGCCTTCACCGCGGCCGCGGCCAAGAAGGCGACCCACGACTATGGCATGGCCAGCCAGCCCGGCGCGCCGGCCTATGGCATCGCCTCGGCCATCGGCGGGCGGCTGATGGTGGTCGGCGGCGGTCTGCCGGTCCTGTGGAACGGAGAGGTCGTGGGCGGCATCGGCGTGTCCTCGGGGACGCCGGCCCAGGACCAGGCGGTGGCACAGGCCGGGATCGACGACTGGATCGCGCGCCAGGCGAAGTGACCGCACCCCCGCGCGCCCGCTGTCGGGTGCGCGGGGGTGACGCTAGATCTGGACCGCGATGGCGATCCCGCGTTCGACCGCCAGATCGACCGCGGCGGATGCGACTGCCAAGTCCTGCAGTCCCACCCCGGTGCCGTCGAACAGGGTGATCTGGTCGTCGGACACCCGGCCCGGTCGGTCGCCGTTGATCACCTCACCGATCTGGGTGATGTCGTCCGGCGCGATCAGCCCTTGGGCCACGGCGTGCTGGGCCTCTCCGATGGTGACGGACTGGGCGACCTCGTCGGTAAAGACCGACGCCTTGCCCAGCAATGCGGCCTCGACCTCCTGCTTGCCCTTGGTGTCGGTGCCCATGCAGGCCAGATGCGTGCCGGGCCGGACCTGGGCGGCCTGCAGGATGGGCGCGAATGACGAGGTGATGGTGATGATCACGTCCGCCTGCGCGCCCAGCTGATCCAGGTCGACCGCCTGGAACGGGATGCCGCGTTCATCGGCGACCTTGGCCAACCGGTCCAGGTCGGCGGGGTTCAGGTTCCAGCCGACGACCCTGTCGAAGTCCCGCTGATCCAGCGCCGCGCGCAGCTGGAAGGTCGACTGATGCCCCGCCCCGATCATGCCCAGCACCCGCGCATCCGGCCGCGCCAAGTGGCGGATCGACACCGCCGAGGCCGCCGCCGTGCGCAGCGCGGTCAGCAGGTTGCCGCTCACCACGGCCCGGCACCGCCCGGTATCGGCGTCGAACAGGAAGATCGTCGATTGGTGGTTCGTCAGGCCCCTGTCGGCGTTCCGCGGCCAGAACCCGCCCGATTTCAGCCCAAGCGCCAGCGATTCCCGGTCGAACCCCGACTTGAACCCGTACAGCGCATCGGCATGGCCGATCGCTTCGCGGATGACTGGAAAGTTGTAGGCCGTGTCCCGCGCCATCGCGGCAAAGACCTGTTCGACCGCCGCAAAGCAGTCCTGGGCCGAGATCAGATCCGCGATCAGGTGTTCGGGAACGATTAGAAGGGGGGATTGCGTCTGCATCAATAGGCCTTTCCGCGGGCAGAGACCGGCCAGACGACCTCGACCTTGCCGCCCCGGACGCCCACGTACCAGTCGTGGACGTTGCAGGTCGGATCGCAATGACCGGGGATCAGGCGCAGCTTGTCGTTGATGGCCAGCACGCCGTCCGGGTCCTCGACCACGCCGTGTTCGTCGGAACACTTGATGTATTTCACGTCCGTGCGACCATGGATGACGGGCAGGCCGCTGTCCACCGACTGCGCCTTGAGGCCGGCATCGACCACCGCCAGATGCGGCTTGGCGTGGCTCATGACGCTGGTCAGGATGAACAGCGCGTTTTCCCATTCGCCCTGGTCGATGCGCGTGCCGTCCCGGTCCAGGATGCGCCCGTAATCGGCATCCATGAAGGCATAGCTGCCGCATTGCAGCTCGTTGAAGACGCCCGAGTTGGATTCGAAGTAATAGGACCCCGTGCCCCCGCCCGACACCAGTTCGGGCGTCAGGCCGATCGCGGTCAGCGCCTCGACCGCCTCGCGGACCTGGGCGATGGCCGCGTCCAGCTTGGCCTTGCGGTCGTCAAAGCTGTCCATGTGCTGCATGGCGCCCTGATAGCCCTGGATGCCGGTGAATTTCAGGCCGGGGGCGGCGTCGATGGCCTGGGCGATCTGAACCACCGCCTCGGTCGTCCTGACCCCGCAGCGGCCGGCACCGCAGTCGATCTCGACAAAGCATTCCAGCGTAGTGCCGTGGCGCTGCGCCGCCGCCGACAGTTCGGCCACGTTGGCGATGTCGTCGACGCAGACGATGATCCGGCTGCCCCGCAAGGGCAGGCGCGCCAGGCGGTCGATCTTGGCCGGGTCGCGGACCTGGTTCGACACCAGCACGTCGCGGATGCCGCCGCGCACGAACACCTCGGCCTCGGACACCTTCTGGCAGCAGACGCCGACCGCGCCGCCCAACCGCTCCTGCAGCTTCAGGACGTCGACCGACTTGTGCATCTTGCCATGCGCCCGGTGGCGCATGCCGTGGGCGCGGGCGTAATCGCCCATCTTGCGGATGTTGCGTTCCAGCGCGTCCAGATCAAGGATCAGGCAGGGGGTCTGGATGTCGGCCTCGTCCATCCCCGGCAGGGCGGGAATGTCGTATCCGACCTCGAGGCCTGCGAATTCTGCATGGGCGTTCATTGGGCATCTCCGTTGGTCCAGGGCAGGCGGTCCAGATCGACATTGCCGCCGGTGATGATGACGCCGATGCGCTGGCCGGCAAAGACGTCGCGGTTCTTCAGGATGGTCGCCAGCGGCACCGCGCTGGAGGGTTCGGCCACGATCTTCAGCCGTTTCCAGATCAGCTGCATCGCGGCCACGATCTCGTCCTCGGACGCGGTCAGGATGTCGGTGACGTGGCTGCGGACGAAATGCCAGGTCATGTCCTTGAGCGGCACCTTGAGCCCGTCTGCCACCGTCACCGGGGCGTCGTCGGCGATGATGTGGCCGGCGCGAAAGCTGCGCGCCGCGTCGTCGGCCTGTTCGGGTTCGGCCGCATAGATGCGCGTGGCGGGGGCCAGCGCGGACAGGGTCAGGCAGGTGCCCGACACCATGCCGCCGCCGCCGATGGGGGCGATGACCGCGTCCAGGTCGGGGATCTGCTCCAGCATCTCGGCCGAGCAGGTGGCCTGTCCGGCGATCACCCGCGGGTCGTTGTAGGGGTGCACGAATTCTGCCCCCGTCTCGGCCACGACCTGGGCAAAGACCGCCTCGCGCGAGCTGGTTGAGGGTTCGCATTCCACGACGCGCGCGCCATAGCCGCGCACCGCGTCCTTCTTCGCCTGCGGGGCGGTGCGGGGCATGACGACCGTGCAGGGGATGCCGCGGCGTCCCGCGGCATAGGACAGGCAGGTGCCGTGATTGCCGCTGGAATGGGTGGCGACGCCGCGCGCGGCCTGGGCATCCGACAGGCCAAAGACCGCGTTGCTGGCGCCGCGCGCCTTGAAGGCGCCGGCCTTCTGCAGGTTCTCGCACTTGAAGAACAGCTGCGCGCCGGTCAGCTCGTCCAACATCCGGCTGGTCAGGACGGGGGTGACGTGGACATGCGGGCGGATGCGGTCGCGGGCCGCCAGCATGTCGTCCAGGGTCGGGATCGCGTCCATCACGCCGCCTGCCTGCAGGCCTGGCCCGCGCTGTGCCGGTAATGCGCTTGGGCGGCGGCGACGCCGGAGCCCAGGGTGACGGGCAGGCCCAGATCGACCATCACCATCTCTGCCGTGGCCAGCCCCGACAGGGCCATCACGTCGGTCAGCATCCCCAGATGCCCGATGCGGAAGACCTTGCCCGCGACATCGCCCAAGCCCGTGCCGAAGGCCACGCCATAGGTGTTCAGCGCATGGCTGACGATGCGGTTGGCGTCGAACCCGTCCGGCGTGCGGATCGCGCTGACGCTGTCAGAATACAGCGCGGGTCGCGCCGCGCACAGGGTCATGCCCCATGCCGCGACGGCCTGGCGGACGCCTTCGGCGATGCGGTGATGGCGGGCAAAGACGTTCTCCAGCCCCTCGTCCAGCAGCATGTCGGTGGCGACCTTCAGCCCGTTCAGCAGGCCGACGGGCGGCGTATAGGGAAAGCCGTTCGCGGCATAGCCCCGCGCCATGTCGCGGATGTCGAAGAAGGTGCGCGGCAGGCCCGCGCCCTCGACCGCGGTCATCGCCTTAGGCGAAAAGCCGACGATCGCCAGGCCGGGGGGCAGCATGAAGCCCTTCTGCGACCCGGTGACGGCGACATCGACGCCCCATTCGTCCATCCGGAAGTCATAGCAGGCGATGGAGCTGACCCCGTCCACGAACAGCATCGCGGGATGGCCCGCGCGGTCCAGCGCGCGGCGGATGGCGGCGATGTCCGACCGGACGCCGGTGGCGGTTTCGTTATGCGTGGCCAGGACCGCCTTGATGCGATGGGCCGTGTCGGCGGTCAGGATCTCCTCGAACCGGTCGGTGGGGATACCTTCGCCCCAGGACTGGTCCACGATCTGGACGTCCAGGCCGTGCCGCTGGCACATGTCGATCCAGCGGTGGCTGAACATTCCGTTGCGCGTGGCCAGAACCGCGTCGCCCTCCGACAGGGTGTTGGTGATCGCCGTCTCCCACCCGCCGGTGCCGGTGGAGGGGAACACGAAGACCTGCGCCTGCGTCGATTTCAGGACCTTTTTGACCCCCTCCAGCGCGGGATGCAGGATCTTTCCAAACATCGGGCTGCGATGGTCGATTGTGGGCATGTCGACGGCCTTGCGAAGCACCTCGGGGATGTTCGTCGGGCCGGGAATGAAGATCGGGTTCTGGGTGCTCACGGTCGGCTCCTCCTTGATGCGACAAGGTGTAGCACGGGTCCGCAAACCGGTAAATTTTTTTGAAATCGTTTTTCGGAAATCTGGTTTAATGCAGGTTTCGCACCGAAATCATGGGCGCGTGATTTTTTCATTGCCGGAAAACGGCTTTCATGAAATTATTTTCTGTGGTGTTACAGACGGAAGGGGCGTGATTCCGATGCAGCAGCCGGTGCGCAAGCGGGGACGACCAAGAGGCGGCAAGGCCGATCAGCCCGCCGCCAGCATCCAGGCCCTGGACCGCGGGCTGGACGTGCTGGAGGCCCTGGCCGCGCATGAGGGGATCACCCTGACCGGCCTGTCCACGCATCTGGACCAGTCCCCCGCCACCATGCACCGCGTCCTGGCCACCCTGGAACACCGTCGCTATGTCGAGAACAATCCCGACCGGCAGGAGTGGTTCATCGGCCCCGAGGCGTTCCGCCTTGGTTCGGCCTTCCTGCGGCGCACGAACATCGTCGAACGCAGCCGTGCGGTGATGCGCGACCTGATGGCCCTGACCGGAGAGACGGCGAACCTGGGCATCGAACGCGACGGCGACGTGCTGTTCGTCAGCCAGGTCGAGACGCATCAGACGATCCGCGCGTTTTTCCCGCCCGGCACCCGGTCTCCGCTGCACGCATCTGGGATCGGCAAGGCGCTGCTGGCGGCGTTCGATCAGACGCGGCTGGCAGTGTTCCTGCGCGACGCGACCTTCACCCGGTTCACGGACAAGACCATCGCCGACGCGGACGCGCTGCAGGCCGACATCGCCCTGATCCGCCATCGCGGCTTTGCCTTCGACGATGAGGAGCGCACCTTGGGGATGCGCTGTGTCGCGGCCTCCATCGTGAACAGCTATGGCGAGGCGGTGGCCGGGGTGTCGGTGTCGGGCCCCACGAACCGCATGACCGATGCCGCCGTCGACCGCATCGGCGGCATGGTCGCCACCGCGGCGGAACGGATTTCGGCCGGTCTGGGATCGGGCCGGGGCGGGCGGTGACCGCCTTTTGCCGGGCGTGGAACGGGTGGGCGAATCCCGTTGACAGCTCCGGGGCCTCTGCGCCACAAGGGCGCCGCTACGGTTCCGGCCTGCATGCCGGATCAAAAGGGAACGCCGGTGCCAATCCGGGGCTGCCCCCGCAACTGTAAGCGGAGAGCGATGGCCGATCATGCCACTGGAGCGATCCGGGAAGGCCGGCCAAGGCATCGACCCGCAAGCCAGGAGACCTGCCGCAGCACTCACCCATTTCCGGCGCGGGGCGTGCCAGGAAAGCGGCTGATCCGCAGTGGTGACAGTCACCGTCCTGCCGCGACCCACCGGGTCCGTGTGCCGGACATTTCTGTTTGCCGCAGGCCGTGCCTGCCTTGAAAGGTCCGTGCCGATGCGCCGTCCGATCTGTCTTCTGGCGACGCTTGTCGCCCTTCCCGTGACCGCCGCCGCGCAAGGTGCGGCACCAGGGGAACCCATCCTGCTGGACGAGATCGTGCTGACCGCCGGCATCACGCCCGTGGCCCAGGACGGCTATGCCCGCGCCCACACCGTCCTGACCGCGACCGAGATCGAGGATCGCGGCATCGCCACCGTCCAGGACGCCCTGCGCGCGCTACCCGGCGTGTCGGTCAGCGGCAGCGGCGCCAGCATCGCACAGGTCCGCATCCGCGGCGCCGAGGCGAACCACACCCTGATCCTTATCGACGGCATCGAGGCGGCGGGGGGCGAGGACGAATACGTGCTGACCGGGCTGGAGACCACCGACATCGACCGGATCGAGGTGCTGCGCGGGCCGCAATCGGTGTTCTATGGATCGAACGCCTCGGCGGGGGTGATCAACATCATCACGCGCGACGCGCCCCAGGGCCTGTCCTATGGCGGCTCGGTCGAGGCCGGGAACGGCGGGGCGGCCTTGGTCCATGTCAGCCGTCGTGGGGAGCGGGGCGGGCTGCGGCTGTCGCTGTCGGCGCGCGACGATCTGGGCTATGACCAGTCGGGCGATGGCGGCGGCAAGGACGGGATCAACCGCAAGACCGCCGTCCTGTCCGGCGACGTCCTGGCCACGGACGACCTGCGCCTTGGGGTGGCGCTGCGCCAGTCCACCGAGGATTACGGCTTCGACGCCGAGAACTTTGCCGCGACCGATGCCGAAAGCTATCTGGTCGATGCCGACCTGTTCGGCCGCCGCGACGAGTTTCAGGGCGGGGTCTGGGCGGAATATACTGCGTTGGACGGCCGCCTGGTCCAGCGCCTGGACTATCAGCACAGCATCACCCGGCAGAGCCAGGACAACAGCCCGTTCCGGCGCGGCCAGACCGAAAAGCTGAAATACCGCGCCAGCCTGGGGTTGGACGGATCGGCCGCCGATGCCTCGCAGCTGCTGAACCTCTTGGCGGAACATCAGCGCGACAGCAACTCGACTGCGCCGGGGCAGTCCCGGGAGATGTCGTCGGTCGCGCTGGAATACCGCGCGATGCTGGCCAGCGGACTGGATGTCCAGGCCGGGCTGCGCCACGACGCGAACCGCGTCTTTGCCGATTTCACCAGCTGGAACCTGGGTCTGTCCTGGCAGATGCCCGACCGTCCGTTCCGCCTGCACGCATCCGCCGGGACGGGGCTGGTGAACCCGTCCTATTTCGAGCTGTATGCCGATGCCGGCTTCTTCGGCACCGTCTATCAGGGCAATCCCGACCTGCGCCCGGAAAAGAACAGCGGCTTTGATCTGGGGGTCGAGGCGCAGCTGCCGGACGGTCGTGGGACCATCGACGTCACCTATTTCAACGAGACGCTGGAGGACGAGATCACCGACTATCTTGTCGGCATCGAGGATGGCGTGGCGTTCTATTCCTATCGCAACCAGTCCGGCGAAAGCCCCCGCCAAGGGGTCGAGGTCGCGGCCCGCATTCTGGCGACCGACAGTCTGACCCTGGGGGCCAGCTATACCTATCTGGACGCGGAAAATCCCGATGGCAGCGTCAAGACCCGCCGCCCCCGGCACGAGGCTGGCCTGAGCGCGACACTGTCGGTCCTGGACGGGCGCGGGTCGGTCACGGGCGATCTGCGCCATGTGGCAGGCACCTTCGACACCCAGTTCTGGGGCGGGTTCGAGACGCGCGAACTGCCGTCCTATACCGTGGTCAACCTTGCCGCGGGCTATGACCTGACGCCGAACGTGCGGGCGACGGCGCGGGTGGTGAACCTGTTCGACCGCGACTATTCGGATGTCTGGGGCTTTGCGAACCAGGGGCGGACCGGCACCATCGGCCTGCAGGCGCGCTGGTGATCCGCGGGCTGATCGGGCTGGCGCTGATGGCCGCCCCCGCATGGGCCGATGCGCCCGTGCGGGTGGTGTCGATCAACCTGTGCACCGATCAGCTGGCGATGCTGGTGGCGGCGCCGGGACAGCTGGCCTCGGTCAGCTATCTGGCGCAGGACCCGGTCTCTTCGGCCATGGCGCGCGAGGCCGCGGCCTATCCCACCAACCGCGGCCAGGCCGAGGACATCCTGGCCCTGCAGCCCGACTTGGTGCTGGCGGGCACCTATTCCTCTCCGGCGACGCTGGACATGCTGGACAGGCTGGGCCTGCGCGTGGCGACCTTCGACATGGGGACGGACCTGGACAGCATCCGCACTAACCTGCGCCTGATGGGCGACGTGCTGAGCCGACGGGACAACGCCGACCGCATCGTGGCGCAGTTCGACCGCGACCTGGCGGCACTGCAGGCTGACCCGCGCCCCGACCGCCGGGCGGCGCTGTATGGGGCGAACGGCTACAGCTCGGGTCAGGACAGCCTGGCCGGGGCGATCCTGGCGGCGGCGGGCCTGACGAACGTGGCGACGGAACTGGGCCTGTCGCAGGGCGGCTTCGTGCCGCTGGAGGATCTGACGCTGGCCGATCCCGACCTGATCGTGACCGGCCAGCGTCAGCCCCGTGCCTCGCGCGCCGAGGAGGTGATGGACCATCCTGTCCTGCACGCCATCACGCCGGGGCGGCAGGTCGTCACTGCGCCCGACCGGGACTGGGCCTGTGGCACGCCGCATGTCCTGCGCGCCGTGGCACAGTTGCGCCAGGTCGCGCCATGAGGCTGACGGCCGCGCTTGGCGCGCTTGTGGGCATGTTGTTCGTGACATCGCTGCTGATCGGGACCAGCTGGCAGCCGCCCGGGCCCGCGCTGGCGGCGCTGTTCGGGCGGGGCGATCCGCTGCTGGTCCTGGTCATGCAGGAACTGCGCCTGCCGCGCGCCATCCTGGGCGCGGCGGTGGGCGCATCGCATGGGCTGGCGGGGGCCGCGATGCAGGGCTTTCTGCGCAATCCCCTGGCCGAACCGGGGCTGATCGGCACCTCGGGCACGGCGGCGCTTGGGGCGGTGCTGGCGATCCAGACCGGGCTGGCCGCGGCCTTCCCCCTGGGCCTGCCGCTGGCAGCGCTGGCGGGGGCGGCGCTGTCGGTCGGGCTGGTCATGGGGCTGGCGGGCCCGCGCGGCGGCGCGCTGGCGCTGATCCTGGCGGGGATCGCCATATCGGCCCTGGCCGGGGCCGCGACGTCGCTGGTCCTGAACCTGTCGCCCAACCCCTTTGCCGCCAACGAGATCGTCTTCTGGATGATGGGGTCGCTGGTCGACCGCTCCATGCTGCATGTCCGCATCGCTGTGCCGGTGATGATCGCGGGCGCGGTGATCCTGTGGCCCGCCGCCCGTGCCCTGCGCGCCCTCAGCCTGGGAGAGGACGCCGCCGCCAGCATGGGCGTCAACCTGCGCGCGCTGCGGCTGCGGCTGGTGCTGGGCACGGCGGCGCTGGTCGGCGGGGCCACGGCGGTGGCGGGCACCGTGGGCTTCGTCGGGCTGGTCGTGCCGCATCTGCTGCGCCGCGCGGTGGGCGGTGATCCGGGGCGGCTGCTGGGGGCATCGGCGCTTGGCGGGGCGGCGATGGTGCTGGCGGCCGACATCGCGGTGCGGGTGATCCTTCCGGGGCGCGACCTCAAGCTGGGCGTCCTGACCGCCCTGATCGGCGCGCCCTTCTTCCTGCAGCTGATCCTGCGGCTGAGGGCGCGGGCATGACCCTGATGCGGCTGTACGGCCTGTCCCTGTCGCGCGGCGCGGTGCCGGTGCTGGACCGGATCGACCTCGACGTGGGGCCGGGCGAGTTCGTGGGCCTGCTGGGCCCGAACGGCGCGGGCAAGACGACGCTGCTGCGCGCGGCCTTGGGCCTGTTGCCGGTGACGGGGCGGTCATCGCTGGCGGCGCTGGCCCCCGATGCACGGGCGCGCCAGGCGGCCTATCTGCCGCAGGGCCGTGACATCGCTTGGCCGATGCCGGTGGAGGCGGTCGTGGCCCTGGGCCGCATCGCCCATCCCGATGCCGCCGCGCCGCGCGACCACCCTGCGGTCCACGACGCGCTGCGGGCCCTGAGCCTGACTGCCTTTCGCCACCGCGATGCGACAAACCTGTCGGGCGGCGAACAGGCTCGCGTGCTGATCGCCCGCGCGCTGGCGCAGGACACCCCCCTGCTGATCGCGGACGAGCCCATCGCCGGGCTGGACCCCGCCGCCGCCATCGGCGTCATGGACCTGTTCGCGGGACTTGCGCGGCAGGGGCGGGGGGTGGTCGCGTCGCTGCACGACCTGGGGCTGGCCGCGCGGCACTGCACGCGGCTGCTGGTGCTGGACGGGGGCCGCATCGTGGCCGACGGACCGCCCGCCGCCGTGCTGACCCCCGACCTGCTGGCGCGGGTCTTCGGCATCGCCGCGCATCTGGCGGACGGTCCGGACGGTCCGATTTTTCAGCCGCTGCGGGTCACCCCGCGCGCCTAGGCGCGAAAGCGGCCGCGGCATCTGGACCCCGCACCCCGTTCCGGGTCATGGTCCGCGGCAGGGTACAGGGTCAGCGGGCAAGGGGTGCGGATGTCGTCCAGGTTAAGGTGGTTCATCGTCAGGATCTCCCAGAAGATCTGGGTGGTCGCGGCGCTTTACACGGTGATGGGCATCGGCACGGCCTTCGTCGCGCCGCTGATCGGGCCCATGCTGCCCGACGGATTGGGCGACAAGCTGGGCTCGGGCGCGGTCGAGGCGGTGCTGTCGGTCCTGGCCAGCTCGATGCTGTCGGTGGTCACCTTCTCGCTTGGGATCATGGTGTCGGCCTTCACGGCGGCATCCGGGTCGGTCACGCCGCGGGCGACGCAGCTGCTGAAATCGGACCGCACCACGCAGCGCGTCCTATCGACCTTCCTGGGGTCGTTCCTGTTCAGCCTGATCGGCATCATCGCGCTGAACGCGGGCTTTTATTCCGACAATGACCGGCTGGTGCTGTTCGTGGCCACGATCCTGGTCGTGGTCATCATCGTCATCGCGATCCTGCGCTGGATCGCGCACCTGACCGTCTTCGGGCTGATGGACGATTCCATCCGCAAGGTCGAGGAGGCCGCCCGCAGCGCGCTGGACCACCGGCTGGACACGCCCTTCCTGGGCGGTCACAAGGGGTCGGGCCCGCCGCCCGGCGCCCGTGCCGTCCATCACGACCAGATCGGCTATCTGGTCCATGTCGACATGCCGGCGCTGCAGGCGATGGCCGACGACGCGGGCGTGGACATCCACCTGGCGGCCCTGCCGGGCAGGTTCCTGCATCCCGGCCTCCCGGCCCTGTGGATCGCGCGCCAGACCGCGTCCGACCAGCAACCCGATGACGAGGCCCTGTGCAAGGCGCTGACCGTCGCGGAAAGCCGCACCTATGACCAGGACCCGCGGTTCGGCCTGACCGTCCTGACAGAGATCGCCGAACGCGCCCTCTCGCCCGCCGTCAACGACCCGGGCACCGCGATCGACATCCTGGGCCGGTCGGTCCGCCTGCTGTCCGCCTGCGCCGACGCGCGCGAGATCGCGCTGGACTTTCCGCGGGTCTGGGTGCCCGCCTTGGCGGTCGAGGATCTGCTGGACGACGTCTTCCCGCCCATCGCGCGCGGCGGTTCGGCCATCTTCGCGGTGCAGATGCGGTTGCAGAAATCGCTGCTGGCGCTGGCGCAGATCGCCCCGGACCGGTTCGCGGCCTCTGCCCGGCGCCACTCGGCCGAGGCGATGGCGCGATGCCGCGACCAGATGTTGCCGTCGGAACGCGAACGCCTGAACGCGGTCGTCGAGGCCATCCAGACGGTGGGCTAGACCTGGTCCCAGTCCAGCACGATCTTGCCGCTCTGGCCGGCCTTCATGGTGCGGAAGCCCTGTTCGAATTCGGCCATCGGCAGATCGTGGGTGATGACGGCGCTGACGTCCAAGCCGTTCTCCAGCATGGCCAGCATCTTGTACCAGGTCTCGAAGATCTCGCGGCCATAGATGCCCTTGATGACCAGCGACTTGAACACGATGCGGTTCCAGTCGACCAGCGTGGGCGCGGCGGGAATGCCCAGCATGGCGATGCGCCCGCCCATCACCATCGCGCCGACCATCTGGTCGAAGGCCGCGGCATTTCCCGACATTTCCAAGCCCACGTCGAACCCCTGGCGCATGCCAAGGCGGGCGCAGACCGACGGCAGGTCCTCGGAGGCGACGTTGACCGGGACCACGTCGGCCACCCGCGCCGCAAGGTCCAGCCGCGTCTGGTTCACGTCGGTGATGACCACGTGACGCGCGCCGACATGGCGCGCGACCGCGGCGGCCATGATGCCGATGGGCCCTGCGCCGGTGACCAGCACGTCCTCTCCGATCAGCGGAAAGCTGAGCGCGGTGTGCACGGCATTGCCGAGCGGGTCCAGGATCGCGCCGATGCGGTCGGACACGCCGTCGGGCAGCGGCACCACGTTGAAGGCGGGCAGCGCCAGGTATTCGGCAAAGGCGCCGGGGACATTGACGCCGATGCCGCGGGTTTCGGGGTCCAGGTGGAACTGGCCCGACCGGCTCTGGCGGCTGGTATGGCCGATCAGGTGGCCCTCTCCGGAACAGCGCTGGCCCAGGGTCAGGCCGGTGACGTCGCGGCCCAGTTCGACGATCTTTCCGGCGAATTCGTGGCCGATGATCATGGGCGCGGGGACGGTGCGGGCGGCCCATTCATCCCAGTTCCAGATATGCACGTCCGTCCCGCAGATGCCTGTCTTGCGCACCCGGATCAGGACATCCGACGGGCCGATCTGGGGCACGGGGCGGTCCTGCAGGGCCAGCCCCTCTCCGGGGCCGGTCTTGACCAGCGCCTTCATCGGATCGCCCCGGTTTCGCGGCCTGCGTCGACAAAGGCCTGCAGCGCGGTGTCCAGGTCGGCCATGTCGATGGCGGCGTTCATCTGGGTGCGGATGCGGGCCTGACCGCGCGGCACGACCGGAAAGAAGAACCCCGCCACATAGACGCCGCGCCGTTCCAGCGCGGCTGCCATGGCCTGCGCCAAGGGGGCCTCGGACAGCATGACGGGCACGATGGGGTGCTGGCCGGGCAGCAGCGCGAACCCCGCATCGGTCAGGCCCTTGCGCCAATGCGCGGTCTTGCGCGCAAGATCCGCGCGCAGGTCGTCGGCATCCTCGACCAGATCGATCGCGGCCAGCCCCGCGGCCACGATCGACGGCGGCAGCGCGTTCGAGAACAGATAGGGCCGCGCCCGCTGGCGCAGCAGGTCGATGACCGGCTGCGGCCCGGCGATGTATCCGCCAAGCGCGCCGCCAAGCGCCTTGCCAAGCGTCCCTGTCAGCAGGTCGACCCGCGCGCCCAGGTGCTGCGGCGTGCCCGCCCCCTTTGGCCCCATGATGCCCACCGCGTGACAGTCGTCGACCATCACCAGCGCGCCATAGCGGTCGGCCAGATCGCGGATCGCGGGCAGGGGCGCCAGGTGGCCGTCCATCGAAAACACGCCGTCCGTGGCGATCATGATGAAACGCGCCCCGCCGTCCCGCGCCTCGCGCAGGCGGGATTCCAGCTGGTCCATGTCGCCGTTGGCATAGCGATAGCGGCGCGCCTTGCACAGACGGATGCCGTCGATGATCGACGCATGGTTCAGCGCGTCCGAAATGACCGCGTCCTCCGGGCCCAGCAGCGGTTCGAACAGCGCGCCGTTGGCGTCGAAACAGGACGCGAACAGGATCGCGTCGTCATGGCCCAGCCACCCGGCCAGGCGCTGTTCCAGCTGGCGGTGCAGGTCCTGCGTCCCGCAGATGAACCGCACGGATGCCATGCCAAAGCCGTGGCTGTCCATTGCCGCGACCGCCGCCGCGCGCAGGGCGGGATGGTTGGCCAGCCCCAGATAGTTGTTGGCGCACAGGTTGATCGTGGGCGCCCCCGCCACCGCGACGCGGCTGCCCTGGGGGCCGGTGATCAGGCGTTCGCGCTTGGTCAACCCTTCCTGGCCGATCTGGTCCAACTGCTGGCTGACGCTGTCCAGAAACGCGCTTGCATCCGTCATGTGGTCAGTACCTCCGTTTTAACGGAGGCTAGGGCCTTTGCCTCCGCCGGGCAAGATAAAAGAAATCCGTCCGTGATGACGGATCAACTGTCCCGCACGATCATCAGCACGCGGGCGGCGGCATCGCCCGCCGTGACGCTGTGCGGGCGGTCGGCGGCATAGTTCGCGGCGTCGTTCTGCGCCAGGGCCGCCCGTTCGTCGCCCGAGGTGATGGTGACCGCGCCCTCCAGCACCACAACATCCTCGCGGCAGCCGGTGCGATGGGGCGCGGACTCCAGCGCGGCGCCGGGGCCAAGGCGGATCTCGTAGATCTCGTGCTCTCCGACGGTTTGCGGCGCGCTGAGGATGCGGATCACTACGTCGCGCCCCCGGTCGGCGATGACCGGCGCGGCGGCGGCCTGCACCACGCGGATGTCGCTTTCGGCCCGCGCCTCCCACAGGCCGGCGAAATCGACCTGCAGGGCCTGGGTCAGGTTCCACAGGGTCGCGACGGTCGGGCTGGATTCGGCGCGTTCGATCTGGCTGACCATCGACCGGCTGACGCCCGACAGCCGCGCCACCGCGTCCAGGCTGAGGCCCTTGGCGCGGCGCGCCTCCTTGAGGCGGGCGGCAAGGCGCTGGACGATGTCGGTGTTCTGGTTCATGGGGCCTTCGGTCCGTCAGGCAAGCGCGATGGGTCGCTGTTCCTCGATCGCCTCCATCGCGAAATGCGACGTGACGGTGTGCAGTTCGATGCCCGAGATCAGGCGTTGATAGAACAGGTCATAGCGTCCCATGTCCTGCGTCACCACCTTGAGCATATAGTCGTATTCGCCGCCGATGCGGAAAAAGTCGATCACCTCGGGAATGGCCGACACATGCTTGCGGAACATCGCCAGCCAGTCGGCGGAATGGTGGCGGGTCTTGATCATCACGAACACGACCAGCCCCATGCCCAGCCTGTCGCGGTCCAGCGTCACGGTCCGGTTGCGGATCACGCCCGCCTTGTCCAGCGCCTGCATCCGCCGCCAGCAGGCGTTCTGCGACAGCCCGACCCGCTCCGCCACCACGCGCTGCGAGATCGCGCTGTCGCGTTGCAGCTCCTCAAGGATGCGCCTGTCGATGCGGTCCACGCCGTTCCCCCGGTTCATGGGTCATATGACCCAATATCGCCTTCGGAATGCAAGAAACAAGGAATGAAATCGCGCTGTCGCGGGAATAGTCATTGCGAAACGCAGGCCGGATCGGGGTTTTCATGGCACAGTTGGACGAGTTTCGGGCGACATTGACGGCCGGCGACGCCGTCGCGGGCCTGCGGGCGGGGCTGATCGGTGATGACGTCGTGATCGACGGGCCCTTCGGTCCGGTGCCGATGATCTATGCCGATTACGTGGCCTCGGGCCGCGCGCTGCGCCAGGTCGAGGAGTTCGTGCTGACCCGCGTGCTGCCCTATTACGCCAACACCCACACGCAGGCGTCCTTTGTCGGCGCCTACTGTTCAGGGCTGAGGGAGGCGGCGCGCTCTTGTGTGGCGGGGATGGTCGGCGCGGGGCCGGGATACAGCACGATCTTTGCCGGGTCGGGGTCGACCGCAGGCCTGAACCGGCTGGTGGGCCTTCTGGACATCGCGGGCATCACGGCGCGCGGTGGCCGCGCCGTGGTGGTCATCGGCCCCTATGAGCATCATTCCAACATCCTTCCCTGGCGCGAAAGCGGTGCCGTGGTCATCGAGATCCCCGAGGCTGCGACCGGCGGGCCCGACCTGCCCGCGCTGGACGCGGTGCTGGCGGATCAGGCAGGGGCCGATCTGCTGGTGGGCAGCTTTTCGGCGGCCTCGAACGTGACCGGGATCCTGACCGACACGGATGCGGTGACCCGCATCCTGCGCGCGCATGGCGCGGTGGCGATCTGGGATTATGGCGCCGCCGCGCGCTATGTCCCGATGTCGATGCAGGCGGGAACGGATGCGGCCAAGGACGCCATCGTGTTCTCTCCGCACAAGTTTCCGGGCGGGCCGGGGGCATCGGGGGTGCTGGTCGTCCGCGACGCGATCGCGCGCCGGGCGACGCCGACGCTGCCGGGCGGCGGAACGGTCAGCTTCGTGTCGCCCTGGGGGCATGCCTATGCGTCCTCGCTGTCGGCGCGCGAGGAGGGGGGCACGCCCAATGTCATCGGCGACATCCGCGTGGCCTTGGCCATGATTGCAAGAGAGGTCTTGGGTCAAAATGTCATCACCACCCGCGGGCGCGTCCTGCGCGACAGGGCGCTGGCCGCGTGGCGCGGCAACCCGGCCATCCAGGTGATGGCCCCCGATGCGCCGGGCGACAGCCTGCCGATCCTGTCCTTCCGCATCCACGACGGGCGGGGCGGGCTGGTCCATCACCAGCTGTTCACGCGCATGCTATCCGACATCCATGGCGTGCAGGCCCGCGGCGGCTGCGCCTGCGCGGGCAGCTATGCCCACCGACTGCTGGGGATCGACCGGGTGCAGTCGGACGCCCTGTCCGCCCGCATCGCGCAGGGAGAGGACATCCAGAAGCCGGGCTGGGTGCGGCTGAACTTCTCGGTGCTGCTGGACGATGCCAAGGCCGACCGGATCATCGATGCGGTCGATGACCTCGCGCGGAACGCCGCGCGGTGGGCCGGGCTGTATCAGGTCGACCCCGCGACCTCGCGGTTCACCCTGCGGCCCGACGCGGCACTGGCCCGCATCGCATAGGCGGGGTGCAACCAGGCCGCATCTGTGTTTCGATGGCAATGCATCGCAACCGAAGGCCCGCCATGATCCCGCGCGACATCGTCAGACCCCTGTGCCTTGGCATCGCGGGCATCGTCCTGTGGGGTGGCTTTGCCGCGGTCCAGGGGGTGGCGGAACCTTGGGATGCCGGCCTCTACTGGACGCTGGCCTATCCGGCGCTGCTGCTGGCATCGGGGCTTGCGGGAGCGTGGCTTGTGCGGCGTGCGTGGCTGGCCGGGCTGATGCTGACGATGGCACAGCTGCCCGCGATGCTGCTGTGGTCGCGGGGCGACGGGATGGTCCCCTTCGCGGTGGCCCTGCTGACAGCACTGGCCGTGCCGGCCATGCTGGCGGCGGGGCTGGGCGGCAGGATGGCGCGTCATGGCTGATCGCGGTTCGGTGCTGCAGACGCCGGACGGGCGTTACATCGTCGTGCGGGGACGGTTGTGGCGGGCATCCGATCCGTGCCTGGACCCGGACACGCGCGCCCGTCATGTCGCGGCCCTGATGGATGCGCGGCGGGCGGTCAAGGCGGCCAAGGCATCGGGTGATGCGACGGCACTGGCCAAGGCACGCCGCGCCGTGGATGCGGCCAAGGTTCTGCTGGGCGAACGCGGCCCGGTCTGGTGGACGGATGGGGCCCCCGATCTGGGACGACACATGGTCCAGAACACCCCCTATGCCGCCTGGTTCAAGGGTCTGGGCGACAAGACGCCCTAGTCGTCCGGCCCTAAACCGTCCGGGACCCGGCGACCGGGGACATAGGTCAGGCCGGCATCCTCGATCAGGTCCTGGGCCATGGAATCGGCGTTCAGCGGAGCATTCCGGACATGCTGCCAGATCGCGCGGACGGCGGGCAGCATCTGCGGTTCGGACAGGGCACGGGCGGTGTGCATCCAGATCGCCAGCCCGTCGCTGCTGTCATATTCGCGTGCCTTGCGCAGGGCCGCGATCCGCGTGACGGCGCCCGCCACGAACCGTTTGCGCGCGTCGGGGGGCCAGTCTGAGAGGCTGTTCAGATCCTGGCCGTCGGCCAGATGGAAGGCCTGCCAGAACCATGCGGCGGCGGCCTGGCTCTCGACGAAATGCGGCTTGGCGTCTGCCAGCCTGTCGGCCAAAGCCTGCGCCTCGTCGATGAGGGCGGTCTTGGCCTTGTCGGCCTTCCAGCTGCTGAACGACATGGCGCCCCCTTTTCAACATGACGATGCCGCCATGATCGCATGGCGGCATCGGATCGCAAGGATGATCAGTTCGCAGGTTCCGCCTGCGCAGGCGCAGGAGCGGGGGTGGCCGGCGCGGGCGTCTCGGGCGCTGCCTCCGGTTCGGCGGGCGTCGGCGCCGGCGTTTCGGCCGGCGTTTCGATCCGGTCCGTGTCGATCGGTTCGGGGATCACCGTGCCATCGGCCGCGGCCACGCGCCAGACCGTGTTGCCGGCATCATCCGCGACCAGCAGCGCGCCGGTCCCGTCGATGCCCAGGCCCACGGGGCGCCCATGCACCTTGCCGTCGACCAGGAAACCGGTCACGACATCCTGCATCATCCCGTCCGGGCGGCCGTCGGCGAAGGGGACATAGGACACCTTGTAGCCGTTGAACTCGTCCCGGTTCCAGCTGCCGCGCTGACCGACGAAGGCACCGTTCGCGAAGGCGTCGGGCATCGCTGCGCCATTGGTGAAGACCAGACCCAGGGCCGCCACGTGGCTGGACAGCGCATAATCGGGCGCGATCGCCGTCTCGACCAGATCGGGCCGCGCCGGGCGCACGCGGGCGTCCACGTGGTCGCCGTAATAGCTGTAGGGCCAGCCATAGAACGCGTCTTCCTGGACCGAGGTCATGTAGTCGGGCACCAGGTTAGGCCCCAGTTCGTCACGTTCGTTGATGACCGCCCACAGCGCGCCGCTGTCGGGGTTGAAGGTCAGGCCGTTCGGGTTGCGCAGCCCCGACGCATAGATCTTGGACGCCCCCGTCTCGCGGTCGATCTGCCAGATGGCGGCGCGGCCCTTTTCGGCCTCCATCCCGTTTTCGGCCGCGTTCGAGTTCGAGCCGACAGACGCGTACAGCATCGTCCCGTCCGGGCTGAGCGCCAGATCCTTGGTCCAGTGATGGTTCAGCGGACCGCCCGGTAGCGGTGTGACCGTCGTAGGTTCGGCATCGATCACCGTGTCGCCCAGGGCATAGGGATAGGAGATCACCGCATCGGCGGCGGCGACATACAGCGTGTCGTCGATCCAGGCCAGGCCGAAGGGCGAATGCAGCCCCGTCAGCAGGTCGTGGCGTTCGTCCACCGTGCCGTCGCGGTCGGTGTCGCGCAGCAGCGTGATCAGGTTGCTTTCCGCCGGGGGGGCGTCACCGCCGCCCGCCGCAAAGGCCATGATCCAGCCGCGGACGAAATCCTTGGGGCGGTATTTGGGCTTACCCTCCGGCGCACGCGACTGGACAACCAGCACGTCGCCGTTGGGCAGCGTATGGACGGTGCGCGGATTGACCAGGTCGGTGGCATAGGCGCTGATCGTCAGCCCCTCGGGGACGGCCGGGGTCTGGCCGTCGGCCCAGCCCACGACCTCGGCCACGTTCACGCTTGGCAGCGGATTGACGAATTGCGGTTCGGGCAGGACCGGATCGGGACCGATCTGGCTGGTGATGTCGAACCCTTCGGAATCCTGCGCGGCGGCGGCCATCGGCATGGCAAGGCCAAGCGTCAGGACGGCGGAACCGGACAGCATCAGCCTGCGACGCAGGGTGGAGGTATGGATGGTCATGATGGCGTCCTTTTCAGGCGGTGCGCAGGGACAGGGGGGCGGTGGCGCGACGGTTCAGCACCGCCGCCAGCAGCATCAGCACGCAGGTCACGACGGACAGCAAGATGCCCCAGGGCATGATGGCAGTCCAGCCGTCGCCCGCATGCAGCAGGCTGTTGAAGAAGGCGGCCAGCATCACCAGCACGTACATCCCGACCGCGCCCCAGGACGGACCAGGGCGGCGCGTCAGCAGACCGATCAGCCACAGCACGCAGCCGACCCCGGCCACGATCAGGCCGAAGAACAGCAGCCAGGACGAAAAATCCTTCCACATCAGGACGGTGGTCTGCAGATAGGCGTAATCGGTCACCACCGGCAGGGCCAACAGGCCCGCGGACATATGGGTCAGGACGGACAGTCCCGGAACGGGGCGCCGCGCGCCGATGGGGTGCGGGGAATAAGCGGTTGCGGCCATGGGATCGCTTTCGTGAAATGCATTATGATCAGTAGAACCGCCAAATGCCCGCGATGTTCCGCCCTGATGCAGCATGATCGTGACGGGACCGCGCCGAGACCGGGCGCGGCCCCGCGCAGGGTCAGGCGGCGGCGCGTGACCCCGTGCCGCGCAGGCGTCGGATCGCGGTGTCCAGCGCCAGCATCACCAGCAGCGATGCGCCGGTCAGCGGGAACAGGATGCCACCCACTGCCAGGATGCCCAGAAGGCCGCGGAACACCCGGCGGTCGGCGGGCATCGGTGGCACGCCCATCGACCGCGACGGGCGACGCTTCCACCACATCACCCCGCCGGACGCCGCCAGCAGGACGATGCCCCCGCAGACCGCCAGCAGCAGGATCTGGTTCGCCAGGCCGAACTGCTGGCCCATATGGGTGTTGATGCCGAATTCCAGCCAGCGTCCCATGGGGCCGTAATCGGCATAGCTCATGTCGACCAGGGACCGGCCGCTGTACTGGTCCAGATGGACCACACGCTGCTGGGCAAGGTCGTCGGGATAGGCCGACCCGCTGTACACCCCGGTGGGCGATGACGGCAGCGCCACCGAAAAGCCCGGATGCAGGCCAAGCCGTTCGAACGCCGCCACGGCGGCGTTCAGCCCGATGGGTGCGGCACCCTGGACCGGGGGCGGGGTTTCGGGAACGCGCGCCTGTTCCAGCGACCAGGACGTCTGTGCCGTGTCCGTCAGCCGCTGGTCCGACATCGGCACGTCGACGCGCACGCCCGACGGATAGCCGAAATTGTGCCCGTTGGCCCATTCATTGACCTTGCCGCCCCAGACCTGCGACCAGGGCATGCCGGTCACCGCCAGGAACACGATGAAGCCGCCCACCACGATGCCGGTCACCGCATGGGTGTCACGCCAGAAGACGCGCCTGCGCCGGTCGCCCCGGACCGACAGGACGCCCCCCGCCTGGCCGCGCGGCCACCACAGATAGATGCCGGTGGCGACCAGCAGGATCGTCCAGCCGCCCACGATCTCGATCACGCCGCGGGCGACGGGCCCGAAATAGCGCAGGCTATGCAGATAGCGCACCGTCCACATGACCGTGCTGCGGTCGGGGCGCGCGCCCAGGACGTAACCCTCGTAGGGGTTGACATAGACCGCCATGCGGCGCCCGTCGTCGGTGGCGACCGTCACCTCGGCCGAGGCGGCGGCCGTTGGCGGGTCGGTGTACTTGACCGCGCGGCCGGGCACCGCGGTCACGGCCGAGGCGACGATCGCCTCGGGGCTCAGCGTACCGGTCTGCGCGACCTCGACCCGCTTGATGTCGGCATGGATGATGGCGTCGATCTCGTCGCGGAACAGATAGGCCGCGCCGGTGACGGCCAGCGTGATCAGGAACGGCAGGACGAACAGTCCCGCATAGAAATGCCAGCGCCAGACGGCGCGGTACAGATCGGACACGGCCGCGCGCGGGCGGGGCGAGGCGTCCAGGGTTGCATCGGACATGGGTTTCCCTGTTGGTTTTGTGGGGATGCGGCGGCGCGGACCCGCGCCGCCCAGGGATCAGCTGGCCAGCAGGCGCCGGATGGTGCCCATCGCGCGATCGTGGTCCTCCTGATAGGACACGAGACCGAAGAAATCGCCGCCATCGTCGAACAGCAGCACCTGGGTCGAGTGGTTGACGGTATAGTCACCCCCCTCCAGCGGCACCCGCTGCGCAAAGGCGCGAAAGGCGGCGACGGCCTTGTCGATCTCGGCCCGCTCTCCGGTGATGCCGGTGACGCCGGGCACCCAGGACACGTATTCGCCCAGGACCTCGCGCGTGTCGCGTTCGGGGTCCACGGTGATGAACAGCGTGCGCAGCGTCTGGCCGTCCCGGGCCAGCTCGTCCTGCTAGGCGGTGACCTCGCCCAGTGTGGTGGGACACACGTCGGGGCAATGGGTGAAGCCGAAGAAGACGGCGGTCGGCTGACCCTGCAGATCGGCCTGGGTGAACGGTTGGCCATCCGCGGTGACAAGGGTGTAATCGCCCTTGCCCAACTGCTGCATGGCGACCTGGTGGTCGGTCGGCGCGGGCCGCAGGACCGTGGCCCACAGCAGCGCGGCGCCGGCCACCACGACCGCGGTCCAAGCCAGCACCCGCACCATGCGAAGCGTCTGTCGGGTCATGGTCAATGCCCCGCGTGCGGATCGGCGCCCTGCGGGGCATCGCCCTCCGCGCGCGCGTTGAACGCCTGGATCGACAGCGGCACGGTGATGTCGCCGGCACCCTCGAAGGTCAGGGTGACGTCGATGCTGTCGCCCTGGACCAGGGGGGCCGCCAGCTGCAGGAACATCAGGTGATAGCCGCCGGGCTGCAGCGCCACGGTCTGGCCCGCCGGGATCGGCAGGCCGTCCTCTACCGGGCCCATCGTCATGATGTCGCCCGACATGGTCATCTGATGGATCTCCATCCGTCCGGCGATGTCCGATGTGGCGGCGACCAGGCGGTCGTCCGCGGCGCCGTCATTGGCGATCGTCAGAAAGCCGCCCGCGACGGGGGCATTGGGCAGGGTGGCGCGGGCATAGGGCGCGGTGACGGTCAGCTCGCCGACCTGCCACGCCGCATCCGGGTCGGGCAGGGACAGGGGCGCCGCATGGGCGGCGGTATGACCCGCATGGTCCGCACCGTCGCCGGTGCCGTGCGCCCATGCGGCAGGGGCCAGCAGGGTCGCGACCCCAAGCGCGGCCAGAAGGGGAAAGGTCGTCATGGCATGTCTCATCTGTGAACGGTCGTGTTCGCGGCGGCCGGAATGCGGCGGCCGGACGGTCGCGGTGCCGGGCGGGCCCGGTCTTCGCGTCGGTCTCAGACGAGGGCGGGTGGTCCGCGGGCGGCGGGGGTCAGAACCTCGGCCCGGCGAAGATGGAGGGGGACGTCGGTCCCGAAATCGGCGTCCAGTTCGCGGAACCGCGGCGGGACCATGTCGACGGCGGGGGAGGCCAGCACCGATTGCCCGTGCAGCGCCCACTCACAGGGCGGGGTGCCGGGATGGCCGCCGCGACCCGGCTGGTCGTCGGGATGGACCTGCCCGTCGGGGGTCATGATCGCGTCGACCATGCCGGTGCCGGTGCACAGAACGATCCGCACGCCGCCTGCGGGGGCGGCCTCGATCATCGTGCCCTGGCTGATCGTGGCCAGCATCAGGAACGGCACCAGCAACAGCCAGCGCAGCGCGCGCCCCGGCGTCAGCCGGGCCCGCTGCGGTCTGTCGGTCTGGGAATCGCGACGGATCAACGCTGTCTCCTGGAATGCGCGGCATCGATAGCGCAGCCCGAAACCAAAGGGAAGATGCGCCAAGGCCGCAGGCCCGACGCGTCACGACCCCGATGCAAAGCGATAGCCCACCCCGGATTCGGTGAAGATGTAGGACGGGTTGCCCGCATCGTCGCCGATCTTGGCGCGCAGCTGCCGGATGAAGACGCGCAGATAGTGGCTGTCCTCCAGATGGGCCTTTCCCCAGACATGTTCCAGCGCCATGCCCTGCGTCACCAGCCGCCCGGCATTCGACGCCAACAGCCACAGCAGGTCGAACTCCTTGCGGGTCAGGTGGATCTCGGTGCCGCCCTTGAGGACCGTCCGGGCGGCGGCGTCGATGGTCAGGTCGGCCACCTGCAGCGCCGCCCCCTGCGGAGCCGCACCCGACCGGTCGCGCAGAAGGCCGCGCAGTCGGGCCAGCAGTTCCCCGATGCCGAAGGGCTTTGTCACGTAGTCCTGCGCGCCGGCGTCCAGCAGGGCGACCTTGTCGGCCTCGGACGCGCGGACCGACAGGACCAGGACCGGGACCTGGCTCCATTCGCGCAGTCGGGCAAGGACCGCGCGCCCGTCCATGTCGGGCAGGCCCAGGTCCAGGATCACCGCCTCGGGGGTGGTCAGGGCGCAGGCCTCGATGCCGTCGCGGCCGGTGGCGGCCTCGGTCACATGATGGCCCTGCGCCTCCAGCGCGACGCGCAGGAAGCGGCGGATCGGGGCCTCGTCGTCGATGATCAGGATGCGGGCGGGCAGGGTCATGCGGGCGTGTCCAGCGGCAGGGTCAGGGTGATGCGGGTGCCACGCCCGTCCGCGCGGGCGGGGTGGGCGGCGATGGTGCCGCCATGGGCTTCGACGATGCCGCGCGCGATGGCAAGACCCAGGCCCGTGCCCGCGCGCTGACCGTCGCCCTCGGCCACGCGATAGAACATGTCGAAGACCCGGCCGCGCGCGTCGGCCGGGATGCCGGGGCCGTCGTCGCCGACCGACAGTTCGGCCCGTGCCCCGTCGACCCGCGCGGTCACGTCGATGCGGCTGCCCTCGGGGGCGTATTTCGCGGCGTTGTCCAGAAGGTTCATCACCACCTGCTCGATCAGCAGCGGATCGACCAGCACCTGCGGCAGATCGTCGGGGACCGCGACCTCGACCCGGTGATCGCGCAGCGCGCCGCGCAGGCGGTGGCGCGCGCTGCCCGCGATTTCGCGCAGGTCGGCGGGCACGCGCTTGGGCACCAGCGCGCCGTGGCCAAGCCGCGTCATGTCCAGAAGGTTCTGGATGTAGCGGTCCAGCCGCTCGCCCTCGTCGCGGATGGTGGCGGCCATGCTGGCGCGGGCGGGGGCGGCCAGGTCCAGCGCCGGATCGGCCAGCGACGATGCCGCGCCGATGATCGACACCAGGGGTGTGCGCAGGTCATGGCTGACCGAGGACAGCAGGGCCGCGCGCAGGCGTTCGGCCTCGGACGTGACCAGCGCCTGTTCCAGGTCGGCCTGCAGTGCGATGCGTTCCAGCGCGATGCCGGTCTGATCGGTCATCGCGTCCAGCAGGCGGCGGTCCATCGGCGCCAGACTGCGCCCGTCGGGATAGGCGATGCCCAGGATGGCCAGCCGCCGCCCCTCGGTGCCGACGGGCAGGAACAGCCAGTCGCTGGCGGGCAGGGTGCCCGAGCCGCGCCCGGCCTCCTCGCCGCGGGTCCAGGCATAGTCGGCGGCAGATGCGTCGCGCAGGGCCAGCGTGTCGCGGGGCGGTTCGGCCACCTCGATCACCGGGCGGCCCAGGGGGCCGGGGCGCATCACCACGGTGTCGCATCCCAGGGCCGCGCCGACATGGGTCGCAGCGGCGCGCAGGACCTCGACCGCGGATCCGGCGCCGGCGACCTGGCGCGCGAAATCGTACAGCAGGTTCGTCCGCATCGCGATGTCGCGCTGTGCCAAAGCCCGGTCGCGCAGCCGCGCGGCCAGGTTGCCGGTCAGCCCCGAGGCGATCAGGAACAGCAGCAGCGTCATGATCTGGTCCTGGCGGATCACCAGGAAGGTGTTGCGCGGGTCGGTGAAGAAAAAGTTGTAGGTCAGGAAGCTGAGGCAGGACGCATAAAGCGACGGCCACAGGCCCTGGCGCACCGCGACCACGATCACCCCGGTCATGAAGATCAGCGACAGCGAGGTGACGGGAAAGATCCGGTCGGCCGACAGGGCCAGCAGGCTGGCCGCGATCACCGTCAGCGTGGCCTTGGCATAGGCGCGCGGGTCGCGATCCACGGACCAGTGGCGCACCGCCGGCGGGGTGGGTGTCCGTTGCGGATCCGAGACGACCGTCACCTCGAAATCGCGGCCGGCCTCGGTCACGGCGCGGGCGACGTTCTGGCGGCCGATGCGCCGCCACCAGGGACGGGGCCGCGGGCGGCCCAGCAGGATGCGGCTGACGTTGCGACGGCGGGCATAGTCCAGGATCTCGTCGGCGACGGGGCCCGCGGCGGACAGGGTCGCCACCTCGCCGCCAAGGCGTTCGGCCAGGCGCAGGGCCTGGGCCAGCGCGTCCCGGTCGGGATCGGACAGGGCCTCGGACCGGGCCGAGGTCACGGTGACCGCCACCCATTCGACCCGCGCGCGGTCGGCCATGCGTTTCGCGGTCCGCACCAGCGTGCGTGCGACCGGGCTTTCGGTCAGCGCGACCAGGATGCGTTCCTGCGCGGGCCACGGCCCGCCGATGGCATTGGCGCGCATGTGCTCGCGCAGCTGCGCGTCCACGCGGTCGGCGGCGGCGCGCATGGCCAGTTCGCGCAGTGCCGTCAGGTTGCCCTTGGAAAAGAAGTTCTGCACCGCCCGCGCGATCTGGTCCTGGACATAGACCTTGCCCGCCCGCAGCCGCTCGATCAGTTCCTCGGTGGGCAGGTCGATCAACTCGACCTCGTCGGCGCGGGCCAGGACGGCGTCGGGCACCGTCTCGCGCACGCGCACGCCCGAAATCCGCGCGACCCGGTCGTTCAGCGTCTCAAGGTGTTGCACGTTCAGCGTGGTCAGCACGTCGATGCCCGCGGCCAGAACCTCCTCGACGTCCTGCCAGCGCTTGTCATGGCGCGATCCCGGGATGTTGGAATGGGCCAGTTCGTCGATCAGGGCCAGCTGGGGGCGACGCTCCAGCAGCGCGTCTAGGTCCATCTCGTGCAGGATGCGCTCGCGATAGAACTGCGCCCGCTTGGGCAGCAGGTCCAACCCCTGCAGCAGCGCCTCTGTCTCGGCCCGGCCATGGGTCTCGACGACGGCGGCGACCACGTCCACGCCCTCGGCCGCGCGTCGCCGCGCGGCCTCCAGCATGGCATAGGTCTTGCCCACGCCGGGTGCCGCGCCCAGAAAGATCTTCAGCCGCCCGCGCCCCTCGCGTTCGGCCTGGGCCAGCAGGGCGTCGGGTTCGGGGCGCAGCTCGGTCATGGATCAGCCTTCGGTTCGGGGTCCAGTGGGGGCCGCGGGGAAGGCCGCGTCAAGGGCCAGATTGACGGCCAGCACGTTCACGCGCGGTTCCCCGAAGAGGCCCAGCCAGCGCGGCTCGACCTGCGCCTCGATCAGCGCCGCGACCCGGGCCTGGGACACGCCCCGCGCCGCGGCGATGCGCGCGGCCTGCGCCCGCGCGTTCTCGGGCGAGACATGCGGGTCCAGTCCGCTGCCCGAGGCGGTGACGGCATCCACCGGCACGCTGGCCGCGCCGGTGGATGCGACGAAATCCACCGCGCGGGCCGCCTGATCGGCGATCAGCGCCGCGCTGGTCGGCCCCAGGTTCGAGGCCCCCGCCGCCGCCGCGTCGTAATCGACCGCGGACGGGCGCGGATGCAGGTATCCCGGCGCGGCAAAGGCCTGCCCCACCAGGGCCGAGCCGATGACCTGCCCGTCGCGGACGATCAGGCTGGCATTGGCCTGGTGCGGCATCAGCGTCTGGCCCAGCCCGGTCAGGGCCAGCGGATAGGCCACCCCCGTCAGCACGGTCATCAGGCCCAAAGTCGCCAAAGCGGGTCGGATATGGTCGATCATGGCTGTCTCCTTACGCCAGGCCCAGGGCGGTCACGGCCATGTCGATGGCCTTGATGCCCAGGAAGGGGACGATCAGGCCGCCCAGGCCATAGATCGTCAGGTTGCGCCGCAGCAGGGCCGCCGCGCTGGAGGGCGCGTATTTCACCCCCCGCAGCGCCAGCGGGATCAGCGCCAGGATCACCAGCGCGTTGAAGATCACCGCCGACAGGATCGCGCTCTGCGCGCTTTCCAGGCCCATCACGTTCAGCACGGCCAGGCCGGGATAGGCGGCGATGAACAGCGCGGGCAGGATGGCAAAGTATTTCGCCACGTCGTTGGCGATGCTGAAGGTGGTCAGCGCGCCGCGGCTGATTAGCAGCTGCTTGCCCACCAGCACGACCTCGATCAGCTTGGTCGGGTCGCTGTCCAGGTCGATCAGGTTCGCGGCCTCTTTGGCGGCCGAGGTCCCGGAATTCATCGCCACGCCCACATCGGCCTGGGCCAGCGCCGGCGCGTCGTTCGAGCCGTCGCCGCACATGGCGACCAGCTGGCCCTTGGCCTGCTCGGCGCGGATCAGCTCCAGCTTGTTTTCGGGCGTGGCCTCGGCCAGGAAATCGTCCACGCCGGCCTCGGCCGCGATGGCGGCGGCGGTCAGGGGGTTGTCGCCGGTGATCATCACCGTGCGGATGCCCATGGCGCGCAATTCCCCAAACCGTTCGCGTACGCCGGGCTTGATGATGTCCTTCAGATGCACCGCACCCATGATGCGCGCACCCTGCGACACCAGCAGCGGTGTGCCGCCCGACCGCGCGATCTGGTCCACCGACGCGGCCAGCGCGCCGTCCACCGCCGCCCCGGTATGGCGCAGGATCGCATCGACCGACCCCTTGCGCAGCTGGGTGCCGTCGGTCAGGTCGGCGCCCGACAGGCGGGTCTGGGCCGAGAACGCGATGGTCTCGGCCGTGTCGGCCAGGGGCGCCTCAGTGCCGGGCTGGCGGCGGGCCAGCTCGACCAGGGACTTGCCCTCGGGGGTGTCGTCGGCGCGGCTGGCGGCCAGGGCGGTGCGGGCCAGATCGGCGGGCGGCACGCCCTGCGCCGGGATCAGCGCGTCGGCCATGCGGTTGCCGAAGGTGATCGTGCCGGTCTTGTCCAGAAGCAGCACGTCCACGTCGCCCGCGGCCTCGACCGCGCGGCCGGATTTCGCGACCACGTTGGCGCGGGCCAGACGGTCCATGCCCGCGATGCCGATGGCCGACAGAAGCCCGCCGATGGTCGTGGGGATCAGCGTCACGAACAGCGCGGCCAGGAACACCACCGGGATCGAGGTGCCGGAATAGCGCGCGAAGGGCTCCAGCGTGACGACGACGAACAGGAAGATCAGCGTCAGCCCGGCCAGCAGGATGTTCAGCGCGATCTCGTTCGGGGTGCGGCCACGTTCGGCGCCTTCGACCAGCGCGATCATGCGGTCGAGGAAGCTGCGCCCGGGTTCGGCCGTGACGCGCAGCACCAGCCAGTCCGACACGATGCGCGTGCCGCCCGTGACCGAACTGAAATCGCCGCCGGATTCGCGGATCACCGGGGCGCTTTCGCCGGTGATCGCGCTTTCGTCGACCGATGCCACGCCGCGCACCACCTCGGCATCGGCCGGAATGATGTCGCCCGCGACGACCAGCAGGATTTGGCCCTGCTTCAGGCTGGCCGACGGGACCATCGTGGCGCCGTCATGTGCGCTGTCGGGGGCGGGCAGCACGCGGACCATCGTGTCGGACTTGGTGGCGCGCAGGCTGTCGGCGCGGGCGCGGCCGCGCCCCTCGGCCAGGGCCTCGGCAAAGTTGGCGATCAGCACGGCCGCCCACAGCCAGAACGCGATCTGGACCGCGAAGCCGCCGCCGGGCACGCCCAGGGCAAGGTCGCGCAGGCCCAGCACGCTGACCATCAGCGCCGCCACGGCGGTGGCGAAGATGACCGGGTTCTTGAGCAGCAGGCGCGGGGCCAGCTTGGCCAGCGCCTGTCGCGCCGCCGCGGGGGCCAGCGCCCCCATCGACGGCACGGGAAGCGAATGTTTCGACATGGATGAACGCCTCAGAAGGTTTGCCCGCCCAGCATGGACACATGCTCGGCGATGGGGCCCAGGACCAGGGCCGGAAAGAAGGTCAGCGCGCCCAGGATCAGCACGGTGATGACCAGCAGCAGGACGAACAGCGGGCCGTGGGTGGGGAACGTCCCCGCCGTGGCCGGGACCGGCGACTTCAGGGCCAGGGATCCTGCGACCGCCAGCATCGGCACGATGATCGCATAGCGTCCCAAGATCATCGCGATGCCCTGCAGGGTGGTGTGGAACGGCGCCGCCGCCCCGAAGCCGCCAAAGGCCGAGCCGTTGTTGCCGGTGGCCGAGCTGTAGGCATAAAGGACCTCGGACAGGCCGTGCGGCCCGGCGTCCTGCACCGCGGCCAGGCCCGCCGGGATGACCACGGACAGCGCGCCGAAGACCAGGATGCCCAAGGGCATCGACAGGAAGGCCAGGACCGACAGCGTGACCTCGCGCCCCTCGATCTTCTTGCCAAGGTATTCGGGGGTGCGCCCGACCATCAGCCCGGCCAGGAAAACGGCCAGAACGACATAGAGCAGCATGCCGTAAAGGCCCGACCCCACGCCGCCGAAGATCACCTCTCCGACCTGCATGTTCAGCATCATCACCAGGCCGGACAGGGGCATGAAGCTGTCATGCATCGCGTTGACCGAGCCGTTCGACGCGGCGGTCGTAGCCTCGGCCCACAGGACCGACAGGGTAGCGCCAAAGCGGACCTCCTTGCCCTCCATGTTGGGGCCGGTGATGCCGGTGGCCTGGGCCAAAGCGGGGTTGCCTGCCTGTTCGGGGGCGTTCATCAGCAGCAGGCCCGCTACGAACAGCACGCCCATCGCGGCGAAGATCGCCCAGCCCTGACGCCGGTCGCCCACCATGCGCCCGAAGAGGAAGCAGAAGGCGACCGGGATCAGCAGCAGATAGACGGACTGGATCATGTTCGACAGGATCGTCGGGTTCTCCAGCGGATGGGCCGAATTGACGCCGAAGAAGCCGCCGCCGTTGGTGCCCAGCTGCTTGATGGCAATCTGGGCCGCGGCGGGGCCCTGGGCGATGACTTGGCCTGCGCCCTCCAGCGTGGTCGCGTGGACATAGGCCGACAGCGATTGCGGCACGCCCTGCCAGATCAGCACCACGGCCGCCAGGATCGACAGCGGCAGCAGGATATAAAGGACCGCCCGCGTCGCATCGACCCAGAAATTGCCCAAACGGCCGTCGCCCCTGGCGGCAAAGCCGCGCACGATCGCAACCGCGACCGCCATGCCCGTGGCGGCCGAGACGAAGTTCTGCACCGTCAGCCCGACCATCTGGGACAGGTAGGACAGCTGGACCTCTCCGGAATAGGCCTGCCAGTTGGTGTTGGTGACAAAGCTGATCGCGGTGTTGAAGGCCAGGTCCGGCGCCATCGGGCCGATGCCTTGGGGGTTCCACGGCAGCATGCCCTGCAGCCGCAGGATCGCATAGAGAAGCAGGAACCCCGCCAGGTTGAAGACCAGCACGGCCATGGCATAGCCCGACCAGGTCTGGCCGCGCCCGGCGGTGACGCCCGCGGCCGACAGGAAGGCCCGTTCGACCGGGGCGATCAGCGGACTGGACCAGACGCGCCGACCGGTAAAGACGCGGTGCACGTGACCGGCCAGCAGCCAGGCGAGGCCGACCGTGACGGCGCCGTAGAGCGCGAAGACAAGAAAGGGGGACATGGACGCACCCCCCATCAGAACCGGTCGGGACGCATCAGCGCCACGACCAGATAGGCGAACAGGCCCGCCGCGACGGCAAGGCCAAGGACCAGGTCGACCATCGGCGCCCCGTCACGAACGGGCCAGCGCACGCGTTCCGGCCATCATGGCCAGAAACCCGCCTGCGCCAAGCAGAAGATAGATGATGTCGGACATGAACATCCCCTTGATGAGTGATGTCCGATCATCCCGCACGCGCGCGTCAGGATGCCATGCGTGATCCTGGCCGGGGGCGTAAGGGCGGCGTAAGGATCAGGCCGTCAGCGCCGCGTCCAGCGCCGCGATCACGGCCGCCGACAGGGTCTGGGCGGGCGGCGGGTCGGTGTCGGCCCAGCCCCGCTCCAGCGCCTGCACGGTCGAGAACGCCCCAGCCTTGCGGATGCGCCCCAGTTCGTCCCAGCTGACCGGGCAGGCCACCGGCGCGCCGGGGCGGGCGCGCACGGAGAAGGGCGCGATGGCCGTCGCGCCGCGTTCGTTTCTCAGCCAGTCGACGAAGATGCGGCCCTTGCGCTTTGCCTTGGACATCTCGGCGGTGAAGCGGTCGGGATGGGCCTGTGCCGTCAGCATCGCCACGCCGCGGCTGAACAGCTTGACCGTGTCCCAGCCCGCGGTGCGGCGCAGCGGCACGATCACATGGACGCCCTTGCCCCCCGACAGCATCGCCCAGGACCGAAGGCCAAGCCTCGACAGCCGGTCGCGCAACTCCAGCGCGGCGCGGCGGGTCGCGGCAAAGCCCAGGCCCTCGTCAGGGTCCAGGTCAAAGACCATGCGGTCGGGCCGGTCCAGCCGGTCGCGACGGGCGCCCCAGATGTGGAATTCGACCGTGCCCATCTGCACCGCGCCCAGGATGCCGTCGACGTCGGTGACATAGGCATAGGGGCTGGTCGCGCCGTCCTTGTCGGCGATCTGCTGGACCTTCAGCGCGGCGGGAAAGCCCTTGCCGGGGTGCTTCTGAAAGAACCGCTCGCCGGCCATGCCGTCGGGCAGGCGCAGCAGGGACAGGGGCCGCCCGGTCAGTTCGGGCAGCATCAGCGGTGCGGCCGCGCGATAATACTCGGCCAGCCCCGCCTTGGTCAGGCGCGGCTTGTCAAAGATCACGCGATCGCCGCTGCTGATCGCGATGGTCGGGGCGGGCGTTCGCATCGGCGGACCCTCATCGTGCAAGCCCAGATACACCGCATGGCGCAGGCGACCCTGGGCGGTGGTTTCGGCGTAATCGATCCGGGCGGTCAGGTCCGGGTCGATCCAGGTCATGCCCGCGACCTCCCGGCGGGGGGCCTTGACGGGGGCGTCCCTGCGCACCAGCGGTTCCATGCGTCGGGCAAGGTCGGCCATCGTGTCCTGGTCGAACCCGGTTCCGACCTTGCCCATATAGGCCAGTCCCCCGTCCCGGTCGCAGGCCAGCGCCAACGAGGCGAAGGGCCTGCCGCGGCTGGTGCTTGCCTGCCAGCCGACGATGCGGAACGTGCCCTGCCTGCGGCACTTGATCTTCAGCCAGTCGCGGCTGCGCCCGCCGCGATAGGGGGCATCGGTCCGCTTGGCGATCACCCCCTCGCCGCCATTGCCGCAGATCAGCGCCAGCGCCTCGTCCGCCAGGCCGTGGATGACGGGCGACAGCGCCACCGCGCCCATCGGCGGCAGGGGGCGCAGCAAGCCCTCCAGCGCGGCGCGGCGTTCGGTCAGGGGCTGGTCCGTCAGGTCGCGCCCGTCCAGCTGCAGCAGATCGAAGGCCACGTATCCGAACGGCCCGCCCGCCGCGATCGCGTCCTGCAGCGTGCCGAACCCCTGCAGCCCGGCGCCGGCCACGATCTCTCCGTCGATCAGGGCCGAGGCACAGGGGATGTCGCGCAGGGCGGGGATCAGGTCGGCGAAACGGTCGGTCCAGTCATGGCCCGCCCGCGTGAAGACGCGCGGGCCACCCGCGCCAAGCGCCACCTGCGCGCGATAGCCGTCCAGTTTCAGCTCGTGCCAATGCGTGGCGTGATCGGCCAGATCGTCCGTCAGCGTCGCCAGCTGCACGGGCCGGTGGCCGGGACGGGTGCCGGAATGGTCGGGCGCGCAGGCGGCCTTGTCCGCGCGGATCGCCGCAAAGCTGCGCCCCGACGCCACGCTGGTGCGATAGCGCGCCACCGGGTCGCGCTGGCCGGCGGCCTCGTCGTCGATCTTGACCAGCAGCCAGTTGTCGCGCTTGTCCCGGCGCGCCATGCGGATCAGGTTCCAGTCGCCGGTCATCCGCCGACCGTGCAGCCGGAACTTCAGGTGCCCCTTGGCCAGCCCGCGCGCCGCGGGTTCCAGCGGTTGCCACCAGCCCAGATCCCACAGCATCACGGTGCCCGCGCCGTAATGGCCCTTCGGGATCGTGCCCTCGAAGGTCAGATAGGACAGGGGGTGATCCTCGGTCCGCACGGCCAGCCGCTTGTCGGCAGGGTCCAGCGACGGCCCCCGCGTCACCGCCCAGGACAGCAGCACCCCGTCCCATTCCAGCCGCAGGTCCCAGTGCAGCCGCGTGGCGTCGTGGTTCTGCATCGAATAGCGCAGCCCAAGCGCCGAAGGGGTGCCGTCCGCCTGCGGTTCGGGGGTCGCTCCGAAATCGCGCTTGTCCAGATAGGCGCCCAGGTCGGCCATGTCAGGCGGATTTCGACTTGGGCTTGGCACGCGGCTTGGACGCGGGCTTTGCGGCGGGCTTGGCCTTGGCCTTGCCGCCGTCCTTCTTCAGGCTCTCCTTCAGCGCGGACATCAGGTCCACGACGTTGCCACCCGACGGGCGGTCGTCATCCTCGGCCGCCTTGGCGCGGGGGGTCTTGCGGTTCTTGCGCTTCGTCTCGATCAGCGCACGCAGCGCCTGGTCGTAATGGTCGCGGAACGCTTCGGCATCGAACGCCGAGGATTTGCGCCGGATCAGCTGCGTCGCGACCTCCAGCAGGTCGGCGTCGCTGGCGGCGTCCTCGATCGCGGCGAACAGCGGCTCCGCCTCGCGGATCTCGTCCTCATAGCGCAGCGTTTCCAGCAGCAGCCCGTCGCCGCAGGGTCGGATCGCGCACAGGTATTCGCGGCCGCGCATGGTCAACTGGCCCAGGGCGGTCTTCTTCTCGGCCCGCAGGGCGTCGCGGACCACGCGATAGGCGTCCTCGGCCAGATCGTCGGTCGGCACCACGTAATAGGGCTTGTTGTAGTACAGGGGCGGTATCTCGGACTGGTCGACGAACTGCACCAGTTCCAGCGTCTTCTTGGTGTCCAGCTTGATCGCGTCGATCTCGTCGGGTTCCAGCAGCAGATAGTTGCCGTCGCCCGTCTCGTATCCCTTCAGGATGTCGTCGCTCTTGACCGGCCCGATGCCGCCCACGGTCTTCTCATAGCGCACAGGCTTACCAGAGGGGCCGTGGATCTGGCGGAAGGACACGCGCGCCCCGGTCTTGGTCGCGGCATGCAGCTCGACCGGGATGGCCACCAAGGACAGGCGCAGCTGCCCCTTCCAGACCGCACGTGACGCCATGACATCCTCCTGCTTTCCGGGGAAACGCCGAAACGGACCGATAAGTTCAGTCGTATCATGGAAGGACGTCGGCACGCATTGCCCGGGTGTCACTGCTGCCAGCGATCACGGCATTGCAGGTCGCGGCGTCGCCGGCACCGGCCCTGCCGATGCCGCGGGCTTCGGATTGCGGGGCGAAGATGATCGTGCTGATGGCGTCGTGGCGCAGCACCGACGGCGTGGAACGCCAATGCGGCGAGGGCGCATCGCCATGCCATCTGCCGAAAGGCGGCGCCCGGGGGTTCCGGGCGCCGTGGTGATCATTCCTCGAACCCGCCGTCGTCAAAGCCGGGGTCGTCGAAGCCGGCGTCCTCCTCCATCGCGGGCTCCTGCTCCATCTCCGAGGCGTCGGCAGGGCCCGCGAACATGCCGCCGATGGCATTGCCCAGCAGCACGCCGCCGGCGACGCCCATCGCGGTCTGCGCCGCGCCGGCCATGAAGCCGCCGCCCGACGGGCGACCGCTGCTCCACGGACCCGACCCCTGCGGCTGCTGGCCATAGGCGGGCTGGCCGTAGGGCTGGGGCGCGGGGCGATGGGTCATCGGGCGGGGCTGGGGTTGGCTGCCGCCAAACAGCTTGCCGAACAGCCCGCCCGAGGCCGGCGCGGGCTGCGCCTGCATCTGCTGCATCTGCTGTTCGGCCGCGGCCAGCGCCTGTTCCTGCATGATCACGGTCTGGGCCAGGTAATAGGCGGCACCGGGGTTGCGGGCCATCAGGTCGGCGATCAGGGCCTCGGCCTGGGGGTCGCGATGGGGCTGGGCCTGTGCGGCCTGGCCCAGCTTGCCGAACAGCCCCTCGATGGCGTGGCGGTCGTTCTGGTCCATGGATGCGGTCCTTGTCTGGGCCTATTCCTCGCGCTGGCCGGTCAGGCTCAGCAGCAGCTGGAACAGGTTGATGAAGTTCAGGTACAGTGACAACGCGCCCATGACCGCCAGTTTCTGGTGCGTCTCGGCATCGTGATGTTCGCTGTAGGCCAGCTTGATCGACTGCGTGTCCCAGGCCGTCAGGCCGACGAAGACCAGTATGCCGATGATCGAGATCGCGAACTGCAGCGCGGACGAGCCCAGGAAGATGTTGATGATGCTGGCGATGATGACGCCGATCAGGCCCATGATCAGGAAGCTGCCGAACTTCGACAGGTCGCGCTTGGTCGTGTAGCCATAGAGGCTCATGCCCGCGAACATGGCGGCGGCGCCGAAGAAGGCGCGCGCGATCGACGTGCCCGTGAAGACCAGGAAGATTGAGGCCAGCGACAGGCCCATCACCGCGCAGAAGGCCCAGAACAGCGTCTGCGCCGTGGCGGCCGAGACGGTCTCGATCCGGAAGGACAGGAACATCACGAAGGCCAGCGGCGCCAGCATCACCACCCACCGCAGGGGCGAGCTGAAGATCGGCACGTAGATCGCCGGGACCGAGGCCACCGCGACCGCGACCAGCCCGGTCACTAGCAGGCCCAGGCCCATGTAGTTGTAGATGCGCAGCATGTGCGCGCGCAGGCCGTCGTCCAGGACGGCGGCGGGGGCGAAACCGGCGCTGCGGCCGGTCTGGCGGATGGGTTGCATGAAAACCTCCGGTTGGTTGATGTCAGTAGAGCGTGTCCGACAGCGCGACCGATGTCGCGAGCAGCGGGTCGGCATGGTCGTCGCCCGCGACCAGCACATGCGCGATCTCTCCGATCTGGAACCAGGCGATGCCGTGGTCGGGCGTCTGGTGCAGGCGGGGCGGGGTCACGTCGAAGCTGCCGGCGCGGACCGCGAAATGGCTGATCGTGCCCAGGTCGGGCGTGTCGAACAGGATCTCGATCCCCGGACCCTGGGGCGAGGGGAAGACCTGCGCGTCGCGCACCGTCCAGTTGTCGGGAAACCGGGGCAGCACGATGCCGGTGGCGGCGCGCATCTCGACCGGGTCCAGGCGGCTGATGCCGGGCTGCGAGGTCATGTCCAGACGCAGCAGGCTGACCTGATGCGCCGACAGGGCCGCCGTGACCGATGCGGGCGCGGGCGATGCCGCGACGCCTTCGCGCACCGACAGCGGCCCCAGGCCGGCATGGGCCAGCCAGCCCAGCCCCACCAGCAGCGCGGCGGGTACGATGCGCAGGACCCGGCGCAGCTGCGCATCGCGTCGGCGCGCCGTCGCAAGCCGCCGCGCGGCGCCCAGCAGCGCGCGCGGCGCGGGCGGTGCGGCCAGCGCCCGGCGCAGGTCGCGGCGCAGCGACAGGTCGCGCATCACGCGGGCGGCGGCGTCGGGATGGCGCGACAGATGCGCCTCGATCTGGGCGCGTTGGGCCTGGGTCAGCTGGTCGTCGACATAGGCATCCAGGTCGGCGGGGCCGATCTGCGGATCATCCTTCAGCATCGCGTCCTCCGATGATCTTGAGGGCCGGGCGGGCGGGGGCCTCGTCCTCGAACGCGCGCAGCCGGGCGCGGGCGCGCGACACACGCGACATGACCGTGCCGGGCGGGATGCCCAGCAGCTGGCCTGCCTCGGCATAGGACAGCCCCTCGACCGCGATCAGGGCCAGCGCCTCGCGCTGGTCGTCGGGCAGGTCCAGGAAGGCCTGGCGCAGCTGCGACAGGCGCAGGGCGTCGTCCTGGGGCGCGTCCTGGGCCAGGGGGGTCAGCTGGGCGAACTGCGCCTCGCGGCGGGACTGGGCCTGGTCGTGGCGGCGGCGGTCCAGGAACCGGTTGCGCAGGATCGCGCGCAGCCACGGTCCCGGCGCCTTGCCGGGGGCCAGCTGGCGGCGCTGTTCGTGGCCGCGCAGCAGGGCGTCCTGGACCAGGTCGTCGGCCTCGGCCCTGTCGCGGGTCAGCGCGAAGGCATAGCGCCGCAGCGGCGCCAGCAGATCCAGGATGGGGTCGCGTGTCCGGGTCATGATACAATCATAGACGCAACCGGCCGCGGTTCTCTTCCCGGCTGCGTCGAAAAAATCCGCCGCGCCTCAGACGATCCCCGCCAGGTGCAGCGCCAACCCAGCCAGGGCACAGCCCGCCAGCACCGGGACCGTCCCTCCGCGCAGGCGAAAGACCGCGATCATCGCGGCCAGGATCAGCACCAGCGCCGCCGGGTCCAGCGTGCGCCAGACCGGCAGGTCTAGGTCCAGCCCCATCGCGGCCACCGGGCGCAGCTGGTCGAACAGCACATGCAGCCCGAACCACAGCGCCAGGTTCAGGATCACCCCCACCACCGCCGCGGTCACCGCGGTCAGCGCCGCCGTCAGCGCGTGGTTGTCGCGCAGGCGTTCGATGAAGGGCGCGCCCAGAAAGATCCACAGGAAGCAGGGCAGGAACGTGACCCAGGTGGTCAGCAGCCCCCCCAGGGTCCCGGCCAGCAGCGGCGGCATACCGCCCGCCTCGCGCAGCGCGCCCATGAAGCCCACGAACTGGGTCACCATGATCAGCGGCCCCGGTGTGGTCTCTGCCATGCCCAGCCCGTCCAGCATCTCTCCGGGCGCCAGCCAGCCATAAGTCTCGACCGCCTGCTGGGCGACATAAGCGAGGACGGCATAGGCGCCGCCGAACGTCACCACCGCCATCACGCTGAAGAACCCGGCGATCTGTGCAAAGACGTCCTGCGGCCCAAGCGCCAGGAACAGCGCGGCCACCGGCAGCAGCCACAGGCTCAGGAACACCGCCGATATGCGCGCGGCCCACCCGGCGCTGACCCGCGTGTGATCAGGCGTGCCATCGCCCAGCAGCGTGTCGGCATCCGCAACAGGCGCACCGCCCGCGGCACCGTGCCCGCCGCCGCCCCGGAACGCCGCCAGCCCGGCTTGCGCGCCGAGGAACCCGGCCAGGGCCGCACCCAGGACGATCACCGGAAACGGCACGCCAAAGGCGAAGATCGCGACGAAGGACGCCGCCGCGATGCCGATCATCACGCGGTTTTTCAGCGCGCGCGACCCGATGCGGATCACCGCCTGGACCACGATGGCCAGCACTGCGGCCTTGAGGCCGAAGAACAGACCCTCCAGCGCGCCGGTATCGCCCCAGATCGCATAGATCCAGGACAGGGCCATGATCGCCACTATGCCCGGCACCACGAACAGAAGCCCGGCGATGATCCCGCCCAGGGTGCGGTGCATCAGCCAGCCGATATAGACGGCCAGTTGCATCGCCTCGGGACCGGGCAGCAGCATGCAGTAGTTCAGCGCGTGCAGGAACCGCCGTTCACCCAGCCACCGGTTCTCCTCGACCAGGATGCGGTGCATCAGGGCGATCTGGCCCGCGGGGCCGCCAAAGCTCAGCAGGCCGATCCGCGCCCAGATGCGCGCGGCCTGGGCCAGGGTCGGATAGGCGCGGTCGGGCATCACGGGTCCTCTGCAAGCCATGTCCCGCGCGGTTAGCCCGCGCCACGGGCGCCGGTCAAGCTAACGCGGCCGCATGGCGGCGCCGTGACAGGGGCACCCATTCCCTTGCGCCGCGTTCCGTGGCAGGGCAGGCCGACCCGACACGATGCCCCCGGAAGGAGACCCCGATGCGGTTCTGGACCACGATCACCCTGATCCTCGTGCTGTCGGCCATCGGCCTGACATACGAGATCGCCGCAGGCCGCGTGCTGGCGCCGTTCTTCGGCACCTCGCTGGTGACCTGGACGTCGGTGATCGCCACGATCCTGACCGGGTTCTCGCTTGGCAGCGCGCTTGGCGGGCTGGTGGCCGAACGCGACCCCGCGGTGGCCGTGCGCAGCGTCAGGCTGGCGCTGGTGGCGACGGCGGCGCTGATGGCGGCCTCGCCCGCGGTCCTGGGGCTGGTCTATGCCCTGGGTGCGCGCGACACCGGGGGGATGCTTCTGGCGGTGATCCTGGCCTTCTTTCCCGCATCCGTGCTGGTCAGCTTTCCGTCGCCCTTCCTGGCCAAGATGGCCGTCGACGCCCGTCCCGGCCGCGAGGGGTCGTCCCTGGGCATGGTCCTGGCGGCCGGATCGCTTGGGGCGATCGCGGGCGCGGTGCTGGCGGGGTTCGTGACGCTGCCGCTGGTGGGATCGGTGGCGACCTTTGCCGGATGCGGCGCGGGCGCGCTGATCTGCGCGGTGCTGGTGCGGGCTGGCGGCAAGGGGGGCGCGGGCGGCCTGACGCGGCCCGATGCCGTGATCGCGGTCGCGGCAGGCGCGGTGGCGGTCGCGGCGATCACCGCCAGCGGGCCGCTGTGCCGTTACGAATCGGGGATGTCCTGCATCGACGTGCAGCGTCATGGCGGCGCGGTGCGCCTTTATTCCGACCGCACCCAGCAGGCCGCCGAACGCGTTGCGGCCGATGGGGGCGACCGCCTGACGCTGGCCTATACGCACTGGATCTGGTCGCGGATGGACCGCGACCTGGGCGCGGCGCCGTCGGTCCTGTTCATCGGCGGGGGCGGCTATTCGCTGCCCGCGATGCTGCTGGAATCGCGCGCCGATGCCCGCGCCGTCGCGGTCGAGATCGATCCCCTGATCACCCGCGTGGTCCGCGACAGCCTGCCTTGGGCCGGCGCGATGATCGACCGCGAGGAGGGCGCGCGTCTTGGCATCGTCCATGCCGACGGCAGGGTGTTTCTGAACCGGACCGAACAGCGGTTCGACGCTGTGGTGATGGACGCGTTCTCGTCCGGGTCGGTGCCTGCGCACCTGGCCACGCGGGAAACCTATGCCCGCCTGCGCGACATCGTCGACGGCCCGGTCTACGTGAACCTGATCGACGCACCCGACGGTCCGCTGGCGCGGGGCATCCACGCGATCCTGAGAGAGCTTTATCCCCATGTCCAGGCAGTCCAGGGTCCGGTCAGCGACCGCGGGTTGGCCAACATCATGCTGGCGGCAGCGGACGCGCCGCTTGGCCCGGTGGACGCCTATCCGGCGGAATACGGTCCGGTCCGGTTGGCGGCGGGACGCGCCTTCACCGATGATCGTGGCTGGATCGGCCACCGTTAGGACCACCCTGTCATCGCCGCGCCGTCCGACCTATGGTCGAGGAATGGGAAGGGGGGCACCATGGCACAAGACTGGATTTCGCAGTTTCCCGGACTGGCCAGATTGGGACCGGACCTGCGCGCGACGCTGTTGACGCAGAGCCTGATCCTGACGGTTCCGGCCGGCACCGTCGTCTTTGGCCCCGGAAAGCCGCCCGAGCATCTGCTGCTGCTGCTGGACGGCCGGGTCAGGGTCCAGCAGACGTCGGAAGAGGGCCGCGAGATCGTCCTCTATCGCGTGGCGGCCGGGGAAAGCTGCGTGATGACCACGGCCTGCCTGCTGGCGCACGAGGACTACTCTGCCGAGGGGATCGCAGAGACCGACGTCCGCGCGGCGGCGATCCCGCGGGCGCTGTTCGACGATCTGGCGTCGCGGTCGGTCGAATTCCGGACCTTCATCTTCACCGCCTATGCCCGGCGCATGTCCGACCTGTTCATGGTGATCGAGGAGATCGCCTTTCAACGGCTGGATATCCGGCTGGCGCAAAAGCTGATCGAACTGGCCCGCGACACGGGGCAGATCAGGGCGACCCATCAGCAGCTGGCGGCTGAACTGGGCACCGCGCGCGAGGTGATCTCTCGGCAGCTGGGCGAGTTTCAGCGGCGCGGCTGGATCGGGCAGGCGCGGGGGGTGGTCGACCTGCTGGACGCGGCCGCGATCGGACGGCTGGCGGCGCAGGACGGCGGCGGGTCGCGCCCCTGATGGGGACTTGGTGATCTTGTCACCAACCGGCGTCGCGAAATCCTGTATCACGGTCGAAAGCCAGCAAGGGTATCCCGCCATGACACGCAACATCGGACCCGCCGACCGAACTCTTCGCCTGGTGCTGGGGGCGGCCCTGATCCTTGTGGCCCTGGCCAGCGGTTGGCCCGCGTTTCAAGGCGGTCTTCCGCGCGCCATGGCGGTCATCGCGGGCGTCGTGCTGATGCTCACCGCCGCTGTCAGGGTCTGCCCGCTTTACACGCTGCTGGGGATGCGGACCTGCCGCCGCTGATTCCGCCCGTTTTCGACTTGAGGACCATCATGACCGACTATCCGTTCGACATGTCCGTCGCGCCCATCGTGACCCCGTTCTTTGATCCGGCCACCCATACCATCAGCTATGTCGTACGCGATCCGGGCTCCACCGCCTGTGCGGTGGTCGATTCGGTGATGGACATCGACTATGCTGCGGGGCGGATCACCTATGATCATGCCGATGCGATCATCGCCCATATCCGCGAGCATGGCCTGACCCTGGAATGGATCATCGAAACCCATGTCCATGCCGACCACCTGTCCGCCGCGCCCTATATCCAGGCGGCCCTGGGCGGCCGGATCGGGATCGGCGATGGGATCATGGTCGTGCAGGACACCTTCGGCAAGATCTTCAACGAGGGTACGGAATTCCAGCGCGACGGCAGCCAGTTCGACGCGCTGTTCAAGGATGGCGACGTCTATCATGTGGGCACGATGCCGGTCGTGGCCCTGCATACGCCCGGCCACACGCCGGCCTGCATGACGCATGTGATGGGCGATGCGGCATTCGTGGGCGACACGCTGTTCATGCCCGATGGCGGATCCGCACGGGCCGATTTTCCGGGCGGCGATGCGGGCGTCCTCTATGACAGCATCCAGAAGGTGCTGTCGCTGCCCGACGCGACCCGTCTGTTCATGTGCCACGATTACGGTCCCAACGGCCGCGAGATCCGGTGGGAGACCACCGTGGCCGAGGAACGCGCCCACAACATCCATGTCGGCGGCGGCAAGACGCGCGCGGAATTCGTGGCCTTTCGCACCGCACGCGACGCCACGCTGGCGGTGCCGCAGCTGATCATTCCCTCGCTACAGGTCAACATGCGCGCAGGCGTCATGCCCACCGACAAGGATGGGCGTCCCATGCTCAAGGTGCCGGTCAACGGCCTCTGACCCCGCCATCTCCAGACGTTCAGGGAGGAACAGATGGACCCCAGGACCCTTTCGCCGCAATTCGCGGTGGCGCCCCAGATCACCCCGCAGGACATTCCTGCGCTGAAGGCCCAAAGCTATCGCGCGATCATCACCAACCGCCCGGACGGCGAAGGCGCCGATCAGCCGACCTTTGCCGAGATCGAGGCCGCGGCCCATGCTGCCGGAATGCAGGCACGCTACATTCCGATCAGCGGCGGCATGGTCGGCGACGACGACGTCGAGGCCTTTCGATCCGCACTGCGCGCCATGCCGGGGCCGGTGCTGGCCTATTGCCGGTCGGGGACGCGGTCGGCCACGCTGTGGTCGCTGGCGCAGGCCGACGACATGCCGCTGCCGCAGATCCTGGCGGCCACCAGCACCGCCGGATACGACCTGTCCGGCGTGGTCCGACGCATCGCCAACGGCGGACGCACACCCGTGGCGCGGCCCGATGCGACCCATGACGTGGTGATCGTGGGGGCGGGGGCGGCAGGGATTTCGGTCGCGGCCAGCCTGCTGTCCCGAAAGCCGGGGTTGGACATCGCCATCATCGACCCGGCCGACGTGCATTACTATCAGCCCGGCTGGACGCTGGTGGGCGCGGGTGTGTTCACGGCCGACCAGACGGCGAAGGATCTGGCCTCGCTGATCCCGTCCGGCGTCACGCTGATAAAGGGCGCGTTCGCCGCGTTCGAGCCCGCGTCGAACGCCGTCATCCTGGAAGGGTGCCGGGCCGTGGGCTATCAAAGGCTGGTCGTCTGTCCGGGGCTGAAGCTGGACTGGGCGCGCATCCCCGGTCTGGTCGAGACGCTTGGCCAGAACGGGGTCACGTCCAACTACCGCTATGATCTGGCACCCTATACGTGGAAACTGGTCCAGGCGATGAGGCGGGGCCGCGCGATCTTCACGCAGCCGCCGATGCCGATCAAATGCGCCGGCGCGCCGCAGAAGGCGATGTACCTGTCAGGCGATGCCTGGCATCGGGCCGGGGTGCTCAAGGATATCGACATCCAGTTCATGAATGCGGGTGGCGTGCTGTTCGGGGTCAAGGACTATGTCCCCGCGCTGATGAACTATGTGCGAAAGTACGACGCAGCGCTGAACTTCTTTCACAACCTGGTCCGGATCGACGGCCCGGCGCGCACCGCGTGGTTCGACGTCGCGGCACCCGACACGCCTGTCCGCCGGGTCGAGGTCGCATTCGACATGATCCATGTCACGCCCCCTCAGACCGCGCCGGATTTCATTCGCGTGTCGCCGCTGGCGGATGCGGCGGGGTGGGTGGACGTCGACCAGGCCACGCTGAGTCACAGAACGCATGACAACATCTGGTCGCTTGGCGACGTGATGAATGCGCCGAACGCCAAGACGGCGGCCGCGGCGCGGATCCAGGCACCGGTGGTGGCGGAAAACATCGCGGCCGATATCGACGGCCGTCCGGCCTGCGCGCAATACAACGGCTACGGCTCCTGCCCGCTGACGGTGGAGCGCGGCAAGATCATGTTGGCCGAGTTCGGCTATGGCGGCAAGCTGCTGCCAAGCTTTCCCAAGGCCCTGATCGACGGCACCCGCCCAAGCCGTGCTGCATGGCTGCTCAAGGAACGCATCCTTCCGCCGGTCTACTGGCGCGGCATGCTGCGCGGCCATGAATGGATGGCCAAACCCAACAAAACCTCCGCCCCCTAAGAACGGACCCTTGCCGGTGAAGCCCTTCCGCGCCTATTTCCCGATCCTGTCCTGGGCCCGCAGCTATGACCGGCGGACCCTGTCGGACGACCTGCTGGCCGCCGTGATCGTGACGATCATGCTGATCCCGCAATCGCTGGCCTATGCGCTGCTGGCGGGGCTGCCGCCCGAGGCGGGGCTCTATGCCTCGATCGCGCCGATCATCCTCTATGCGGTGTTCGGAACCAGCCGGGCGCTGGCGGTGGGGCCAGTGGCGGTGGTGTCGCTGATGACGGCGGCGGCGATCGGCACCGTCGCGGAGCAGGGCTCGATGGGCTATGCGGCGGCGGCGCTGACGCTGGCCGGACTGTCGGGGGCGATCCTGGTGGTGATGGGCGTGCTGAAGCTGGGCTTTCTGGCGAACTTCCTGTCACATCCGGTGATCGCGGGCTTCATCACCGCGTCGGGTATCCTGATCGCCACCAGCCAGCTGGGCCACGTCCTGGGCATCGGCGCGGGTGGCCATACCCTGCCGCAGATGATCGCGTCGCTGGTCCGGGGCCTGCCCCAGGTCAACCCGGTCACCGCCTGCATCGGCGTGGCGGCGACGGCGTTCCTGTTCTGGGTCCGCCGCGGGCTGCGGCCGCTGCTGCGCCGCATGGGCCTGGGCGCGCGCGCCGCCGACATCGCGACCAAGGCCGAGCCGGTGCTGGCCGTGGTGGTCAGCACGCTGGCGGTCCGGTGGCTGGGCCTGGATCAGATGGGCGTGCGCATCGTGGGCACGGTGCCGCAGGGCCTGCCGCCCCTGACGCTGCCGCCGCTGTCGGCCGATCTGATCGGCATGCTGCTGGTTCCGGCGGCGTTGATCTCGGTCATCGGGTTCGTGGAATCGGTGTCGGTCGCGCAGACCCTGGCCGCCAAGCGCCGCCAGCGCATCGACCCCGACCAGGAGCTGATCGGCCTGGGGGCGGCGAACCTGGGCGCGGCCTTCACGGGCGGCATGCCGGTCACGGGCGGGTTCGCGCGGTCCGTCGTGAACTTCGACGCGGGCGCGGCGACCGCGGCGGCGGGGGCCTTCACCGCGGTGGGCCTGGCGGTCGCCGCCGTCGCGCTGACGCCGCTGATCTATCACCTGCCCATCGCGACGCTGGCCGCGACGATCATCGTGGCGGTGCTGTCGCTGGTCGATCTTGCGATCCTGCGCCGGGCCTGGGCCTATTCCCGCGCCGACTTCATCGCGGTGGCGGCGACGATCGTGATGACGCTTGGCGTGGGGGTCGAGGCGGGCGTGTCTGCGGGCGTCATCCTGTCCATCGTGCTGCACCTGTACAAATCCTCGCGCCCGCATGTGGCCGAGGTCGGGCTGGTCCCCGGCACCCAGCATTTCCGCAACATCCTGCGCCACGACGTGCTGACCGATCCGGCCCTGGTCACCCTGCGCATCGACGAAAGCCTGTATTTCGCCAATGCCCGCTTTCTGGAGGATTACGTCGCCGACCGCGTGACCCCCGATTGCGAGGTCAAGCATGTGGTGCTGATGTGTTCGGCCATCAGCGACATCGACCTGAGCGCGCTGGAAAGCCTGGAGGCCATCGCCCACCGCCTGGCGACGATGGGCGTCACGCTGCACCTGTCCGAGGTCAAGGGTCCGGTCATGGACCGCCTGAAGACCTGCGATTTCCTGCAGCAGCTGACGGGCAGGGTCTTCCTGTCGCAATACGACGCTTGGACCGCACTGCACACAGGGGCCGAACCGGCCCGCCGGGTGATCAGAACCGGTTGACCGGAACCTTGAGGTAATGGTGGCCGTCATCCTCTGCCGGGGGCAGGCGGCCGCCGCGCAGGTTGATCTGCAACGCCGCCATGATCCGGTCGGGCAGGGGCAGCGTCGCGTCGCGGGCGTCGCGCAGGGCGATCCAGTCCTCGCGCCGGGTGCCGTCGCGGACGTGGCGGTTCTCGGCCCGGTGGCGGGCCACGGTCGCCTCCCATTGCGGCACGTCGCGGTCCTTGGTGCCATAGTCGTGGCCCACGAACAGGCGCGTGTCGCCCGGCAGGGACAGGATCTCCTGGATCGACGCCCACAGCTGACCGCTGTCGCCACCCGGGAAATCCGCGCGCGAGGTGCCGGCATCGGGCTGCATCAGCGTGTCATGGGTAAAGGCCGCATCGCCGCAGACATAGGTGACCGAGCCGAGCGTGTGCCCCGGCGACAGCATGACCCGGATGGACAGATCGCCCAGGGGGATCGTCTCTCCGGGTGCCAGCAGGCGGTCGAAGTCGCGGGCCGGATCAAAGGTTTGGGGCAGGTTGTACAGCCCCGCCCAGATGCGGGCGATGTCGCCGACCCGGTCGCCGATGGCTGTGGGCGCCCCCGTCCGCCGCCCCAGCTGCGCCGAGGCCATGACGTGGTCGGCATGCGGATGCGTGTCCAGCACCCAGGCCACCGTCAGCCCCTGTTCGGCCACCAGCGCCAGCACCTGGTCCATGCTGCCGGTCGAAAAGCGGTAATGCTTGGGATCCAGGTTCCACACCACGTCGATCAGCGCGGCCTGTTTCGTGGCCGGGTCGGCGCAGACATATTGGATCGACCCGGTATCGGGTTCGTAGATGCCCCAGACATCCGGGCTGTTCGCGCCGGTGGACGGGGAATGGCGGACGACGCGGTCTTTCAGCAGGCTCATGCGGGTACCCTCAGGACGGGTGCGGATTTCAGGCGGGCGCCGATCCAGAGCCCCAGGATCATCGCCGGAACGAAGGCCAGGGTGCCCGGCGCCAGCAGCGGCAGGGCGGTCAGGGCGGGGCCGGGGCAGAACCCGCCGATCCCCCAGCCCGCGCCGAACAGCGCCGCGCCGGTCAGCAGCGGGCGGTCGATCCGGCGGTTGGTCGGCACGTCGAAGGTCGGGTTCAGGAACGGTGCCGCGCGCCGCCAGACCAGCCGATAACCGATGAAGGCGGTCACGGTCGCGCCGCCCATCACGAACGCCAGGCTGGGGTCCCACGCCCCGGCCAGGTCCAGAAAGTTCTGCACCTTGGCCGGATCGGCCATGCCCGACACGATCAGCCCCAGGCCAAAGACCAGCCCGGCCAGAAATCCCCACAACGCGCGCATCACAGCCCTCCGATCACATGGCGCAGCACGAACACGGTGACGAACCCCGCCGCCATGAAGGTCGCGACCGCCGCCAGAGAACGTCCCGACAGCCGTGCCAGCCCGCAGACCCCGTGCCCCGAGGTGCAGCCCGACCCAAGCGCGGTCCCCGTCCCGACCAGCAGCCCCGCGGCGATCATCAGCCCCAGGTTCGTGGGCACCGTCTGCACGACCGTCCCGCCCAGGGCCAGGATCGCCAGCGGCGCGGCCATCAGCCCCAGCACGAAGGCGATCCGCCAGTCGCGGTCGCGCGCGGCACCGGGCAGGGCCAGCGCGCCCTGGGTGATGCCTGCGATGCCGGCGATCTTTCCGAACAGGCCCATCACCATCACGGCGCTGATCCCGATCAGGATGCCGCCGCCAAGCGAGGCCCAGGGGGTGAAGGTCGTTTCGGTCAGCATGTCGGCCTGTCCTGTCAGCGGGGATTGCGCCGGTTGGCGCGTCTGCTAAGCTGTATATTCGATTCCTCTAAATAAGTCAAAGCTAATATATTGGACGACCTCCCCGATCCCTCCGTCGTGGCGCTGCAGGACATGGCCGACCACGTCGCGGCGCGGCTGGCGCTGGTCGCCAATGCGAAACGCCTGTTGATCCTGTGCGAACTGGCCAAGGGCGAACGACCGGTCGGCGCGCTGCAGGCGGCGGTGGGCCTGGGCCAGTCCGCGCTGAGCCAGCATCTGGCCCGCCTGCGCGAGGCCGGGATGGTCGCCACCCGCCGCGAGGGGCAGACCATCCACTACCGCATCAGCGATCCTGACCTGGACGTGCTGATGCAGGCCCTCTATGCCGCCTTCTGCCAGCCGCGTCAGGACGCGCCCGCCCGGTCCGATCAGGAATAGGCGCCTGCCGAATAGGTCAGCTCATAGCTGTGGCTGTAGAGTTCGAACACGTTGCCGAACGGGTCCTCGACATAGACCATCCGATAGGGTTTCTCGCCGGGGAAATATTCGCGCACCGGCATCCGCTGCCTGCCGCCCGCGGCGACGATGCGGGCCAGAAGCCCCTCCAGGTCCGGGTCCTGGATCGCGAAATGGAACGTGCCGTGGCGGCGGAAGTCGAAATTGTCGGCAGCGGCGTGGTTGCCCGCGAACTCGAACAGCTCGATCCCGATCCCGTCGCCGGTGGACAGATGAGCGATGCGCAGACGGTCCCAACCGGGGCCGAAGACGTCGGTGCACATCACGCCGATGGCGCTGTCATCCTCGGTCACGGTGCTGGGCTGCATCAGCACATAAAATCCAAGGACGCCGGAATAGAACGCGACGGCCGCGTCCAGGTCGGGGACGGACAGGCCGATATGGGAGAAGGTGCGGGGGGTGGGGGTCATGGCAGTCTCCTGTGTCTGGTCCATCCGACCTAGACAGGCGATGCCCGCATGTAAAATTATCATTCCGCATGATGATCCATACGAAACGTTATCGACGATGCTGAACGCCACCTGGATCGAGACCTTCACCGTCCTGGCCGAGGAGGGGCATTTCACCCGCGCGGCGCAGCGGTTGAACATGACGCAGCCGGGTGTGTCCCAGCATCTGCGTAAGCTGGAACAGCAGCTGGGCCAGCCGCTGATCGTGCAGTCGGGCAAGGGGTTCACGCTGACCGCCGCCGGGGCTGGCCTGCGCGATCTGGGGCTGGCGCGCCGGGCCCAGGAACGCGCTCTGCGCGAGGCGATCGCCCCGGACCGGCCGGATGCCGGGCTGGTGCGCGTCGCCTGTTCGGGCAGCTTTGCGATGCTGTTCTATCCGCATGCCATCGCGCTGATGCAATCCGCCCCACGCCTGTCCATCCATGTCGAGGCCGCGCCGCAGGCACGCGTCCTTGAGGGGGTGCTGGACGGGCGGTTCGATCTGGGGGTGACCGACCGCGACCCGCGCCATCCCCGCATCGCAGCCGACCGCATCGGGCAGGAGGAGCTGTGTCTGGTGCTGCCCGCGGGACATGCGGTGTCGCCGGACCTGGCCGACCTGCAGTCACTTGGGCTGATCGATCACCCGGATTGCCAGCGTTATGCCGACGATCTGTTCGCGCTGAACTTTCCCGACGAATTCGACGGCGCCGACAGGCTGCGCGTGCGCAGCCGCGTGAACCAGATCGGCCAGATCCCGGCGCCGGTTGCGCAGGGCGTCGGCTATACGCTGCTGCCGCGCAGCGGGCTTGCGGCCTTTTCTCAGGCGGACCGCCTGCGCATCGCGGCCCTGCCGCAACGCCGCCACCACGAATTGTGGACGATCATCCCCCGCGGCCATCCGCCAAGCGCCCGTCTGGACCGGGTCATGGCGGTGATCCGGGCCCTGGCCGCCGATCTGGCCTGAGCGGCGGCCAGGGGCGCGCGCCTCAGGCGGTGCGGACCCGCCCGGACACCAGCCGCCCCTTGTGGAACGTCGCGTGGCGGGCCGAGCATCGGGCCACCGTCTCGGCCGAACAGCTGGCCTCGGTCAGAACGAACCCTGCGGCGTCGCCGACGGCGGGCCAGACCCGTTCGCCCTGCGCGTCCAGCGGCAGGACATCGCCCGTGGCGATCCACAGGGACCGCGACAGGCTTTCCTCGTCGCTGCCCGCGTAAAGCTGGGCATAGAGGTTGGCCTTGTCGACCATGTCCCCGGTGCCGAAGGGCGACCAGTGGTCGATGACGCTGTCGGTGCCCGCCATGATCGCCACCCCCTTGTCGCGCAGGACCTGCAGCGGCATCACCGATTTTCCGATCGGCACGCTGGTGGCGACGCTGATCCCCTGTGCGGCCATGCGGCCCGCCAGTTCGTCCAGCGCGCCTTCGTCCATTTTGGCCAACGCAAAGGCGTGGCTGAAGGTCACCCGGTCGCGCAGCGCGGCATTCGCCTCGACCGTGTCGACCATGTAATGCAGCGCGGCGATGCCGGCCGGGGTCGATTCATGGATGTGGATGTCCACGCCCTTGTCGTGGTCCAGCGCGATCTGGAACATCGCGTCCAGCGATGCCTCCATCGCACCGTCGACATTGGTCGGGTCAAGCCCCCCGACATGCGTCACGCCCAGGTCCATCGAGTCCCGCATCAGCCCGTCGACATCCGAATTCAGCAGGCCGTGCTGGGGAAAGGCGACGATGTCGCAGTCGAAATCGTCCCTGCGCGCGGCAAGGGCCAGGTTCAGGTGCTCCAGGCTTTTCAGGCCGCTGACCGGGTCGATGTTGCAATGGCTGCGCGCCGTCGTCGTGCCGTGCGACAACAGCAGCTGGATCAGCTGGTCGGCACGCTCCTGCGAGGTCGGCAGCAGCTGGGGCAGCAGCACCTCCTCGCGCGCGATCATGTCCATGATGGTCTTGCCCTTGCGCGGCAGCGGGGCCTGCCAGGGGCCGCCATAGAAGGTCTTGTCCAGGTGGATGTGCATGTCGCGCATGGGTGGCAGCGCCAGCATGCCCTGGGCGCTGTAGCGGGGCAGGGTGCCGGTCGGCGCGTCATGGATCGCGGCGATGCGGCCGCCCCTGATCTCCAGCGTATGGGTCTGGGTCCGAGTTCCGACCACCGTGTCGCCGTCGCGCTCAACGCCCGTCTCCAGCAGCACGTCGGTCAGCAGGTAGTGATCATGCGGGATGTCCGACACGCCGGTCTGGTCCGGCGCGGCGGCATGGACGGGGGCAAGCCCAAGCGTGGCGCCCGCCGTCATGATGCCGCCGGTGCGGCACAGGAATTGTCTGCGGTTCGTCATCGTCTTTCCCCTTTGCTGGCGGTTCGGGAAAATCTAGACCGGCACAGGCGTATCAAGAAATTAAATGTTCAAATAGGATTCATGCATGAATCGGATGATCGATCCCCGCCTGCTGCGTGCCCTTGTGGGGGTGATCGACCATGGCAGCTTCACCCGCGCCGCCGAACAGCTGAACATGTCGCAATCGACCATCAGCCAGCAGATATCGCGGCTGGAGGATCAGCTGGGCCAGCCGCTGCTGGACCGCGACGCCCGCCCCGTTCGCATGACCGCGGCCGGAGAGCGGCTGACCGGATATGCCCGCCGCATCCTGGCGCTGCAGGATGAGGCGACGCTGGCGCTTGGCGATCCGTCGGGCAGCGTGTCGCTGCGCATCGGGCTGGCCGAGGACATCATGACCCCCGACATGGCCCGGCTGTTCGCCGATTTCGCCGCAACGCACCGCCGGGTGCGGCTGGACGTGACTGCGGGCCTCAGCCTTGCCCTGACGCGCGGCTATCGCGACGGCGATTTCGACATCATCGTGATCAAGGAGACCGCGCCCGAACCCGACTGCCGCGCCAGCGTCCCCGAACCCATCGGCTGGTTCCAGGGGCCGGGCGCCCCCGACGCCCCCGATCCGCTGCCCTTCGTGACCTTCCCGCCGGGGGGCCTCTATCGCGACCAGATGTTCCGCCGGGCCGAGGACCTTGGACGGCGCTGGTATGTGGCCTTTTCGGGCAGCAGCCTGTCGAACGTCGTGACCGCGGTCGAGGCCGGTCTGGGCATCTCTCTGCTGCCGGTGCGGGCGGCGGTCAGACGCGATCTGCGGCGCAACACGCTCTTTGGGGCGGAACCCGCGATGGTCGCATCGCTTTACGCATGGGAGACGGGCGGCATCGCGGCCCCGCTGGTCGCCGCGATGCGCGACGTGCTGGCACGACGCTGAGGATTTTGGCGGATCAGGCGGTCGTCCGACGGACGATGGCGGGGCCGACAGGGACCGATCGGAACGAAGGCCTGGAAACGACAAAGGAACATGCGGTGTCGAATGACGAAAAGATCAGCCCCCCTCTGACAGAGCTGAACATCAACACCACCACCGGAGGGTTCTACAACGGATTCTCGATCGCGGTGACGGTGCCGGCCAAGATCATCATCTCGGTCATCGTGGTCTGGGCCATCTTCTGGCCAATCCAGTCGGGCGCGATCCTGACCGGGCTGAACGGTTTCATCCTGCAGAACTTTGCGGCCTGGTACACCTGGGTCGTGGCGTTCTTCATCGTCGTCTGCCTGGCGCTGGCGGCATGGCCGGCGGCCGGGCGGCTGAACCTGGGGCTGGACGACGACCAGCCGGAATTCACCCGGTTCTCGTGGTTCTCGATGATGTTCGGGGCGGGGATCGGCGTGGGCATGCTGACCTGGGCCGTGGCCGAACCGGTCACACATCTGGGCACGACCCCGGAATCGATCATGGGCCTGACCACCCCCGGCGGCGCCGACAACGTGGCGATGGCGTTCAAGTGGTCGTTCCTGCACTGGGGGTTCAGCGCGTGGGCATGCTATGCGGTGTGCGGCCTGTCGCTGGCCTATTTCAGCTATCGCCGCGGCCTGCCGTTGACCATCCGGTCGGGGCTGACGCCGCTGTTCGGTCAGCGCCTGTCGGGGCCGCTTGGCCATGTCATCGACATCGTGGCCGTGGTCGCGACCATCCTGGGCGTCGCGCAGACGCTTGGCTTCGGCGTCGATCAGCTGGTCGCGGGCCTGGGCCGGATCGGCATCGGCGGGCTGGCCGATGCGGACGGGGCCGCGACCACCACCGGCATCGTCGTCGCGCTGCTGGTCATCATGGGGCTGTCGACGCTGTCGGCGCTGTCGGGCGTGGGCAAGGGCATCAAGTGGCTGTCCAACATCAACATGGTGCTATCCATCATCCTGCTGGGCTTTCTGATCATCTTCGGGGCGACCTGGTTCGGATTCAACGCGATGTTCACGGGGCTGTGGCACTATGTCATCGCCCTGCCGCAGATGAGCGTGAACGTCTTCCGATCCGACGGCGTCGAAGGGTCCGAGGCGTTCCTGCTGGCCCAGTGGCAGGGCTGGTGGCCGGTGTTCTACTGGGCGTGGTGGATCGCCTTCGCGCCGTTCGTGGGGCTGTTTTTGGCGCGGATCTCGCGCGGGCGGACGGTGCGGGAATTCGTGCTGGGCGCGCTGATTGTCCCGGCGCTGATGTATTTTGTCTGGTTTTCCTGGGCGGGCGGCACGGCCATCGACCTGGAGATGAACGGCGGCGCCAACGGCGTGATCTTCGATGCCGCGAACGGCGACAAAATCTTTGCGATGACCGAGTTCATGCTGGCCCCGATCGGGGACTGGCTGGCCTGGGGCATGGCGGTGCTGATCGTCGTGCTGCTGCTGACTTTTCTGGTCACCTCTGCGGATTCGGCCGTGCTGATCGTGAACACCATCAACGCCGCCGGCGACGAGGGACCTAAATCCCGGCCGCATGTCCTGTTCTGGGGCGTGGCGCTGGCGATGGTCGTGGCCGGGCTGCTGATCTCCGGCGGGACGACCGCGATCCAGACGGCGATGGTGATCGGCGCCCTGCCGTTTTCGGTCGTCATGGCGCTGATGGCGGTCGCCCTGCTCAAGGCGATCTACAACGACACGCGTCGCGAGAAGGCGGGCGTGCCCTCCACCCATGACAAGATCGAGGGCGCGACGGGCAACGATGCGCCCGCAGGCTTGTCGGCATCGTCCAACTGATCGACGTGACACGTCTGGACGCCGCGGTCGGGGCGTCCAGACATGTCAATGGTACTGGCTTGCGTCGGAATGTGGCGGATTTGGCGGGTCGAGAACGCCGAGGTTGTTGTCATAAGTGTCTGTTGACGCATACGATTGTTCTTTCAAGTGCAACTGTTCATCAAATGTCTTGCGTCCAGTAGCCTCGCTGTCGGCGAGCATGGATACAGTCGGTCAAACCGTTGCGAAGAAACTTTCATAAGGCTAAGCTCCGTCACGAGCCTGATCCGCGCCCGGGTTCTGCTGCCTTCCATCACGCATTGCGGCAACGTGGCTGGCCGCGCGCGTCATTCGTCGAACTCGACGCGGATCGCTGACCCGACAATGCAAGCCTGTTCGATGAAGGTCGTTTCGACTGGCAGCTTGGACGGCACGATCGGGCAAAGAACCGATATGATGGCGAGCTAGAACGACAGCATCGCAAGCAGTTTCCAGCATCCAGTCCAAGCATGCGAACAGTCGAATGCGCATTTCCCGCGACAAAACACTGGCCTTCCCCGCGGGCGGCATCGCCTTGCCGAAAGCGGCACCGGTTCAGCGCAACGTCAACGGACGCTGTAGCGCATGAGGTCAGGCGGCCCCGGCGGCGACGGGGGAGGGGAAGACCGGGTTTCCGGTCTCGCGCTCGATCCGCGCGGCCGCGCAGGCGACCTCCCACGAGGTGTTCGGGTCGCGGCACGGGATGCTGAACCAGACCAGGATCCCGAAGATGTCCTGATCGGCGACGCTGACGCTGGAATCGTCCAGATCGCCCAGGTTCTGGCCGATCTCCAGCGTGGCGACGTGGTTCAGAACCTCTTTGAACGTCCGGCGCAGCATGTCGATATCCGCCCGCGGGTCCAGCTTCAGCTTGAGCACGCGCAGCATCGCCGGATCCTGCAGGGTCCAGTTCGAAAACGTCTCGGACGCAAATTCCTCGACCGGGACGATCAGGCGGGTGCTGTCCCAGTTGCGCAGCTGGACGAAGGTCATGTTGATGCGTTCGACATGGCACAGCTCTCCCTTGTAGACGACGCGGTCGCCCACGCGCGCGGACTGGTTCAACGCGATCTGCAGCGAGGCCATGATGTTGCCCAGCACGTTGCGCGCGGCAAAGCCCAAAACGATGGTCAACGCCCCCGCAGATGTCAGCAGCGACAGCCCCAGATTGGCCGCCAGGTCGGCCGAGGAGAGGACGACGCCGGCCCCGATCAGGAACACCACCACCACAAGCACCCGGCGCGCGGCGTTCAGCCGGGTCGCAAGGATGCGGGCGTCGGCCTGTTCGGCGGCGGTCAGGTCCACGTCCTCTCCGGGGGCGACCAGGCCGTTCAGCAGGGCCTCGACGCTGCCGACGATGAACAGCAGCAGCGCCGTGACCACGCCCGTCGCGATGGCCGGCGTGACGAAGACGTCGATGCGGCCCGAAAAGACGAAGATGTTGCCCGTGACCCACCAGACCAGCGCCGTGACGCTGGCGATGATCAGCGGCTTGGACGATGCCGCCAGGATCCCGGTGGCGATCTGCCCGCGGGCGTGATGGCGCAGCACCTTGAGCGTGCGGTGCACGATCCAGCTGAGCAGCACCGCGGCCGCGATCAGGATGGGCAGGCCGATCCACTCCCATCGCATCAGGCCGCCAAGCGTCTTTTCCCGCATGCTTGGGGGTAGGGACAGTTCGAACCGCGACGGACCGTAATCGGCATGCAGGGCAGGGACGTCGCGGACGGTTTCGGCGGGAAAGACCCACAGAGGCTGGTCGGCGCCGTCGGGCTGGACGCGGTTCAGGCGGATCTCGGCCGGGACGGGGTCCATGGGCAGGTCGCGCAGCCGCAGCGACCGACGCGGCGATCCGGCCATCGCTTCGGTGTCGCCGCCCTGGCTTTGCAGGGCGTCGGGGCGGTCCAGCAGGGTCGACCAGTCCAGGACGACCTTGCGGTCGATCACGTCGTAGAGCTGATGGGCCAGGCGCGGCCCAAGCTCGGCCTGCCGATCGACCGGCAGTTCGCCCAGATCCAGCAGATGCGCCGCCGCCTCCCAGTCCTCGTCCTCTGCCGCGCGCAGGAAACTGGCCATGGTGGCGCGGGGCGTCTCGCGGTTGATCCGGTCCGGTGGCGTGCCAAGGCCGGAGTTCAGGACGGACGTTTCGAACGTCGCGTCCTGCGCGGCCGCGGGACCAAGGGACATCGCGACCAGAAACACCAGCGCAAGGGATCGCAGAAGCGGAAGCATGGGCATCGTCCATTCCGTGGAACAGGTGACCCCGAATGCCGGGGCGGGCGTGGCATCGGACAGGGCCTTCGGGAAACGACTGTCCCCGGATCGGGGCGCCCGGGCAAGGGGCACGACGATCCGGGGACGCGGTTCGGTCCGACAATGCCTGCCGGCGGCCGCAACGGGCGTCAGGTCTTAAGGACGACCTTGGTCCAGTCGTTCTGGTTCCAGCGGAACCCCTCATAGCCCTTGGCGGCCTCCTCCAGCGGCAGGCGGTGAGAGATCATGAAGGTCGTGTCCAGCTCTCCCTCCTGGATGCGGCGCAGCAGGTCCTGGGTATAGGCCTGCACATGGGTCTGTCCGGTGCGCAGCTGCAGCCCCTTCTGCATCAGCGCGCCAAGCGGGAACTTGTCCATGAAGCCGCCATAGACGCCGGGGACCGACACGCGGCCGCCCTTGCGCACCGCCATCAGCGCCTCGCGCAGGGCGTGGCCGCTGTCCGCACCGACGCCCACGGCCTGCTTGAGGTTGTCCATCACCGTATCCAGGGCAAAGCCGTGCGCCTCCATCCCGACCGCGTCGATGACCGCGTCCGCACCGATGCCGCCGGTCATCTCCATGACCGCCTCCAGCACCGAGGTCTGCTTGAAATCGATCACCTCGGCCCCCATCCGGCGGGCCAGGGCCAGGCGGTTGGGATAGTGGTCGATGGCGATGACACGGGCCGCACCCATCAGCCGGGCGGCCTGGATCGCGAACAGCCCAACCGGGCCGCAACCCCAGACCACGACGGTGTCGTCGGCTTCGATGTCGGCATTGTCCGCGGCCATCCAGCCGGTGGGCAGGATGTCGGACAGGAACAGGACGTCGTCATCGTCCATGCCTTCGGGAATGACGATCGGGCCCACGTCGGAAAACGGCACGCGGACATATTCCGCCTGTCCGCCCGGATAGCCGCCCGTCAGGTGGCTGTAGCCGAACAGGCCCGCCGCCGCATGGCCGAACATGGTTTCGGTCAGGTCCTGCTTGTCGGCGGGGTTCGAGTTGTCGCAGGCCGAGAACTGCGCCCGCTGGCAGAAGAAGCACGACCCGCAGGAGATGGTGAAGGGCACCACGACGCGCTGACCGACCTTCAGCGTGCTGCCGGGGCCGACATCAACGACCCGGCCCATGAATTCGTGACCCAGGATGTCGCCCGCCTGCATGCCGGGGATCACCCCATCGAAGAGGTGCAGGTCGGACCCGCAGATCGCGGTCGAGGTGACCTGGATGATCGCGTCACGGGGGTTGACGATCTGGGGGTCGGGCATCGTCTCGACGCGGACGTCGTGCTTGCCGTGCCATGTCAGTGCGCGCATGGATCAGGCCTCCTGTCTGCGGTTGAGGGGGGTGGCGATCTCGCCGGTCTCGAGGAACATCTTCAGGCGCTTCAGGTCGCGGCGCCCCTGGATCGCAGGGTCCGCCTGGAACAGCTTGGCCACGACGCGGCCAAGCGCGCCCATCGGCGGCACATAGGCGATCAGCGCTGTGACCTCGGTGCCGCGATTGCCCGGCGCATCGCGAAACAGCACCCGGCCGGTGGTCTCGATGTCCGAGCCGTCGGTCGAGGCCCATGCGATGACGTCGCCGGGGCGATCCTCGGTGATGCGGGTGCGCAGGGTGATGTCGCTGCCCGGGCCGCGCAGGGTCCAGCGGGTGACCTCGCCCTCGGTCGAGACGGCGTGGACGTTCTCCATCACGCCGGCCAGGTTCCCGAACTGGCGCCAGAAGGCATAGATCTCGTCGCGGGGGCGGGCGATGGTCACGGTACGGCCGGTCAGCGCAAAGCGGCCCGACGGCGCGTGCTTGGCAGTGCGCCGGGGGGCATTGTCGGCGGGACGCCGTTCGGGCTGGCGGGTCAGCAGATAGCCGGTTCCGGCGGCGGCCAGGAAGATGCCCAGCACCGCGCCCAGACCGATGCCGGATGCGGGCGGCCGGGGCGTGTGGCGGATGTGGTCGAGATGATCATGATGGGGCATGACGGTCCTTTCCCAAAGCTGTGCGGCACCGATGGTCCGGCGCCGCGATCATGGTGTTCGGTCAGATGGCCCGCATGGGCGGCGTCTGGCCGCGGGGGCGTTGGTTCCGGCGATCCAGCAGGCTGCCTGGTGGCTGGACGCCGTCGGGGGCAGCGTGTGCGGCGGCGTAACGGCGCATCAGGCGCGGTTCCGCGACCTGCGCGCGGTGCCGGGAACCAGGGGTGGCGTGTCGGGACGACGATGCATGGGCGGGCCTTTCCTTGTGTTCTGGGCCCGTGATCGAGCAGGGGTCCAACAAGGGGATGGCGCGAATGTTCCAGCCCTTTGCCTCATCGCCCCCGACGGCAGGTCACGTCACCCACGGCACGGCAGCGGCACCCCCGGTCGTGACAGCAGTCGGGGACAGGCCGGGCAGCCACACAGGTCACCCGTTTCTGTCCGATCGTCGGCGGCGGCGGAACGGTGCGACCGGGCAACGGTCGGGCAGGGCATCGATCGCGCAAGGAACCCCGGTCGCGGTGATCGCCTTACGTCTGCACAGATGATAGATTCGTGAGCTTGCGGACCTGCCGACCCTGCCCATTACAGCGCTGGAGAACCACGTGCCCCGTACCAAGACGACCCTTTCGACAGACCAGAAGGGGACAGCCTCTCCGACACGATTTTCCATGGCGGAATGGAAGCAGATCCTTGTTCGCGTGAAGAACGAGATCGCCAGCGACCACATTTCGGTCGTGTCGGCGGGCATCGCGTTCTATGCGCTGCTGTCGGTGTTCCCGGCCCTTGCCGCGCTGATCTCGATCGCGGGTCTGGTGCTGGACCCCGCCGACATCGCCAGCCAGCTGGACACGGTCATGGCCCTGATCCCGGAAAGCGCCGGGGCGGTGCTGCAGGAACAGGTCCTGAAGGTCACCAGCGGCGATGAGACGGCGACCGGGCTGGTCGCGGCCTTTGGTCTGGCCATCGCGATCTATGGCGCCATGAAGGGCGTCATGACCCTGATGGAGGGGCTGAACATCGCCTATGACGAAGAGGAGGGCCGCGGCTTCATCAAGCTGTATCTCAGCGCGCTTCTGATCACGGTATGCGCGATCCTGGGCCTGGCGGTCGCGATCGCGCTGCTGATCGTGCTGCCGTCGGTCATCGCCTTCCTGCCTCTGTCGCCGACGCTGGAGACCGCCGCCGAATGGCTGAAATGGCCGCTGATGGCGGTGCTGACCATGATCGGGCTGGCGGCGATCTATCGCTTTGGTCCGTCGCGCGCCGATCCCAAGTGGCGGTGGGTCAGCGTCGGTGCCGCGACGGCCACGGTCCTGTGGATTTTGGGCACCGCGGCGTTCTCGCTCTATGTCCAGAACTTCGACGACTATACCGAGACGTACGGGACGTTGGGCGGGGTCATCATGCTGCTGACTTGGATGTGGCTGTCCGCCTTCATCGTGCTGGCCGGAGCGGAGCTGAACGCCGAGATCGAACAGCAGACCTCCGAGGATACGACCACGGGTGCCCCCGAACCGATGGGCCAGCGTGATGCCGTCAAGGCCGACACCCCGCCGCCCGGTCACGGGACGCCCGCCGCGTTGTCGGGCCAGAAGGCTATCGGCGTGTCCGGGACGGGCCACGACGCAACGGGTGCGCCGACGCCCAAATCGGATGCCGTCATGGCGATCATCGTGCTGGGCACCAGCCTGTGGCGGCTGCGCAAGGCGAACGCCGGCGACTGAGCCGCGGGCGACCGGCCGGGGACGGGGCGACGCGTCATCTGGCCGGGGCGTCGGCCTCGTCGGTGGCGGCGGGGTCGAACTCGCTCAGCGCGGGACGCTTGCCGATCGTGATGTGGTCGATCTCCTCTGCGGCGAACCCGCGGATCAGGGCCGGGATCATCATCGAGACCAGCAGGAAGATCGGCAGCCCGACGACCGTGATCACCTCCTGCAGGGCCGTCAGCCCGGCCTCTCCTGCCAGCAGGATCAGCGTTCCGGCGATGGCGCCTTCGGCCAGGCCCCAGAAAACGCGCTGGCGGACGGGTCCGGGTTCCGCCGTTCCCGTGCACAGCATGTCCACGACCAGCGACGCCGAATCCGACGAGGTGGCAAAGAAGATCGCCACGACCAGCACGGCCAGCCCCTGCATCAGCGGTGCCCAAGGCAGTTCCGCAAAGAAGGCGAACATCGCCAGTGGGACGGATTCGCTGACGGCGTTGCTGATGCTGCCCGCGGCGGGGCCCATCGCGGCACGCGCCGCCTCTCCCAGTCCGTCGATTGCCATCGCCTGCCAGCCGAAGATCGCGAACCAGATGACGGTGAACAGCGATGGCGCCAGCAGGACGCCAAAGACGAATTCACGGACCGTGCGCCCGCGGGAGATCCGCGCCACGAACAGGCCGATGAAGGGCGACCAGGTGACCGTCCAGGCCCAGTAGAACACCGTCCAGTCGCCCTGCCAGCCCCATTCGCCGGTATCCATCCCGCCGCCATGCAGCATGTCGTTCCAGAAGGCCAGGCGTGGCAGGTTGGACAGGTACAGGCCGATCGTCTCGACGACGCCGCGCAGAAGAAACAGGGTCGATCCGGTCACCAGCACGAACAGCATCAGGCCCACGGCCATGCCGATATTGACGTTCGACAGCAGCTTCACCCCCTTGTCCAGGCCGGCGACGATCGAGATCGTGGCGACGATCGTCAGGCTGCCCAGGATCGCAAGGCGCAACCCGGTGTCGTTCGACCAGCCGAACAGCGCCGACAGTCCCGCCGCGACCTGCGACGAGCCGAGGCCGAGCGAGACCGCGACCCCGAACAGCGTGCCCAGGATGGAGACGATGTCGATCGTCTTGCCCACGGGGCCATAGATCCCCTCGCGCAGCAGCGGGTAGAAGACGGAACTGACCCTGACGGGCAGGTCATAGCGGTTGATGAAATAGGCGAAGGCCAGCCCGGGCAGGGCAAAGATCGTCCAGGTGTGCAGCGCAAGGTGATAGAGCGATATCGCGATGGCATCCTGGGCCGCGGCCAGGGTGAAGGGTTCGACCCCCGGCAAGGGCGGTGACTGATAATGGCTGATCGGCTCTGCCACGCCCCAGAACATCAGCACCGTGCCGATGCCGCCCGCGAACAGCATCGTGAACCACGAGAGGTTGGAATATTCGGGCCGAGAGTTGCGCGGTCCAAGACGGATATGCCCGTGGCGCGACATCGCCGCGTAGATCAGAAAGCCCAGCCAGACGTTCACCGCAAGGATGAAGAACCAGCCCAGGTTGGTCACGATCCAGGCCCGGCTGACGGAAAACGCGGCCCCGATGGGACCGGGCATCGCCACCAGCAGGACGACGAAGATCAGGCTGAGGCCTGCCGATATGAAGAAGATCGTGGGATCGACCCGCAGGCCCAGATGCTGTGCCAGTCTTTTCATGCTTTGCCCTCTTGGTCTTGAAATACTGGGGTCAAGCGTTACGCGGGCGCATCGTTCCTGGGAAATCTGCGCAGGCGCATGGTGCGCGGTGCGGAATTCCTTGGGGATTTCCCGGATCGAGTGAGATTTGCTCCATCGCCTGTGCGGCAACGTGGGGCGGCGATCCTTGAAGGAGTCCGTTGCCTCAGGGTGGAGCGCGACATGCGGTAACACCTTGCGCATGACGGGGCTGACAGGGTTGCCTTGCGGTCACTCGGTGCGGGACGGAGGTGTTGTCGTCGTGACGCAGATCTGGTGCGTCTGACGCGGACAGGGCGCCCGATCTAGTGTATGACCACCATTTTCGTCTTGGCGTCATCCCGCAACGCGGACGGCATGAGCCTGACCAAGTTCGAAAGCACGCAGTCCAACGGATGGCGCCCGTCACCCTCACGTTCACACAAGGATCGCACGGGCGGTTCCCGGCACACGGCATCGCCGGCATGTCGCACCGCAACAAGGACATGTATAGGACAGGGCGTGCAGGATCGCGACGATCCACTTGCACATCGGGCGCTGCTGAAAAAACCGGCGACATGTGCCAACCCCTTAAAATTATCTTTACAGACTGAAATCACCACGGCATCGTCGGTTTATAAACCAGTTTACTAAACCGCTTTATAAGCTTTAGGGGACTCGCTTGGCCAATCTTCAGGATGTTGCGACAGCGGCTGGCGTCTCCAAGGCGACGGTGTCGCGCTATCTGAACGGCTCTCTGGAACTGCCCGAACGGACCGCGTCCCTGATCGATGCGGCGATCCGCACGCTGAACTATACGCCCAATCCCCATGCGCGGCGCCTGAGCCTCGGGCGGTCTGACACGATCGCCCTGATCGTTCCCGACATCTCCAGCCCGTTCTTTGCCGCGCTGGTCGGCGCCGTCGAGGCCGAGGCAAGCGACATGGGCTTGGCACTGGCGCTTTATGCGACGCTGAACTCTCCGGAACGCGAACTCTCTTATCTTGACCTGGTGCGGACCGGCCATGCCGACGGGCTGATCTTCGTCACCAACCATGCCGGCACCGACAGGCTGGCCCAGAAGATCAACCACCTTCCTCGCTGCGTGGTCGTGGACGAGGATGTCGTGGGCACGACCGCCCCCAAGATCTTCTGCGACAACCGTCGCGGCGGCTGGCTGGCCGGGCGTCATCTGGCGCAACAGGGCCATCGTCACGTGCTGTTCGTCGGCGGCGTCGACGAGATGGTCAGCGGCGCCCGCCGCTTCGAGGGCTTTTCTGCCGGGATCGCGGAGGTGTCGGGGCCGGATCATGCGATCGACCGGATCAGCGGGCTTTACACCGTCTCTGCCGGACGCGCGGCTGGCCAGGCCTTCGTTGCGCAGGATCCGGCGTCCCGTCCGACGGCCATCTTTGCCACGTCCGACGAACTGCTGATCGGCCTGTACGAGGTTCTGGCAGAGGCCGGCATTCCCATTCCGCATGAGGTCTCGGTCGTCGGGTTCGACGACGTGGGGCCGCTGCATCTTTTCGCACCCGCCGTGACCGCGGTGCGTCAGCCTGTCCGCGACCTGGGCCAGCACGCGCTGAAGCTGCTGCTGGCGACGGACAATGCCGATCCGGCCAATCACCCGTCAGAGGTGCTGCTGGATGTCACGCTGATCGAGCGGAACTCTGTTGCGCCGCCGATCCGCCCCTTCCACCGCAACCCCAACAGCGAGGAATGACCATGACGACCCTGACCCGCCGCACCCTGGGTGCGATGATGACGACCGGCCTGATCGCTGCGGCCCTGCCCGCGCTAGCGCAGGACGGCAAGACCTTTGCGCTGGTCCAGATCAACCAGCAGGCGCTGTTCTTCAACGACATGAACCGCGGCGCGCAGGAGGCCGCCGATGCCGTGGGTGCCGAACTGCTGATCTTCAACGCGAACAACGATCCCGCGGCGCAGAACAGCGCGATCGAGACGTATATCCAGGAGGGCGTGGACGGCATCGCCGTCGTGGCCATCGACGTGAACGGCATCATGCCCGCGGTCCAGCAGGCCGTCGATGCCGGCATCCCGGTCGTGGCCATCGACGCCATCCTGCCCGAAGGGCCGCAATCGGCCCAGATCGGCGTGGACAACGCCCAGGCCGGCGCCGACCTGGCGGCCGTGGTCAACGACGCGCTGCCCGAAGGGTCCACACTGGGCATCGTGGGCGCGCTGAACTCGTTCATCCAGAACGTGCGCATGGACGGGTTCACGGGTGCCCTGGACAGCGCCAAGGTCAGCATCGCGGGCACGGTGGACGGCCAGAACGTGCAGGACACCGCCCTGGGGGCGGCCGAGAACCTGATGACCGCCAACCCCGACCTGACCGCCATCTATGCTACGGGAGAGCCCGCATTGCTTGGCGCGGTGGCGGCCGTGGAAAGCCAGGGTCGGCAGGCCGACATCGCCGTCTATGGCTGGGACCTGACCGCACAGGCGATTGCCGGGATCGATGCGGGCTATGTCAAGGCGGTGATCCAGCAGGACCCGGCGGGCATGGGCGCGGCGGCCGTGACCGCGCTTGGCACGCTGGCGGATGGCGGCACGGTCGAGCCGGTGATCTCGGTCCCCGTCACCATCGTCACGCAGGAGAACGTCGAACCCTATCGGGCCGCGTTCCAGTGATCGCAGCGGTCCATCAGCTCAGGCAGGGGGACCATCCCCCTGCAGGTCACCCCGCGATCCTGTCCCTGCAGGGCATCACCAAGACATTCGGGTCGCACCAGGCGCTGCGCGGGGTGGACCTGGACATCCGCGCCGGCGAATGCCTGGGGCTGATCGGCGACAATGCCGCCGGCAAGTCCACGCTGTCCAAGGTGATGTCGGGCACCTATGTCCCGGATGGCGGGCAGATCCTGCTGGACGGCAGGCCCGTGCGCTTTTCCACGCCGTCCGAGGCGCGTGCGCAGAAGATCGAGATGGTCTATCAGGACCTGTCGCTGTGCGATCACGTCGATGTCGTCGGAAACCTGTTCCTGGGCCGCGAGCTGAAGCGTGGCCCGTTCCTGGACCAGCCGCGCATGCTGGCCGAGGCCGAACGCATGCTGGCCGCGCTGGAGATCCGCATCCCGCGCCTGACCGCCAAGGTGGAGAAGCTGTCGGGCGGTCAGCGCCAGGCCATCGCCATCGCACGCGCCGCCAGCTTCGACCCCAAGGTGCTGATCATGGACGAGCCGACCTCGGCCCTGGCCGTGGCCGAGGTCGAGGCCGTGCTGGCCCTGATCAACCGGGTGAAGGCGCGCGGCGTCGCGGTGGTTCTGGTCACGCACCGGATGCAGGACCTGTTCCGCGTCTGCGACCGCATCGCCGTCATGTACGAGGGCACCAAGGTCGCCGAACGCCTGACCCCCGACACGAACCTTCAGGAACTGGTCGACCTGATCGTCGGCAAGGGAGGCCATTGATGGCTGTCTATACCGAACGCAAGGCCGGGTCGCCCCTGGCCGATTTCGTGGGCGAACATGCGCAGGTCCTGTCCATCGCGATGTTCTTTCTGCTGTGCATGGCCATCTTCGGGATGGCCAGTTCGACCTTTCTCAGCGCGGGCAACCTGCTGAACATCCTTCGTCAGGCGGCACCGATCCTGATCGTGGCAGTCGCCATGACCATGGTCATCACCACCGCCGGGATCGACCTGTCGGTCGGATCGCAGGTGGCGCTGGTCAACGCGGTCTGTGCCATCGCCATCGGCGCGGGCCTGCCTTGGCCGGTCGTCGTGCTGCTGATGCTGGCCTTGGGTGCGGGGGTCGGCGCGGTGCAGGGGTGGTTCATCTCGTACCAGGGCATCCCGGCCTTCATCGTGACGCTGGCCGGCCTGTCGATCCTGCGCGGCTTTGCGCTGTACCTGACCGAGGGCTATTCGATCCCCATCACCGACGTGCCGGGTTTCTTCTGGCTGGGGCGCAAGACGCTGGCGGGCTTTCCGGTGCCTGCGCTGATCGCCTTGCTGATCGCGGGCCTGGGCTTTGTCGTGATGCTGCGCACGCAATATGGGCGGCAGGTTATCGCGGTCGGGTCCAACATGGAGGCCGCGCGCCGCGTGGGCATGCCCGCCAAACGCGTGCTGGCCTCGGTCTATGTGGTGGCGGGGCTGGCCTCGGCGGTGGCGGGGATGCTGATTGCCGCGCGGCTCGGCTCCGGGTCGTCGAACGCGGCGCAGGGGTTCGAGCTGCAGGTGATCGCGGCCGTGGTGCTGGGCGGGACGTCGCTGATGGGCGGCAAGGCCTCGATGCTGGGCACCGTCCTGGGCACCATGACCATCGCGGTGATCGGCAACGGGCTGATCCTGCTGCACATCTCTCCGTTCTTCACGCAGATCGTGACGGGCGCGATCATCCTGGTCGCCATCTGGCTGAACACCAGGCTGTTCGACCGGGGCTTCCGCTTCGGGAGGGCGCGCGGATGAGCGAGCTGTCCCCCTGCCATGTCCGGTCGGGCCGGGTGATGACCGTCACTGGCCCGATCCCCTCGGCCGATCTGGGCCACACGCTGATGCACGAGCATCTGCAGAACGACTGTCGCTGCTGGTGGAACGCGCCCACGGACCCGGCGCGGCAATATCTGGCCGACAGCCCTGTCGGCATCGAGATCCTGTCCGAACTGCGTCAGGACCCGTTCGTGAACCGCCACAACATCGCGCTGGACGATCCCGATCTGGCGATCGCAGAACTGCGCGCCTTCACCGCCGCGGGCGGGCGCAGCGTGGTGGACCCGACCTGTCGCGGCATCGGGCGCGACCCCGCGACCCTGCGCCGGATCGCGGCGGAGACCGGGCTGAATATCGTGATGGGCGCGGGCTATTACCTGGCCAGCTCCATGCCAGACACCGTGGCGCGCCTGTCCATCGACGACATCGCGGATCAGATCGTGGCCGAGGCACTGACCGGCACCGACGGCACGGATGCCCGCATCGGCCTGATCGGAGAGATCGGCGTGTCGTCCGATTTCACGGCCGAGGAGGAGAAGTCGCTCCGTGGCGCGGCGCGGGCGCAGGCGCGCACCGGGCTGCCGCTGATGGTGCATCTGCCGGGCTGGTTCCGGCTTGGACACCGGGTGCTAGACGTGGTCGAATCCGAGGGCGGGGATCTGCGCCACACGGTGCTGTGCCATATCAACCCCTCACATGACGATCCGGTCTATCAGGCGACGCTGGCGCAGCGCGGTGCCTTTGTCGAATTCGACATGATCGGCATGGATTTCTTCTATGCCGATCAGGGGGTGCAGTGCCCGTCCGACGACCAGGTGGCACGCGCCATCCTTGGCTTGGCCGAACAGGGGTTCCTGGACCGCATCCTGCTGTCGCAGGACGTGTTCATCAAGATGATGCTGACCCGTTACGGCGGCAACGGCTACGCCTTCGTGACCCGCCATTTCCTGCCGCGCCTGATGCGACACGGCCTGTCGGCCTCCGACTGCGACCGGCTGATGGTGACGAACCCGCGCCGCGTCTTCGACGCCACCTTCTGACATTCGCGAAAGGAACGACCCATGACAACCCGCGTGCTTCTGGTGGGCGAAAGCTGGACCACCTCGGAAACGCATTACAAGGGCTTTGACCAGTTCGGCTCGGTCCGGTTCCATACCGGGGCGACGCCCCTGCTGGAGGCGATGAAGGACAGCGATTTCCAGATCGACTACATGACCGCCCATGACGCTGCCGAAGGATTCCCCTTCGCGATGGAGGGGCTGGCGCCCTATGACATCATCATCCTGTCGGACATCGGCGCGAACACCTTCCTGCTGCCGCCCGATGTCTGGCTGCGGTCCAGGACCGTGCCGAACCGGTTGCGGCTGCTGAAGGAGTGGGTAGCGCAGGGGGGCAACCTGCTGATGATCGGGGGGTATTTCTCGTTCCAGGGCATCGACGGTCGGGCGCGCTGGCGGGGCACCGCGGTCGAGGACACGCTGCCCGTCACCTGCCACCCCTGGGACGACCGCGTCGAGATCCCCGAGGGTGCGCAGGCCGACATCCTGCTGCCCGACCATCCGGTGATGGCGGAGATGCCCGCCGCCTGGCCGCCGATCCTGGGCGTGAACGAGGTGATGGTCCGCGACGGCGCCACCGTCGTGGCGCGCCTTCCCCTTGATCAGGGCGGCCATCCGCTGCTGGTCCTGGGCCAGCACGGGCAGGGGCGCACGGCGGCCTGGACGTCTGATGTGGGGCCGCACTGGCTGTCGCCCGAATTCTGCGACTGGCCGGGCTATGGCACGTTGTGGAAGAACCTGTTCGGTTGGCTGGTCGCGCGGTGACGGGATCAGTCGCCCGCCAGGATCGCGCGCATCGCGCCTGTGTCTGGAAAGGCGCTGACGGTGCCCGCGCGTCCCACCGTCCAGGCCGCCGCGATGGCCGCATGGCGCAGCGCGCGCGCGTCCAGGGGTGCGCCCCGCAGCGCGGCCGAGGCCAGCGCCACCGCCATAAAGCAGTCGCCCGCCCCGGTGGTGTCCACGACCACGCAGGGGGAAGCCGGCGCGTCGATCCGTGCACCGGGACGGACAAGGGCCGCACCGCGCGCCCCAAGCGTCAAGACGACCTCGGCAACGCCCTGCGCCAGCAGCGCCGCGTCACCCCCCAGCATCGCGGCCTCGTCCTCGTTGACGAAGGCGCAATCGACCAGCGGCCACAGTTCGGCCACGTAATCCTGCATGGGCGAGGGGTTCAGCGCGGTGCGCATCCCGCGCGCCCGGGCCGCGCGCAATGCCGCGCCGGTCGTCGCCGCACCCAGATTGCCCTGCAGGACCAGCAGATCGCCCTGCGCGGCCTTTTCCAATGCGGCGATGGCGTGGTCCGGGGTCATGGCACCTGCCGCGGCACGCGTGGTGATCACGGCATTTTCACCATGACCGGCCATCAGGATAATCGAATTGTCGGTCGCCACGCCGGGCAGGGCGATCAGCTGCGCCATCACCGGCTCGGCCGCCAGGCGCGCCGCGATCTCGCGCCCGCGGGCGTCCTGGCCCACCGCGGCGATCAGGTGACATGCCAGCCCGGTCCGGGCCATCGCAACCGCCTGATTGACCCCCTTGCCGCCCAGATCCTGCGACAGCGCCTGCCCGAAGATCGAGGCACCCGGTCTGGGAAAGTCGTCGACCGACACGGTCTCGTCCAGCGCCGCGTTCCCGATCACGAATGCCTTCATCACCACTCTCCGCTTTCTTGAAAGGTCAACCCATGACACTGATTTCCGACCGACCCGCAGGGGCCATCCGCGACATCTTCGAACGAGACAAGGCCTTGATCGGAATGATTCATTGCCCTGCCTTTCCCGGTGCGCCGCGGTATCGCGGTGCGTCGATGGACGACATCTACGACATCTGCATGCGCGATGCGGAACGTCTGGTGCAAGGGGGAATGCACGGGTTGATCGTCGAAAATCACGGCGACATTCCCTTTTCCAAGCCCGACGACATCGGCCCCGAGACCCCGGCCTTCCTGTCCGTCGTGACCGACCGCATCAAGCGCGCCTTCGGCCTGCCCATCGGCATCAACGTGCTGGCGAACGCCCCGCTTCCGGCGCTGGCAACCGCCGTGGCAGGGGGCGCCGATTTCATCCGCGTGAACCAATGGGCCAATGCCTATGTCGCGAACGAGGGCTTCATGGAGGGGCGCGCGGCAGAGGCGCTGCGCTACAGGTCGCTGCTGCGCGCCGAACATGTCCGCATCTTCACCGACGCGCATGTAAAGCACGGCAGCCACGCCATCGTGGCGGACCGGTCCATCCCCGAACTGACGCGCGACCTGGGCTTTTTCGACAGCGACTGCATCATCGCCACCGGCCAGCGCACCGGCGACAGCGCCAGCATGGACGAGATCGACGAGATCGGCGGGGCGACGCATCTGCCGCTGCTAGTCGGCTCGGGCGTGACCGAGGACAATATCGTGGCCATCCTGGGCCGGACCAATGGCGTGATCGTGGCGTCGTCGCTGAAGGAGGGCGGTGTCTGGTGGAATCCCGTCGAGCCGGAACGTGTCCGCCGCTTCGTCGCCGCCGCCGAGGCGGGGCTGTGACCCTGTCCGAGCGGATGCTGACCGAGGAGGCCGCGGCGTTCGACGCGATGGTCACCCATCCCTTCGTCCGCGATCTGGCGGCCGACACCCTGCCGGACGCGGCCTTCGACCGCTATCTGCTGATCGAGGGGGCGTTCGTCGAAACTGCCATCGCGATCTTCGGTTATGCGGTCGCCAAGGCCGGCGACCTGCAGGACCGACGCAAGCTGATTGCGTCGCTGGATGCACTGGCCCATGGGCAGATGGACTATTTCCGCGACGCCTATGCGCGCCGCGGCCTTGCTCCGGATCCGGCCCTGCAGGCTGACCCGCGTGTGGCGGGGTTCCGCGACGGCATGCTGGCCATCGCCCGCGATGGCGATTTCGCCGACATCATCACCGCGATGTTCGCCGCCGAGTGGATGTACTGGACATGGTGCACTGCGCATCGAGACGCCGCGCTGACCGACCCCATGCGTCAGGACTGGATCGCCCTTCATGCGGCACCGGAGTTTCGCGCCCAGGCACAGTGGCTGAAGGAAAAGGTGGATGCCTTTGGGCGTGATCTTCCGCAAGCCCGCTTGGCCGAACTGGTGGCCCTGTTCGGCAAGGTCCAGCGGCTTGAGGTCGCGTTTCACACTGCGGCTTACGATATTGAGGATCGGTGAGTAGGGCGAATGACATCAGGCTTTCACGGTGCGATACGGCTCGACAATGGCAGGCTGGTGTACCGCGAGGCTGTCGGCATTGCCGGTGCCGAATATGTGGGATCAGACGGCGCGGGCGATCCTCGGTAGGATTGCCGCGCGAAAGTTGAGAACCGTCATAACCTATGTAATTGAGAGGTAACTGTCGTTTCCATGCGTCACGCATCCCAACCAATTTTCGTTCGGCACCTTGATGCCGATCAGTTCAAAATGTGACATAATTCATGTTATACAGAAACGTCATGGCCCCGCAAGGACCGGACCGTCAGCGGAAATCGCGGGTCTTCACGGTGATCCCGTCACGCGGCAGGTCGCGGACATAGATCTGGCGGGGCTTGGGCCCCTGGCTGCGCGGATCGGGGGGCGGCGCGCCGCGGTGGAATTCGTCGCCGCGGCCGTGCGGCAGCGGAAAGGCGCCCTGCCGACCGACGGAGGCAAGCTCTGCCGACATGTCGGTCAGGCGGTGGGCGACCAGATGGACCACCTCTCCGGCGCGCTGGACGCGGCCCTCGACCCCGATCATGCCGGCACCCAGGACGATGCGGCGGTGCCGATCGAAGACCTTGGGCCACAGCACCAGGTTCGCGATGCCGCTTTCATCCTCCAGGGTGATGAACATCACGCCCTTGGCCGATCCGGGGCGCTGACGGACCAGCACCAGCCCCGCGACATGCATCCAGCGGCGGTCGACGCTGGCCATCGCCTCGGCACAGGGGCGGATGCGGCGGCGGGTCAGGCTGTCGCGCAGGAAGGACAGCGGGTGGCGGCGCAGGGTGACGCCGGTATGGGCGTAATCCTGGACCACCTCGCGTCCGGCGGGCATGGGGGACAGGGCGACGGCGGGTTCCGGGGCGGGGATGGCGGCGAACAGCGGCAGGTCCGGCTGATGGCCGCGAATGGCCCACAGCGCCTCGCGACGCGCCAGGCCATAGGTCGGGCGAAAGCCGTCGGCCTCGGCGATGCGGGTCAGGGCGGCGGCGGGCACGCCCGCGCGGCGGCACAGGTCCTGGGCCGTGGCGGCGGGCCGGGCGGCCACGATGGCGCGGACATGGGTTTCGGCCAGCCCCCTGACCATGCGCAGACCCAAGCGGACGGCGAACCCCTGCCCCGCCGGTTCCAGCGTGCAGTCCCAGTCCGACAGCGCGATGCAGACGGGGCGGATCGCCACGCCGTGATCGCGCGCATCGCGCACGATCTGGGCCGGGGCATAGAACCCCATCGGCTGACTGTTCAGAAGCGCCGCGCAGAACACGTCGGGATGCCAGCATTTCAGCCAGGCCGAGGCATAGGCGATCAGCGCAAAGCTGGCCGCATGGCTTTCGGGAAAGCCATAGCTGCCGAACCCCTCCAGCTGGCGGAAGATCTTTTCCGAGAATTCGGGATCATAGCCGTTGGCGATCATCCCCTCGATGACGCGGTCGCGAAAGGCCGACACCCCGCCGGTCAGCTTGAAGGTCGCCATCGACTTGCGCAGCATGTCGGCCTGGCCGGGGGTAAAGCCCGCGCATTCGATGGCGATGCGCATCGCCTGTTCCTGAAACAGCGGCACGCCATAGGTGCGGCCCAGCACCAGTTCCAGTTCCGGCTTGGGATAGACCACCGCCTCCAGCCCGGCGCGGCGGCGCAGATAGGGATGGACCATGTCGCCCTGGATCGGGCCGGGTCGGACGATGGCCACCTGGATGGTCAGGTCCGCGATGCTGCGCGGCTTCAGCCGGGGCAGCATCGACATCTGCGCCCGGCTTTCGATCTGAAAGGTGCCAAGCGTGTCGGCCCGACAGATCATGTCGAATGTCGCCTCGTCGTCGGCCGGGATCGTGGCCAGGTCCAGCCGCAGGCCCTTGTGGCGGTCCAAGAGGGCGAAGCAGCGCGCGATGCAGGTCAGCATCCCCAGGGCCAGCACGTCCAGCTTCATGAACCTCAGCGCGTCGATGTCGTCCTTGTCCCATTCGATGATCTGGCGGTCCTGCATCGCGGCCGGTTCGATCGGGACCAGCTCGTCCAGCCGGTCCTGGGTCAGGACGAAGCCGCCGGGATGCTGGGACAGGTGCCGGGGCGTGCCGCGCAGCCGCGCCGCCAGGTCCAGCGTCAGCCGCAGGCGGCGGTCGGCGGGGTTCAGGTTCAGCTCCCGCAGCAGGGTTTCGGGCACGCCGTCCTCGGACCAGGCCCAGACCTGGCCCGAGATGGCGCGGATCACGTCTTCGGGCAGGCCCAGGGCCTTGCCCACGTCGCGCAGTGCGCCCTTGGTGCGATAGCGGATCACGGTCGCGGTCAGCGCGGCGCGATCGCGGCCATAGGTGCGATAGATCCATTGGATGACCTCCTCGCGCCGCTCGTGTTCGAAATCCACGTCGATGTCGGGGGGTTCGTGGCGTTCCTCGCTGATGAAGCGCTCGAACAGCAGGTTGCCGCCCTGGGGGTCGATCGCCGTGATGCCCAGCACGAAGCAGACCGCGGAATTGGCCGCCGACCCCCGCCCCTGACACAGGATGCCCTGGCTGCGGGCGTGGCGGACGATGTTGTTCACGGTCAGGAAATAGGGCGCGTATTCCAGCTTGGCGATCAGGGCCAGTTCGTGGCGCAGGGTCGCCGCGACCTTGGGCGGGGTCCCGTCCGGATAGCGGACGGCCGCGCCCTGCCAAGTCAGCGCCTCCAGCGTCTGGTGCGGGCTGACCGAGGGGTCGGGGCGTTCCTCGGGATACTGATAGCGCAGCTCCTTGAGCGAAAATCGGCAGCGGTCGGCAATCTGGGCGCTGCGGGCCAGCGCATCGGGATAGCGGGCGAACAGGCGCGCCATCTCGGCCGGGGTCTTCAGGTGGCGGTCGGCATGGCGTTCGCGGCGAAAGCCCAGGGCGTCGACGGTCGTGTTGTGGCGGATCGCCGTCATCACGTCCTGCAGGATGCGGCAGTCGGGGTCATGAAACAGCACGTCGTTGGTGACCACCGTCGGCACTCCGGCCCGTGCGGCCAGCAGGGACAGCCGATGCAGGCGCAGCGGATCGTTGGGCCGCCGCCGCAGGGTCAGCGCCAGATAGGCGCGATCGCCGAAGACGTCGCGCATCCGGCGCAGGCGCAGCGCACAGTCGTCATCGGCCATGTCGGGGACCAACACTGCCAGAAGGCCCTGGGCGTGGTCCGCCACATCGGCCCAGTCCAGGTGGCACGCCCCCTTGCCCGCCCGCGCCTTGCCCAGGGACAGCAGACGGCACAGCCGGCCATAGCCCGCGCGGTCCATCGGATAGACCAGCACCGACATGCCGCAGCGCAGGTCCAAGCGGCAGCCGACGATCAGCCGCACGCTGGTGTCGTTGGACGCCTCGAACGCGCGGACGATGCCCGCCAGGCTGTTGCGGTCCGTGACGGCCAGCGCCCGCATGCCCATCAGCGCCGCGGTGGCGAACAGCTCCTGCGCGGAGGACGCCCCGCGCAGGAACGAGAAATGCGAGGTCACCTGCAGTTCGACATAGCTCATCCGAAGACACCGTGCAGGAACCAGTTGTGGGACCCGGTGGTCACGTCCTCTCCGTCGCCCTGGCGAAAGATCCAGAACCGGCGCCCGGCCTGGTCCTCGATGCGGAAATAGTCGCGCACCGCGCGGGTTTCGGCATCGCGCTTCCACCATTCGCCGAAGATGCGTTCCGGCCCGTCGGCACCCTCGACGTCGTGGCGGGCGCCGCGCCAGACGATCCAGCGGGGCGGGTGGTCGGGCAGCAGGGCCATGGTGTCGATCGGTTCGGGCCGCGCCAGCAGCCGCGAGGGGCGCGGCCAGTGGTCGGGCCAGCCCTCGGCGATGACGCTCATCGGCGCCACGCGGGTGACCGACCGTTCGGGCACGTCGCTGGCCACCGGCGCCAGGCGATAGACGGCACGCGCGCCGACCCGGTTCGTCAGGCTGTCGATCAGGCTGGACATGTCGGGGGCCGCGGGTTCCAGCAGGCTGTCGGTCTGGCGCGGGGCCAGGGGTTCGGCAAGGGTCGCGGTCAGGGACATGATCTCGATCCCGAAGCCCGGATCGATGGTGGGGATCCTGTCGCACAGCAGGCGCACCAGGCGTGCGGGGTCGCGCAATGGCGCGGCCAGGCCCACGCGCACGGATTGGGCGCGGCTGTCCACCCGCCAGCAGATCAGGTCCAGCCGCCGCGCGCCCAGGCCCCGCGCCTCCAGCTGGCGGCACAGATCGCGAACCAGCTTGTCGATATAGCGGGCGATGGTCTCGGCCGCGCCGATCGGTTCGGCAAAGGCACGGCGTGCGGTCACCAGGTCGGCAGGGCGCAGCGGGTCCACGGGTTCGCCCAGGGTGCCCAAGGCCTGGTCCAGGCGGCGCATCACCTGGGGTCCGAACCGGCGGGTCAGCGGCGCGCGCGGCACCGCGATCAGATCCGCGATGGTCGCAAGGCCCAGATCCTGCAGCCCGCCGACGATGGCGGGCGGCAGGCGCAACGCGGACAAAGGCAGGGGCGCCAGCGCCGCCTGCATGTCGCCGGTCGCGACGATGGGCAGGTTCGTGCCGTGGCGGGCCAGGGCATGGGCCGCCCCCCACGTGTCGGCCATGGCCAGCCGCGCGACGATACCCGACAGGGTCAGCCGGCCCAGGATCGCCTGCAGCATCGCGTCCTCTCCGCCGTGCAGATGGTCGGTGCCGGTCGCGTCGATCACCACCCCGTCGGGCGGATCGACCGCGACGATGGGCGCAAAGCGTTGCATCAGCCACAGGGCCAGCCGTTCCAGCGCCGCCATGTCGGCATCCGGGTCGGCCGGTTCGACGCGCAGGTCGGGGATCATCGCCTGCGCCTTGCTGACCGGCATGCCCGGCCGCAGGCCAAGCGCCAGCGCGCGGTCGCAGGCGGCGGTGACCACCCGGCGGCTGCCCGCCCGGCCCGACAGGATCAGCGGCGCGCTATCCGAAGGCGTATCGCCCACCCGCCGCAGCCGGTCGATTGGCCACATCGGCAGGCAGACCGAGATGACCCGTGCCATCGCATGCCTCCACTTCCAGATCGAAGGTCTCGCCCGCCCGTGCGCGCATCAGTTCCACCAGCCACAGCGCGCGGCCAAGGCCCGGCACCGGCAGCGCGGAAGAGGGGCGTTCCGACACGCGCCAGCGCGTCATCGCCGCGGTGGGCTGGCCAAAGTCGTCGGCATCCGCCAGCCACCGCCAGCGTCGCAGCGCGATGCCCGTGGTACCGGTGTTCTTGGCCGCCAGGTGCAGCCTGCGCGAGGCGGTCATGGACAGGCGCCCGATCTCGGCCACGACGGCGGCCAGGCCGCCATGGCGCAACCCCTCCTCCATGCAGGCCAGGACGGATGTCTCGTCCCCGGCCTCGACATGGATGACCCGGTCGGGGGTCAGGCCGGCCTGTGCCAGGCCCGGCGCGAACAGGTCCGCCCGCGTCACGCACCACAGGACCTGACCCGGCAGGCGCGCGGCGATGCCGGCCGCGAAACAGGCGGCCGCGGCCCCGTCATCGGCGCCCGCACCGCTGCCCGCGACCTCGTGCAGACAGCCCAGGGCCAGCCCGCCCTGGGGCAGGCGGCGGTCCAGCTCGGGCAGCCCGAAGGGCAGCACCGCATGGGCCTGCACATGCCCCTCGAGATGCGAGATGCGACTGCGAAGCGCGGAAAGCGTGGCGGAGGAGGCAGACATGGGGTTACCAAAACAGGGCTGTAAGTTCCTGTTTTGTTCTTTTCACCATCAAAAGTCAACGCATCAGGCCATTCCCCTGCCCGGTCAGTCCGCGGACCGGGGTCCCGGCGCGATGGTCCGGCTGAAGAGCAGGAACACCGCCAAGGCCGCAAGGGCCACACCCGCGCCGATGAAATGGGACATGCCATAGCCGTGGCCAGACACGATCCAGCCGGCGAAGACGTTGGAGAAGGTCGCCCCGACCCCCTGCACGGTCATCACCGTCGCAAAGCCCAGATTGAACCGCCCGGTCTCGGCCAGAAGCCGTTCCGCGGCAACCGGGGTCAGGATGCCCAGCATCCCCGCGCCGATCCCGTCCAGCATCTGCACCGGAACCACGACCCAGAAATCCGGGACCATCCCCGCCAGGACGCCACGCAGCGGCAGCGCGCACAGCGCGATGAGAAAGCACGACCGCAACCCAAGACGCCGGATCAGCCACGGGGTCGCCGCGGCCACCGCGATCATCGTCGCCTGTGCGACTCCGGTGATCAGCGCCGTCGTGCGGAAGGGCGTTCCCAGCTGGATCGAGAACTCCTGCGCGATCAGCCGGCTCATCGGGGCATTGCCGAAATGGAACAGCATCATCACCAGCGCCAGCAGGATCAGGCCGCGGTTGCGCAGCAGCACCGACAGGCCGGATGGCCGGGCATGGTCGTCCATACCCTGGCCCCCGACCATGCCGCGCGCCACGTCATGGTCGATCTGGTCCGGGCGGATCATCCGCAGCGCGATCAGCGCCCCAAGCGCCGTCACGATCATCAGCCAGACGACCGAGAACTCTCCGAACAGGCTGACGGCCAGATAGATCGCCATCAGCGATGCCAGATTGCCGCTGTGGTTCCAGAATTCGTTGCGCGAGATCTGGCGCGGAAAGGCGCGCTGCCCGACCAGCCCCAGGCTGAGCCCTGCCAGGGCGGGGGCGATGACCACGCCCAGCACCGCGGTGGCGATGGTGCCGACCCAGACCACGGCCGGATCAGGCACCAGCAGCGTCAGCAGCGCCCCCGCGGTGATGACGATGACCGGGCCGGCGATCAGCGCGCGTTTCCAGTGCGACCTGTCGACCAGCGCCCCCGCGAACGGGGTCAGGGCAAGGCCGATCAGCCCACCGACCGTCGCGATCGCCCCCAGGGGCAGCGGCGACCAGCCGCGCGTCGCCAGAAAGGCGTCCAGAAACGGCCCAAGCCCGTCCCGCGCATCCGCCAGGAAGAAATTCAGGATCGCCAGGCCCAGCAGGGAGCTGTCCGACAGGCCGGAACGCGAAACTGTGGCCATGGGATGCGCCCTTGTGATCGGTGGTCCGTCTGCCGAACCCGCCGATCACGCCATCGTTCCCGTTCGAGCGATGAAATTGCGACATAAATGATGGCGCCCTATTCATGCCGTTCCGGCGGCCGCGTCGGGCGCGGCCGCAGGGTGCGTCGTCACTGGGCGGCGAGCTGTGCCTCGTGACGGTTCCAGCGGATCGACGACCACAGCGAGATGCCGATCAGCGTCGCACCGCCCAGGCCGGTGATGACCTCGGGGATGTGGACAAGGGACTGGGCGAACATCACCACGGACAGCGCGATGATCGCATAGAAGGCGCCGTGTTCCAGATAGCGGTATTCCGACAGGGTGCTGTTCTCGACCAGCATGATGGTCATGGACCGCACGTACATCGCCCCGATGCCCAGGCCGATCGCGATCACGAACAGGTTCTGGCTGAGCGCGAAGGCACCGATCACGCCGTCGAAGCTGAAGGACGCATCCAGGACCTCAAGGTACAGGAACGCGCCCAGACCGCCCTTGGCGGCACTGTGCAGGGTCTCCTGCGTGCTGTCCAGCAGCCCGCCCAGAACCTCGACCAGCAGGAAGGTCATCAGGCCCCAGATCGCGGCGGTGAAGAAGGTGGTGCGTTCCGAACCCTCCAGCAGATGCGAGAAGCCCAGGACGAACAGCAGGACCACTGCGACCTCGACCCCGCGGATCGAGGCGTATTTGGCCATGTGATGTTCGATCCAGCCGACCCAGTGCACGTCCTTTTCGTGGTCGAAGAAGAAGCTGAGCCCGACCATCATCAGGAACGTCCCCCCGAAGGCGGCGATGGGCAGGTGCGCGTCATGCATGATGCGGGCGTATTCCTCGGGCTGGCTTGCGGCCAGCACCAGCGCCTGCCACGGGCCGATGCCCGCCGCGATCACCACAATCAGCAGCGGGAACACGATCCGCATGCCGAAGACGGCGATCAGGATGCCCCAAGTCAGGAAGCGGCGCTGCCAGACCGGCTGCATGTCCTTGAGCTTGTTGGCGTTCACGATGGCGTTGTCGAAGGACAACGAGATCTCCAGCACCGCCAGCACCGTGACGATGAACAGGATCGACAGCATGCCCCCAAGCGTGCCGGTCGTCTTCCATCCCAGCACCGCGCCCAGGGCCAGGCCCAGGAAGGTGACGATGATCGCCCATTTCAGATAGGAAAGGACCGGGCGCTTTTGCGCGGTGGATAGGGTGTCCTGTGTCATGAGGAAAAGTCCAGGCGGTGAATCCGAAAACAGGTGCCGACATCACGAAAGCGCCGCCACTTTCGTCAGAGGGGCCCGGACACCACTCGATGCGTTCACAACGCCGTGCGACCGTGTGTCCGCCGGGAAGATTCGGCAAGCCCTTCGTTCAGCTTTTCCCGCGATGGGCGCCGTTCCGCGGATCGGGCCGGGGGATGTCGTGTCGATAATGGGAGGCATGGACCCTGTGCTGATCTTGTCAGATCGGTAACAACGCTTCGGAAAACGACCCAAGCCGGCGGTGGCACGATTGCGCTACTGTGGCTGCGTCATCTCAGTCGCAAAAAAATAAGGCCCGGTGGGCCCTGAAATTTTCGTCCCGATGGGACGAGGCTTGACCGTAAAATGGGTCGGCAGACGCGCCCGTCACGGGTGACGGGCGCGGGCAGCGGATCAGGCGCTGCGGGTCTGGTCCTCGTGGCGCCCTTCGCCGAACTCCTCGATCAGCTTGGCGCAGAAGGCGGGCAGATCGTCCGGGTTGCGGCTGGTCACCAGACCACTGTCGGTCATGACCTCCTTGTCCACCCAGGTGGCGCCGGCATTGGTGATGTCGGTCTTGAGGCTGGGATAGGAGGTGATGGTCCGCCCCTTCAGCACACCGGCCTCGATCAGCACCCAAGGGGCGTGGCAGATGGCACCGACGGGCTTGCCCTGCGAGAAGAAGTCATGGACGAAGGCCACCACATCCTTGTCCGCGCGCAGCGTATCCGCGCCCACGGTGCCGCCCGGAATGACCAGCCCATGGAAATCGCCGGCCGAGACCGACCCGACCGCGCTGTCGACCTGGTGATCCGACCCGGGATCCAGATCGCCGTTCACCGTCTTGGCGGTGCCGGTCTTGGTGCTGACGACCGTGACCTTGGCACCGGCGTCGCGCAATGCGGCCAGCGGCTTGGAAAACTCCGGCTCCTCGGTTCCACGGGGAGAGATCAGCAGGGCGATGTTCTTTCCGTCCAGTTTCATGGGACGTTCCTTTCAGCAGCAGTTCGTTCGCTGATAGAACGCGGCCCCCCGGGGGAACGGTTCCTGCGCACCGACCGGATGGCGCGCAAGCCGCGGGGCATCCTGAAAACTTTCACGGCGCGTGGCGCGACAGGGCCAAGCTGGCCTGCAAGGCCGCCAGATGGCTAAGACCCTGGGGCATGTTGCCCAGCCATTCGCCGCTGTCAGGATCGATCATCTCGGGCAGGATGCCCGGCGCGTCGTCGATACGTGCGCGCAGCCCCGACATCAGCGCAAGCGCCTTGTCGCGCTGATCCAGCAGGACGCGCGCCTCGACCATCCAGAACGAACAGGCCAGAAAGCACCCCTCCTCGGCGTCCATCCCGGTATATCGGTAGTGCAGGTGCCCGCCCGCGCCCAGTTGCGCGTCGATCGCATCCAGCGTGCGGCGCAGACGGTCATGGCCGTCGTAATCGAAACGCACCGCCAGAATCAGCGCCGCGTCCAGCCGCGTGGTGCCGGGATGCATGACATAGGCGCCGATATCCGCGTCCCAACAATGCGCATCGATCCAGGCGGCGATGCGGGCGCGCTCGCGGCTCCAGCGGTCGCGGCAGGTGGTGGGCAGCTGGCCGGCATCGGCCAGTTCAACCGCGCGGTTCAGCGCCTGCCAGCAGCTGATCTTGGACATCGTGTAATGTTCAAGCTGCGGCAGTTCCCAGATGCCGCTGTCCTTCTGCTTCCAGCGGTCGGCGCATTCATCGGCCAAATGCGACAGTGTCTCGGCGCTGCGGTCGTCGATCAGGCCGCCGGCGCGCACGAATGCCGACACCGTCTCGAAGATGTCGCCATAGATGCCGTGCTGATGCTGGCGCGCCGCGCGGTTGCCCGACAGGACCGGGCGGGATCCACGATAGCCGGGAACGGGGATCTCCTCCATGCCCTCCTCGACGCCGCCGTCCAGCGAAAAGCAGACCTTGGCCCCATGCGCGCAAAGCTGGTTCAAAAGCCAGGTCAGCGCGGCTTTGGCCTCGGCCATGATCCCCAGGTGCAGGAAGGATTCGATGACGTAGCCCGCGTCCCGCACCCAGGCAAAGCGATAGTCGTAATTCTTGTCGCCCCCGATCCGTTCGGGCAGCGAGGTCGTGGCCGCCGCGGCGATCGCCCCACTGGGCGCATAGAGCAGCACCTTGAGCGCCAGCGCCTGCCGCATCAGGAAATCGCGGTCGGGCAGGTCGGGCGCGATCAGGGCGCACCAGTCGCGCCATTCCTGGTCGGACAGGTCGATGCGGGCGTCGATGTCGGACAGGGGCGGCACGACCAGCGGCTCGTTCGCGCCGGCGACGATGGCGATGACCTCGGTCTGGCCCCGGGTCAGGACCAGCCGCGCCTCGACCCGGTCGTCGCCGCGATGGTCGATCTGCAGCTGTTCGCCATGCAGGAACAGGCCCAGCACCGATCCGACATGGAACGTCTCGTAGGGGCCGCGCTTGGCCATGTAGGGGCTGCGCTTGCCCGACCGGTGGCCCAGCTGCAGCACCACGTCAAAGCTCATCCGCCCGTCCAGGACCTGAATGCGTCGCGCCAGCTCCGCCCAAGGCAGCCGTCCTGCGGTGGAGCTGTTCAGGCTTTCGATCAGCACGGCCACGCCGTCATCGGTGCGAAACCGCGTCTCCAGCACGTTGCTGTCGGGCCGGTAACGCCGGGTGGCCGAGAACGTCCCCCGCGGCGTGATCGTGAAATGGCCGCCCTGCGCGCCGTTTTCCAGCACGTCGTGACCGACCAGAAGGCGATCGAACAGCGGCGGGCTGTCCATGTTCGGCACGCACCACCAGTCGATGCCCCCGTCCGCACCGGACAGGGCCACGCCGCGCCCGTCGCCAAGCGCCGCATAATCGGACAGGGGCAGATAGCCCGCGGCGTCGCGCGCCATCAGGCGCCCTGCCCCAGGTTGATCGACAGCCCGCCATCGATGAAGACGCTTTGCCCCGTCACGTATGCCGCCGCGTCCGATGCCAGAAAGGCGATCAGGTCGGCGACCTCGTGCGGTTCGCCCGCGCGGCCCAGGGGAATGTTCTTCTCCATCTTGCGGCGCAGGTCGGGGTCGTCCTTGGCCGCCTGGTTGATCGGGGTCAGGATCATGCCGGGCGCCACGTTGTTCACGGTGATCGCATCGCCTGCCAGTTCCAGCGCCAGCGTGCGCGTCAACATCCGCAGCCCGCTCTTGGCGGCGTCATAGGCGGCCGATCCGATGCGTGGCGTATCCTCGTGGATCGAGCTGACATTGACGATCCGTCCGCCGTTCCCCGCCTTGACGGCACGGGTGGCAAAGGCGCGGCACAGCATGAACGGACCGGTCAGATCCGTGGCGATCGTCTTGAGCCAGTCATCGTCGGTCATCTGTGCCGCCGGCGTGCCGCTGGCGTCGATGCCGGCATTGTTGACCAGCACGCGCGCGGCGATCCCCTGGTCATCCAGGTCCGCGAACATCGCGGCGATGTCGTCAGGGACGCTTTGGTCGCAACGCACATGGCGTGCCCGGCGGCCAATCTGGGTGATCTTGGATACCGTCTCGGACGCGCCGTCGCGGTCCGACCGATAGGTGATCAACAGGTCATGGCCCGCCTTGGCCAGCGCGATGGCGGTTGCTCGCCCGATGCCGGAATCGGCGCCGGTCACGATGGCAAGGGGGTTCTGCGGGGTGTCTGGCATGGGATGCGGTCCGAATGGCTGAGTTCCGGGGCCAACGCCTGCCCCCGACCGTCGTTCCGCGCCGCGGCATCGCGTCCCGATGTTACGGGCCGCAGTCGGGGTTAGCGCCCATGCGGCAGGCGTAGGGCGTTCCCCTCAAGCGCGGACAGGAAATTGCCGATCTCTCGAATGCGGTTGGCCGTGTCGGTCACCTGACCATCCACGCCCAGCTGCCAGGCCAGATCCGTGCGGGCGGGGTCGTCGCTGAGCGCCTGCAGCCTGTCCGCATGATCCTCGACCGCCTTGATGCTGGCGGCCAGCCCGGCATCGACAAGGTCGGACGCTTGGCGGCGCAGCGAGGCCGCGACCTCGGCCAAGGTGATCTCGGGGTGATACTGGACGCCCCAGAAGACGCCGTTGCCATGCCGGATCTCGGCTGCCTCGACGGGGGTGTCGGCGTTCCGGGCCAGCACCCGTGCGCCCGGCGGCAGGGTCGTCACGATGCTGGAATGCATCGCGGGCGCCGTCCAGACCGGCGGGCGACCGGCCAGCATGGGGTGGTCGCGACCGTCATCGGTGGTCAGGATGTTGCGGGCCAGCGCGGCCTCTATGCCCGGCTGTCGCGGGCCGGTCGCGCCCCCGGCGGCCACCGCCGCGATCTGTAATCCCGCACACGATCCAAAGGACGGCGTCCCTGAATCGAAGACCAATCGCATGAATGAGGAGGCACGGCGCGTCTCGTCGCTGACATGGTGCATCTGGATCGGCGATCCGGCAAAGACGATGCCGTCGAACTGCGCCAGATCGCGCAGGCTCATCTGCGTGCCGTTCTCTACACAGGAGGTCGAAACGATCTCGAGATCATCGCGCAAGGCCTTGAGCGCCAAGGCATAGCTTTCGTCGGAAGCGGTATTGGCATAGCGGCGCCGTTCGTCACGCTGGTCTTTGGTCTCGCTGGCGACAACCAGGATGCGAAGGGGCACGGTTCAGGTCCGATCAACAGGGAAAAAGGTGCCGGCCAACGCGACGGCGATCCGGTCGTTCCCGCACGATCGCGACAGGCGGGATCAGGCTGCGGGCCAGCGCGGCCCGCAGCCCGGTCTTATTCAAGGTCCAGCTTGGCCTTCAGCGCATCGATGCGGGTCGACGCCTCGGCCTTGCTGATGTTCTCGTCATAGGCGTCGGGCTGGTGCGCCTGCTCGCTGAGCGTCTTGAGGTAGGACGCCTGTGCGCCGGTCATCGGATCATCGCCGCTGACCCAGGCCGAAGGTTCCTTTTCGGCGTTGTCGACGGGATGGGATTTGGGATCGGTATCGTCCATGGGAACAGCCTTTCGTGTTTCAGCATGGTTAACGCGATACGCATGTTCCGGTTCCGTTCCATTCGTACCGTGGACGACAGATGGTTGGGGTTTGCACATCGCGACCGGGACGCCTATGCGCAGGGCGCAAGGCAGCGGCGGGGACCACGATGTTGAAGACGGACACGCCCGCGCGGCTGAACGCCATCGGCGCGGCATGGATGATCGTCGCCATGGCGGCCTTTGCGCTGGAGGATGCGCTGGTCAAGGCAGTGTCGGACCTGCTGCCCGTGGGCCAGATCATGATGCTGTTCGGCCTTGGCGGCGCGGCGCTGTTCGCGATCATCGCCCGTGCGCAGGGCGACGCGCTGATGACGCCGGACGTGCTGTCGCGGGCCATGCGGGTCCGAGTGTTCTTCGAGATAACGGGACGGCTGTTCTATGTCCTGGCGCTGGCGCTGATCCCGCTGTCCACGGCGACCGTGATCCTGCAGGCGACGCCGCTGGTGGTGGTGGCCTGCGCGGCCCTGATCTTTGGCGAACGGGTGGGCTGGCGGCGCTGGACGGCGATCGGGCTGGGCCTGCTGGGCGTGCTGATCATCCTGCGGCCGGGAACGGGCGGGTTCTCGGCCCTGTCGCTGCTGGCGGTGATCGGCATGCTGGGCTTTGCCGGCCGCGACCTGGCCAGTCGCGCAGCGCCCCGCAGCCTCAGCACCGCGATCCTGGGGCTGTACGGGTTTCTGGCGCTGGCCGTGGCCGGCCTGCTGTTTTCCCTGTGGCAGCGGCAGGGCTTCGTGATGCCCGATGCGCGCGCCGCCCTGCTGCTGTCGGCGACCGTCGTGATCGGCATCGGGGCCTATTCCTGCCTGATGAAGGCGATGCGCACCGGCGACGTGTCGGCCGTGACCCCGTTCCGCTATACCCGGCTGCTGTTCGGCGCGGCCCTGGGGATCGCGCTGTTCGACGAGACGCTGACCGTGGGGATGCTGGTCGGATCGGGACTGATCGTGCTGTCCGGCCTGTTCATCCTGTGGCGCGGCAAGGCCAAGGCCGCCGCCATCGGCGATCCCGCCCCGGTCCGTCCCGCCGCGCGGCGATAGGCGTCGCGCGGGGGCCCTCCGGTCCCGACACGAACGGACACATCTGCTTTATTTTGCGTCTTCGCCGGTTCCGCGGGAAATATTTCGGGTATCACGCACGTTGACAGTACGGCTTTGATCCGCGCGGGAAGGACAGACATGATGCGACGCTTTATCATTTCCACGATGCTGGCAGGCACGATGGCCCTGCCCGGCCAGATGGCAATAGCGGAAACCGACCTGGGCGAGATGGTCGGCACGATCGCCAAGACCCTGCTGGAACAGCAGCAGGCCGCCCAGGAAAGCTCGCTGTGGCAGGGCGTGGTCGAGAACGGCTCTGCCGCGGCCTATCGCCAGTATCTCGACGCTTATCCGAACGGCACCCATGCGCGCGAGGCCCGCCAGCGGCTGTCGAACCTTGGCGGCGCGCCGGTGGCGCAGAACAACGCCGCGCGGGCCGAGGCCGATCTGGGCCTGTCGCGGGCCAGCCGCATGGCGATCCAGCGGCGGCTGGCGACGCTTGGCTTCTATCGGTCGGGGATCGACGGCGTCTTCGGGTCCGGCACGCGCCGCGCGATCGCGGCCTGGCAGGATTCCCGACAGCTTCCGGGCAACGGCTATCTGAACGCCAACCAGGCGCGGATGCTGCAGAACGGGGCCGCCGCATCGAACCCCGCCCCCGCCGATCCGGCGACATCCGCGGCGCAGGCCGAACTGGACCTGCGCCTGTCGCGCAGCCAGCGCGTGCAGATCCAGCGCAACCTGATCGCCCTGGGCTATGACCCCAAGGGCGCGGACGGCCTGTTCGGCACCGGCACGCGCGAGGCGATCCGCATGTGGCAGCGCGACACCGGCGAACGGGTGACGGGCTATGTCACCAACGCGCAGGTCCGGTCGCTGCAAAGCGATGCGGCAGGCCGCGACCCGGCGCCGACCGAGAACCGCGCAGCTGCCATCGACGAGGAGCTGCTGGGCCTGACCCGCGACGAACGCGTGGCGATCCAGCGTCAGCTGATCAGCCTGGGCTATCTGAGCGGGCGCGCCGACGGGGCGTTCGGACCCTCGACCCGCAGCGCCATTGCCCGCTGGCAGGGCGATAACGGTCTGGCGGCCAGTCGTTATCTGACGGCCGAACAGGTCCGCACGCTGCGGCAGCAGGCGCGCATCTGACCCGATCCGGCCCTGCGCGGCGGCCGCGATCGCGGCGCAGGGGGTCGCGCGCGTCGGCAGGGAACCGCCTGTCTGCCTTGGGCGGGCCATTCCGGCGGCGGGTTCCTGCTGAAAATGCGCGGAGATTCTTCCTTTGTCCGCCAGTTCGTGAAAGAGGGGGGTCAACAAAAGCGGCGCGGCACCGAATCGCGACCCGCCCCAGAGCAGGAGCAGCCTCGACGTGTCAGAACGATACGCCCGGAACCGGCATGATCGCGCGCCGGCCACCGTCGCCGCCTTTCAGGTGCGCGGTCGATTCCTGACTGCGCTTGTCCTGCGCATTGATCGTGACAGCCCGGACCCGGCCTTCTATGCCCAGTTGGACGAACAGCTGCGCACCACGCCCCAGTTCTTTGCCGGCGCGCCGATGGTGCTGGACCTGGCCAACGCCCCCGGCCTGCGCGAGGACGGCCGCATCGGTGACCTGCTGGCGCATCTACGGACCCGCGAACTGCGGGTCTTCGGCGTCCAGAACGCGCATGGCATGGACGAGGCGCTGCTGGACCGGCACGGGCTTATCCCGGTGACCACCGGACGCGACGCACCGCTGCCCCGCGCGGCCGCCGCTGCCGCCGCCGCGTCGGGTGCCGCGGCTGCAGCCGACGTGCCGCCCCCGGTCCAGAACGTCGTCATCCACGCGCCCGTCCGGTCCGGACAGCGGGTGATGGCCGAACATGGCGACCTGACCATCATCGGAACCGTGGCGTCGGGCGCCGAGCTGGTGGCGGCGGGCAACATCCATGTCTATGGCACGCTTCGCGGGCGCGCGATGGCGGGATGTCATGGCGACGAGGGCGCGCATATCTTCTGTCAGAACCTCAGCGCCGAACTGGTGGCCATCGCGGGCCTTTACCAGACCAGCGAGACGCTGGATGCGGCGGCCCTCCAACGCTGCACGCACATATATCTCAGGGATGAAAAACTTTGCATGGAGGTGATCGCATGACGACAGAACCCAAGACCAACCCGCCCCTTGGGCGGGTCATCGTGATCACGTCGGGCAAGGGCGGCGTGGGCAAGACGACATCGTCGGCGGCGATCTCGGCCGCGCTGGCCAAGAAGGGCTTCCGGACCGTCGTCATCGACTTCGACGTGGGTCTGCGCAACCTGGACATGACGATGGGCTGCGAACGCCGGGTGGTGTTCGACTTCATCAACGTCATCCAGGGCGACGCCAAGCTGAAGCAGGCGCTGATCAAGGACAAGCGGGTCGACACGCTGTCGATCCTGCCGACCTCGCAGACCCGCGACAAGGACGCCCTGACCAAGGAGGGCGTCGAGAAGGTCCTGAACGAGCTGAAGGCCGAATTCGACTATGTCGTCTGCGACAGCCCGGCGGGGATCGAGCACGGCGCCCAGATGGCGATGTATTTCGCCGACGAGGCCGTCGTCGTGACCAACCCCGAGGTCTCGTCGGTGCGCGACAGCGACCGCGTCCTGGGCCTGCTGAGCAGCCAGACCAAGCGCGCCGAGACCCAGGGCGCCGAGCCCATCAAGGCGCAGGTCCTGATCACCCGCTATGACCAGGAGCGCGTCGACCGCGGCGAGATGATGACCGTCGACGACGTGCTGGAGATCCTGGCCGTCCCGCTGCTGGGCGTCGTGCCGGAAAGCAAGGCGATCCTGAAGGCGTCGAACGTCGGCACGCCCGTCACCCTGGACGGCCCTTCCGCCGCGTCCCAGGCCTATAACGACGCCGTCAGCCGCCTGACCGGCACCCAGGTCGAGATGCGCATCCAGGGCGAACGCCGCCCGGGCCTGTTCCAGCGTCTGTTCGGGCGGGCGTCATGAACCTGTTCGGATTCGCCCGCAAGAAGACCCCGCCCGCGACCGCGCAGACGGCCAAGGACCGCCTGCAGATCCTTCTGGCCCATGAACGCAGCAGCAGCGGCACCGCCGAGGCGGATTACCTGCCGATGCTGCAGCGCGACATCGTCGCGGCGATCCGCAAGCACGTGCCGATCGGCGACAAGGATGTCGACGTCCGCATGGAGCGCGGCGACAACATGTCCAGCCTTGAGATCAACATCGACCTGCCCGCGGTCAAGTCGAACTGATCCCTGCGGCCGGCCCCTGCACGGGGCCGGCCCTTTCCGTCAGATCAGGCTTTCGGGATGGATCGGGAACCGTGTCGGGCGGATGCCGGTCGCATGCCAGACGGCATTGGCGATGGCGCCCACCGTGCCGGTGACGCCCAGCTCTCCGACACCCTTGATGCCAAGCGCGTTCACGAACTCGTCGTCCTCGTGGACGGTCAGCGCCTCGACATGCGGCACGTCGGCATTGACCGGGATGTGATATCCGGCAAGGTCGTTGTTGGTGAACCGCCCCGTGCGCGGGTCATGGACCGCCTCCTCGTGCAGCGCAAAGCCGATACCCCAGATCATCCCGCCCAGCAGCTGGCTGCGCGCCAGATGCGGGTTGACGATGCGACCGGCGGCAAAGGCACCGACCAGCCGGCTGACCCGGATCTGGCCCAGGTCCGGGTCGACCAGCACCTCGGCGAAGACCCCGCCATGAGAGAACATCGCCCGTTCCGGCTCGCCCTCGCGGGCGCCCCTGCCCTCTCCGCGAAGCAGGTCCAGCCCGGCGCGCGCCAGGATGTCCTCATAGGCCTCGCTGCGGCTGTCGTCGTCGTTGCGGTACAGGCGCCCGCCCCGCGCGGTGACGCCCGCATTGCCGGCCCCGAACAGCGGTGATCCGGGATCCTTCGTCGCGATGTCGGCCAACTGCCGCACCGTGTCGGCGCCCGCGTTGAACAGCGCCGTGCCAGCCGTGGCCGTGTGGCCCGATCCGCCCGCCACCCCGGCATCGGGCAGGTCGGAATGGCCCGACCGGAACTCCAGCCGGTCGACATCGATGCCAAGACCGTCGGCGGCGATCTGCGCCAGCGCGGTCCAGGCGCCCTGCCCCATGTCCGCGGCCGAGGTTTCGACCACAGCGCTGCCATCGGCACGAAGCGTCGCATGCGCCGCGGCCTGGAACATCGGGCATGGGAATTGCGCCGTGCCCATGCCCCAGCCCTTGAGGAGCCGTCCCTGGCGCATCTGCCGCGGCGCGATCGGGCGGTCGGCCCAACCGAACAGGTCAGCGGCCCGCGCATAGCAGTCGCGCAAGGCCTTGGACGAAAACGCCATCCCCGATGCCGGGTCGGTTTCGGCATAGTTCAGCAGGCGGAAGGCCAGCGGGTCCATGCCCATCGCATGGGCCGCCTGGTCGATGGCCACCTCCAGGGCCGCCGATCCCGGCGCTTCTCCGGGCGCGCGCATCGGGCCGGGCGTGCCGGTATCGGCGCGCACCGCGCTGTGCGTCGTGCGCATCGCGGTCGTGGCATAGACGCTGTGCGAGGCGTTCGACGCGCTTTCGATGAAATCGTTGAAGCTGGAGGCGACGGCCAGCGTGTGATGGTCCAGCGCCATGATGCGCCCCTGGTCGTCCAGGTCCAGCCGCAGCGTCTGGCGCGTGGCGGGACGGTGGCCGACCGGGCCGTACATCTGGTCGCGCCGCAGGGCAAGCTTGACGGGCCGGCCCAGGTCCCGCGCCGCCAGAACCACCATCAGCTGGGCACCGTAGAGGATGGCCTTGGACCCGAAGCCCCCGCCCAGGAACGGGCTGCGGATCACGATCTGCGCCGGATCGATGCCCAGATAGGCCGAAAAGCTTTGCTTGAGCAGGCCGATGGCCTGGTTCGGCGTGTCGATCTCCAGCCGGTCGCCGATCCATCGGGCGGTGATGGCATGGGGTTCCAACGCGTTGTGATACTGGGCCGCGGTCTCGATCACCGTGTCGACATGGTGGGCGGCCCGCGCGCGGACGGCGTCCATGTCCCCCACCTGCAGCGACGGCGGGCGGCCGATGCTGACGGTCTCCGGCTCATAGGGCGCATCGCCGTCCAGGCCGATCCGCGGCGGGTCGGTACGATACTGCGGGTTCAGCAGGCGCGCGCCCTCAGTCGCGGCCTCCAACGTCTCGGCGACGACCAGCGCGATGGGCTGGCCGGCATAGCGGACCGTGTCGTCCTGCAGCGCCTCGGTCTTCCAGGCAAAGCCGTGGATCTTGGTGTCGGGATGGACCGCCAGCGGGGGTCGGTTCGCGGGGGTATAAACCCTGACCACGCCCGGATGCGCCATGGCCGCGTCGGTGTCCAGATGCGTGACCGTGCCCCGCGCGATGCCCGCGACGGCGGTGACGGCATGCAGCACGCCCTCGGGCCGCAGGTCGGCCGCATAGGGCGCCCGGCCCGTCACCTTCAGCAGCCCGTCCCGCCGGGTCATCGGCTGACCCGCGTTCGAGCCCAAGCGCACATGCTGCTGGGTGGTCGTCACGTCAGCCATGGTCGTCTCCTTCGAAGACAGAGGCGGGAAGCGCCGGCATCCGGTCGGGCGTGCCCTGTGCGGCCAGCATCAGCGCGCGCAGGGCGATCCGCTGTGCCAGCACGATCTTGGCGGCATTGTCCCCCGACGGCGCGGCACCCTGCACCGCCAGCGCGGCGGCATGGGCAAAGGCGTCCCCGGACGCGGGCTGGCCGATCAGGGCGGCCTCGGCGGCATGGGCGCGCCACGGGCGGGCCGCGACCCCGCCCAGGGCCAGGCGGGCGGCCACGATCCGGCCGTCCTCCACATGGACCCCCGCCGCGGCCGAGACGATGGCAAAGGCATAGGACGTCCGCTCGCGCAGCTTCAGATAGCGGGCGTGTCGGGCCATGCCGCCGGGATCGGGCAGGGTCACATGGGTAATGACCTCTCCGGCCGAAAGGGCGGGCGGCACGCCGACCGCATCGGGCAGCGGGTGGAACCGGGCCATCGGCACGCTGCGGGTGCCGGTCGGGCCTGCGACATGGACCACCGCGTCAAAGGCCGCCAGCGCCACGCACAGATCGGACGTGTGCGTCGCGATGCAGGCGTCGGACCAGCCAAGGATCGCGTGGTTGCGCGTCACGCCGCCGATGGCGGAACAGCCCGACCCGGGTTCGCGGCGGTTGCACGGCGACAGCGGGTCCTGGAAATAGCTGCAGCGGGTCGCCTGCATCACGTTGCCGCCCGTGCTGGCGGCGTTGCGCAGTTGCGGGGACGCGCCGGACAGCAGCGCCTCGGCCACGGCGGGAAACCGGGCCAGGATGCGCGGGTCGCGCGCCAGATCCGCATTGCTGACCATCGCGCCGATGCGCAGGCCGCCGTCATGGTCGTCGATCTCCCGCATCGGCAACCGCGAAATGTCGACAAGCCGCGATGGCGTCGCCACGCCGATCTTCATCAGGTCCAGCAGGTTCGTCCCACCCGCCAGGATCGCGCCATCGGCGCCCACCGCGGCCTCCAGCGTGTCGGCGCGGGTATAATCGAACGGGTTCATGCCGCGTCCTCGCGGGCGGTCATGACGCGGGTCGCGTCCAGCACGGCCTTGGTGATGCCGGCATAGGCGGCGCAGCGGCACAGGTTGCCGCTCATCCCTTCGCGGACGCGCTCGGGGTCCAGCCCGGCCTCGCCTTCGGCGATCAGGGCGACGGCCGACATGATCTGGCCGGGCGTGCAATAGCCGCACTGGAACCCGTCATGGCGGATGAACGCGGCCTGAACGGGGTGCAGGTCCTCGCCCTGGGCCAGGCCCTCGACCGTGGTGATGCTGGCCCCGTCATGGGACAGCGCCAAGGCCAGACAGGCATTCATGCGCCGCCCGTCGATCAGCACGGTGCAGGCGCCGCACTGGCCGCGGTCGCACCCCTTCTTGGTCCCGGTCAGGCCGATCCGTTCGCGCAGCACGTCCAGCAGGGTCGCGCGCGGGTCGTCCAGGGCGATCGCCCGGGCGGTTCCGTTGATGGTCAGGTTCAGGGTCTGTGTCATCTTTCCCTCGTTGGCGGTAAGCTATCGGGAAGTCGGGCCGGTGGCGGCCATGGCATCACTATACGGAGGCATCCTCCGTTTCGCAACAACGATGAAGGAGACGTCGGGGAATGGGCGAAGACACGCCAGTCGCGCGCAAGCCGCGGGCCGATCAGGCCCGCAACCGCAACCGCCTGCTGACCGCCGCGCGCGAGGTCTTTCGCAGCGACGCCGCCAGCCTGGAGGCCGTGGCGCGGCGCGCGGGCCTGGGCATCGCGACGCTCTATCGCCATTTCCCCACGCGCGAGGCGCTGTTCCAGGCCGTCTATGCCCGCGAGGTCGAGGCGCTGGAGGCACTGGCCCGCGCCGACGACCTGCCCGTCTGGATGCACGCCGCGCTGGACATGATGGCCACCAAGCGGGGCATGGTCGCGGCCCTGGCCCCGGTGCTGGACAAGGAGGCGCCGTTCTTCACCGAACAGTCGGCGCGCATGCTGGCGGCCGTGGGTGGGCTGCGCGACCGCGCCGTGGCCGCGGGACAGGTCCGCGGCACGGTCACGGCGGACGACCTGATCCGGGTGCTGCTCAGCCTCAGCTATGGTCCCGGTGCGGACCCGGCGCGGGCCGGCCTGCTGCTGGACGTGTTCCTGGACGGGCTGCGGCCGCGATAGGACCGCGGACCATCACGCACGCCCCACGTCGCGGACCATGGCCAGGAACGCCGAAAACCCCGCCGACGGATTGCGCCGATCCGGATAGTACAGGCTGAAGCGCGCCCGCGGCGGCGTCCAGTCGGCCAGCAGGCGCACCATCCGCCCGGCAGCAATGTCATCGGCCACGTCCTGTTCGATGAAGAACCCGATGCCGGCGCCATCCAGCACCGCGGCGCGCGCGATGGCGGCCTCGTCCAGGGTCAGGCGGCCCTGGGCCTCGATCTGCACCACCTCGGCGCCGCGCTGGAACGGCCAGCGCAGCAGCGCGCCGTTGGGCAGCCGCACCCGGATGCACTCCGCCGGCGGCAGATCGGCGGGCGTCAGGGGCGTACCATGTGCCGCGATCCAATCCGGCGATGCGACGACGGCATGGCGCTGCGGCCGCCCCACGGGCAGGGCGATCATGTCACGCGGCACCAGGTCCGCAGGGCGCAGGCCCAGGTCGAACCCTTCGGCCACGATGTCGACCAGCCGCCCTTCGGTGACAAGATCGACCTGCATCCGCGGGTGACGGCGCAGGAAGGCCAGGACCAGCGGCGCCACCTCGCGCCCCGCCTGGACGGATGCGTTGATGCGCAGCAGGCCGGAGGGGGTCGTCCCTTGCGACTGCGCGGTCTCCATCGCGGTGCGGATCACGGTCACCGCGGGGCCGATGCGGGCGACAAAGGCGCGGCCGGCATCGCTCAGCGACACGCTGCGGGTGGTACGGTTGAACAGGCGGACGCCAAGCGACGCCTCCAGCCGTGCGATGCTGTGCGACAGGGCGGTCGTCGACATGCCCAGGTCCAGCGCTGCGGCCCGGAACGATCCGCGCCGCGCGATGGCCAGCACTGCCTCCAGCGCCTTCAGCCCTCCATCCATCGCACGACGCCCACTGTCCCGATCCTGTCATCACCAGATGCCGATCTATCCCGATTATCCGCATGACCGTCCAGCGCTATGTTGGGGGCAGCAGACATGAAAGGACGTCCCATGCAGATGCCGCCCGCGATCCGCACCTATTTCACCGCCCGCGCGCCCCAGGATGGCGACATCTTGGCCGCCGCCTTTGCCAGCGATGCCGTCGTCCATGACGAAGGTCGCGACCATCACGGGCCGCGGCAGATCCGGGACTGGTGGCTGGCCGCCAAGGCCAAGTACCGCCACCATGCCGAACCGATCGACATGATCCAAGCCGATGGCAGGACCTTCGTCCGCGCCACCGTCACCGGCGATTTCCCCGGCAGCCCGGCCATGCTGCGCTTTGCCTTCGCGCTGTCCGACGATCGCATCACCGCATTGGAGATCGGGGCATGACTGGGTTCCTGACGCTGCTGGGCAAGCGCGCCCTGATCACCGGCGGCACGCAGGGCGCGGGCGCGGCCACGGTGGCGCTGTTTCGCGACCTTGGCGCGCGGGTGCTGACCACGGCGCGCAAGGCCGCCAACCTGCCGGACGACCTGTTCGTCGCCGCCGACCTGACCACCCTGGCGGGATGCGACAGCGTCGCGGCCGCCGTGCGGGATCGGATGGGTGGCGTCGACATCATCGTGCACATGCTGGGCGGATCGTCCGCCCCCGGCGGCGGCTTTGCCACCCTGGGAGAGGCGGAGTGGGAGGCCGAACTGGACCTGAACCAGCGGCCCGCGCTGCGTCTGGACCGCGCGCTGGTGCCCGGCATGGTCGCGCAGGGGTCGGGGGTGGTGATCCACGTGACCTCGATCCAGGCGCTGCTGCCCCTGCCCGAGGCCACGACCGCCTATGCCAGCGCCAAGGCCGCCCTTTCGGTCTACAGCAAGAGCCTGTCCAAGGAGGTCACGCCCCATGGCGTGCGCGTGGTTCGCGTGGCGCCGGGATGGATCGAGACCGAGGCCTCGGTCCGGCTGGCCGAACGCTTGGCGTCGGATGCAGGAACGGACCTGGACGGGGGGCGGCAAATCATCATGGACAGCCTTGGCGGCATCCCCCTGGGCCGCCCGTCCCGGCCCGCCGAGGTGGCCAACCTGATCGCGTTCCTGGCGTCCGATCGCGCCGCCAGCATCACCGGCACGGAATACGTGATCGACGGGGGGACCGTGCCGACCGCATGACGGTCGGCGCCATTTCCGCCCGGCGCGCGTTGCAGCAGGGATCGGCGGGCCGCAGCCATGCCCGCCCCCACCAGTCCGGACCGGAGAGAGCAGAATGCAGACATTCGTCATCGCCTTGGGCGCCGCCCCGCACATGAAGCTGTCGCAGGCAGGCGACGGCTTCACCGCGACCGACGCGCCCATGGCATTCGACAGCCATCAGGCGGCCTATGACTATCTTGTCCGGCACACCGAGGACGACCCGCTGAAGGGCGTGCGGGCCGAGATCATCGAGGATCTGTCGCTCTAGGCGATCTTGCCCGCATAGGGTGAAACTTTTCCGGACCCCGCCCGTAAACTGTATGTGCAGGGTTTGTCCGATCAGCGAGTTCCCTCTCCTCTCAGCCTTCATTAGGCGGGTGGATCAGGCCCCTGCAGCGGCCCCCGGTCCCGTTTCCGGGGGCCGGTCTTGTTCGTGCCGTCCGATATGCGATCACCCCACCCTGTCGAAACAGATAGGCTGACTGGTCAATCAATTTCAGGCATAAGGTACATAACAACCGGGGACGTTGATTGGTGTTGTTTTAGGTTCTTTCCCCGGTTGTTTATCTGCTCGAACCGGTTTTGTACGCGACGCGTGCGGGACGGGACCGCTGATCGATCCATCCGCGATCACCGCAACGCCCCCTGTCATCATCACGACACTGTGCCGCCCTTCGGGGAACCGGCTGCGATCCCTCCTGTTGAGGTGGAACGCAAACGGGAGATGCATGATGGATGACACACGGGTCTGGAACTTTGAGGAAAGCCTGTGGCGCGCCTCGGAAGGGCGGTACCATGAGCGGGTCGACCCCGAATGCGTGATGGCGCTGAGCCATGCGCCCTATCTGTTTCACGACGAGGCAGCGGTCGAGGCCGTCACCGGCACGCCGGAATGGGACGAGGTCGCCTTTTCGAACCGCCATATCTCTCGTCCCCAAGAGGGCCTGATCGTCGTCGGCTATGAGGTCAAGGCGCAGAAGGGCGACACCACCTTCACCGCCACCTGCACATCCGTCTATCGACAGAAGGCCCATGAGGACTGGACGGTCGTCCAGCACGCGCAGGTCGTGCAGGGGCATGGCGATCAGGCCTGATGACCGGCCAACAGTTCAGGCAGTAGGATCGATCCCGGCAGGAATGCCGGGATTTTCTGTTGGGTTTGAATGGTTCGGGATCAGACCTTTTCCGTAACGCTTTCCTTGTAACGGTCGTGAATGACGCCCCAATGGCCGCGCCGGAGGGCGGACAGGCGACCACCTATTGGCGTCGGGCATCAGGGCGACGATGTCCGTCGAACCTTGGGAGGTGCATCGGATGCCGTCTTGCTCTACTCCCTGCCTAAACGGACCGAAACGGCATGAACCGGCAGCCATCAGATGAGGCAGCATGACTGACACGACGATGTCCTCCATGGCGGATCACCTGGGCATGGTGGCGACGGGGCTGGAATGGATCGTGATCGCGCTGGAGCTGTTCGCGATCGGGATCCTGCTTCTGGGCGTGGCGCGTTTCGCCACGCGCTTCGTGTCGGGTGATGTGATGCACCGCGACGCGCATGACCGCCATCATCAGCTGAACCATGGGCGACTGGCACTTGGCCGGCACATCCTGGCAGGACTGGAGGTGCTGATCGTGGCCGACCTGATCCGCACCATCCTGCATCTCAGTCTGGCGAACATCCTGCTGCTGGGCGCGATCGTGGTCATCAGGTCCTTCATCTCGTTCATGATGGAGTACGAGATGAAGGCGTTGAAGAACGACTGACGGCCCCTGGCGCTGCCTGTTCCGAAGGGGTCAGGCAGCGTCAGGTTCGATCGGCCGTTCCGCCGCCAGTCCGCCTGTCAGATCCCGAAACAGCGCCGTTGCCACCAGATCGTCCAGCGGCATCGACAACTTGCGCCGCCAGTTGGGATATTCGTCCACCGTCGACGGCACGTTGACCGGGTGCAACTCGGCCGCCAGATCCTCCAGACGCACGGCGAACAGGCGCGACGGCGCGCTGGCCAAGTGGCGATGGACGGCGATGGTCAACGCGGTGGGGGCGTCGCTCGGGTCGATCCCCGCCGCGACGTCGGCCGTCAGCAGCCCTGCCGCGACAAGATCGGCCAACAGATCGGCGCGTTCCACCGTGCGCGCATCGCGCTGTTCGGTCGCGGCCGCGTCACTGATGAAGCCGAACCGCTGCCGCAGGGCCACGTCATCACCCTTCCACCAGCCGCGAAACGTCGGCAGGTCATGCGTGGACAGGCAGGCCAGCGCATCGCGCGGATAGTCCGCAGGCGGGATGAAGCCGTCCTCGCGTCGTTCGAAAAAAAAGATGCGATAGGACAGGATGCGGCAGGCCTCCATCACCCCGCGGAAGCCCGGGGGGACGTTGCCCAAGTCCTCTCCGATGATGGTGGTCCGGTTCTGCCGGGATGCCTCGGCCAAAGCGGACAGCATGTCCTCCAGCGGATAGCGGGCATAGGTTCCGTCGGCGGCCCCTGCCCCCTCCGGCATCAGGAACAGCTGCCACAGTCCCATCGCATGATCGATCCGCAGCGCGCCTGCCTGCCGTGTCGCGTGCCGGATCAGGTCGCGGAACGGCGCCGCGCGGGTCGCCGCCATGGCGACAGGAGACAGCGGTGCCAGACCCCAGTCCTGCCCCTGTTCGTTGAAGTAATCGGGCGGTGCCCCGATGCGCACGTCGGGCAGCACGATGTCGCTGCCCCAGCTGCCGGACCCGTCGGCCGCCTCTCCGACGGCGAAATCCAGATAGAGGCCGATCGCCATACCCAGCTCGCGACAGCGGTCGCGCAGGGCCTGAAGTTGCGACTGGCACAGATATTGCAGCCACATGTGAAAGGCGACGTCATCCGCCCGTTCCTGCGCCAGCTGCAGCATGGCATCGCCATCGACATCGCGCCATGCCTTGGGCCAGCCAAGCCAACCCGCGCCGTGACCGGCATCGACCATCGCGGCCGAGGCGACCTCGAACAGCGCATGACGGCGCAGATCGTCGCCGCCTTGGGCCACGAAATCGTCCGGCAGGGTCGCGCCCGCGGACCATATGGCGCGCAAGGCCGACAGCTTGGCCGCGGCTACGCCCGGATAGTCGACCAGTTCCGCGGCGCGCAGATCCTCAAGCACCGCCGCATCGGCCATGTCGGCGCGAAATCCCGGCACCTGATCGACCGCCAGGTACAGCGGGTTCAGGAACCGGCGGTTCGACGGAGAGAACGGGCTGCACCGTGACGGGTCGGCTAGGAACATCGCGTGCAGCGGGTTGAGGCCCAGAAACGCCGCCCCGGCTTGTGCAGCATGACCGGCCAGCACGCGCAGGTCGCCGAAATCGCCGATGCCCCAGTTGCGATCGCTGCGCAGCTGGTACAGCTGCAAGGCGATGCCCCAGTGACGACCCTGCCCGGGCACATGGCATTGCGCACCGGCGGGCGCGGTCAGGCGTGGCTCTGATGCCAAGGGCGGCAGCGTGTCCGCATCGAACGCCTCCAGCAACCCGCGCAAAGTTTCGTCGGGGGCGTCATGCACCGCGCCCCCGACCAGATCGTATTGCGGCTGGATGCCATAGGCGCGGGCGCGGGCATGCAGGTCGCTGCCGTCACCCTGCGCCTGAGGGGCAGAGGTCATGCCTGCACCGGCATCAGCACGATGGTCGCCAGCGGCGGCAGGGTCAGGCTCAGCGACTGGTCGCGGCCATGCCAGACGACGGCTTCGGCATCGCGCACCGCCGCGTTGCCGACACCCGATCCGCCATAGGCCTGATCGTCGCTGTTCAGCACCTCGCGCCAAGCACCGGGAACCGGAACGCCGATCCGGTAACCCTCACGCACGACGGGGGTCAGGTTGCACACCACCACCGCCGGGGGCGCGCCGTCGTCGGACTTGCGCATCCAGACCAGCACACTTTGGGCGCTGTCGCTGCTGTCGATCCATTCGAACCCGTCGGGATCGCAATCCAGCCGGTGCAGCGCGGGCGTGTCACGATACAGCCGGTTCAGGTCCCCGACCAGCGCCTGCACGCCGGAATGCATGGGGTCGTCCAGCAGATGCCAGTCCAGCGACTGGTCGTGGTTCCATTCGTGGTCCTGCGCGAATTCGCAGCCCATGAACAACAGCTTCTTGCCCGGATGGGTCCACATGAAGGCGTAATAGGCCCGCAGGTTCGCGAACTTCTGCCAGCGGTCGCCGGCCATTTGGCGGATCAGCGATCCCTTGCCGTGCACTACCTCGTCATGGCTCAGCGGCAGGACGAAATCCTCGGAGAAGGCATAGACCAGGCCGAAGGTCAGATCGTGCTGATGATACTGCCGATGGATCGGGTCCAGCCGGAAATAGGCCAGCGTGTCGTGCATCCAGCCCATGTTCCACTTGAACGCAAAGCCCAAGCCCCCTTGGTCGACCGGACGGCTGACCATCGGGAAGGCGGTCGATTCCTCGGCAATGGTGACGGCGCCGGGATGGTCGGTGGTGACGCGGGTGTTCACCTCGCGCAGAAAGTCGATGGCCTCCAGGTTCTGGTTGCCGCCATGGCGGTTGGGCACCCATTCGCCGGGCTGGCGCGAATAGTCCAGATACAGCATCGACGCCACCGCATCGACGCGCAGCGCGTCGACATGGAACTTGTCGACCCAGTACAGCGCGCTGGCCTGCAGGAAATTGGCAACCTCGCGGCGGCCGAAGTTGTAGATCAGCGTGTTCCAGTCCTGATGGAACCCCTGGCGCGGATCGGCATGTTCGTACAGCGCCGTGCCGTCGAACTGCGCCAGACCATGTGCGTCGGACGGGAAATGCGCGGGCACCCAGTCCATGATGACGCCGATGCCCACCTGGTGCAGCCGGTCCACCAGCCGCGCGAACGCCTCGGGGGAACCAAAGCGGCTGGTCGGCGCGAACAGGCCCACGGGCTGATAGCCCCATGATCCGGTAAAGGGATGTTCGCCCACCGGCAGGAATTCGACATGGGTAAAGGCCATCTGCTGGACATAGGGCACCAGCAGATCGGCCATCGCGTCATAGTCCAGGATCTCGGCATCGCCGCCCCTGCGCCATGACCCCAGATGCACCTCATAGATCGAGATGGGCGCCTGACGGTCCTGCCGACGCGCGCGTTCGGTCATCCATGCGCCGTCGCGCCAGTCGTGATCGGGCAGCCCGTGGACGACGGACGCGGTTTCTGGCGGCTGCTGATGGGCGAAGCCGACAGGGTCCGCCTTGAGCGGCAGGCGTTCGCCATGCGCGCTGAGGATTTCGTACTTGTAGATCTCGCCGGTCGTCAGGCCGGGGATGAACAGCTCCCAGATGCCGGGGCCAAGACGGCGGCGCATCGGGTGGCGGCGTCCGTCCCATGCGTTGAAATGGCCGACCACGCTGACACGGCGGGCATTGGGTGCCCAGACCGCAAAGGCCACGCCGGCGACGCCCTGATGGGTGACCGGATGGGCGCCCAGCTTGTCGTACAGGCGGCGGTGGCTGCCTTCGGCCAGCAAATATTCATCCATCTCTCCCAGCACGGGGCCAAAGCGATAGGGGTCGTCGACCTGCCATTCATGATCGCCTGCCCGCATCGCCAGTCGATAGTCCCCCTGCGGGGCTGGCCCGCAGAAGAACCCCTCGGGGTGGATGCGTTCCAGCGGAAAGACACCGCCATTGGCCACCGCGCGGACCTCGGCGGCCTGGGGCGCAAAGACGCGCAGCTGCCCGTCATGCGGACCCAGGATCGCGAAGGGATCGTGATGCTGGCCCCGCAGGATCGCCTCGATCCCGGTGGAGGTCAGCCCGTCGGGCAGATATGCGACATCGGTCATGCGTTCTCCTGCGTCAGCAGTTCCAGGATACCGGCCAGCGGGATGCCGACCCAGGCCGGGCGGTTGCCCAGCTCGTATCCGGTCTCGTAGATGGCCTTCTGCAGCAGGAACAAATCCAGCAGTGCATCGGCCGCGGCGCGATCGGATGGCAGGTTCGCGGACCCGTCGACATGCTGGCGATAGCTGTCCAGGAAGGCCGCGCTAGCGGTGCGCCGCCAATCCTCGATCCGCTCCAGCGCCTGTTCGACCGTCGTGCCAAAGCTGGCGCGATGCCGTGCCACGACCGTCATCGCGGCATAATCAAACGACCGCAGCATCCCCGCCACATCGCGCAAGGGCGACGACAGGGCCCGACGTTCGTCCAGCGACCGCGCGGGTTCGCCTTCGAAATCGATGATGGCCACATCGTTCTGCGCCAGCAGGACCTGACCCAGGTGATAGTCGCCATGGACGCGCGACAGCCCGCCGGACGGGGTCAGCTCCGCAACCCGGCGCAGCCGGTCCAGCAACGCGTCGCGCTGCGCCAGCACCTGTTGCGCCAAGGGTGCCGCGTCGTCCGGCAGGTCGGCCTGTTCCAGCCGGGCCAGCATCGCCTCGGCATCGGCGACCGCATCATCGGCCCAACCACGCAGCGTCTTGGCGGTCAGGTCCTGCAGTGCGAAGGCCGGATCGTCGGTGGGCGTCGCCAGGGCGCGGTGCAGCTCGGCGGTCCGCTGTCCCAGCAGGGTGCCGATCGACAGCGGAAAGTCGTATCCATGCCGCACCGGCGCGGCATCGCCCGCCGAGGTCCAGCCGTCGCTTTCGTTCAGTTCCAGCATCAGCGCATCGACGATGCCCGTCCAGGCGTCGCCCCGGTTCGGGACGAAGGCAAAGGCGGCCGCCAGGGTCGTGTCCTGATCACCCTTGTGATCCAGATGGCCCAGATAGCGCGGCGTATGGGCAAAGCCCGCGACCGTGGTCAGGAACTGCGCCACCTCCACATCGGGCTGATGCCCGGTGCGCAGGCGACGATACAGCTTCAGGATGATCTGGTCCGAAAAGGCGATCGACAGGTTCGACTGCTCGACCCCCATCTGGCGCGGAGTGCCGGGTTCAGTGATGGCGCGCAGGGCGTCGGTGCCGTGGAACTGCAGATCGCCTTGGGCCTTTCCCTCGACCATCCCGTCCAGCAGCAGCTGCGGCAGGCGTTCGTCGAAGGCGCCGTCGACCAGCGCGCCAACCCGTGCGGTGTGGCGGATCTTGGCCAGCGTCCAGGACAGCTTGGGCGCACCGGGACGCAGGTTCTCGTCTCCCCACCGGGCTGACAGGGGCAGGAAATAGCTCTGCTCCTCGCCCTCGCCGCCGGGGGTCACGTCCAGCGCGACCATCGCATGTTCGCCCTGCCCCAGATCGCCCAGCTGACGCAGACGGACACGGGCCGGGACGGACTGATCCTTTGCCGCGAACCAGCGCTGCAGCGGCAGCCATTGGGGCAGGACCTCTGCCTGCAGCTGCGCGCCCTCGCGGCCGGCCAGCGCGGTGCTGACCTTGCCGTCGCGGGTGGTCAGCGTCATGAATTCCGGCAGGATGTCGGGCAGCTGTTCGTGCCAGGACGGCATCTCCTCCTCGCCCGACAGGGCAAACCAGAAGAACCCATAGGCCGGCAGCGTCAGCATGTAGGGCAGATCGCCGATCGGCGGAAAGGCCGACCGACCGGTCAGTTCCACCGGCACCATGCCACGGCGGCTGGCCAGGTCCAGCTCGACCGCCTGCGCGCTGTCCGACAGGTTGGCGACGCACAGATAGGCGCGCCCTTCGTGTTCGCGGACATAGGCCAAAATCTTGCGGTTGCGCGGATAAAGCAGCGTCATCTCTCCACGCCCGAAGGCCGGATGCTGGCGGCGCACGGTGATCATCCGGCGCATCCAGTTCAGCAGCGACGACGGGTCGTCCGCCTGTGCCTCGACGTTGATCACCTGGTGGCCATAAACCGCGTCGATGATCGTCGGCAGATACAGCTGCTGCGGCTTGGCCGTGGAAAAGCCCGCATTGCGGTCGCCCGACCACTGCATCGGCGTCCGGACCCCGTCCCGGTCACCCAGATAATAGTTGTCGCCCATCCCGATCTCGTCGCCGTAATAGATGATCGGCGTGCCGGGCATGGACATCAGCAGCGAATTCAGCAATTCGATCTTGCGGCGGTCGTTCTGCATCAGCGGCGCCAAGCGGCGGCGGATGCCCAAATTGATGCGCGCCCGCGTATCGGTGGCATAGGTCTGCCACAGATAGTCGCGCTCCTCGGACGTCACCATCTCCAGCGTCAACTCGTCATGGTTGCGCAGGAAGATGCCCCACTGACAGTTCTCAGGGATCTCGGGTGTCTGGCGGATGATGTCGGTGATGGGGTGTCGGTCGGCCTGCGCCAGCGCCATGTACATGCGCGGCATCAGCGGGAAATGGAAGCCCATGTGGCACTCGTCACCCTCGCCGAAATAGGGGCGGGTGTCCTCGGGCCACTGGTTCGCCTCGGCCAGCAGCATCCGGTCGGGGAAATGCTTGTCCAGATCGGCACGGATGGCCTTCAGGACGTCATGCGTCTCGGGCAGGTTCTCGTTGTTGGTGCCGTCGCGTTCGACCAGATAGGGGATCGCATCCAGGCGCAGCCCGTCCACGCCCATCTCCAGCCACATGCGCATGACCTTGAGAACCTCGGCCAACACCTTGGGGTTGTCGAAGTTCAGGTCGGGCTGGTGCGAATAGAACCGGTGCCAGTAATAGGCGCCCGCGACCGGATCCCAGGTCCAGTTCGACTTTTCCGTGTCCAGAAAGATAATCCGGGTTTCGGGCCATTTTTCGTCCGTGTCGGACCAGACATAGAAGTCGCGCGCCGCCGATCCGGGCTTGGCATGGCGGGCCTTCTGGAACCACGGATGCTGGTCGCTGGTGTGGTTGATGACCAGTTCGGTGATCACGCGGATGCCGCGCCGATGCGCCTCGGTCACGAAGGCCTTGAAGTCGCGCATCGCGCCATAGGACGGATTGATCGACCGATAGTCGGCGATGTCATAGCCGTCGTCGCGCAGGGGCGAGGGATAGAAGGGCAGCAGCCAGATGGCCGTCACGCCTAACTCCTGAACATAGTCCAGCCGCTGCATCAGCCCGGCGAAATCGCCGATGCCGTCGCCGTTCGAGTCCATGAACGCCTTGATGTGCAGCTGATAGATGACCGCATCCTTGTACCAGTCGGCCTGGTCGCGGTCGATGCCGCCGGTCACGGCGAAGGTTGCGCCGTCGCGCTTGGGGTTCGGGATGTTCATGGGCGCGGCGCTCCCGGTGCGATGAGTTGCCAGATGGCATAGGGACGGGTCTGCGGATCAAGATCCAGGGTCTGGGTCTTGCCGTGCCAGGTGAAGCTGTTGCCGTGGATCAGGTCGCGGACCTCGATCGACGCGTCGTCGGGCAGGCCGAATTCCCACAGCGGGACCTCGAACTGGAACACCTGGGTGTTGTGCGGGTCCAGGTTGACGTGGATCAGCACGTAATCGTCCCCGGAACGCTTGCCATAGGCCAGAACCTGGTCGTTATGGGCCATGTGGAAGGTCAGATCGGTGAACTGGCGCAGCGCCGGGTGATCGCGGCGCAGGCGGTTCATCAGGCGGATGTCGTCCTGGATGTTGCCCGGCTGGTCCATGTCCCAGACCCGCAGCTGATACTTCTCGCTGTCCAGATACTCTTCCTTGCCGGGCACGGGCGCGGCTTCGCAGATCTCGAAGCCGCTATAGACGCCGTAATTGCCGCCCAGGGTCGCGGCCAGTGCCAGACGGATGCGAAAGCCGGGTCGGCCGCTGGACTGCAGATAGCGCGGATTGATGTCGGGGGTATTCACGAAGAAGTTCGGGTTCATCACCAGACGGCTGTCGGTCTGCGTCAGCTCGGTCAGGTATTCGGTGATCTCGGCCTTTTCGTTGCGCCAGGTGAAATAGGAATAGGATTGCGAAAACCCGACCTTGGCCAGCCGCTTCATCACCTTGGGCCGGGTGAAGGCCTCGGCCAGAAAGATCACGCCCGGATCGACGCGACGGACCTCGGCGATCATCCACTCCCAGAACGGGAAAGGCTTGGTGTGCGGGTTGTCCACGCGAAAGATGCGCACCCCGTGGTTCACCCAGAACAGCACGATGTCGCGCAGCGCGTACCACAGCCCCGGCAGGGCATCGCGATAGAAATGGACGTTGACGATGTCTTCGTACTTCTTGGGCGGGTTCTCGGCGAACTTGATGGTGCCGTCGGGGCGCCAGTCGAACCATTCCGGGTGTTCCCTGATCCACGGGTGATCCGGCGAGCACTGGATCGCGAAATCCAGCGCGATCTCCAGCCCGTGGTCGCGAGCGGCATCGATCAGGCGGCGGAAATCGTCGAAATCGCCCAGTTCGGGGTGGATCGCATCATGCCCGCCATCCGCGGACCCGATGGCATAGGGGCTGCCGGGATCGTCCGGCCCTGCGGTCAGGCTGTTGTTCGGACCCTTGCGGTTCGTACGCCCGATCGGGTGGATCGGCGGGAAATACAGCACGTCAAAGCCCAGATCGCGCACATAGGGCAGGCGCGCGATCACGTCGTCGAAGGTGCCGTGCCGATCCATGCTGCCCGATTGTGACCGGGGCATCAGTTCATACCACGCGCTGAAGGCCGCGGCCTGCCGGTCGACATGCAAAGGCAGCGTGTCGGACAGCGTCAGGTCGGTCCGAGGTGCAGCGCGGTTCATCAGCGCGGTCACCTGATCATCCGTCAGCGCGACCAGGCGGGTCGCATCACCCTGCGCCGCCAGACCGTCGTCCTGCGCCAGAACCGCCTCCAGCGCGGCCCGGTCGTCGGCGCCGGCGCGGCCCTTGGGGCCCATGGCGGCCTCGATCAGGTGACGGCCCTCGGTCAGTTCCAGCGATATGGCCTGACCCGCGGCATGCTTGGCCAGGATCTCCTTGCGCCATGTCGCGAACAGGTCGCGCCAAGCGGCAAAGCCGATCTGATAGTCCCCCGGCGCGTCGAAGGCGTGACTGGCCTGCCAGCGGTCGTTGATGACGAAGGTCATCGGCACCTCGGCAAAATCATCCTGCCCGACCGGGCGCCACAGCAAAGCGGCGTCGATGATGTCGTGCCCGTCCGAAAAGATGTCCGCCTGGAACAGGTCCGGCTGCCCGGCCACGACCTTTGCCGCAAAGCGCCCGCCATCGACCTGATGGGAAATCCCCTCGATCGCCAGACGCGCGGCGGCAAGGCGCAGCAGGGTCGGATCGGCATCGGCCGTCCGTCGCGGCGATCGCCGGGCGGTGCGGGCCTTGGCGGGGGATGGCGTGGCGGGCTGGTCGTTGGACACGGATATGCCTCCTTGGATCGGACAGGAACAGAACAGGCACCGCCCGTGAATGTTCCGGCAGAAGGCGAAACAAGGGTCGATTTGCCCGCACCAAAGGCAGGAAGGCCGGGCCTTAGTAGGTGCCCGGCGGATCGCTGGCCGGAAAGGATTCGTCCCCGCGTTCATCGACATCGGACCAGTCCGGGGGCGGATCGCGCATCTGGTCGGGCCCTGCGGGACGGATCGCGTCGCCCGCGCCAGGGCCGGATCGGCGCGCCGCGGACCGGACCAGCAGCGCGACCCCCGCAAGGGCCGCGACAAGGGCAAGGGTTCTGGTCATGGCATCCCCCTCAGATGATCGGCTGGCCGCCGGTGACCGCGATGGTCGCCCCGGAGATGTAGCTGGAGGCCGCCTCCGCCAGCATCACATAGGCCGATGCCAGTTCCGCAGGCTGCGCCGGCCGCCCGATGGGATAGTTCTGGCCGAAGGTGGCGACCTTGTCGCCCGGAAAGCTGGCCGGGATCAGCGGCGTCCAGACCGGCCCCGGCGCCACGACATTCGCGCGGATGCCGCGATCGGCCAACATCTGCGCAAGGCCCGCGGTGAAGTTCTGGATCGCGCCCTTGGTCGTGGCATAGGCCAGCAGGTCGGGGCTGGGCTTGTCGGCATTCACCGACGCGGTGTTGATGATCGCGGCCCCCCGGCCCATATGCGCGACCGCAGCCTTGGTCAGATGGAACATCGCGTCGATGTTGGTGGCGAAGGTATAGCGCCACTCCTCGTCGCTGATGTCCTCGATTTTGGCAAAGCTGCGCTGGTGGGCGGCGTTGTTGACCAGGATGTCGATGCGCCCGAACCGATCGGCGGTCTGCGCGATCACGTCGCGACAGTTTTCGGCCTTGGACAGGTCGGTCATGATGACCAGACACTCGCGGCCGGCCTGGCGGACCAGGGCGGCGGTATCCTCCATGTCCCCCTTCTCGTCCAGGCAGACCAGCGTGAGGTCGGCCCCCTCGCGGGCATAGGCGATGGCCACGGCGCGGCCGATGCCGCTGTCGGCGCCGGTGATCAGCGCCACGCGCCCCGTCAGACGGCCGTTGCCCTTCCAGCTGTCCTCGCCGTGATCGGGAACCGGGTCCATCCTGCGGAAGCTGCCGGGCAGGTCCTGTTCCTGTTCGGGAAAGGGCGGATAGGGATAATCGGTCATGCGCGGTCTCCTGTGGCATTCGGGCCCGTCACGGGACGGACCGGTGCCTGCAACCGGCGACAGGGCGCGATGTTCCCGCCCTAGTGGAAATGGCGGGGCAGGTTCCGCGCGATCTCGTGGTCCATCAGGGCGATCATCAAGCCGCGCAGGGTGCCCGTGACGGCATCGCCGCCCTCGATGGCGCGGATCGCCTGCAGCATCACCCGCTCGACCAGGCGTTCGGCCGCGGCGGCGTCCGAGGCGACCAGGCGGACATAGGACAGCATGTCCACCATGACCTCCTGCACCCCGTCCGCGTCCCCGAACCGCAGGCGTTGCGCATGCAGTTGCAGCAGCAGGCTGCGCGTCGGGCTGGGCTTGGCGTGGATGACGGTCTGGCTGAACCGGTCCGGGACGTCCCGCGCGGTATAGCCGGTCAGAAAGACGAACGGCACCTCCTGCAGGCTCAGCTGATCGGCGATGCAGAACGACGTCTGCGCGCCCAAGCGCACGTCCAGGATCGCCGCCTCGGCATCCGCGCTGGTCAGGCTGCACATCGCATCGCCGATGTCCGAAAAGGGACCGATCACGGTGTCGCCAAGATTGCTGATGTCGCGGGACAGCTGTTCGGCGATCAGGAATTCGTCTTCGACCACCAGAATGCGCATGGTCCCCCCCGGATCGCCATCGTCAGGCATGACCCTATCCAATCACGCAAAGACTGCCCATTAAACATACCTTAACGGAAGGACCTGTTTCGGCGAAAAATTGCCCATCGTGCAATATCAGGTTCTGCGCCATCCCAGGCAGCCCGCGGGCAGGCCCCCGCCCGCGACCAGCAGGGCACCCTGTCCGTACAGACGCCATGCGCCGCCGGCGGGCATGTCGACCACCGCCAGGGACAGGGCCGCGTCCTGCCACAGGATGGCTCCGCCTGTTGCGGTCAGGCGGTCGCGGATCTGGGCGTCCGTCAGGTCCTTGCGGAACACGACCGAGGCAACCCGACCGTCGCCGGGCGGCTGTGCGGCCCAGATGCCCATCCCGGCGGTCAGCGCCAGCAGCGCGGCCGTGATGCCCCCGATACGACCTTCGGGACCGCGTGGCCCCATCGCCACGTACAATCCCGCGGCCGCGGGCAGGATGCCGAACCCGATCAGCCAGCCCGCATCCCACAGCAGCGGGGCCGGGCTGTCATCCCGGATGCGGTGGATGCCCAGCACCCAATGCGACAGCACCGCATCGATGCCGTGCCACAGTCCGAACCCGACCGGCAGCATGGCCCACAGCCGGCGGCGCGGATCGGCGCCGATCACCGACCGGTGGCGCCACACCGCCACCAGCCCGACCAGCGCGACCGCGTACATGGCGGCGTGGAAATAGCCGTCCCACAGAATCTGCAGACGCAGGTCGTCCATGCCCGGCACCAGGCTGAGAAGATGGTGCCATTGCAGGATCTGGTGCAGCAGGACCCCGTCGAAAAAGCCGCCCAGGGCAAATCCCAGGGTCACCGCGGGCAGCCACGCCCGCATCACCCGCCCTCCTGCGGGGCGGGGGCCAGGGCACGCCCCTCGGCTGTGCGCAGAACGCTGTGGATGCGGCTGGCGGCGATCTGGGCCTGGCCCATCGCGGTGCCGATCTGGTTCAGCCCGGTCGTCAGATCGCCCGCGGCGAACAGGCCCGGCACCGTCGTCTGCTGATGATCGTCCGTGGGGATCCGGCCATCCGGCGCGGGCGTCAGGCCAAGCCGGGTCGCCAGTCCCGCCTGCGCCACGGCCCCCAGGCCCGACCAGACCGCCTCGACCCGCAGCGGGGGCGCTTTCGGGCGGATCAGCGTGACCCCCGGCCCGGACAGGTCCCAGGTCACGTCCGGCGACGTGTCGACCGCGACGCCCCCATTCGTCAGCCTGCCGTGATCGTCGGGCGACAGTCGCAGCGGCGCGCCAAGCGTCAGCAGGGTGACCTGCCGGGTGTAATGGGACAGGAACAGCGCCTCGGACGCGGCATGGGCATCGGCGCCGATAACGGCCACCGGCCTGTCCGTCGCCTCATAGGCGTCGCAGACGGGACACAGGCGCAGCTGGCCGGCCAGGATCGCGGCGCGGGCATCGGGGATCGGCGGCAGCCGGTCGACGGCCCCGGTGGCTAGGATGACATGCCGTGCGATGTGCAGGCTGCCCGCCAGAACCTCGAACCCGCCATGCGGCAGGGGGTCCAGGCGCACCACGCGCCCCCGGTTGATGGGAACGCCCAGATCGGTCACCTGCTGGCGCATCCGCCCCAGCAGGCGACCGCCCCGGATGCCCGTTGGATAGCCCGGATGGTTCCAGGTCCGCGGGATCAGCGCGGCGCGGCTGGCACCTGCATCGATGACGACCACGCGACGCCGGAACCGGGCCAGATGGATCGCCGCCGTCAGCCCGGCCGGACCCCCGCCGATGATGACGCAGTCCAGCATCACGCTGTCACCTGCGCCGGCGTGACCGGAATTGGACTGTCTCATGATCGCGTCGGCATCCGGCCGGGGATGGGCGTCGCGCAACGACCGATCCGCCGTTCCGTGCGAACGGCTGTCGCCCGGTGCGACCTGTCGCAAGGCGCCGAAAGACTGCGGCGCCCGATTTCAGGTACGGCGGCGACGGATAGGTTGTCGGTCATGGGCGTGTCCTGGAACGAGGGCGTGCCGGCGACCCCAGGGCCACCGACACGGATGCTACATCTGTTCGGTCTGCGCGCCGCTGCCGGTGCGGGCCGGGCCCAGGTCGGGCTGCTGACCCATCGCGGTCGTGGGCTGGGACGTGAACTGGCCCTTGCCGTCGACGGACGGACCCTGCGACCAGCGGCCGTCGACCGGCGCGCTGCCATCCGCCTGGAACCCCAGGAAGGCATAGCTGAACCCGGACTGCTCCTCGGCCTGCGGAAAGCTGTTGGGGATCGGGAAGGCGCCCTGCGCGCCGCCCAACTCCTCAAGTGCGGCCATCCACTGGTTCTGGTGCATCGTGTCCCGCGCGATCAGATAGGACAGCATGTCCTTCATCCCCGGGTCGTCGGTCATGTTGTACAGCCGCACGGCCAACGTGCGCCCGGTGGATTCGGCGGCGATGTTGGCGGTCATGTCCGCGGCGATGTTGCCGCTGGCATAGATGTGGGACATGTCGAAGGGCACGCCGTCGCTGTCCACGGGCATCGCCGACAGACCCGCCGACAGCAGGTTCTTGAGGTTCATGCCGCCCATCACGGCCTCGACCGCCTTGTCGCGGGCGCCCTCCTCCTGCATCGCCAGGGGCGCGCCTTCCAGGTTCAGGGCGACCGCGGTGGCCAGCATCTCGATATGGCCCAGCTCCTCGGCGGCGGTGTTCATCAGCAGGTCGCGGAACCGGGCGTCGCCGCGCGCGCCGCAGGCCTGAAAGAAATACTGCATCGCCACGCGGATCTCTCCCTCGACGCCGCCGATGGCCTGCTGCAGGGCACGGGCAAACAGCGGGTTCGGGGCATCGACGCGGACGGGATATTGCAGCTTGTTGTCGGTATAGAACATGGATCTCTCCGGTTTAGGGGACCGGCGCTGCGCGATGCGGGCCGGTGGGGTCGGGTCAGCCTTGGGCCGCGGCGTTGATGACGGTCTCGGCCAGACCGGTCAGGATCTCGTCGGTGGCCGTCTCCTCCTGCAGGGTCTGGTCCAGCAGGCGCTCGGCATCCGCCAGGCCCAGCCGCGCGGCCCAGGCCTTCAGCGTGCCATAGCGGGCGATCTCGTAATGCTCGACGGCCTGGGCCGCGGCCAGCAGGCCCGCATCCAGCGCGGGGCTGCCCTTGAACTCCTCCATGATCTCCTGTGCCTCGGCGATGATCCCCTCGATCGCGTCGCAAGTCTTGCCGGTCGGGCGCTTGCCCAGGGCATCGAACACCTCGGACAGGCGGTCGTACTGGGCCTGCGTTTCCTGTTCGTGGGTCTGGAAGGCGGCCTTCAGCTCGGGGTCCTGCGCCGCACGCGCCATCTTGCGCAGCGCCGTGCCGATCTTGCGTTCGGCGTAATAGATGTCCTTCAGCGTTTCATGAAACAGCGTGTCCAGTGTCTGTTCGGCCATGGGTGCTCTCCTTGACGTTTTGGGGCCGCTGAACCGGCGGTTGCGGCGAATGTTCCAGCGCGCTGACCGAAAAACTCACAGCGCGATCAGCAGGACGACGGCGATCCCCCCGATCACCGCCAGCGGAATGGCGATGGTGCCCAGCAGCATCATCGCCCCCGACCTGGCGGGGACGCGGTAATAGGCCATGTCGGCGGGCTGGCCGCTTTCGGCGGCGGATTCGTCGATACTGGCGGACGGGGGCGCGGTGCCGTCGGTCCGGGCACCAGGTCGATCGGCGGGTCGATCGGCGGGCTGATCGGCGGGCGACGGGCGTTCGGGATCCTGGGTCATGGGCCTCTCCTGTTGGGGCGGGGCGTGCAACCGGGGCGGGGCCGCGATGTTCCCGCCCATCGTCGCGCCGGGCGGATCGGGTGCCGTCGAACGATGCCCTGGAACAAACCGGCGATCCGCCGGTTGCACGCCCCCAAATCCGGAAAGTCCCACAGAAAGGACCCTCCCATGGCCACCACCGTCGGCACCGAAGACACGATCACAGACCTAGTCACGAACCTGATCCTGCTGGAGCGCGATGCCATCGCCGTTTACGAATCCACGATCTCGCGGCTGTCGGACCCGGCTTTGTCGCAGCAGGTCGAGACGTTCCGCCAGGATCACCTGCAGCATCTCGAGGTGCTGAACCAGATCGCCGCCGAGACGGGCGCCGATGCGCCGGCGGAAGGCGACATGAAACAGATGCTGACCACGGGCAAGATCGCCCTGGCCGAACTGATGGGCGACGGCACGATCCTCAAGGCCATGCGCACCAATGAGGAAGACACCGTCACCGCCTATGAACGCGCGTCGAGCCACCCCTCGGCGCTTCCCAAGACGCTGGCCTTCTTCCAGAAGGCTTTGGCGGACGAACGTCGGCACCGCGACTGGATGCAGCGGACCGCCGACATGCTGTGAAGGACGCCCAACTCCCCCGGGTCGTCCTTCGGGACCGGCGCTGTGCCCGAGCGCCGGTCCTTTTTTCGTCTCACGCAGGCGTGCGGGAACATCTGCGGTTGGCCCCGGTTGGGACCGTCCAAGCGCATGACCACGGCGCATCATCATCTCCGGAGGAGACATCATGACCTGGACATTGACACAGACCAGCCGCGCGGCCCTTGTCGCGGCGACCCTTGCCTTGGCACTGCCGGGCGCGGCCCTGGCCCAGACCACCGCACCCGACAGCGCAGGCGGCGGCGCGGCGGCGGACGGTGCCGTCCTGGGCGGCGCCGGGGCCCCGATGACCGGCACCGAGGATGCCGGGGCCGAAGGCTCCAGCACCGCCGACATGAGCACCACGACCGGCAGCGGTCAGAATACGGGATCGGCCGCGCAATCGGGCGGTTCGGCCGACATGTCGCTGACCTATGAACGCGTCGTGGCCGACCTGCAGTCGGGCCGCGACTACGGCGACCAGCTGGAGGGGATGGATGCGGACACGACCGTCACCGTCATGGGCCTCAGCGAGTTGGAACAGGTGGGCGGCGGCGCGGTCTCGACCGCCGAGGAGGGCACGCCTCCGATGACCGGCGGCCAGACCACGATCGACACGAACGGCTCGGCGGCGATGCAGTCGGACACCACCTCGGGCGCCTCGGCCGGTGGCGCGGCAGATGCCCCTGCAGGCATCGCGGACGGGATGGCGACCGGAGGCGGAACCCAGACCAGTGCCGTGACCGAAAGCACGCCGGGCGATATCGACGCAGCGCTGGAGCAGGCCCAGGACAACCTGACCACCCTGCGGGAAACCCTGTCGGAAAACCAGGCCGTCACCGACGCGCTGGAGGCCACCGATCACACCACCGACGACGTGATCGCCCTACATCGCGATGGTCAGGAACTGACAGTGATCGTGGACGACCGCGACGAATGACGATCAGTGCGGGGCCCGATCATCGGGCCCCCTTTACCAGGCGCAAGGACATTACGCGATGTCATCGAAACTGCGGTCGTTGACTGGGCCTGACGCATGCGGACGCTTCAGAACTCCGGTTCCAACGCTCGTTTCAGCATCGTCCGCGCCCGGTTCACGCGGCTCTTGATGGTGCCGATGTCGCATTCCAGAATCTCGGCCGCGCGGATATAGCTTTCGCCCAGGACCGACACCAGAACGATGGCCTCGCGGTAATGGACGGGGATCCGGCCCAGCTGGTCCCACATCTCCTGATGGCGCAGGTGCCATTCCTGCGTGGCTTGCGATATCGGCTTGTCGGACACGCAATCGTCGGACCCGGTGCGTTCGCGGGCCGACTTGCGGACGTTGGTATAGAAACGGTTGCGCATGATCGTGAAAAGCCAGGCCCGCATATGGGTGCCCGGCTGGTACTTGTCGGCATGTTCGATGGCCCGCAACAGGGTCTCTTGGACCAGATCGTCGGGATCCTCCTGTCGCCCGCACAACGAGCGCGCATAGGCGCGCAGGGCAGGAATGTGGTGAAGTACATTGTCGGACATGGTCGGCTACGCTTGTTCCCAAAGCAGAACGCTGAACAAATGCGTACATACCGATCTGGTTCCGAAAACGTGATCGGCCGGCCGTTTCCCGCCTGTTTCGGCGATGCGCGCGTCTTCGGGAACATCCCAACGGTTTGCAGGTTCAGCGGACGGACATCACGGGGGTGCCTGCGCCGTTTTCTCAACGATGCGTGACCGTCGGGGACGAATTCGCGGTGCCACGGCAAATGTGAACTGTCACCGACCCCGCGCCGTGGTATCTGCTGAAGGCAATGGAAGACGTGTTTGGCAGGCCGCCAGGCACTTTTGAGGTTACGATGAGCAAGACGGATCCCCGCCCGCCCCAGGACGAAATGGACGACAGTATGAAGGAACTGCTGATCGAGATGGAAAAGGTGGCCGTGCCGCCCCGGCTGCAGGAACTGGCACGCCGTCTTGAGGCCGCCATCGCGGCGTCCAAGGCGCGCCGGGACGGCTAGCCCCCGATCACGCCGCGCCGGGCCGACCGGATGCGGCATTGCGGCCCGAACACGCGGGTCCGGCGCGTCGCGTCGGCCAGGGCCATCACCGCGTCGATGCAGGCATCGCCGATGATCGGCTTGACGAAATGCGGCACCGCGTCAAAGCGTTCGGGCATGTTCTCCCTTTCGAAACCGGTCACGAAGATGAAGGGCACCCCCTGTTCCGCCAGCGCGTCGGCCAAGGGAAAGGCCAGCTGGGTGCGCAGCTGGACGTCCAGGATCGCGGCATGCGGACGCCTCCGGGCGGACATCAGCGCGACGGCCAAGGGGATCGACCCGTTGGACCCAGAACCGTCGCCCCGCGGTCGCGGACCTCAGTCGCCAGGTGCCGCGCGGCCCAATAGTCGTCCTCCACGATCAGTATCCTGCAGGTCATGGCCGTTCCTTTCGTTCCGCACGGGCGGCGCAACCGGCAAGTCGGGACCATGTTCCTGACGGTGCGGAACAAACCGCCCCGATCGCGGTTCAGCCCGCCACGAAGGCCCGATCCGTCGATGGTGCATTGCCGGGGACAAAGTTTTGCAACGATTGCCCCAAGCCGTCGTTGGGCCTGCAAGAGGACGATGATGGTACAATACGACCGGCTTGCCGCCCGCATCCTGATGATCTGCCCGCCCTATCCAAGCCATCGCCAGGCCTTCGCCGCGCTGGCCGAGGAGCTTCGTGCCCGCGGCCACCATGTCCGCTTTCTGGCCGGCGACACGGTCCGCTCCAGGCCCTGCCTGCCGCCCGACGACCGCCCCCATTCCGCGCGCCTGCACGGAGAGATCGCCGCGGGCGCCGCGCGCACGCAGATGCTCTGCCGGCATGGTCCGGCGGCCATCGCCGCCTATCGGCCCGACCTGATCCTGGGCGACCAGACAGAGCCGGCGGCGGGCCTGCTGTCGCGCCACATGCGCATCCCGATGGTGTCGATCGCCTGCGCCCTGCCCTTCGACGACGAACCCGGCGTGCCGATCCCGTTCCTGGGCTGGCGCCCCGACCACAGCGAACGGGGGATCGAACGGCTGCGGACCGCGCGGCGGATCGCGCAATGGGTGATGCGGCGGCAGTCGCGGGTGATCCAGACCATCGCCCTGGACTGGGACCTTGGGCCGCTGCGCGATTTCACCGATTGCGTGTCGCCCCTGATAACGCTGGCTCAGGCCGTGCCGGGGTTCGACCACCCCCGTCCCGTGACCGGCGGGCGGGTGCGCCACATGGGCCTGTTCCGCGCCCCCGTCGCCGAGCCGCTGCCCTGCGACATCCGCCCCGACCCGGATCGACCGCTGGTCTATGTCAGCCTGGGCACGCTGCAGGGGCACCGGCACCGCCTGCTGGCGCGGATCGCGCGGGCCTGTCGCCGGGCCGGGGCGCAGGTGCTTGTCTCGCTTGGCGGCCAGTCGGCCGAGGGCGCGCGCGACATCCCCGCGGATTGGGTCCGCAGCTTTGTCCCGCAGCGCGCGATCCTGGAACGCGCGCAGGTCTGCGTGACCCATGCAGGCATGAACACGGTCATGGAGTGCCTGGAACAGGGCGTGCCGATGCTGGCCCTGCCCTTGACGAACGATCAGCCGGGCGTCGCCGCCCGCATCGCCCGGACCGGAACCGGCCTGCGCCTGTCGCCCCGTTGGGCGTCCGAGGCACGCATCCACGATGCGCTGTGCCGTCTGCTGGACGACCCGTCGTTTCGGGCGAACGCCCACGGCTTTGCGCAGGACGCGCCGCATTGGCCGCGCGCCGCGGGGGCCGCAGACGCGATCGAAGGCGTGCTGGGCCGGCGCCCGACCCTGGTCACAGCGCCTGTTGCAGCGCGCGAATGGCAGCGATGAGGAAACCGTCCTGAATCCACAGGGACAGCGCGATCTCTGTCCCGACCGCCAGGGCCAGCACAACCCGCGCCGATGCGACCCGCGCGAACAACGCCCCTGCGACCGCGCAGGCCGTGTCGGCGAATGCGTTCAGGCGACTGTCGCCGTGATAGGCCAATGGGTCCGCCGCGTCATAGCCGAACAGGCGGATGCTGACGGGCAGGTTCTCGATCACCTCCCAGGTCGTGCTGCTGGCGACGACGACGGCCAGCAGCGCCCAGAGGCCCAGATCGGGCCGCAGCCGCGTGACCAGCAGGACCAGCAGCGCGCCCGTCACCGCATGCAGCAGGGAATAGGGGTCCAGCAGGGTCTGGGAATTCAGCGCCGGATCGCCGGGCATCGCCCAGATCCGGCCGCAGTCGCAGCCCCAGGGACGTTCCAGCGCCGCAAAGACCGCCAGCTTGACGGCGGTCGCGATGACGATCACCGCGACCGCCCGTGCGGCCTGTCGCGACCCCTGATCGTCGGAGGTCGCGGCCGCGTCGGGATGCGCCGTCACGTCAGGATTTGGACGGGGTTTCGTCGGCGGACGGCTTGTCCATCTTGGCCGGGTTCATCACGTCGAACTCCTTGGGGTCGTGGGGTACCCCCTGGCCCTGGCCCTGGCCGTTCGGGCGGGGCACGACGGGGTCGGATTTCTTCTTGTCGTCCATGGCGCGGTCCTTTCGTCGGTCATGTCCGCATCAACATCCCGCCGCGGGCGATGTTCCGTCCGGATCGCAGGCTTTGCGCCATGACCCCTATCGCGATGCGGGGCATCCGGTGCACCATGGCCCGACTGACAGGAGGAACCCCATGTCCAAACGCGCCATTCTGGTCGTCGATCTGCAGAACGAATACTGGCCCGACGGCAACCTTCCCCTTCACGGGATCGAGGCTGCCGCCCACAACGCCGCCCGCGTGATCGCCCATGCCCGTTCCAGGGGCGATCTGGTCGTGAACATCCGCCACGAGATTCCCGGCGGCCCGATCTTCGTCCCCGGCAGCGCGGGCGCCCGGATCAACGACGTCGTGGCCCCCGCCCAGGATGAGGCGGTCATCACCAAGAACCACCCCAACTCGTTCCGCGAGACCGGGCTCAAGGATCTGCTGGACGAACACGGCGTCCGCGACGTGGTCGTCGTCGGCGCCATGAGCCACATGTGCATCGACGCGACCACGCGCGCCGCCAACGACCACGGCTTTGCCACCACCACGATCCACGATGCCTGCGCGACCCGCGACATCGAGTTCGGTGGACAGACCGCCCCCGCGGCGCATGTCCACACCGCGATCATGGGCGCGCTGGCGTTTCTCTATGGCGATGTCATCAGCACCCAGGATTTCCTGAAGACCTGACGGCCCCGGCCCGATGCGCGGACCGCGCGTCGGGCCGCTGCTGAGGGATGAACACCGCACAGGCTACAGGGGCCCGCCGCGGGCATATCCCGGAATGCCCTTTCATCTGCCCAAATAATGGACATAGTGACCGCGAAACGTGCAGTTGACCGGGACCGTGACCATGCGACCACTGATGATCAGCGCACTGCGCGCCTTGGGCCCGTCGGTCGCCTCGACCCCCCTGCCTGAGGCGGTGCGGGCGGGCATCGGGGCCGTCGCGGGCCTGATCATCGCCGGGCTGTTCGTGCTGTCTCCCGCGGTCGACAGCCAGCTGGGCCTGTACCTGATCGCGCCCTTCGGGGCCAGTTCGGTCCTGCTGTTCGCGGTTCCGAACAGTCCGCTGGCGCAGCCCTGGGCCGCAATCGTGGGCAATACGGTGGCGGCGCTGATCGGTGTCGCGGTGTGCCTGCATGTCGCCGATCCCGCGCTGCGGATCGCGGTGGCGGTAGGCCTGGCCATCACCGCGACGATCCTGTGCCGCGCGTTGCACCCCCCTGCCGGGGCCGTCGCCATGACCGCCGCGATGAGCCCCGACGCCATCGCGGACCTGGGCTATCGCTTTGCGGTGACGCCTGTGGCGGCGGGGACGGTGCTGCTGGTCGTCGTCGCGGCGGTCTATGCGCAGCTGACCGGGCGCCGCTATCCGATGCGCCAGGTGGACGACCGCAACGCCCACCGCACCGCCGACCCGGACCCCGCCGCGCGCATCGGCCTGTCCGAGGATCAGCTGACCGATCTTCTGGAACGCTATCGGCAGAACTTCAACCTGGGCGCGGGCGATCTGGCCCGCCTGGTGGGGGCGGCCGAACTGCAGGCGGCGGCGCAGCGTGTCGGGCCAGTCACGGCGGGCACGATCATGTCGCGCGACCTGGTGACCGTCGGCCCCGACGCCCCGGCCGAACGGGTGGCGGCGCTGTTCCGGCGCCACCGCTTCACCTCGATCCCGGTCGCGGGGCCCGACGGACGATATCTTGGCATGATCTTCCAGATCCACATGATCGCGACCGACGTGCGCCCCGCGGGCCCGGCGGCCGCGCTGATGCGGGCCGACATGCCCACCGCGCGGGCCGACACGCCGCTTGGCGATCTGCTGACCCTGATGGCCGAGGGCGACGTGGACGCCGTCCCGGTCCTGTCGGGGCCATCGCTGGTGGGGGTGGTGACGCGCACCGACCTGATCAGCGCCTTCGCCCGACACGATCCGCGCGGGCCGGGGGGCTGACGGCGGGTTTTCGGGCCAATCGCTTGACGCGGCCGCCCGGACCTGCGGTAGGTTCGGCACAAACCGGAACGGGAACGACGAACATGACCGAAAGCAAGCTGGGCTGGGCCGTGCCGCTGATGCGGGCAGGCTATATCGGCAAGGGGCTGGTCTATCTGGCCGTCGCGGGGATCTCTCTCTATTCGATCTGGCGGGGGGGCAGCGCGCAGGACACGTCCTCGGCCCTGGGATGGCTGGACACGACCTGGGGCGGCGGCGTGCTGCTGTTCGTCATCTTCATCGGCATGCTGGCCTACGCGCTGTGGCGGGTGCTGGACGCGGCCTTCGACCTTGAAGTCTACGGCAGCGACGCCAAGGGCATCGTCGCCCGCATCGGCATGCTGGTGACCGGCGCGATCCACCTGGGGATCGGCGCGACCGTCTTTCCGCTTCTGTTCGGCGGCGGTACGGGGGGCGGGTCGGGGGACGGCTCGGGCGAGGGGTCCAGCATTCCCGGCCATGTCCGCACCGTCATGGAATGGCCCGGCGGCCGCTGGCTGATCGGGGCCGCGGCGGTGCTGATCATCGGGGCGGGCGTGCATTACATGCGCCAGGGCTGGACCAACGAATACCGCCAGCACCTGCGCGCCAACCCGGTCACCACCCGCTGGAACCCCGTGCTCAAGGCGGGGCTGATCGCGCATGGCGTGGTGGTCGGCGTGGTGGGCCTGCTGTTCGGCTTCGCGGCCTGGCAGGCCAACCCCCAGCAGGCCGGCGGCACCGGAGAGGCGTTCTCCTGGCTGTCGGGGCAGGTCTATGGCCAGATCCTGGTGACGGGCGTCTGCCTGGGGCTGCTGGGATTCGCGCTGTTCTGCTTCGTGAACGCGGCCTATCGGATCGTGCCCAAGGTCTCGGGGCCGGACGTCCAGACGCTGGCCGCCAAGCTGATGTCGCGCTGACGGCCAGCGGGCGGCGTCACGCCCCCCGCGTCGCCCAATCGGCCAGCCGACCCAAAAAGGCGTCGCAGGCGTCCAACTGGGACCGCTCGATGTATTCGTCGGGCTTGTGGGCCTGGGCGATCGCGCCGGGCCCGCAGATCACCGTGGGCACCCCCAGCATCTCCGCAAAGCGGCCGCCCTCGGTACCGAAGGCGACCTTGGAATGGCCGTTGCTGCCGGTCAGGCGCTTGACCAGGGTGACGGCCTCGGCGTCGGGCGGGGTCTCCAGGCCGGGGAACTGGGCAAAGACCTCGATCTCGATCCCGGCCTCGGGGGCGATGCGCCGCATCATCGGTTCCAGCTCGTCGCGGGCGTAATCACGCAGCTCCTGGACCAGGGCGTCGGCATCCTCCTGCGGCAGCACCCGGAACTCGCAGTCCAGCGTGCACAGGTCGGGCACGATGTTCAGTGCCGTGCCGCCGCGGATGGTGCCGGTATGGGCGGTGCTGTGGGTGATATCATAGTCGGCGTCGCGCCCGCCTTCGGTCGCCAGCCGGGCCGCGATATCCTGCATCCGCACCACCAGCCGGGCGGCGTAATCGACCGCATTCACCCCCTGCGGCGCCAGCGAGGAGTGGCACCCCCTGCCCCGCACCGTTACCCGCATCGAGCGTTTGGCCTTGTGCCCGATCACCACCTGCATCAAGCTGGGCTCTCCGACGATGCACAGGGCGGGGCGGATGCCTTCGTCGCGCAGCATCTCCAGCAGGCCGACCACGCCCACGCAGCCGACCTCCTCGTCATAGGAAAACGCCAGATGCACGGGCCGCGCCAGATCGCGCGCCACAAGGTCCGGCACGGCGGCCAGCACGCAGGCCAGGAACCCCTTCATGTCGCAGCTGCCCCGCCCGTACAGCCGCCCGTCGCGCGCGGTCAGCGCATAGGGGTCGCTGGCCCAGTCCTGGCCCTCGACCGGCACCGTGTCTGTATGGCCCGACAGGATCACCCCGGGGCCGTCCGCGGGCCCGATCGTCGCCCACAGGTTGGCCTTCTGCCCGGTCGCATCCATGACCAGCCGGCTGTCCACCCCGTATTCCGCCAGATAGGCCCGGACATGGTCGATCAGCGCAAGGTTGGAGCGGTGGCTGGTCGTGTCGAAGGCGATCAGCTGCGTCAGGATCTGCTGGCTGGTGGGGGTCTGCATCGGGATTCCTTTATCGCAGGGCGGTGGGGGTCGGATAGACGGCGCGGTCCAGGCTGTCGGTGACGTCCTGCATGAAGGCCCGCGTCACCGCGGAGGGCGCCCGGCTGGCCGGCAGCAGGAAATGCGTGCTGTAGCGGATCGCGGGCAGGAAGGGGCGCATCGCCACCTGATCGGCCATCTGGTGGACCAGCGGGAACGGGTTCAACAGCGACACGCCCAGACCCTCGCGCACGAACTGGATGACGGATACGTTGGTCGACGCCTCCAGCTCGATCCGCAGGGCCAGGCCCGCGCGGTCGAACAGGCGGTCGATGGCGGCGCGGCTGGAATGGCGGCGCGACAGGGCGATGAACGGCTCGTCGTGCAGATCCTCGGGGCGGATCACCTCGAACGCGGCCAGGTGGTGGTCGCGCGGCAGGACACAGATTGCCTGCGTTTCCAGCAGCAGCTCGGATGTGATGCCTTCATGGGCAACGGTGCTGTCGCTCATCCCGACATCGAACCGACCCTCGGCGATGCCGGTCAGCAGGCTGTCGCTGGCCAGCACGTCGAAGGTGATCTGGCAGCCCGGATTGGCCCGCTTGAAGGCCGCGATCCGGCTTGGCAGGAACCGGTGCGCGATGGTCGGCGGGGCCACGATGGACAGCGTCCCCTCATGCGCGCCCTGCGGCCGGTCGGCGCGATGGACCAGCCGGGCCAGCGTCTCCAGCACCGGCGCCAGCTGCTCGCTCAGCGACAGGGCCTCGATCGTGGGAACCAGGCGGCCGTTGGTGCGCAGGAACAGCTTGAAGCCAAGCCGCTCCTCCAGCTGCGCCAGCCTGCGGCTGACCGCCGACTGAGAGATGTCCAGCCGACGCGCCGCGCTGATCGCGGTGCCATTGGCCACCAGCGCCTGCAGAACCTCAAGTTCGCGCAGGGATATTTCCGACCGGCGATCCCGGTCGGCGGCAGTGTCATCCGGTTCCATCGCCACCTTATGAGAAAAACGCATCGATATTCGCGATTGACATCTGATTATCGCATCATACCCTGATCGCCAAGCGGGATTGCACCACCGGGGAACAACTTCGGGGTGACCGATCCACGCATCACCAGCAGAGAGGATATCGCGATGAAAGCATTCGGCTTGCCCTTGGCCGCGGGCATCGTTCTGGCGGGCCTGGCCCCCGCCGCCGCCCAGACCCTGACCATCGGCCTCAAGTCCGAGGCCACCTCGATGGACCCGCTGTTCCACCAGCTGTCCACCAACATCCAGGTCTCCAAGAACATCTTCGAGGCGCTGACCACCCAGGACGCGCTGCAGATGGTCACCCCCGGCCTTGCCGAAAGCTGGGAGGCGGTGGACGACACCACCTGGCGGTTCAAGCTTCGCCAGGGCGTGAAATTCCACGACGGCGGCGACTTCACCGCGCGCGACGTGATCTATTCCTTCTGCCGGGTGCCGCTGGTCCAGAACTCGCCCTCGGCCTACACCATCTTCACGGGCGGCATCGCCGACATGGCGGCCGAGGACGACCACACGCTGACCATCACCACCAAGGCCACCAATCCCCTGCTGCCGGTCGACCTGTGGAGCCTTGCGATCCTGTCCGCCGATGCGCTTGGCGCCGACGACCAGGTGACCTACGGCCCCGACGGCACCTGCGAGGGCATGGGCGACGTGCCCCAGGCCCCGGCCTTCAACGACCCCGCGGTCGCGGTGGGCACCGGCCCCTATGTGCTGGACCGCTATACCCGCGGGTCCGAGGTCGTGGTGACGCGGTTCGACGGATACTGGGGCGGCACCCCGCAATGGGAAAGCGTCACCATGCGCCCGATCACCAGCGACGGCCCCCGCGTGGCGGCCCTGCTGGCGGGCGACGTGGACATGATCGAATCGCCCCCCATCCAGGACATCCCGCGCATCGAACAGGGCGGCTTCACCATCGTCGACGCGCTGTCCAACCGCGTGATCTATCTGCACATGCTGCAGCAGCCCGACGCCCCCGGCATCGGCGGCACCGACGGGGAAAACCCGCTGATGGACGCGCGGGTGCGCAAGGCCATCTCGATGTCGATCAACCGCCAGGCCATCACCGAACGGATCATGGGCGGCTATGCCCAGGCCGCGGGCGAACTGCTGCCGCCGCCGATGTTCGGCACCTCGGACCGCCCGGTCGAGGCCTATGACCCCGACGCCGCCCGCGCCCTGCTGGCCGAGGCGGGCTATCCCGACGGGTTCTCGCTGACGCTCGGAACGCCGAACGACCGCTACATCAACGACGAACAGGTGGCGCAGGCCGTGGCCCAGATGATGGCCCAGATCGGCATCCGCGTCAGCGTGGACGCCAGCACCGCCAGCCAGTTCTTCTCGCGCCGGAACGCGCTGGAATTCCCGATCTACCTGGCGGGCTGGGGCGCGTCCTCGGGCGACATGTCGTCCCCGCTGAAATCGCTGGTGGCCACCTATGACGAGGCGACGGGCATGGGGCCGACCAATGCCGGCCGCTATTCCAACCCCGAAATGGACGCGCTGCTGACGACGGCGATGGCCACCATCGACGACGCCGCGCGCGACCAGATGCTGCAGGACGCCCAGACCCTGGTGCTGGACGATACCGGGATCATCCCGCTGCATTACGAACAGACGGTCTGGGCGATGAAGCCGGACCTGACCTACGAACCCCGCGTCGACCAGTACACCCTGGCCGCCGAGGTCAAGCCCGCCGCAGAATGATGCGCCCCTCCGGCACCTCGCGTCGCGGGGTGCCGGACCCCAGCCCCATCACAGGGACCCCGTCATGATCGTCTATCTTGTCCGCCGCGTGGGCCAAAGCCTGCTGGCCGTCATGGCCATGGCCGTGCTGGTCTTCCTCGGCGTCTTCTTCATCGGCAATCCCGTCGATGTGCTGGTCAGCCCCGAGGCGAGCCAGGCCCAGATCGCCGCCACCGTCGAACGGTTGGGCCTGGACCGGCCGCTCTATGAACAGTTCGGCATCTTCGTCTGGAACGCCCTTCACGGCGATCTGGGCACCTCCTTCGTCTATGGCCGCCCCGCGCTGGAGATCATCCTGGACCGCCTGCCCGCCACGCTGGAACTGGCGCTGGTCGCGCTGGCCCTGTCGGTGGGCATCGGCATCCCGCTTGGGGTCTGGGCCGGGCTGCGGCCCCACGGCATCGCGGGGCGCACGATCATGGGCGGGTCCATCCTGGGCTTCTCGCTGCCCAACTTCTGGCAGGGGATGCTGCTGATCCTGGTCTTTGCCGTGCTGCTGGGCTGGCTGCCCGCGGGCGGGCGCGGCGAGACCACCGAATTCCTGGGCATGCAGGTCAGCTTCCTGACCTGGGACGGGCTGTCGCACCTGATCCTGCCCGCCATCAACTTGGCACTGTTCAAGATGTCGCTGATCATCCGCCTGGCCCGCGCCAACACGCGCGAGGTCTGCATGCAGGATTACGTCAAGTTCGCCCGCGCCAAGGGCCTGTCGCCGCGCCGCGTGGTGCTGGTCCATGTGCTCAAGAACATCATGATCCCGGTGGTGACCATCATCGGGCTGGAACTGGGCTCGATGGTGGCCTTTGCCATCGTGACCGAAACCGTCTTCGCCTGGCCCGGCATGGGCAAGCTGCTGATCGACAGCATCAACCTGTTGGATCGCCCGGTGATCGTGGCCTACCTGATGCTGACGGTGCTGATCATCGTGGGCATCAACCTGCTGGTCGACGTCATCTATTCCGCCTTGGACCCCCGCATCCGCCTGTCGGAGATGAAGGGATGACCGACATCGCACCCCCCTCCCCCGCCCCGGTCCGCATCGACAGCCCCGCCAAGCGCATCGCCAAGCAGTTCGTCGAGGACCGCATCGCGGTCCTGGGCCTGGTCCTGTTCGTGGTGATCGCCCTGATCGCCATCGCGGCCCCCTGGATCGCGCCCCAGAACCCCTATGACCTGATGCAGCTGAGCATCATGGACGGCGGCCTGCCCCCCGGAGAGGTCAGCATGGCCACCGGCCAGACGTTCTGGCTGGGCACCGACCAGCAGGGCCGCGACATGCTGTCGGGCATCATGTACGGGCTGCGCATCAGTTTGATGGTCGCGGTCGTGTCGCTGACCCTGGCCATCACCATCGGCACCATCGTCGGCGTCGCCGCCGCCTATTTCGGCGGGCGCTTCGACAGCCTGGTGATGCGCATCGTCGACCTGCAGCTGTCCTTTCCCGCCATCCTGATCGCGCTGATCCTGCTGGCGCTGCTGGGACGCGGGGTGGACAAGGTGATCCTGGCGCTGGTCATCGTGCAATGGGCCTATTACGCGCGCACGGTGCGCAGTTCGGCCATGGTGGAAACCCGCAAGGATTACATCGACGCCGCCCGCTGTCTGGCCCTGTCGGACCGCCGGATCATGTTCCGCCACCTGCTGCCCAACTGCGTGCCGCCCCTGATCGTGGTCGCCACCGTGCAGATCGCCCAGGCCATCGCGCTGGAGGCGACGCTGTCCTTCCTGGGCGTGGGCGTGCCCATCACCGAACCCTCCCTGGGGCTGCTGATCGCCAACGGCTACGACTACCTGCTGTCGGGCCGCTACTGGGTCAGCGTCTTTCCCGGCATCGCCCTGGTCGTCACCATCATCGCCATCAACGTCGTGGGCGACCGCCTGCGCGATGTCCTGAACCCGAGGTTGCAGACATGACCGCCCTGCTGGACGTCCGCGAACTGCAGACGCATTTCATGACCCGCGACGGCACCGCCCGCGCCGTGGACGGGGTCAGCTTCACGCTGGAGCGTGGCCAGATCCTGGGCCTGGTGGGCGAATCCGGGTCCGGCAAGTCGGTCACCGGCTTCTCGATCCTGGGGCTGGTCGACCCGCCCGGCCGGGTGGCCGGGGGCCAGGTCGTCTTTGACGGCACCGACCTGATCGCGGGCGGGGAAAAGGCCATGCGCCCCCTGCGCGGCAAGCGCATCGCGATGATCTTCCAGGACCCGATGATGACGCTGAACCCGGTCCTGCGCATCGACACCCAGATGGTCGAGACCGTCCGCGCCCATGAAACCGTCTCGCGGGCCGAGGCCCTGCGCCGCTGCCGCGAGGCGCTGGTCCAGGTCGGCATCTCCTCCCCGGACGAACGGCTGAAAAGCTATCCGCACCAGTTCTCGGGCGGCATGCGCCAGCGCGTGGCGATCGCCATCGCGCTCCTGCACAAGCCCGACCTGATCATCGCGGACGAACCCACCACCGCGCTGGACGTGACCATCCAGGCCCAGATCCTGTCCGAGGTGCAAAAGCTCTGCGCCCAATCAGGCACCGCCTTGATCTGGATCACCCATGACCTGGCCGTCGTGTCGGGCCTGGCCGACCGCCTGGCGGTCATGTACGCGGGCCGCATCATCGAGGAAGGGCCCACCGCCGCGATCATCGCCAACCCCCGTCACCCCTATACGCGCGGCCTGATCGACAGCGTCCCCCATGGCAAGCGCCACGGCGCGATGCTGACCCAGATCAAGGGCATGACGCCGTCGCTTCTGAACCTTCCAAAGGGGTGCAAGTTCGCCCCCCGCTGTCCGCGCGCCGATGCCGCCTGCCAGGTCGAACCCGCCCTGACCCCCGCCGGCCCCGGCCGCCAGGTGCGCTGCCACCACCCCCATGCCGACGCAGAGGCCACCCCGTGACACCACAGCCCATCCTGCAGATCGACGGCGTGTCCAAGCGGTTCACCAAGGACCTGGACATCGCCGAACGCACCGCCCGGTCCCTGGGCGCTCGCATCGCCCCGGTCACCGTCCACGCCGTCGACGGCATCGACCTGTCGGTCCGCCGCGGCGAAGTGCTGGGCCTGGTCGGCGAATCCGGCTGCGGCAAGTCCACGCTTGGCCGCATGGTGGCGGGGCTGGCCCGCCCCAGCCAAGGGCGCATCCTCTATAACGGCCAGGACGTGGCGACCCTCAAGGGCGCCGCCGCGCGCGACGCCGCGCTCAAGATCCAGATGGTGTTCCAGGACCCCATGTCGTCCCTGAACCCCCGCCTGCAGGTCCGCGATATCGTCGGAGAGGCGCCCCGCGTCCACGGCATCGTGCCCCGCCGCGACATCCCCGCCTATGTCGAGCGGATGCTGGAACAGGTGGGCCTGGACCCCAGCATGGGCAAGCGCTATCCGCACCAGTTCTCGGGCGGACAGCGGGCGCGGGTGGGCATTGCCCGCGCGCTGGCGGTGCGCCCCGATTTCCTGGTCTGCGACGAATCCGTGGCGGCGCTGGACGTGTCGATCCAAGCCCAGGTTCTGAACCTTTTCGTTCAGTTGCGGCAGGATTTCGACCTGACCTACCTGTTCGTCAGCCATGACTTGGGCGTGGTCGAACATATCTCGGACCGGATCGCGGTCATGTATCTGGGCCGCCTGGTCGAACTGGGCGAGGCCCAAGACCTGATCGCGCGTCCGAACCACCCCTATACCCAAGCCCTTGTCAGCGAGATCCCGACCTTCGAGACCGGCAAGAAGACCTATCATGCCATCAAGGGAGAGATCCCCTCGCCCCTGAACCCGCCGCCGGGGTGCCATTTCCACCCCCGCTGCCCCCATGCCCATGACCGCTGCCGCCTTGAGGTGCCCGCGCTGCGCGAGGTTGCCCCCGGCCGCCTGTCGGCCTGCCACCTGAACGACCAAGCCTGACCGAAGGAAAGACCCCATGCGAAACGACAACCCCCTCTGGCCGCTGGTCGATGCCCGCGCCGCCCAGTTCACCGGCCTAGCCGATGCCGTGTTCGACACGCCCGAACTGGCCTATGGCGAGGTCAAATCCTGCGCCGCCCACACCCGGATGCTGCGCGATCAGGGCTTCCGTGTGACCGAAAACCTGGCCGGCATCCCGACCGCCGTCATGGGAGAGGCGGGCACGGGCGGCCCGGTCATCGCCATCCTGGGCGAATACGACGCCCTGCCCGGCCTGTCCCAGGAACCCGGCCTGGCCGAGCCGCGCCAGATCGCCGATCACGGCTTCGGCCATGGCTGCGGCCACAACCTGCTGGGCTCGGCCGCGCTGTCGGCGGCCACCGCCGTCAAGGACTGGCTGGAGGCCAGCGGCGTGCCCGGCCGCGTCCGCTACTACGGCTGCCCGGCCGAGGAAGGCGGCGCCGCCAAGACCTACATGGTTCGCGACGGGCTGTTCGACGACGTCGACATCGCCATCACCTGGCACCCGGCGAGCTTCAATGCGGTCGACGACATGCGGTCTCTGGCCAACACGCGCATCGACTTCACCTTCCACGGCAAGGCCGCCCACGCGGCGGGCGCGCCGGAACTGGGCCGGTCCGCCTTGGACGCGGTCGAGCTGATGAACATCGGCATCAACTACATGCGCGAACACATGCCCGACGCGGCGCGGGTCCATTACGCCTATCTGGACGCCGGCGGCATCGCGCCCAACGTCGTCCAGGCCAAGGCGACCGTGCGCCAGCTGATCCGCAGCCCGGACCTTGCAGGCCTGTCGTCGCTGGTCGACCGGGTGCGCAAGATCGCCGACGGGGCGGCGCTGATGTCGGGCACCACCGTGACCTCGCGCGTGTTCTCGGCCGTGTCCAACCTGACCGAGAACCTGCCCCTGTCCCGCGCCATGCAGGCCCAGTTCGAGGCCCTGGGCCCCGTCCCCTTCGACGCGGACGACACGGCCTTCGCCACCGCCATCCGCGAAAGCCTGTCGCGCGAGGACATCGCCGACACGTTCAAGCGGCTGGCGATGAAGCCCGACTACGACCTGCCGCTGTGCAACTTCATCGCCCCCCTGGACCGGCCCTTCATGGGCGGCATGGGTTCGACCGACGTGGGCGATGTCAGCTGGGCGGTGCCCACCGTCCAGGCCCGCGTCGCCACCTGTGCGGTGGGCACCGCGCTCCACAGCTGGCAGCAGACCGCCCAGGGCAAGGCCCCCGCCGCGCACAAGGGCATGCTGCACGCCGCCAAGGTCATGGCCGCCACCGCCCATGCCGCGCTTACCGACCCGGCGCTGGTCCAGGCGGCCAAGGCCGCCCATGCCGACCACCTGACCCAGCACCCCTATCGCTGCCCCATCCCGCCCGAGACCCGCCCCCCGGTCGAGGGCCTCTGACGCCAACCGCCGCCTCAGAACCGGCGGCGGCAACGACTCGTCATAGTCTTCGCCCCGCCGGTTCCCGACCAGCGGGGTGAAGACATGTGTGATGAAGGGTTGAAGCACCGTGGCCGGTGAACGCGGCGAATGACACTGTTCGGTCTGCGTCACGACACCGTGCCGTCGAAATTGGCTTCGTCACCGATAAATCAGCGCCTTTACAACGCCCTAGAGACACAACCCCGCGGCGACCTGAAGTCTCGCCCGTAAGTGCCGACAGCGCCGCAGCCGTACCCCCCTGCCCTACCGCCATAGCCCAAATTTCCGGCCGGCCGGTTTCGCCACGAAACCGTCAGCGCTCCAGCAGCGCCCGTATCTCCAGCATCAGGCTGTCCACCAGTTCGGTTGTCAGGGCAGCCCCCTCCAGGCGCAGCAGGTGCCCCCTGCTGTCGCTGGACCGCCGTATCGTCACCCCACTGGATGTCCGCAGGGTCTTGTCGTCCAGCCAGCCATGGGCCGTCGCAGGGCGCGTGGGGCGCCCTCCCCGTCCCGGGTCGCGGACCCCCTGATCCTGCTGCCGGATCACCGGTTCGATTACCGCCCATTCTGCATCCGCATCTTCGGGGGCAGCATGGGACAGAGCCTGGCGAACCTGGCTCTCGGCGCCCTGGCGCAGCGCGGTCGCCAGCTGCAGCCCGCGACGCTCGGTCAACTGCTCGGGGAACTGCAGCATGTCGCCAAGTTCTTCAAATATAAGGGAAAAAGATCGAATCTTTGACCGTTTTGCCTTCGATCCGCTGCCGAACAGCTTGTCGACGGCATCTTCCGTATTAGCAAAGGCTCCATGGTTCGCTGCAATGACCGCGATACGCCCCCGCTCGAAATGGCTCAGGTTTTCGCGGACCTCGTTCTCCTCGATCATCTGGACAAACGCGTTGCCTGCATCGGCGCGGGGCCGGACGATCGCCCGGATGGTCGCGTATTTGTCCGCCTGCGTCAGGTCGCGCAGCCCCCGCGTGGCCAGCAGCCGGCGATAGCCCGACAGCAGGCCATAGCGCTGGCCCGCCCTGCCCTCCTGCTCCAGCGCAAAGACCTCGATCGGCAGCCGCAGCCCGTGCGAGGCGATCGACTGGCGCAGCTCCAGCATCTCGGCCTCGCCCATGGTCATGCGGTCGCGGATCATCGCGTCCTCGTCGATCTGCTCCAGCGGCAGGTCGACCATCAGCAGGCCGCTGTCCTGCGCCGCATGCAGGCGCGCAGCATCGGCCTCGGCGCGGGCACGCGCCGCGCGGCTGTCCGCCCCGTCAGGCTGGAATTGGGACGCGCTATCGGCCGCGACCTGGGCGATCGGCGCGATGCCCCGGACCGAGGCGGCGCGGTCGAAGGTTTCGCTGCGAAACTCCGCCTCGATTCGGGTTAGGTCATCGGTGCTGGGGGCTTCAAGACGTCTGCGCTTGACCATCGGTCTGCTCCTGTTCCTGCTTTTCCATCTGAAGATCGCGCCACCAGGCCCCCAGGATCAGCTCCTTCACCTCGGCCCAGGTGCGGTCGAACGTCTCGCGGCCGCGGACATAGGTGTCGCGGTTGAACTCTCGGTAGTCGGCCTCGTAGATGCCATTCACCTGTTCCCCGGCCTGGCCCACCATGGCGGTCAGCTCCTGACGATAGGTCGTCATGAAGTCGCCGAAATAGGCCTGGATTACGTTGGCCAGGTCGGTCTGCTGACCAGCCTCGAAACGGGTGATGATGGCGCGGACCGCGTCCCATTCGAACCGCATCTCGGGCAGTCCGTCGCGGCGGCGGGCAGTGTTCTCTCCATCCTCGACGCTGGCGAAGGTCGAATAGAGCATGTCGAAGAACCGGCCCGTCGAATCGAACTCCAGGAAGGTCGCGCCCAGGGGCACCAGCAGGATGTCGGCGGCCGCCAGCGCGTTGATCGTCAGATAGCCAAGGGCAGGGGGCGTGTCGATGATGATGATGTCATAGTCGTCCACGACCCCGTCATGGGTCAGCCCGTTCGACAGCGCGTCCCACAGCGGCCAGCCGCGCAGACCCATCCGCCAGACCGGCACCTGGAACTCGGCCCAGTACAGGTTCAGCTGCGCGCCCAGCAGGTCGATATTGGGCCAGTGGGTCTTCTGGATCAGGTCGCGGGCGCCGATCTTCAGCGCCTCGGTCAGGGTCTCGTCGAAGGGCAGGGGGGGCTGGCCGCGGGCCTCGCGGACGCGGTTCTCGTCCTGCAGGGCCAGGGCATAGTCCTTTGCCAGCAAGGGGAAGGCTGTGGACCATTCGTCCGTCACCTGCCCACCCATGATCGAGGTCATGCTGCCCTGGCTGTCCAGGTCGATCACCAGCACCTTGTAGCCGTCCAACGCCGCCGACATGGCCAGATGCGCCGCGGTGGAGGTCTTGCCCACGCCGCCCTTGAAGTTCGCCACCGCCAGCACCTTGGCCGGCAGGCCCTCGGGGCGCCAGGGGCGGTATTCGCGGTCGGCGGCCCCCTCCTGGGCAAAGTGGTCGCGCAGACGCAGGACGTCGTCCAGGGTGAACCACTTGGAGTTGCCCTCGCCGACGCCCTGGGGCAGGTCGGGGTTCTTGCGCAGCACGCGGCGGAAATGGGCAGTCGCGACGGGGATGAGATAGCGGCAGATCTCCCAGGTGGAAAAGCGGCGCAGGCGCTTGCGTCCGTCGGGGGCATAGCCGCGCTCTGCCAGGTCCTGCCGTCCACGGGCGGCGAAGGCTGCAGCCTTGGCGAATCGGGCGGTGCCGATCGGCTCTGACAGGCGCTTGGCGGCACGGGCGGGGTCTATGCTGAAATAGGGGGGAAGCGGCTCTTTGCCTGACAT
>NZ_CP034811.1:0-199685 GCF_004010775.1 Paracoccus sp. Arc7-R13 | reverse complement strand
GTTGTGTCGGTTTCCAAGGACGCTGATTGCTTCTGTTCCTGCTTTTACGCCGGATTTGCGCTTTTGGCAAAAGCCTTGTTCACTGATAGCACGAAATGCGGAAATCCAGCCCCTGCTGGCGAATCACCGCGCGCCAAGGTGGCGCGAAGGCCACGGCCTCGAGGGGCAGGGGGCGGAAATTGGGGGACATGATCCGTCGAACCCCTGCCAATTGGGGGACACGGGCGCCGGAATAGGGGACGCATAGGATGTCCCGCTATACCATTGATACCCTGATTCAAGATTGCCTTTGGATCCTTCCGCCGGAGGGCGGGCGATCTGCTTGACAGAATCGCATTTCAGGACGCTAATGCCTGCAGAGTGGCGAAAAGCGTTTGGGACGGCACAAGATCTCGGCGTGGCCGGGGCAAGGTGCCGGGCGACCGGCGGGCAGGAACGATAATGCATGTGATGCGACCCGTCGGCAGGCAAGCCGCGGCACGGAAATACGACCTGCTGTCCGCGATGATGGCGCATGCGCTGGCGGGCGATCCGCAGCGCCAGCGCCTGGTGCTGCGCCTGATGGCGCTGATCACCACCCGCTACAACTGGCAGCGCGACGAGCTGACCATGGGCCAGCGCGAGATCGCGCGACTGTGGTGCGTGGACGAACGCACCGTCAAGCGCGACATGGCGCGGCTGCGCGAAGCGGGCTGGATCGTGGTCAAGCGCCAGGGCGCGCGGGGCCGCGTGTCCGTGCTGGGCCTGGGCCTGGAACGCATCCTGCTGGACACGCGGGCGGACTGGTCCAACATCGGCGATGATTTCACCGCCCGCATGGGCGAGGAGGCGCAGGAGGCGGGCGACCCGCCGAACGTCGTCCCGTTCCGCCGCCCCGACGGCACATCGGCGGAGGAGAGCGGTCAGGACGGGGTCTGGCCGCTGATCCGCGCGCGGCTGCGCGACGAGGACCCGGCGCTGTTCGACGCCTGGTTCGCGCCGCTGTCATCAGCGGAAGGGCAGGGGGGCGTCCTGCATCTGGTCGCGCCGTCGCGGTTCCACGCCACCTATGTGCGCACGCATCTGCTGGCCCGCTTGCAGATGGCCGCGCGGCGCAGCGACCCGACCCTGGGAGAGGTGCGCGTCACCCCGGGATGATCGGTCCGCCCGCCGGGGCGCTGTCGCAGAACTGTCACACGGATTGCGTATGACCGTCACAAAACTGCTGTAGGCACACCGGGCAACGATCACCTCCTGAGGAGAAGACGCATGAAGACCTTTGGCCTGACCGCTTCGGCCCTGTCCGTCCTGGCCCTGACCGCCACCGCAGCCGCCGCGCGCGAACAGGTGCAGGTCGCGGGTTCGTCGACCGTGCTGCCCTACGCCACGATCGTCGCCGAGCTGTTCGGTGAGAATTTCGATTTCGGAAGCCCGGTCATCGAATCGGGCGGATCCTCCACCGGTCTGCGCCGCTTCTGCGAGGGCGTGGGCGAGAACACCATCGACATCGCCAATTCCAGCCGCGAGATCCGCGACAGCGAGGTCGAGGAATGTGCCGCCAACGGCGTGACCGACATCATGGAGGTGCGCATCGGCTATGACGGGATCGTCTTCGCCAGCGCGCAGTCGGGCAACAGTTTTGCCTTCACCCCCGCCGATTGGTTCAATGCGCTGTCGGCCAAGGTCGTGCGCGACGGTGCGATCGTCGACAACACCGCCGCCAACTGGAACGAGGTGAACCCCGAGTTGCCCGACCAGGAGATCCTGGCCTTCGTACCGGGCACCCGTCACGGGACGCGCGAAGTCTTCGACGAGAAGGTGATCGCGCAGGGCTGCGAGGACAGCGGCGCGCTGGAGGTGTTCACCGCCGAGCTGGGCGAGGAGGAGGCCGAGGCCGCCTGCATGACGCTGCGCACCGACGGCCGGTCGGTCGACATCGACGGCGACTATACCGAGACGCTGGCCCGCATCGGGTCGTCGCCGAACGGCATCGGCGTCTTCGGCCTGTCCTTCTACGAGAACAACACGGACACGCTGCAGGTCGCGACCATGTCTGGCGTCACCCCCTCGACCGAGACGATCGCCTCGGGCGAGTACCCGGTGTCGCGGCCGCTGTTCATCTATGTGAAGAAGGCGCATATCGGCGTCATCCCGGGCGTCAAGGAATTCGCCGAATTCTTCGTCTCGGACGCGATCGCGGGACCGGACGGCCCGCTGGCCGCCTATGGCCTGGTCTCGGACCCCGAGCTGGCATCGGTCCAGCAGGCCGTGGCCGACGAAACCACCATGCAGTGATGCACCCGTCCGACCGGTGCGCCGCGCCGGTCGGACATTCCCCCTGACCCATCCACCCGAGGTTGCCAGATGCCAATGTCCTGGGCCCTGCTTGCCGCGATCCTGCTGGCCGTGGCCGGATTCCTTCTGGGCCGCAGCCGCGCCCATGCGACCGCCGCACAGGACGTGCGCACCCTGCACAGCCGCCCGGCCTATCACGGCATGAACGCCGCCCTTGCAGTGATGCTGCCCGCGCTGGTGGTGCTGATCCTGGCATCGGGGCTGCGGATGTCCGGGGTGATCCCTGTCGCGTCGGGCCCCGTGGCCGGGCTGCTGGCACTGGCCGCCGCGGTCGCGGGCCTGGGCTGGGCCGTGACGCGGGCCGGCCGCGGGTTTCGCGCGCGCAATTCGGTCGAGCGGATGGTGCTGGGCCTGACGATCTTCTGTTCGATGATCGCCATCGCCACCACGGTCGGCATCGTCCTGTCGCTGATCTTCGAGACGATCAGCTTCTTCCGCCAGTACAGCCTGGCCGATTTCTTCTTCAGCACCGTCTGGTCGCCGCGCTTCGAGGGCAATTCGCGTCTTGGCATGCTGCCGCTGCTGTGGGGGACGCTGTACATCAGCTTCATCGCGCTGCTGGTGGCGGTGCCCATCGGCCTGTTGGCGGCGATCTACCTGTCGGAATATGCCAGCCCCCGCCTGCGCAGCATCGCCAAGCCCGCGGTCGAGGTGCTGGCCGGCATCCCGACCATCGTCTATGGCCTGTTCGCGCTGGTGACGGTCGGGCCGATGCTGCGCGACTGGATCGCGCAGCCCCTGGGCCTGGGCAATTCCGGGTCGTCGGTGATGACCGCGGGGCTGGTCATGGGGATCATGCTGATCCCCTTCGTCAGCTCTCTGTCCGATGACATCATCAACGCGGTGCCCCAAAGCCTGCGCGACGGCGCCCTGGGCCTGGGCTCGACCCCGTCCGAGACGGTGCGCAGCGTCGTGCTGCCCGCCGCCCTGCCGGGCATCGTGGGCGCCATCCTGCTGGCCGCCAGCCGCGCCATCGGAGAGACGATGATCGTGGTCCTGGGCGCGGGCGCCGCCGCCACGATCAGCGCCAATCCGTTCGAGGCGATGACCACCATCACGGTCAAGATCGTCAGCCAGCTAACCGGCGACAACGACTTCTCCTCGCCCGAGACGCTGGTGGCCTTTGCCCTGGGACTGACGCTGTTCGTCATCACCCTGGGCCTGAACGTCATCGCGCTTATCATCGTGCGCAAGTATCGCGAGCAGTACGAATGACCGATCATCCCCGCGCCACCGGCGCCAAGTCGCTCTATGTCCAGGACGCGCGCACCCGGCGCCGCAACGCCGCCGAGAAACGGTTCCGCGCCTATGGGCTGACGGCCATCGTCATCGCCTGCACGATGCTGGCGGTGCTGGTCTTCACCATCGTGCGCGACGGGTCGGGCGCCTTCCGCCAGACCTATCTGTCGATCCCCGTGGCGCTGGACGCGCAGGTGCTGGACCCCAAGGGCAACCGCGACCCGGCCGAGATGGCGGGCGTGCTGACCCTGTCCTATGGCCAGGTGCTGGACCGGGCGCTGGATGCGGCGGTGGCGGGTCTGGACCTGCAGATCGAGGGGCTGGAGAGCGGCGACATCGACGGGCTGATCTCGCGCGATGCCTCGGCGCAGCTGCGTGACCGGGTGCTGGCCGATCCCGATCTGGTCGGGCAGACGGTGGACGTGAACGTCCTGGCGAACGGCCGCATCGACGGCTATTTCAAGGGCCGCGTCACGATGGAGACCGCGGCGCGCGACGCCAACACCTCTCCGGCGCAGCTGATGCTGGCGGACGAACTGGTCGAGGCGGGGCTGCTGGTCACACGGTTCAACGCGGGCTTCCTGACCGCCGCCGACGCCTCCGACCAGCGCCCCGAGGCCGCGGGCGTCGGCGTGGCGATCCTGGGTTCGCTCTACATGATGCTGGTGGTGCTGGTGCTGGCGGTGCCCATCGGGGTCGCGGCCTCGATCTATCTGGAGGAGTTCGCGCCCAGGAACCGCTGGACCGACCTGATCGAGGTCAACATCGCCAACCTGGCCGCGGTGCCGTCGATCGTGTTCGGAATCCTGGGCCTGGCCGTCTTCATCAACTTTGCGGGGCTGCCTGCATCGGCGCCCATCGTGGGCGGGCTGGTGCTGACGCTGATGACCCTGCCCACCATCATCATCGCCACCCGCGCGGCGTTGAAGGCGGTGCCGCCGTCGATCCGCGACGCGGCCCTGGGCGTCGGCGCCAGCCGCATGCAGACGGTGTTCCACCACGTCCTGCCGCTGGCCGCGCCCGGCATCCTCACCGGCACGATCATCGGCCTGGCCCAGGCTCTGGGAGAGACCGCGCCGCTGCTGCTGATCGGCATGGTGGCCTTCGTGCGCGAGTTTCCCGCCGCCCCGCCCGAGGGTCTGTTCGATCCGGCATCCGCCCTGCCGGTCCAGGTTTACAACTGGACGCAGCGCAGCGATCCGGCCTTTGTCGAGCGCGCCTCGGGCGCCATCATCGTCCTGCTGATCTTCCTTCTGTGCATGAACCTGCTGGCGATCTTTCTGCGCCGCAAGTTCGAGCGCCGCTGGTGATCGGCCCACAGGAGAGCCACCATGTATGACACCATCCGATCGGAGAGCGCCGTGAGCCAGCAGGACATCAAGATTTCCGCACGCGACGTGCAGGTTTTCTATGGCGAGAAGCAGGCGATCAAAGACCTGAACGTCGAGATCCTGGACAAGACCGTCACCGCCTTCATCGGCCCGTCGGGCTGCGGCAAGTCCACCTTCCTGCGTTGCATCAACCGCATGAACGACACGATCGACAGCGCCCGGATCGCGGGCCGGATCACCATCGACGGCGAGGACATCTATGACCGCCGCATCGACCCGGTGCAGCTGCGCGCCAAGGTCGGCATGGTGTTCCAGAAGCCGAACCCGTTCCCCAAGTCGATCTATGACAACGTGGCATACGGCCCGCGCATCCACGGCCTGGCGCGCGGCAAGGCCGAGCTGGACGAGATCGTCGAACGCTCGCTGCGCGGCGCGGCCCTGTGGAACGAGGTCAAGGACCGCCTGTCCGAGCCCGGCACGGGCCTGTCGGGCGGCCAGCAGCAGCGACTGTGCATCGCGCGCGCGGTGGCCACGTCCCCCGAGGTGCTGCTGATGGACGAGCCCTGCAGCGCGCTGGACCCGATCGCCACCAGCCAGGTCGAGGAGCTGATCGAGCAGCTGCGCACGCAGTTTTCCGTGGTCATTGTGACCCATTCGATGCAGCAGGCCGCCCGCGTCAGCCAGAAGACCGCCTTCTTCCATCTGGGCAACCTGGTCGAATACGGTGATACCGACGACATCTTCACGAAGCCCCGGGACAGCCGGACCGAGGCCTATATCTCGGGCCGGATCGGCTGATCGAAAGGACCTGACATGAACCGCGACAAGCATATCTCCTCGGTCTTCGACCGCGACCTGGAGACGATCCAGGCGATGGTCGTCAAGATGGGCGGCATGGTCGAGGCCGCGATCACCGACGCGTCGACCGCGCTGGACACGCGCGACCAGGAGCTGGCCGACCAGGTCCGACGCCGCGACAAGGCCATCGACGCGATGGAGATCCAGATCAACGAGGACGCCGCCCGCCTGATCGCACTGCGCGCCCCCACCGCGACCGACCTGCGGATGGTGCTGGCGGTGATGAAGATCTCGGCCTCGCTGGAACGGGTGGGCGATTACGCCAAGAACATGGCCAAGCGCACCGAGGTGCTGTCCCAGATGCCCGCCATCGCCGGATCGGGCATGGCGCTGCGCCGGATGAGCCAGGCGGTGAACCGGATGCTGCAGGACGCGCTGGACAGCTATATCCGCCGCGACGCCGACCTGGCCCATGACGTGCGTCAGCGCGACCTGGAGGTGGACCAGATGTACAACGCGCTGTTCCGCGAGTTCCTGACCCACATGATGGAGGACCCGCGCAACATCACCCCCTGCATGCACCTGCATTTCATCGCCAAGAACGTCGAGCGGATGGGGGACCATGCGACGTCCATCGCAGAACAGGTGGTCTATCTGGTCACGGGCGACCTGCCCGACGAGGCGCGCCCGAAAAGCAGCAGCGTCGTGGCCCCCGCGGCGGAGGTCTGAGGGATGGCGCGCCAGGCCCCCTGCGTGTTGGTCGTCGAGGACGAGGGCGCACAGCGCGAAGTCCTGCATTACAACCTCGAGGCCGAGGGTTTCGACGTGGTCATGGCCGACAACGGCGAGGACGCGCTGCTGCTGGTGGCAGAGGAGCAGCCGGACCTGATCGTGCTGGACTGGATGCTGCCGCGCGTGTCGGGCATCGAGGTTTGCCGCCAGGTCAAGGCCGATCCCGCGACCCGCAACATCCCGATCATCATGCTGTCCGCGCGCAGCGAGGAGGTCGACCGCGTCCGCGGCCTGGAGACGGGCGCCGACGATTACGTGGTCAAACCCTATTCCGTGGTCGAGCTGCTGGCCCGCCTGCGCACCCAGCTGCGCCGCACCCGCCCCGCCACGATGGGCGAGCGGCTGACCTTTGCGGACATCATCCTGGACGCCGCCGAACACCGGGTGTTCCGCGCCGGCCAGACGCTGCATCTTGGCCCGACCGAGTTCCGGCTGCTGTCCACGATGATGGAGAAGCCAGGCCGCGTCTGGACGCGCGAACAGCTGCTGGACCGGGTCTGGGGGCGCGACATCTATGTCGACACGCGCACCATCGACGTGCATGTGGGCCGCCTGCGCAAGGCGCTGATGAAGAACGGCGGCGACGACCCGCTGCGCACCGTGCGCGGCGTGGGCTATGCCCTGGGCTGAGGCCCGGATCTAGGCCGCCAGCCCCGCATAGATGCCGCCCTGCGACAGCAGGTCGGCATGGCTGCCCATCTCGACCACGCGGCCCCGGTCCATGACCACGATGCGGTCGGCGTTCCGGATCGTGCCCAGCCTGTGGGCGATCACCAGCGTGGTGCGGCCCACCGACAGGGCGTCCAGCGCCGACTGGATCTCGCGTTCGGTCTGGCTGTCCAGGGCGCTGGTCGCCTCGTCCAGGATCAGGATCGGCGGGTTCTTCAGGAAGGCCCGCGCGATGGCCACGCGCTGCTTCTGCCCGCCCGACAGCATCACCCCGCGTTCGCCCACGACCGTGTCCAGGCCCTGCGGCAGGCCTTCGATCATCTGCGCCAGCTGCGCCTTGGCGGCGGCCTGCGCGATCTCCATGTCCGAGGCGTCCAGGCGGCCATAGGCGATGTTCTCGCGCAGCGTGCCGCCGAACAGGAACACGTCCTGGCTGACCAGGCCGATCTGGCGGCGCAGGCTGTGCAGGCGCATCGCGGGCAGGTCCATCCCGTCGACGACGATGCGCCCCTGGCTGGGTTCGTAGAACCGCGGCAGCAGCGCCAGCAGCGTGGTCTTGCCCGCGCCCGAGGGGCCGACGAAGGCCACCGTCTCTCCGGCGCGGATGTCCAGGTCGATCCCCGACAGGATCGGGCGGTCGGGGTCATAGGCAAAGCCCACCCCCTCGAACCGGATGTCGCCGCGCAGGGCGGGGGCGTCGATCGCGTCGGGTGCGTCGGCGATCTCGGGGTCGGTGGCCAGCAGCTCCTGATAGCGGCGGAATCCGGCGATGCCGCGGGGATAGGTCTCGATCACCGCGGCGATCTTCTCCAGCGGGCGATAGAAGACGCCCACCAGCAACAGAAAGCCCACGAAGCCGCCGGTGGTCAGTTCGCCCGACAGCACGAAGCCCGCGCCCATGACCATGACGATGACCTGCACAAGCCGCAGGCCCATGTACTGCAGCGCGCTGGACGCCGCCATCACGCGGTACGCGTCCAGCTTGGCCTGGCGATAGCGAGCGTTGTCGGCGGCGAAGAGATGGCTCTCATGCGCCTCGTTGCCGAAGGCCGACGCCGCCCAGGGTCTCCTCCAGGCGCACGTTGAAATCGCCGACGCGGGAATAGATCGCGCGCCAGGTCGCCGTCATCCGCCCGCCATAGACGATCACCAGGGCCAGCATGGCCGGCACGATCAGCGCCACGATGACCGCCAGCTGCGGGTTGATCCAGAACATCAGCAGGAACGCGCCGACGAAGGTCATCAGCGCGATGAAGGCGTCCTCGGGGCCGTGATGGGCGACCTCTCCGATCTCCTCCAGGTCACGGGTGACGCGGGCGACCAGCTTGCCGGTGCGCGCACGGTCGTACCAGCGCCAGGACAGCCGCGTCAGATGGTCGAAGGCGCGGGCCCGCATCGCGGTCTCGATGTTGATGCCCAGCTTGTGCCCCCAGTAGATCACCACCGTCAGCAGCCCGGCATTGACCGCATAAAGCGCCAGCAGCCCCCCCGCCGCGGCCAGGGTCAGTGTCCAGTCGCCCTGCGGCAGCAGGTGGTCGATGAAGGCGGTGACGGCCAGCGGAAAGGCCAGCTCCAGCAGACCCGAGACGACCGCGCAGCCGAAATCCAGCCAGAACAGGCCCAGATGCGGACGATAGTAGGAAAAGAACTGTTTCAGCATGCGGCCTCTCAGGCGGGGATGGCGACGGGGCGTCCGTCGGGGCGGGTCAGGACCTGCATCGGCAGGCCATAGATGTCGTGCAGCGTGTCGGGGCGCATCAGGGCGTCCGGGCCGCCCTGCCAGACCAGACGCCCGGCCTTCAGCGCCACGACATGGTCGCAGAACCGCGCGGCCATGTTGACGTCGTGCAGCACGATGACGGCACTGCGCCCCTGGTCGTGGCACATCGCGGCGACCAGGGCCAGCACCTCGACCTGGTGGGCGATGTCCAGCGCGCTGATCGGTTCGTCCAGCAGCAGCGTGCCCGCCTGCTGCGCGACCATCATGGCCAGCCAGACGCGCTGTCGTTCGCCACCCGACAGGGTGTCGACCAGCCGATCGGCAAAGCCCGCAACCCCGCATTCGTCCAGGGCGCGTGCGACGGCGGCATGATCGGCGGGGCCGAAGCGGCCCAGGGCGCCGTGCCAGGGATAGCGGCCAAGCGCCACCAGTTCCCGCACCAGCATGCCATCGGCCGGGGGCGTGGTCTGGGGCAGGAAGGCCATGCGGCGGGCCAGGTCGCGGGCGGGCCAGTCGGCCAGGGCGCGCCCCTCGAACCGGGCGGTGCCGCCTGCCGGGACCTGTCGGGCCAGCGCGCGCAGCAGCGTGGATTTGCCCGACCCGTTATGGCCGATCAGCGCAGTCGCCCGGCCTGCGGGCAGGTCCAGCGTGATGTCGTCCAGCAGCCGGCGACCGGGAACGTCGACCGACAGGCCGGACAGGTGAAAGAGCGTCATCGATGCCTCGTCATCAGCCAGATCAGCCAGGGCGCCCCGATCAGCGAGGCGAACAGCCCAAGCGGCAGTTCATAGGGAAAGCCGGCCATGCGCGCGCCGAAATCGGCGGCCAGCATCAGCCCCGCCCCGATCAGCGCCGATCCCGTCAGGTGGTCGGCCGGGCGGGCCAGGCCGATGCGGCGGGCCAGATGCGGGGCCATCAGCCCGACGAAGGACAAAGGTCCCGTGACCATCGTCGCGGCCCCCGTGGCCAGCCCCGCCAGCACGATCAGCGCCAGCCGTGCGGGTGGCAGGCCCAGCCCCAGGCCACGCGCGACCCCCGCCCCAAGCGGCAGCAGCGCCAGCCAGCGGCGCAGGGCCAGCGCGGCCAGCCAGACGGCCACGGCCAAGGCCGCCAGCGCGACGGCCCCCGCCATCGGCACGGCGGCCGCAGATCCCGACAGCCAGGACAGGATCGCCCAGGCCCGTGCATCGCCCACCGCCATCATCGCCGACAGCACGGCCGAGGCCAGGGCCGACACCGCGATGCCCGCCAGCAGCACGCGTTCCGCCGGCATGTCTCGGCGCGCTGTGAAGGCCACCAGCACCGCCAGCGCCAGCGCACCCCCCGCCATCGTCCCAAGCGCCAGCGCCAGCGCGCCAGGGGCGGCCAGGCCAAAGACCACCGCCGCATAGCCAAGCGAGGCGCCGCCCGACACGCCCAGCACCTCGGGCGAGGCCAGGGGGTTCGCGGTCAGCCGCTGCAGGATCGCCCCGGCCAGGGCCAGCGCCGCCCCCGACGCCGCCGCCGCCAGCAGGCGGGGCAGGCGCATGGGCACAAACGCCGCCAGGTTCGCGCGGTCCAGCACAGCCCAGCCCCCCGGCACCCGCCCGATCCACAACAGGACCAGCCCCGCCAGGATCAGGGCCGCCGCCATCGCCGCCAGCAGCGGCCCCGGACGGGCCAGCCGTGGGGCAGGGCGGTCGCCCGATTCCGCGCCGGGCGGGGATGTGCCCCGCAGCCGCGGCAGCAGCCAGATCAACAGCGGCCCGCCGACCAGCCCGGTCAGCGCGCCGGTGGGAAACATCTCGGCCCCCAGGCCCGCCAGGGCCAGCACCAGCCCGTCGCAGATCGACAGGATCAGTGCGCCCAGGACCGGCGACCAAGCCAGCAGGCCGGGGATGGTCCGCACCCCCAGGCTGCGCGCCAGGGCAGGCGCCGCCAGCCCGACAAAGCCGATCAGCCCCAGTTCCGCCGACACGGCCGCAGCCAGCACGACCGCGACGGCCACCGCCGCCAGCCGCATCGCGGCGACGTTCAGGCCCAGGCCCTGCGCGCCCTCGGCCCCCAGGGACAGCAGGCGCAGCGGACGGGCCAGCACTGCTGCGGCCAGGCCACCCAAGGCCAGCACCCCGGCCAGCGCGGCGACCCCCGACCAGTCCTGCTGGACCAGCGAGCCGCCGTTCCAGATGACCAGCGACAGCAGGTACTGTCCCTGCGCCAGCGTGACCGCCCCCGCAACCGCACTGGCGGTCAGCCCGACCAGCATGCCCGCGATGACCATCGTCACCGGCTGAAAGCCGCGCCGCGCGCCGATGGCCAGCACCAGCGCCGCCGCCGCGCCCGCGCCCGCCATGGCGACGGGCCAGCGCCCGCCCTCCAGCAGGGTCGGGGACAGGATCGTGGCCAGGACCAGTGCCAGCTGCGCGCCCGCGCTGATGCCAAGCGTCGTGGGATCGGCCACCGGGTTGCGCAGCACCACCTGCAGGATCGCGCCCGACAGGCCCAGCATCGCCCCCGCCAGCAGCGCGATGACGCCGCGCGGCATCAGGCCATAGGCCATGCGGATCTGATCCAGGCTCATCGCCTGCGGATCCCAGGGCAGGGCGGGCAGGGGCAGCGTGCGCGCAGCCATCAGCCACAGCGCAAGGGCGATCAGCGCCGCGCAGGGCGCAAGGGTCCGGGTCGTCATCGCCTCAGGCCTCCAGCGCGCGGGCCAGCAGATCGCCAAAACGCAGCGCGGCGGGCACCCCGCCAAAGGCGTTCATCCGCGGCAGGTGGTGCACGCGGCCCTGCGCCACCTGCGGCAGGGCCTGCCACAGCCGGCTGCGGGACAGCGCGCCTTGCGCCTGCGGCGGGATGGGGCCTGCGATGACCAGCCGCGCGTCGGGCATGTCGGCCAGGCGTTCGATGGGAACCGGGGCCAGAAAGCTGAAGGCAGTCGCCTCGGACCAGGCGTTGCGCAGGCCGATGCGGGTCAGGGTGCTGCCGAAGAGGCTGTCAAAGCCGAAGGCGCGCAGGTGGCGCGCATCGCCGATATCGACCAGCGCCAGCGGCCGGTCGGCATGGCGCGCGACCCGCGCGGCCAGCCGGTCCAGATGCGCGTCGGCCCGCGCCCGCGCCCGACCGCCCGCGGCAGGATCGCCGATCTGCCGCGCAAGCGCGTCCAGCGCGTCCATCGCCTTGGGCAGCGGCGCCGCGCCCGGCTGATAGAAGGGAAGGGACAGGACCGGGGCGATCGCCTCCATCCGCGCCTGATAGCGGGTGTAATAGGGAGAGCTGAGGATCAGCGTGGGGCGGACCAGCTGCAGCAGTTCGAAGTTCGGCGCGCCGCGCAGGCCAAGGTCGGTGACCGTGTCGGGGATGGCGGGGACGCCCACATCGGCGCGAAAGCGGATCAGCTCGGCCGCGGCGACCGGCATGTGGCCCAGGGCGGTCGCGGTCTCCAGCATCGCCCAGTCAATCGCGGCCAGGCGCGGGCCCGCCTCTGCGCGCAAAGGCAGGCCCGCCGCCAGCATCATGCCGGCGGCGGTCAGAAAGGCGCGGCGGTCGGGCCGGGGCGATATGGCCCCGCGCCCTACCACGTGTAGGCGACCTTGGCGGCGACGCTGCGCCCTTCGCCGTAGTAGCAGCCGAAGGAGCCGCAATTGGCGAGATAGACCTCGTCGGTGACGTTGTTCAGGGTCACGCTGGCCTCGATGTTGCCGCGGGTATAGGTCGCGGCCAGATCGACCAGGGTGACGCTGTCCAGGTCGAACGTGTTCCCGAAATCGCCCTTGCGTTCGCCGATATGGCGGATGCCGCCCCCGGCGCGCAGCCCGTTCCCGAAATCGCGGTCCAGCCACAGGCTGGCCAGATGGCGCGGCGCGTTGGGCATTTCCAGCCCGTCCTCTGGGCCGCCCTTCTGTTCGGTCTCGTTGAAGGCATAGCTGGCGCGCAGGTCCCATGCGGCGTTCAGCGCGGCGGTGGCCTCCAGCTCCAACCCCTTGGAGCGAACCTCGCCCACCTGGCGGCGGCGCCCCTGGCCCAGGTTGCGCACCAGGTTCTGTTGGGTCAGGTCATAGACGGCGGCGCTGAACAGCCCGTCAAAGCCCGCGGGCTGATACTTGACCCCAACTTCCCACTGCTTGCCCTCGGTCGGGTCCAGCGTCTCTCCGGTGGTGTCGTCGATGCCAATGGTCGGGTCGAACGAGGTCGAATAACTGGCATAGGGCATCACGCCGTTCGCCAGGACATAGCCCAGGCCAACCCGGCCCGTGGTCGCGCTGTCGGACTGGTCGATGGGGGTGTCGCCGTCAAAGTTTGTGAACTTCGTCCCCGTCTGTTCGGTCCAATCCTGACGGATGGCCAGGCTGCCGCGCCAGTTGCCGACGGTGATCTCGTCCTGGGCATAGAGGCCGACCTGCTTTTGGCTGATGTCGGAGATGCTGGTGTACCAGGCCGACGTCACAGGCAGCCCGCCATAGACCGGGTCGGAAGCGTCGATGGGCTGGCCGAAGAAGAACTGCGTTGTCGTGTCGGCATCGTACTGCCGGATGTCCAACCCCAAGAGCAGGTCATGGGTCACGCTGCCGGTGGTGATGCTATTCGACAGGCGGGTGTCCAGGTTCAGGCCTGTCGTGGATTCGTCCTGAAAGTTCGCGCCCCGCGTGACCGACAGGCCGTCGTCGGTCAGGCCGCTGACATAATGTCCGGTATAGGTCCAGTCGAACCGTTCGGCCCGGAAGCCCTGCGACAGGGTCCAGCCGTTGTCCATCTGGTGACTGATCTCGATGCCCAGGTTCGCCATATCGCGGTCGCTGTCGTCGAAGCCCGGTTCTCCGAAATAGGTGTCGCGCAGGGCCTTGCCGTCGCCGGTCTGCGTCAGCGCAAAGGGTACGCCGGGGGGCGAGATGGGCGCGTCCTTGGTATAGGACGCGATCACGTCCACGGTCGTCGCGTCGTCGGGCGCATAACGCAGCGCCGCGCCCAGATAGCCGCGTTCGTTGGTCAGTTCGCGGATCTGCGTCTTGCTGTCGCGCAGGATGCCGGTCAGGCGCCAGGACAGGGTCGGGCTTGCCACGCGGTTCAGGTCGAAGAAGGTCTGCGCGCTGTCATTGCTGTCATATCCCAGACCCGCTTCCGAAAAATCGAAATCCTGTGCGCGCTTCTGAACCTGGTTGATGATCCCGGCGGGCGACCCGGCCCCGTAAAGGGACGAATTCGGGCCCTTAAGAACCTCGACCTGCTGCAGGCCATAGACCTCGAAGGCGGGCGATCCGAAATCGCGCAACTGGCGCAGGCCGTTGACGTATTGCGAACCGCGCGCTTCGAAGCCGCGCACGGTGGGGCTGTCGAAACGGGGGTCCGCGCCGAAGGGCTGGCCCACGACGCCCGCGGTGTAGTTCAGCGCCTGGCCCAAGGTCTGCGCGCCCTGATCCTCGATCTGCTGGCTGGTCACGACCGAGATCGACTGCTGCGTCTCGGCCACGGGGGTGTTCGATTTCGTGGCGACCTGCGCCTGTCCGCCGACATAGCCGTCCGCCTGGACGGACGCGTCCGAGGACGCTGTCAGCACGATCTCGTCTAGCAGGATCGGCTCCGCGGCCTGCTGGGACCAGGCCACGCCGGACGACAGGGCAAGAAGGCTGGCACCGGCCAGAAGGAAGATACGGGGCTCTACGGACATGATGGCCTGCTGGATTGACACGTTTGGGCGTATCTGATCTTTTCTGTCAGATTCGTCAATCTGCCAATCCGGCTGTCGAATTCATATTTCCGACTTTTTGACTTTCCAGCCACGGACCCTGCCCATGTCGCATCTGCGCAGTCATCACGGAACCGGCCTGATCCCCCGTGCCAGCGGGGCCGCGGTCGCGGCGCTGAAGGCGCGGGCCGCGATGTGGGAGGCCCCGCTGGTCGAGGACGAGGCGGGTCTCAGCCTGCTGATCTGGGGGTCCGAGCTGCGCCTGACGCGCCAGGCCGATGCGTTGCGCATCGACCTTCTGGCGCCCGAGGACCGGCTGGTCGGCATCCTGCGCGACAGCGCGACCGAGATCCTGGCCGAGGCGGGGGTCGAGGTCGCGTGGGACGATGTCGATGCGGGCGCGCTGGCGCCGGGGCTTGCGCTGCTGCGGGTGGCGGGGGTGTCCCGCCCCGTGCCGGGGTTCCTGCGCGTGCGGCTGGCGGGACCGCAGGCCGGGCAGTTCGCGCAGGGCGGTTATCACTTTCGCCTGCTGCTGCCGCCGGCGGGGCGGGCGGCCATCTGGCCGCGCGTGGCCGCCAGCGGGCGCACCGTCTGGCCCGACGGGGCGGACGCGCTGCACCGGCCGGTCTATACCGTCGTGGATCACGGGCCGGGCTGGCTGGATTTCGACATCTTCTGTCATCCGGGCAGCCCGACCTGTGACTGGGCGCAGGGCGCGCCCCTGGGCCAGCAGGTCGGTGCCATCGGCCCCGGCGGCGGCAGCTGTCCCGACACCGATCGGCTGTGGCTGTTCGGCGACCAGACCGCGATGCCCGCCATCACCCGCATGCTGGCCGAGACGCGCGGCACGGCCAGCGCCGTCCTGTGCTGTGACGCGGCCGACCTGGGCGCGCTGGCGGATGATCCGCGGGTCACGCGCTGCGACGACCTGATGGCCGCGCTTGTGGCGATGCCGGACCCCGTGGGCGGGCATGTCTGGTTCGCGGCCGACGCGGCGCGCACCCGTGCCGCGCGCAGCCACCTGCTGGCCCGCGGCCTGACCAAGACCCAGTTCACCGCCGCCGCCTATTGGTCGCGCGCAGAGGCTTGAAAAAGAACGCAGGTCTGCCCGGACGGGCGCGGTGCGGAACGCTGTCGCGTCGTCCGGCGCGACCCGCGACCGGGCGTTTCGCAGGTGGCGCACCGGGCGGAACGGCGGCCCGCATCGGTGCCCCGCGGGCGGGGCCGCGGCCCCTTGCCCGGTGCCCCGCCGCGGCCTAGCTGGCAGGGACAGCCAGGGGGTGCGCCGATGTCGATCGAGATTGCAGGACTGACCAAGCGGTTCGACCGGACCGATGTCCTGCGCGGCATCGATCTGTCGGTCGAACCCGGAGAGCTTCTGGCCCTGCTGGGCCCGTCCGGGTCGGGCAAGACCACGCTTCTGAAGATCATCGCCGGGCTGGAATGGCCCGATGCCGGGCAGCTGCGGGTCGAGGGGCAGGACTGGCTGGCGCTGGCCGCCCGCGACAGACGCATCGGCTTCGTCTTTCAGCATTACGCCCTGTTCCCCCACATGACGGTGCGCGACAATATCGGCTTTGGCCTGTCCGTCCTGCCGCGCGGTCAGCGCCCGACCCGCGCCCAGATCGCCGCCCGCGCGGACGAGCTGATGGCGTTTCTGCAGATCGACCACCTGGCCGACCGCTTTCCGGGGCAGCTGTCGGGCGGTCAGCGTCAGCGGGTGGCGCTTGGCCGCGCGCTGGCGATCAAGCCGCGGGTGCTGCTTCTGGACGAGCCCTTCGGCGCGCTGGACGCCGCGATCCGTCGCGACCTGCGCCGCTGGCTGCGCGGCGTGCACGAGGCGACCGGATCGACGACCATCTTCGTGACCCACGACCAGGAGGAGGCCTTCGAGCTGGCCGACCGCGTGGTGGTCATGGGCGAGGGCCGGATCGAGCAGATCGGCCATGCCGACGCCATCCACGACGCCCCGGCCACCCCCTTCGTCGCGCGCTTTATGGGAGCTACGGTCCAGCTGCCCGTCACCGTCACGGGGGGCCGCGCGAAGGGGCCGGGGCTGGATCTGTCCGCGCTGCCGCAGGTCGCGCTGCGCGACGGCCCGGCGCAGCTGTTCGCGCGCCCCGCCGACCTACGCGTCGCGCCGGACGCCGACGGGCCGTGGCGCGTCCAGACCTTGGCCAGCACCGGTGCCGAGCTTCGCCTGACCGTCGCCCATCCGGGCGGCGCCGAGGCCGAAATCCAGATGCCCCGCCGCGGCGCCCCGACGCTGAGCCGCGGCGCGCCCGTCACGCTGGCCGTCCAGGCCGCAACGATCTTTGCCGATGCCCCAATGCAGAAGGAAACCGCCTGATGAGACTGCCCCTGATCGCCACCGCCCTGGCCCTGACCCTGTCCGGCCCCGCCCTTGCGCAGGACAAGCTGCTGAACGTCAGCTATGACATCGCGCGCGAGCTGTTCGAGGCGCTGAACCCTGTCTTTGCCAAGAAGTGGCAGGCCGATACCGGGCGCAGCCTGACCATCGACATGTCGCATGGCGGATCGTCGCGCCAGGCCCGCGCCATCCTGGAGGGGCTGCCGGCCGATGTCGTGACCTTCAACCAAGAGACCGACGTGGACGTGCTGGCCGACGGCGGCCTGCTGCCCGAGGACTGGCGCGACGCGCTACCGAACGGGGCGTCGCCCTATTACTCGCTGCCCGCCTTCCTGGTGCGCGAGGGCAACCCCAAGGGGATCGAGGATTGGGACGACCTGGCCCGCGACGACGTGGCGCCCGTGTTCCCCAACCCCAAGACCAGCGGCAATGCGCGCTATACCTACCTGGCGGCCTATGCCTATGCGCTGGCGCAGAACGGCGGCGATCAGGCGGCGGCGCAGGAGTTCGTGCGCGCCGTCTTTGACAACGTGCCGGTCTTTGACACGGGCGGGCGCGCGGCCACCCAGACCTTCGCCGAACGCGGCATCGGCGACGTGCTGGTGACCTTCGAAGCCGAGACCGGCCAGATCGCCAAGCAGTACGAGGCGCAGGGATTCGAACGCGTGACGCCATCGATCAGCCTGTTTGCGGCCTTCCCGGTGGCCGTGGTGGCCGAGAATGCCGAGGACAACGGCACGACCGAGCTGGCCACCGCCTATCTGGACTGGCTCTACACCCCTGAGGCGCAGCGCATCCTGGCCCAGAACTTCTATCGCGTCACTGATGAGACCGTCGCCGCGGAAGTCGCCGACACCCAGGCCCCGGTGGAACTGGTCACCGTGGACGACGTCTTTGGCGGATGGGACCGCGTGCGCGAGGAGCACCTGGCCGACGGCGCGATCCTAGACCAGGTCTTCGTGAACCGATGACCACGGCCACGGCCCCGATCCGCGCCAAGCGCGTCCTGCCCGGCTTCACGCTCAGCCTGGGCACGACGCTGCTGTACCTGGTGCTGATCGTGCTGATCCCCATCGCGGCGCTGATCCTGAAGGGTGCGCAGATCGGGCCCGCGGGGTTCTGGGCCATCGTCAGCAGCGACCGTGCGCTGGCCGCGTTCCGGGTCACGCTGACGGCGGCGGCGATCGCCACGGCCTTCAACGCGGTCTATGGCCTGCTGATGGCCTGGGTGCTGGTGCGCCACGACTTTCCGGGCAAGCGCATCCTGGACGCGCTGATGGACGTTCCCTTTGCGCTGCCCACCGCGGTGGCGGGGCTGTCGCTGACGGCGCTGTTTTCCGCCAACGGCTGGTTCGGGCAGGTGCTGCACCCCCTGGGCGTGCCGGTGGTCTATACGGTGCTGGGCATCGCGCTGGCCATGGCCTTCACTTCGATCCCCTTCGTGGTGCGCACGGTCCAGCCCGTGCTGGAGGATCTGGACCCCGCGCTGGAACAGGCGGCCGAGACCCTGGGCGCCACGCCGTGGCAGTCCTTCATCCGCGTGGTCTTTCCGGCGATTCTGCCCGCTTGGCTGGCCGGCTGCGCGACCGCGTTTGCCCGGTCCCTGGGCGAGTTCGGCGCGATCGTCTTCATCGCCGGCAACCTGCCCGGAGAGACCGAGATCGCGGCGCTCCTGGCCTTCATCCGGCTGGAGGAGTTCGACTATAACGGCGCGGCGGCCATCGCGCTGGTCCTGCTGGGCTTTGCGCTGGTGCTGCTGGTCGTGTCGAACATCCTGCAATCCTGGGCCGCCCGCCACCGCGAGGCCACCCGATGACGCCGCGTCGTCCCGCCCGGTCGGGCCGCCTGCTGGTGGCAACGGCCGTGGTGCTGACGCTGCTGATCGTGGTGGCGCCGCTGGTCTTCATCTTTGCCCGCGCCTTTTCCGAAGGCTGGCGGGTCTATGCCGACACCATCCTGCATCCCGATACGCTGCACGCCATCTGGCTGACCAGCCTGGTCGCGCTGATCGTGGTGCCGATCAACATCGCCTTCGGCATCGCCGCCGCATGGGCGGTGGCCAAGCACCGCTTCCGGGGGCGCGGCATCCTGGTCACCATGATCGAGATCCCGTTCTCGATCTCTCCGATCATCGCGGGGATCTGCTATCTGCTGCTCTATGGCCGCCAGGGGCTGCTGGGGCCGTGGCTGCGCGAGGTCGACCTGCAGGTCATGTTCGCGCTGCCGGGCATCGTGCTGGTGACGCTGTTCGTGACCGCACCCTTTGTCGCGCGCGAGGTGCTGCCCCTGATGCAGGCGCAGGGAACCGATCAGGAACAGGCCGCGGTGACGCTTGGCGCGTCGGGCTGGCAGGTGTTCCGCCGCGTGACCCTGCCCAACATCAAGTGGGCGCTGCTGTACGGTGCGGTCCTGTGCACGGCGCGCGCGGTCGGCGAATTCGGGGGCGTGTCCGTGGTGTCTGGCAACATCCGCGGCCAGACCAACACGCTGCCCCTGCATATCGAGCTGCTGTTCAACGACCTGAACGCGGTGGGCGCCTTTGCGGCGGCCTCGACCCTGACCCTGCTGGCGCTGGTCGCGCTGGTCCTCAAGGCGGTGCTGGAGGGGCGGCGCGGCTGAGGGCCCCGCTTGCCCCCGCGGGGCGCCGGGCATAGCGTGGGGTCCAACCCATCAGCCGAGGACATCATGACCCATCACGGCCAGGAACTGAGATCGACGATCACGCCCGACGGAACGCTGCGGGTGCATCTGGAGCCCGTCACCCATCCCGACCCCGCTCCCGGCCAGCTGCTGGTGCGGATCGAGGCGGCGCCGATCAACCCGTCGGACCTGGGGCTGCTGTTCGGGCCCGCCGACATGGACAGCCTGACCGCAGGGGGCACCCCCGACGCCCCGGTCCTGACCGCCACGGTTCCCCCCGCCGCGATGCCCGCGATGAAGGCCCGCATCGGCCAGTCGCTGCCCGTGGGCAACGAAGGCGCGGGCACCGTCATCGCCGCCGGCCCCGACCTGTCCCATCTGGTGGGCAAGCGCGTGGCGATGATCGGGGGGGCGATGTATGCGGACCTGCGCCTGATCGGGCTGGAGGCCTGCATCGTGCTGCCCGACGGCGCGACCGCGGAACAGGGCGCGTCGCTGTTCGTGAACCCGCTGACCGCGCTCGGCTTTGTCGAGACGATGCGGGCCGAGGGGCACAGCGCCATCGTCCATGCGCCTGCCGCGTCGAACCTGGGCCAGATGCTGGTGCGCATCTGCAAGGATGACGGGATCGGCCTGGTCAACATCGTGCGCAGCCAGGACCAGGTCCGGCTGCTGCGCGATCTGGGCGCGGTCCATGTCGTCGACAGCAGCAGCGACAGCTTTCGCGCCGATCTGGAACAGGCGATCGAGGCCACCGGCGCGACGCTGGCCTTCGATGCCATCGGCGGCGGAGAGATGACAAGCATCATCCTGAACGCGATGGAGGCCGCGGCCGCGCGCAAGATGGACAGCTATGACCGGTACGGGTCGGACGTGATGAAGCAGGTCTATGTCTATGGCGCGCTGGACACGGGGCCGACGGTGCTGCGCCGCGGATTCGGGTTCAGCTGGCGCATCGGCGGCTGGCTGCTGTTCCACATGCTGCGCCGCACCGACAAGGCGATCACCCAGAGGATGCGCGAACGGGTCGCGGCGGAAATGACCACGACCTTTGCCAGCCATTATTCCGAACGCCTGACCCTGCGTGAGGCGCTGTCGCCGGATGCGGCCCGTGCCTATGTCCGCAAGGCCACGGGGGCCAAGTACCTGATCACCGGCCCGCGCCCCTAGGCGCAGGTCGAGGTCGCGATCACCGGGAACAGTGTCACCAGGGTCGAGACGAATCCGATCCAGGCCCCCATGGTGATCAACTGCCGCGGGCGTCCCCGGCCCGCGGGCATGACCCGGATCAGCACCAGGTGCAGGATCAACCCCGCCCCCCATGCCAGCCACATCGCCATGTGGTGCCAGTCGGCGATGGGGGCGGGGCGGTCGGTCCAGCCCAGGTTGCAGCCCGCGCCGTGCAGCGCATAGACCAGCAGGAACATCGCTGCCCACAGGATCGGCCCGGCCAGGGCGCGCCACAGCCAGCTCATGACAGCACCTCCTGCGCGGCGACCAAGGTCAGCGACACGGCCGAGGTGCCCAGCCAGAAGGACTGGAACAGCTGCCAGATCGGGGCAGCGCCGCGGCGGGCCCAGCTGGTGCGGCCCCCGCGGGCATCGGCCAGGCTGCGCAGGGCCAGCATCGCCGTGACGACGCCGTGGAACACCGCAAAGCCCAGGATCACCGCGCGCAACGCGTCGCGCGCGTGACGGCGCGGGTCATCCAGCCCCAGGGCCAGCCCCGCCAATGCCACCAGCGCGACCAGGCAGGCGGCCAGTCCGATCCCGGCCCATGTGGTGCCCTCCGCCCGGTCGCGCAGCGCCTCGGCCCGGTGGGCCGCGATCAGGCCGACCGCCATCGCCGCCAGGGCCAGCGCCGCCGTGACCGCCATCGGCAGGGTCGACAGGCCGCTGGCCGGGGCCGGCCATGCGGGGGCCACGACCGACAGGAAGCCCACCCCGAACAGCAACGATGCGTACAGCGTCCCGTCCGCCAGAAGCAGCGCCACCGTCCCCGTGCGGGCCAGTGTGTTGCGCGTCTGCCAATGCAGCGGCAGGGTCAGGCCCGGTGCCACCCGAACGTCGGGATGATCGGTCGTCGATCCCATGATGTCGCCCCATTTCCATGCAGCGATCAGGGTCAGCACGATGCCCACGGGCGCCAGCCAGTAGAGCCCGGCCAGCACCGCCCCGAAAAAGCTGCCGATGGCGGCAGAGGTGAACAGCGGCAGCATGGTGCTTTTGGCCAGGACGGCGACGTGGTCGGGCCGACCGCTGCCCGCGTCCAGGGCCAGAGTCTCTCGCAGGTCGCGCGGCGCGCCGGGCAGCAACCCCTCGCCCCGCGCCAGGGGCAATAGGGCCGAGGAATCGGGCTGGCGCGGTCCGGGCAGCGAGGCGAAGTTGTAGGACGGGGCGGGCACGGGCATCGCCCAGTCCAGCGTGGGCGCGCCCCAGGGGTTGCGCCAGCTGCGCCGCCCGAACAGCCACTGCATCACCACGTCGAAGGCGAACAGCGCAAAGCCCGCCGACATGATCATGCCGAAGATCGACGAGATCAGGTTCAGCCATTCCCATTCCGGGTTGTTGGGATAGACCGCGACGCGGCGTGGCATGCCCAGAAGGCCTGTCAGGTGCATCAGGAAGAACGTGCCGTGAAATCCGATGAGGATCAGCCAGAACGCCGATTCCCCCAGGCCCCGCACCCGCCAGCGCCCGCAGATCAGCGGCATCCAGTAGCTGACCGCGGCCAGCATCGGAAAGACGAAGCCGCCGACCAGCACGTAATGCAGGTGCGCAGTGACGAAGGCGGTGTCATGCGCCTGCCAGTTGAACGGCACCATGGCCAGCATCACGCCGGTCAGCCCGCCCAAGACGAAGGTCAAGAAGAACCCCATGACGTACAGCATGGGCAGGCGGAAGCTGACCTTGCCGTCCCACAGTGTGCCGATCCAGGCAAAGACCTGGATCGCCGTGGGAACCGCCACCAGCGCCGATGCCGCGCTGAAGAAGGCCAGCGCCATGTGCGGGATGCCCACAGTGAACATGTGGTGGACCCACAGGCCAAAGGAGAGGAACACCAGCCCCGCGATGGCCGCGACGATCGCGCCGTATCCTAGGATCGTGGTGCGCGACATGATCGGGATGATCGTGGACAGCGCGCCCGCGGCGGGCAGGAAGATGATATAGACCTCGGGGTGGCCGAACAGCCAGAACAGGTGCTGCCACAGCAGCGGGTCGCCGCCCCGCGCGATGTCGAAGAACGGCCAGTCGAAGGCGCGCTGTACCTCCAGCAGGATCGATCCCAGGATCAGCGGCGGAAAGCCCACCAGCATCATCACAGCCGTGCCCAGCAGGTACCAGCCCATCAGCGGCATCCGGGTCAGCGGCATATGCGCCGCACGGCAGCGCAGGATGGTCACGGTGATCTCCACCGCGGCGGCCATGGCGCTGATCTCGACGAAGGTTACGCCCAACAGCCAGACATCGGCGTTGATGCCCGGGGTGTGGGTGCTGTCGGCCAGCGGCACGTACATGAACCACCCGCCATCGGGGGCCACGCCCGCCACCAGCGACAGCACGATCACCGTGCCCCCGAACAGATAGCACCAGTAGCCCAGGGCCGACAGGCGCGGGAACGCCATGTCGCGTGCGCCCAGGATCTTGGGCAGCAGCCACAGGGCCAGCCCCTCCAGCATGGGGATGGCGAACAGGAACATCATGATGCTGCCGTGCATCGTGAAGATCTGGTTGTACAGCTCGACATCCAGGAAGGCGCCGTCGCGGGTCGCCAGCTGCGCGCGGATCAGCATCGCCAGCACGCCGCCGATGGCGAAGAACGCGAAGGACGTCGCCATGAAGCGCAGGCCGATCGTGCCGTGGTTGACCGAGGTGAAGAACCCCCGCCATCCCGGCTCGTCCGACCAGGTGCGGTCCAGCTGGCGGTGCAGGGCCAGCGCGCGCTGTGGCGCGTTGGCTGCCACGTCGCTGGCGGGGTCGAACATCGGGTCCATCGGGGCGATGGTCCGGCCGCCCTGCGGCTGCGGATCGGTCATGGGCGGGTCTCCGGGATCAGGGCGCCCGACATGTCGGGCATCGGGCCGTTCGGGTCATAGGCCACGACGGTGAAGCGCATGAAGCTGTGCCCGGTGCCGCAGAATTCGGCGCACAGGCCCTCGTAGGTGCCGGGCTGGTCGGCGCGCAGGCGGTGGATGTTCTGGTGGCCCGGGATGGCGTCCATCTTGCCGCCCAGTTGCGGCACCCAGAAGCTGTGGATGACGTCCTGGGCGGTGATGACCACGTCGAAATCCTGTCCCGCCGGCACATAGAGCGTATCGCGGGTCTGCACGATGGCGCCGTCGAAGCCGGGCTGGTCGAACCGCCATTCCCATTGCGCGGCATGGGCCTGGACGCGGGGGACGTCGTCGGCGCGCGCCAGCAACCCCTCTCCCAGCCACAGCGAAAACCCCAAAAGGACGACCAGCACCGACATCGAGAACCCGAGGCCCCAGCCCCAGATCCACGTCCGTTCCGACCGCCGCGCGCCGTTGTTGCGCACCGCCAGGACCAGCAGCCCGAAGACCAGGACGCAGATCAGCGCCGAGCCCGCCAGCATGATCCACCACAACAGCGCGATGTCGCGCGCCGCGGGGCCCGCGGGGCTCAGCGTGCTGTGCCCGCCGCCGCATGCGGCCAGCAGCGGAACCACGGCCCCCGCCAATGCCTTGTGCCAGAAGCCCCTGACCCAACGAGAGTGCCCATGCGCCAGAGACGCACCTGGAAACAGCGACGCCGCCTTGCCGACCCGATCGAGGAACATGTCGCCTTCAACGACACCGAGACCAAGATTGCCCTGTCCGGCCATCCGCTGCACGCGATGATGGTGGCCTTTCCCATCGCGCTGGCCTTCTCCACCTTCGGGGCCGACGCGATGTACTGGCTGACCGCCGACGAATTCTGGCCGCGCGTCGCGCTGTGGGCGACAGGCGCGGCCTTCGGCCTGGGGGTCCTGGCCGGGATCACCGGCACGATCGAGTTGCTGATGGTGCCCGGCATCCGCATCCGGGCGGCAAGCTGGACGCATTTCATCCTCGCGGTGATGCTGTTGTCCCTGCTGGGACTGAACTGGGGGTTCCGCCTGCCCGATCCGCAGGACGTGGTGCTGCCCTGGGGCATCCTGCTGTCGGCGCTGACGGCGGCCATGACCGGGATCACCGGCTGGCATGGGGGCAAGCTGGTCTTCGACTATCAGATCGGCACGAAAAGCGACGGGGCGGGCGGCTAGGCGGGCCGTCATGGCTGGTCCACCGACTGACCGCGGGGGGCCAGCATGAAATCGGGCATCCAGTCCGCGACCCAGGCCAGATCCGGCTTGGCCAGCACCAGCCACAGCACGCCCATCATCAGCGGTAGCCCCAAAACCAGCGCCCAGAGGGCCGACGGCATGTTCTGCAGCCCGCGATGTTCCCCCGACGTCAGGATCAGGTGACCGATCCAGGCATGGACCAGCGCCATGCCCGCCACCAGCGTCAGCTTGGCCACAAACCACAGGTCGAACACCTGATCGGCAAAGATCAGGCCGGTCCCGGCCGCGATGGCGATGACCGCCGCCGGCGTCGCAAAGCCGACATAGCCGAAATGCGTGATCAGCCGGAATTCGGCATAGCGGGCCTGGGTCTGGCTGCTGTCGGCCTTGCCGCGCCAGATCTGGCCATAGAAATGCAGAAGCAGCGGCAGCGCCACCAGCGACGCGCACCAGCACAGCATGGCCGCCAGGTGCAGGTACTTCAGCCCCGCGACCATCATGCGGCGAATCCCCGCCGCCAGGCATGCCAGACCATGCGACCCGCGATGGCCGCCACGGGGACAAAGCCCGGCACCCACATGATCAGGCCCGCCAACTGCTGGTCCGTCAGGGGCGACATGCCCCAGGCCATCGCGCCGCCCACATGCGGGAAATACAGGATGTCGGGGGCAAAGGTCAGGATCGCGCCTAGAAAGCCCATGATGCCGGCCAGCCCGCCGATCAGCACGGCGCGGCGCATCGCCTCCTCGGCCCCGAAACCGGGGGCAAGGACCGCCGACCAGAACGCCCAGGCCGGCAGCAGCATCGCCGCCTGCATCAGCCAGTACAGCTCGTCAGACGCCCAGATCGCGTCATAGACCCCCGGCAGGTGCCATGCGATCATCGCCGCGCTGACCGCCGCCAGCGACAGCCCGGCCGGCAGTCGCGGCACCAGCGGCAGCGCCACGGCCAGCGCCGGTGCGGCCAGCGTGATCAGCACCAGGTGATGCGCCGCCCGCGCCGAGAACAGCGCCACCGTCAGGGCACAAAGGGGCGACACGAAGGCCACGACCAGCGCCCCCACCGCCAGGGCCGCGGGACCGCGACGGTCAGGCACCGCCTTGCGCGCCAGGACCATCGCCAGTGCCGCGATGCCGATCAGCACCCAAGGGTCAAGGTTCCAGCTGGACCACAGGTGGTCCGGCGCCGGTGCCGGGCCGCAATAGGGCATCAGCGCCTGTGTCATCGTGTCTCCTTGGTTGCGGATTGCGGGCGGGCGCGCGCAATGTCGTTCCCCAACAATGGCCTGCGCCCCGGGTTCCATGCAAGCATTCGGAACTGCGTGCAAGCGGTCGCGTTTGCCCCCCATGACCGTCGTCCCAAGCCAGAATCCTGACGCCCATATCCGCCCCGGCGACCGCACAGGGGCCGTGCGGTTGCAGGCCGCGGGCTGGATCCTGCTGGCGCTGGCGGCCCTGATCCTGCCCTTTGCGGTGATCCTGGCCGGCGATCCACCGCGGGATGCGGCCTTCACGCAGACGATGGCCTTTGGGCTTGGCTTCGGGGCGTTGGCGCTGGTCGGGCTGCAATTCGCGTTGACCGGACGGCTGAAGCCGCTGCTGCGTCCGTTCGGTGCCGACATCATCCCGGTCTTTCACCGGCTCCTCAGCTGGGGGGCGGTGGCGCTGATGCTGGGGCATTTCGCGATGATGTACATCTGGCACAAGGACGACATGGGCGTCCTGAATCCGCTGAAGGCCGATCCCTACATGACGGCGGGTCGGGTTGCGCTGGTCTGCTTCGGGGCGATGGTGATCACGTCGGAATTCCGCAAGCGGCTGCGGCTGGACTATCTGTGGTGGAGGTATCTGCATGTCGGCCTGGCGCTGACCGGGTTTGCGGCGGCGATCTGGCATGTGCTGGGGGCCGGGCATTTCACCGGGGCCGACGGGACGCGGGGGCTGTGGCTGGCGATCACGCTGGCTTGGGGCGGGCTGATCGCCTACACGCGCGTGCTGCGCCCCTGGCGACAGTCGCGCAACCCCTGGCGCGTGATCGAGAACCGTGACGAGGGTGACGGCATCCGCACCCTGGTCCTGCGCCCCGAGGGGCGTGCGCTGCGCAACTGGCGGCCGGGACAGTTCGCATGGCTGGCCGTTGGCGGCACGCCCTATTCTCTGCGCGAACATCCGTTCTCGATCTCGACCGCGCCGGACAAGGGGCCGGACATCAGCTTCTCGATCAAGCCCCTGGGGGACGACAGCCGCCGCCTGTCGCAGACGCCGGTGGACAGCGTGGCCTGGATCGACGGGCCCTATGGCGTCTTCACCATCGACCGCGAGGCCGATGCCGAAGGGTTCGTGATGATCGCGGGCGGGGTGGGCATCACGCCCATCCTGGCCAACCTTCACGCGCTGCAGGCCCGCCGCGATCCGCGCACCATCCACCTACTTTATGCGAACAAGGACTGGGACGACGTGCCGTTCCGCGATCAGCTGGCCCGCATCGCCCAGGACATCGACCTGCGCGTGACCCATATGATCGAGGAGCCGCCCGAACCTTGGGACACGGGCGGCCACGTGGCGGTCAAGGGGCGGATCGACGCCGCGATGCTGGACCAGGTGCTGCCCGACCGGACGCGTCACTGGCCGCACATGATGTGCGGGCCTGCGCCGATGCTTTCGGCAATTCGTGCGGGGCTGGCGGGCAGAGGCACGCCCCTGTCCGCGATCCACGCCGAAATCTTCGAGATGGTGTGACCGATGCGCCCGCGTCTTGCCTTGGCCTCGGCCATCCTGCTGATCGCCGTGACGGTGGCTTGCGCAATCGTCATGGCCAGCCTGACGTCACGCGGCGGTGACGCGCCAGATGATGTCGCCCACGTCGTCGGCCACCAGAAGCGACTTTCCGTCAGCGCCGATGGCGACGCCCACGGGACGGCCATAGGCGGTCTTTTCGTCATCCGACAGGAAGCCTGACAGGATGTCGCGCGGCGGGCCCGACGGCTTGCCGCCTGCGAACGGCACGAAGATCACCCGGTACCCGCTGAGGGTCGAGCGGTTCCACGACCCGTGCTGGCCGATGACCATTCCGTCGGGAAAGCCGGGCAGGGTGCCCGCGGGCATCCAGCACAGACCCAGGGAGGCGGTATGCCCGCCCAGGGCATAGTCCGGCGTGATGGCGCGGGCGACCAGCGCCGGATCCTGCGGCACGCGGTCGTCGACGGTCTGGCCCCAATAGCAGTAGGGCCAGCCATAGAACCCGCCCTCGCGCACGGATGTCAGGTAATCGGGCGGCGTCTCGTCGCCCAGGCCGTCGCGTTCGTTGACCACCGTCCACAGGGTGCCTGTCGACGGCTCCCACGCCATGCCGACCGCGTTGCGCAGCCCCGAGGCGAAGATGCCGGCCTGTTCGGTCTCCAGGTCCAGACGCCAGATGGCGGCGCGGCCCTCCTCGGCTTCCATGCCCTGATCGCCGATGTTGCTCAGCGATCCGACGCCGGCATAAAGACTGGTTCCGTCGGGCGACACGATCAGGCTGCGCGTCCAGTGGCCGTTCGGCTTGAACGTGACCAGCCTGCGTCCCGCCGCGGTGATCGTCGTCTGGCCCTCCTGATAGGGGAAGGCCACGATTCCGTCCGTGTTGCCGACATAGAAGGTGTCACCCACCAGTGCCATGCCGAAGGGCTGGTTCTGCCGCTCCAGGAACACTTCGCGTGTCTCGGCCACGCCGTCGCCGTCGGTATCGCGCCACAGCGTGATGCGGTTCGCGCTGGTGCCGATGGCGCGGGCGCGGCGCATGGTGGCCTGGGCCGCGTGGTCCATCAGCGTCTTGGGCGGATTGGGCTGCTCCTTGGATTCGGCCACCAGCACGTCGCCGTTCGGCAGCACCTCGATCCAGCGGGGATGGTCCAGCCCCGAGGCGAAGGCGTTGACCGCCAGACCCGGTGCCGTGTCGGGGACATGGCCCGGCGCCCAGCCCTTGGCGGTCGGCATCTTCAGCGTCATGATTCCCTGCCGCTTGGCGTCGGGAATGGTCGGTGCGGTGCCTACCGCCTGAACCTTGGGCGCGCCGAACCGCCTGATTGCCACCATCGTGCCGCCCACGACCGCGGTCGCCCGTGCCAGAAAATCCATCATCCGCCCCCTTGCTGTCGAAGCCGCACCTTAGCGACCCCTGCCGGGGCGTCAAACGCTGATGGTGTCGCAACCCCGGCGGAGATGCCCTACCAGCCTGCGGTACGTCGGGGTTCGACGGCTGCGGGACGCAGGGCCTGCTGAGGCGTGGTGCGGAACTGGCGCGCCTTGCTTGCCAGCTGATCGGTCTGCTCCTCAAGCGCGCGGGCGGCGGCGGTCGTCTCCTCGACCATGGCGGCGTTCTGCTGGGTGACCTTGTCCATCTGGTCGGCCCCCGCCGACAGCGCGCGCAGGCTTTGCGACTGTTCGCGCGCGCTGGAGGCGATCATGGTGATGATCGTGCGCACCGCCGACACCTCCTCGACGATCGTGACCAGCGATGCGCCCGAGCTGCGCACCAGGCCCGCCCCCTCGCGGACATGGACGGTCGAGGCGCCGATCAGGTCCTTGATCTGATGCGCGGCCTCGGCGGTCTTGTGGGCCAGGGCGCGGACCTCGTGGGCGACGACGGCAAAACCACGCCCGGCCTCTCCGGCGCGCGCGGCCTCGATACCCGCGTTCAACGCCAGCAGGTTGGTCTGGAACGCGATCTCGTCGATGACGGTGATGATGGTGCCGATCTGGCGGGTCGATTCCTCGATCTCGCCCACGGCACCCACGGCCTTCTGGACGATCTCTCCGCCGCCTTGCGCGTTGCGCTGCGCAGTCTCGGCGCTGGTCTGGGCGGTGGACACGCCCTCGGCCGCCTGATCGACGCCGCGCGACACCTCGTTCAGGGCGGCCACGGTCTCCTCTAGGTTGGCAGCCTGCTGTTCGGTGCGATGGGCCAGGTCATGGGCGGCGGCGCTGATCTCGGCCAGGCCGCCGCGGATGACGGCCACGCCGTCGACCACCAGCCCCAGGGCCTCGTCCAGCTGACCGAGCGAGGTGTTGAACTGATCCTTGACGGCATCGAACTCGGGCGCGACCGGATCGGTGATGCGCACCGTCAGATCGCCTCGGCTTAGCCGGTCGAAGCCGGTGCTGATCGCCCCCACGAAATGCTGCAGCTGGGCGGCGCGCAGGTTGGTCTGTTCGACCATTTCGGCCTGCCGCGCGTTCACGGCATCGGCGTCGCGCGCCAGGCGGTCGCGGTCGATGGTGGCGGCGCGGAACGTCTCGACCGCGCGGGCCATGGCGCCGATCTCGTCCCTGCGGGCGGCGCCGGGGACGGTGTCGTCGGTCTGGCCCTGGGCCAGGCGCCCCATCATCGCGGTCAGCGCCTTGATGGGCTTGCTGATGCTGCGCGACAGCGGGATGGCGCAGGCGATAAGCGCCAGAAGCAGCAGCCCCGACCACAGCCCGCTGCGCCGCATCTCGGCCATGAAGTCGGCGGTGATGTCGTCAACGTAAAGACCCGCGCCGACCGTCCAGCCCCAGGGCGCGAACAGCGTGGAATAGGACAGCTTGGGCAGCGGATCGCCCCCCGACAGACGCGCGACGAAATACTCGGTGAAACCACCCCCCGCGCGCGCGGTCACGATCATCTCGCGGATGTGCAGCTTGCCGTTGGCATCGGTGGCCTCCCAGGCATTCGTGCCCTCGCGTTCGGTATCGGGATGCATGACCCGCAGACCCTGGGGGTCGTAGATGAAGACATAGTCGTCGTCGCCATAGCGGATGGCGCGGGCGGCCTCCTTGGCGCGGTGCTGGGCCTCGTCCAGGGTCATCGCGCCGGACTGGGCCTGGGCTGCGAAATGGGTCAGCATGCTGACCGTGCTTTCGACCTGGGTCGCGATCAGCTCCTTGCGGTCCTTCCACAGAAGGTGGTGCAGCGAGGACAGCTGCAGCGACATCGCAAGGATGCTGAGCGCGACGGCAACCCCGGTCAGCAGGGTCAGTTTACGTGAGATTCCAAAGGTCATGCAGCGGCCTTCCCGGTATGATCCGACAAGACATAGCGGCGACACATGAACGGATCGTTGACGCCGGCAGGGAATTGCACGTCGTGCGAATTACGCCGACAGTGGCGGCAGACCGACACGGGGGACCAGACGATGTGCAGACAGTGCAACTATACCATCCATGCGGCGCAGCATCACCTGGGCTGGGACAACGCGATCGCCCCGGTCCAGACCGTGGCGCCGGGATCGACGATCCACTTTGCCTGCATGGAGGCGTCGGGCGGGCAGCTGAACCTGTCCAGCACCGCGGACGACATCGCCACGCTGGATTTCGGGCGCATCAACCCGGTCAACGGGCCGATCCATGTCGACGGGGCCGAACCCGGTGACGCGCTGAAGATCACGCTGGTCGATTTCGCCCCGCAGGCGCAGGACGGGCAGAGTTGGGGCTGGACCGCGAACATTCCGGGGTTCGGTCTGCTGGCGGACCAGTTCCCCGACCCCGCCCTTACGCTGTGGCGCTATGATGCGGCGACGCTGGCGCCGGCGCTTTGGGGCAGTCACGGCCGGGTCGGGCTGAAGCCCTTTGCCGGGACAATCGGCGTGGCCTTGGCAGAGCCGGGTGCCCATTCCATCGTCCCGCCGCGGCGCACGGGCGGCAATCTGGACATCCGCGACCTGTCGCGCGGGGCCGAACTGTATCTGCCGGTCGAGGTGACGGGCGCGTTGTTCTCGGTGGGCGACACCCATGCCGCGCAGGGCGACGGAGAGGTCTGCGGCACCGCCATCGAAAGCCCGATGGACGTCACGCTGACGCTGGACCTGGTCAAGGGCGCGAACCTGGCGATGCCGCGGTTCACCACGCCAGGACCGGTCACGCCGCACCTGGACGCCAAGGGGTACGAGGTCACGACCGGCATCGGCCCCGACCTGATGACCGGCGCGCGGCAGGCGGTCGAACAGATGGTCGATCTGCTGTGCGCGCGCCACGGCATGCCCGCGGTCGAGGCCTACATGCTGGTGTCCACCTGCGGCGATCTGCGGATCTCGGAGATCGTCGACATGCCGAACTGGGTCGTGTCGTTCTATTTCCCGCGCTCGGTCTTCGAATGACCGACCTGCATCCCTGGGCCGCGGGGCTGGACAGCCTGCACGACCAGGTCTGGCTGCGGTTGCACCGCGGCGTGGCCGACCGCCATGCGCCCGCCCGCCACCCGGTGCTGGCCACCGTCACGCCGGGCGGCATGCCGCAGGCGCGCACGGTCGTGCTGCGCGGGGCCGACCCCGACGAAGCCGTGCTGGAGGTTCACACCGACCTTCTGTCCGCGAAGGTGGGTGATCTGCGCGTCAACCCGATGGCGGCACTGCATGTCTGGGACGCTGGCGCGCATCTGCAGACCCGGATCGAGGCGCGTGCCGCCATCCTGACGGGCGCGGCGGTCGCGCAGGACTGGGCGCGCGTGCCCGACCCGTCGCGACAGAGCTATGGCTCTCAGCCGCCGCCCGGCACGCCCATCGACGATGCGCTGGCCTATGCGAAACGTCCAGACGCCGCCTGTTTCGCGTTGGTGCGCCTGACGGTGCTGGCCATCGACGCGGTGCATCTGGGCCCGCAGCACCGCCGCGCGCGATACACGCGCGAGACGAGCTGGCGCGGACAGTGGCTGGCGCCCTAGACCATCACGAAATGGCGATCCGACACCTGGCGCCAGTCGCGCTTGGGCGGTTCGAACCCCATCGGACGGACGGGGCTTTTCAGCTCATCGACCTGCATAGCGCGGCGCAGGCCCCGGCGCGCGGGGTCCGGGACCGGCACGGCGGCGATCAGCTTCTTCGTGTAGGGATGCTGCGGGTCGGCAAAGATCGCCTCGCGCGGGCCGATCTCGACGATCTCGCCCAGATACATCACCGCGACGCGGTGGCTGACGCGTTCGACCACCGCCATGTCGTGGCTGATGAACAGATAGGCGATGCTCAGACGCTCCTGCAGGTCCATCAGCAGGTTGCAGACCTGCGCCTTGATCGACACGTCCAGCGCGGACACGCTCTCATCGGCCACGATCACCTTGGGGTTCAGGCCTAGAACGCGCGCGATCGCCACGCGCTGGCGCTGCCCGCCGCTGAATTCGTGCGGATAGCGGTCCAGCATGGACCCGTCCAGGCCGACCTGGGCCAGCAGTTCGGCGGCGCGGTCGCGCGCCTCGGCCCGGCCGGCCAGCTTGTGCGCCAGGATCGGCTCTGCCACGGTCTGGCCCACCGTCATGCGCGGGTTCAGGCTGGAGAACGGGTCCTGAAAGATCATCTGCCCCGACCGACGCATTCGGCGCAGATCGGCCGGGCCGGCCTTGAGCACATCGAACCCGTCCAGCGTCACCTGCCCCGATTCCGGTTGCACCAGCCGCAGGATCGACCGACCCGTGGTCGATTTCCCGCAGCCGGATTCGCCCACCAGCGACAGCGTCTCTCCCTGCCATAGATCGAAGCTCAGATCCTCGACCGCGTGGACCTTGCCCGTCGGGCGGCCAAGAAGGTCCGACCCCGCGGCAAAGCGCGTCACCAGGTTCCGGACCGACAGGACCGGTGTCGCGCTGCGGTCCACGGTGTCGACCACCGCGGGCTGGGCCGCGATCGCGCCGCTGGCCATGTCGACCTTGGGAAAGCGCAGCGGCCAGCGCTGGCCCGCCATCTGCCCAAGCCGCGGCACCGCGGCCAGCAGCGCGCGGGTATAGGGGTGGCCCGCATCCTGGAACAGGCCCGCGGTAGTGCCGGTCTCGACGTGATCGCCGCGGAACATGACCACGGTGCGGTCGGCGATCTCGGCGACCACGCCCATGTCATGGGTGATGAACAGGACGGCCATGCCCTGCTCCTCCTGGATCTCCTTGATCAGGTCCAGGATCTGGCCCTGGATGGTCACGTCCAGCGCCGTCGTCGGCTCATCGGCGATCAGCAGGCGCGGGCGCGCGGCCAGGGCCATCGCGATCATCACCCGCTGGCGCATGCCGCCGGAAAACTGATGCGGATAGTCCCTGATGCGCGCCGCCGCATTGGGGATGCGCACGCGGTCCATCAGGCGCAGCACCTCGGCCCCGACCTGGTCGCGGGGCACCTGGCCATGGCGGATCAGCAACTCCGCGATCTGGTCGCCCACCGGAAAGACCGGGTTCAGCGAGGACATCGGTTCCTGAAAGATCATCGCGATGTCGTTGCCGCGGACCCGGCGCATCTCCTGTTCGGACAGGCGCGTCAGGTCGCGCCCGCCCAAGAGGACCTGTCCGGTGACGCGCGCGCGCTTGTCCAGCAGGCCCATGATCGCCAGCGACGTGACGCTTTTGCCCGATCCGCTTTCGCCGACGATGGCCACGGTCTCTCCGGGTGCCACGTCGAAGCTGATGTTGCGCACGACCTCCTTCATCCCGTCATCGGTGGGGAAGGAGACGGACAGGCCGCGCAGGCTTAGGATAGGATCCGTCATCCTACCGCCCCGCCGCATAGGCCTGCATCAGCCGCGGCGTCGCGGCCGCGCGCAGAAGGCCCTGCGCATCGCGGCTGGCCGCGGTCAGGCGGCCGATGTCCCAAGGGCCGGTGACGGTCACGTCATGGCCGCGACGGCGCAGTTCGTCGATGGTGGCCTGGCCCACGCGATCCTCGATCAGCATTCCGCCCGGTGCCGCGGTGCGCGGGTGGAACGAGGCCGGGAAATGCGTCGAATGGAACAGCGGCGCGTCGACGGCCGCCTGCAGGTTCGGCTCGAAATGGACATGGCGCAGGAAGAAGACCAGCTGCCACTGGTCCTGCTGATCGCCGCCGGGCGTGCCGAAGGACAGATGCGGCACCCCGTCGCGCAGCGCCAGCGACGGCGTCAGCGTGGTGCGCGGCCGCCGCCCCGGCGCCAGCGACGTGGGCAGGCCGGGCTGCAGCCAGAACATCTGCGCCCGGCTGTTCAGGCAGAAGCCCAGATCAGGGATGATCGGCGACGACTGCAGCCAGCCGCCCGAGGGCGTGGTGGACACCATGTTGCCCCACCGGTCGATCACGTCGATATGCACGGTATCGCCGCGCTTTTCCGACAGGTGCGCCATGGTCGGCTCATAGACCGCGCCCTTGCCCAGGCCGTCCAGCAGCGACAGGGTGCGGGCGCGCTGATCCTCGAACCCCGGCACGGTGCCGGGGCGCAGGTCCAGCGACGCGCGGTCGCCGATCAGGGCGCGGCGGTCGGCGGCGTAGGCGTCCGACAGCAGCGTCTCCATCGGCACGTCGTGCATCAGGGGGTCGCCGTAATAGACCTCGCGGTCGGCATAGGACAGCTTCATCGTCTCGATCACGGTATGGACGAAATCGGGACCGTTCGGGTCCATCGCGGCGATGTCGATGCCCTCCAGGATCTTCAGCCCCTGCAGCAGCACCGGCCCCTGACCCCAGGGCCCGGTCTTGGCGATGGACCAGCCGTGATAGTCGGCCCAGGTCGGCTCCTCGCTCGTGGCGGCATAGCCTGCCATGTCGTCGGCGCTGAGGACGCCGCGATGTTTCGCCCCGCTGCCGTCCATCACTTCGGTCGTGCGGCAGAACCGGTCGATCGCCTCGGCCACGAAGCCGCGATAGAAGGCGTCGCGCGCGGCCTGCACGCCCGCCTCGCGCGTGGGCGCACCCTCCGAGGCTTCGACAATGCGGCTGTAAGTGTCTGCCAGCGCGTCGTTCTTGAACAGCGCGCCCGCCTGCGGGGCCTGCCCGCCGGGCAGCCAGGTCGCGTGCGATGTGGGCCATTCGGCGGCGAAGAAATCGGCCAGACCGGCGATGCTGTCGGCCACGCGGGGCAGCATCGGATGGCCGTGGCGGGCATAGTGGATGGCGGGGGCCAGGACCTCGGAGACGGTCATCGTGCCGTGTTCCTGCAGCATCAGCATCCAGCCGTCGAAGGCGCCGGGGATGACGGTGGCCAGCAGCCCGTTGCCGGGGATCAGGTCGATCCCCTCGGCGCGGTAATGCTCGATGGTGGCGCGGGCCGGGGCAGGGCCCTGGGCGCAGATCACCTGGGTCTTGCCGGTCTTGGCCGAATGGATGATCGCGGGTAGGTCGCCCGCTGGGCCGTTCAGATGCGGCTCGACGATCTGGAGGACAAAGCCCGTCGCGACGGCGGCGTCGAAGGCGTTGCCGCCCTTTTCCAAAATCGCCATGCCCACGGCGGTCGCGATCCAATGGGTCGAGGTGACGACGCCGAAGGTGCCGGTGATCTCGGGGCGGGTGGTGAATTGGGTCATGACGACTCCTTGCAATGTCAGTGTTCGCGCGGGTCCAGCGCATCGCGCAGCCCGTCGCCGATCAGGTTGAAGCCGATGACGACCAGAAAGATCGCGGCCCCCGGCCACCAGGCCATCCAGGGCGCCTGCGTCAGGAAGTTCTTGGCCACGTTCAGCATCGACCCCCAGCTTGGCGCGGGGGCCTGCTGGCCCAGGCCCAGGAAGGACAGCGACGCCTCGGCGATGATGGCGGTGGCGATGGTCAGCGTGGCCTGCACGATGATCGGCGGCACAATGTTCGGCAGGATGTAGCGGCCCATGATCGCCATGTGACCCAGGCCGATGGCGCGGGCGCCCTCGACGTAATCCTCGGTCTTGACGGACATGACCTGGGCGCGGGTCAGGCGGATGAAGATCGGCATGGCCGACAGGCCGATGGCGATCATGGCATTGGTCAGGCTGGGCCCCAGGAAGGCGGCCAGCGCGATCGCCATGATCAGGAAGGGCATCGCCAAGAGCGCATCGGTGAAGCGAGAGATGATCGTGTCGGTCCAACCGCCGAAATAGCCCGCGATCAGCCCGATAGGCACGCCGGTGACGACGGCGATCGCCACAGAGATCACCCCCGCCATCAGCGACGCCTGCGCGCCCCAGATCATCCGGGACAGGATGTCGCGACCGATCTCGTCCGAGCCCAGCCAGTATTCGGCCGAGGGCGGCAGCCGGATCGCGGTCCAGCTGGTGGCCAGCGGGTCGGCGATGGGCAGGATCGGCGCGGCCAAGGCCAGAAGGACGAAGAAGGCCACGATGATGCCACCGACCAAGGCCGCGCGGTTGCGCCGGAACTTGCGCCAGAAGCGGCTTTTGGCGCGGGGGGCGGGCATGTCGATGGCGGTCATAGGGCGGCCCTCATCCGGGGGTTCAGCATCACGGACAGCACGTCCGCGACCAGGTTCATCAGCAGGAAACCGACGGCGGTGCACAGCACGACCCCCTGCACCACGGCATAGTCGCGGTTGAACACCGCATCGACGATCAGCTTGCCGAAACCCGGAATGGTGAAGATCTGTTCGGTCAGCACCGCGCCCGCCAGCAATTCGCCGAACAGCAGCGCGGTCAGCGTGATGACCGGCAAAAGCGCGTTCCTGAAGCTGTGCTTCAGCACCACCTGGCGGCCGGTCAGGCCCTTGGCCCGCGCCGTGCGGATATAGTCCGCCGACAGCACGCCCAGCATGGATGACCGGGTGTGGCGCATCAGCGTCGCGGCCAGCCCCGTACCCAGCACGAAGGCCGGCATGATCATCGTCTGCAGCGAGCGGACCGGATCGACGAAGATCGATTCATATCCCGATGCCGGCAGCCAGCCCAGATTGACCGAGACCAGCAGGATCAGCATGATCCCCAGCCAGAAGTTCGGGATGGACAGACCCGACAACGCCACGAAATTGGCCAGCCAGTCGGTCACGCTGCCCTTGCGCACCGCCGCGATGATGCCTGCGGGAATGCCGATCAGCATCGCGAAGATCATCGACATGACCGCCAGCTGGATGGTCACCGGCAGCTTCTGCACGATCAGCTGCGACACGGGTTCCCCGGTCCGCAGCGAGGTGCCCAGATCGCCCGTCACCACGCCCCCCAGCCAGCGCAGGTACTGGACCGGCACGGGGTCGTCCAGGTGCAGCTGTTCGCGGATGCGGGCCAGGGTCTCGGGGTCGCGCTCCTCTCCGGCCATGGCCAGGACGGGATCGCCCGGCAGCAGCATCTGCAGCCCGAAGACCAGCATCGACACGATCAGCAGCGTCGGCAGGGCGACCATCAGCCGCTTGGCGATATAGATCAGCATGGGGGTCCTTTCACCATCGGTGCGGGGGCGCGGCTGGCGCGCCCCCGGTCATGGTCACTCGGCCAGGGTGACGTCCTGCAGGCGGATCATCCCGTCGGGCAGCGCCTTGAAGCCCTGGACCTTGTCGTCCAGCGCAAAGATGTAGGTCTGGTGGCCCAGATAGATCACAGGCAGGTCCTGGTTCAGGATCACGCCGGCCTCGTCGTACAGCGCCTTGCGGGCGGCGGGGTCGGTGACGGCGCGCGCCTCATTAAGCAAGCGGTCGACCTCGGGGTTGCAGTATTTCGGGTCGTTGATCCCGCCCTCGCAGGTGACGAACTGGTGCAGGTTGCCGTCCGGGTCGGGACGCCCCGACCAGTCCGACCGCGACAGCTGGAAGTTGCCCGCCGTCTGCTCCGACAGAAGCGTCGCGAATTCGGTCGCGCGCAGGGTGACGTCAAAGCCCGCCTCGGCCACCATCGCCTGGACGACCTGCATCATCTGGGTGACGACGGGATTGTTGGCATGCTGGATCTCGACCGCGACGCGCTCCTGTCCGGCCTCGGCCAGCAGGGCCTTGGCGGCCTCGACGTCGCGGGCGGGGACGGGCAGATCCTGGTTGTACCATTGCGAGGTCGGCGGGAAGGGCTGGTTGCCCGCGCGCGCCGTGCCGTCGAACACGACCTGGTTCAGCGCCTCGCGGTCGATGGCCAGCGAGAAGGCCTGGCGGACGCGCGCGTCCTCTCCTATCGGGGTCAGGGCGCGGTCGCCGTTGCCGATGTTGGCATAGATCGCCATGTAGCCCAGGCCCACGACCTCCTGCAGGCTCAACCCGTCGGTCTGGTTGACGGTGCCCACGTCGGTGGCGGCGATCCGTTCGACCATGTCCAGCTCTCCAGACTGCAGGTTGGCCAGGCGCACGGTGGTGTCGGGAATCGGGCGATAGGTGACGCGTTCGATCTTGATGCGGTCCGCGTCATAGTAATCCGCGAACTTCTCCAGCACGATGCGGTCCTGCTGGATGCGTTCGACGAACTTGAACGGACCCGAACAGACCGGGTTCTGGCCGAAATCAGCGCCGGCCGCCTCGGCCGCGGTCGGAGAGATCATCATTCCCGCCCGGTCCGACAGCTGCGCGATCAGCGACGCGTCCGGCGCGGTCAGCGTGAAGGTCACCTGCAGCGGTCCCGTCGCCTCGACCGAGGCGACCGAGGACAGCTCGGACTTGCGCCGCGATTCCGGCAGGGTCATCGACCGGGTGATGTTGGCCACCACCGCATCGGCATCGAACGCCGTTCCGTCGTGGAATACCACGTCGTCGCGCAGGTTCATGACCAGCTGCAGCCCGTCGTCGGAATAGGTCCAGTCCGTCGCCAGCATCGGGATGATCTGTGCGTCGGCGTCCAGGTCGACCAGCTTGTCGCACAGGCCCGCATAGACGATGCGGCCCACGAAGGTGCGCGACTGGTCGGGGTCCAGGATGTCCGCGTCGTCGCCCAGGCCGATGCGCATCTCCTGTGCGGCGGCGGGCAGGGCGGTCAGCAGGGCGGCAAGCGCGGTGGCGGTCAGCAGATGGCGGGTCATGGGATGTCCTTCCTGATGGGGGTCAAGCATGGGCCGGTTGGTCCGGCCTTCCGGTATCGGTTGCGGGGAGGTCGGCCGATCCAAGGCGGATCAGCTTTTCCTGAAGCATCAGCAGATGCAGGCGCATCTGTTCGGCGGCCGCCTGCGGGTCGCGGGCAGCAATGGCGTCGACGATGGCGCGGTGCTGGGCCACGGGCAGCGCGTGACCGGCCAGGCCACCCCGCGCGCGTTCGCGCACCGCCTGCCAGGCGGGGTCCTGGCGGATGCGGTTGACCACGTCGAACAGCGACAGGAACAGCGCATTGCCGGCGGCCTCGGCGATCTGGCGGTGCAGGGTGCCGTCCCACAGCTCTCCTTCGTCGGCGTCGACGCATTGCGCGATGCGGTCCGACAATTCGTGCATGCGGGCGATCTGCACCGGCTTGGCGCGCAGCGCGGCAAGGGCCGCCAGTTGCGGCTCCAGGCGCAGGCGCACCTCCATGATCTCGAAAAAGTCAGTCGCGGGGGCGGCGCTGTCGATCTGACCACCGACGAAGGTTCCGGCGCCCTGGCGGCGGGTGATGCGGCCCTCGGCCTCCAGCACCTCCAGCGCGCGGCGGATCGCGCGGCGGCCGATGCCCATCTGCTCGGACAGCTGCCGTTCGGTCGGCAGGCGGGTGCCGTTCGGATGACCCGGATCGTCCACCCAAGCGCGCAGCTGTTCCAGCGCATAGGCAGAGGTCATGTTTCCCTGACCCCTGGCGGGACCGTCATCGGCAAAAGGAAGATCAGGCATGTCCATGAAGCGAACCAATCCGTTATTGGTTCATGCTGTCACAAATCTGCCGTCACGCAAGCGCGATGACGCGTGATCGACTGTGATTGAGCGGCTGCACAGCGGATACCTGTCCCCGCGCCTTTGTTCGGTGGCTCAGAAATGCGAACCATTACAGTGCAATGGTTTGCCCGTGCCCCATCAATGACGTCGACTGCCCGAAGTTTAAGCATTCGGTTAAAATGCAACCTTATGATGAGGCGAATTCGCCGACCTGCCTGTCTGGAAGGCTGGACGTCCGGGAATCAGGTGCGATGGGCCTCTCCCCAAGGATAGAGCGTGGCGTCGTTGTGACTTGTTCCCGCGCCATCACGTTAACCAAGACGTTGACCCTGAATGTTCGGCATGCAGGGGTCATGTGCTGGATGATCTCGCACGTCCTCGCGGATGCAAATGCCCTACTGGCATCGTCCGACCGACCCATCGCGTCGATCTCCGGCGGCCAAGCGATTTATTTGCGTCAGAGGTCACGCAGGAAGTATGGCAGCAGCGCCTGCCTGCTGGGCGACTATCGCAGCGCATCGCGAAGGACTGTCTGGTGCAGTGCTTCTTCATCAGCGGGACGGTGCGTGGCCGCCGCAGTCGGTTCGCCAAACGGTTCAAACATGCATCTCGACGGCCCGCGGCCCGCGACGAACCCGTGCAGTCCACTAGGCAACCATCGGATGCCGGGTGTCACCGATCTCACTCCCTCAAAGACGATGGTCATGCAAACCCGCGGCGCCACCGTTATTGGCCATCCTGCTGCGGCACTCTCACCTTCGGACTTGCCACCATGAACGCGGGGATTGGTGGGCAGCATCGGCGCGTAGCGTTGGGTGCAAACGGAGATTCCTCAGGGCACCGGCGTAGGTTGGTACCACTGTGCCGCTACTTGGTGGCGTGACAGGTGCAGCGGTCAAGGTCCTGCAACAAAGCGATTTTTTACGGTTACCCCCGGAACTGTCCCCGGAAATTGTGGATAACCTGGATCACCAGCGCAGCAGCTTGTGACCCGCCACGGCCCCGGCCACGGATGCCAGCACGATCGCCGCGCCGTACCAGAACACATAGAACAGCGGCGAATCTTCGGTGCAGGACAGGGCATAGCCGGTCGCCGCACCGGCGCCTGCCGCAAGTCCGATCAGCGCGCCGGCCAGGACGGGATGCGTGCTGGCGCCGCGACGCATCAGCCGCACGCCTGCAAACAGGGGCGCCGCCGACAGGGCCAGCACCGCAGGCACGCAGGTATCGGCCGAATGGCCCAGCCAGTCATGGGCCAGCCGGTCGACGGGCGTCGCGACCAGTGCCCAGATCGCCAGGGCCATCGCCAAGGCGGCGGGGACCGCCAGCGGCCACAGCCCGATACGCGCGCCGGGCCGTGCCAGCCGCACCGCCATGGGCCAGGCCAGCATCAGCACCATCAGCGGCAGCAGCGGCTTGGCCAGGGTTACCGGCGCGGCCAGTGACGCAGCCAGATCGGGGCGCGGCCCGGACAGCGCCATCTGCAGCGCAAGGCCCAGCAGCGCCGTCCCGGCCATCGTGGCGATCATCCGCGCCGGAGAGAACCGGGTCGAGGGCAGGGGTTCGGCCGCCAGTCGCGCAATCAGCGCCTCGGTCGAGGAGGGTTGTGTCATTCGCGTGTTCCCAGTCCGATGGCGGACAGCTTCTTCATGGCGCGGTGCAGGGCGACCCGGACCGCGCTGTCGGTCATGCCAAGGCGGGCAGCGACGTCGTCGGCACTGTCCCCCTCGATGCCTATGGCGCGGACGATGCCTGCGGACCGCGCGTCGATGCGCGCCAGCAGCACCCCCAGGTCGCGGGCGGCGGTGGGGTCGTCGGTGCGGCTGTCGGCCATGATCTCGGCAAAGTCGTGGATGGGCAGGTGGACGCGGCTGCCCCGCCTGCGGAACGCGTCGATCACCTTGTAGCGGGTGACCGCGTACAGCCAGGGACGCAGGGGCGTGTCCGGCTGCCAGCTGTCGCGTTTCAGGTGAATGGCCAGCAGCACCTCCTGGACGACATCCTCGTGCAGGTCACGGGGCAGGCTGCCCGCGGGCTCGCACCACGGCGCGGATCAGCGGCGTGACCTGGGTCAGGAACCGGGCCATGGCGCGGCTGTCGCCGGCCTGCGCCGCCGCCAGAAGTGCCGCCCATTCGGTGCCGTCCTGCTGCATGCCCCGCCTCCGCGCGCCTGTCCTCAGGCTAGCCGCAGGGATGCCCACCCCGCAAGGCACGATGGCGGGAACGGCGATCATGCCGGCACCCGGCGGGTCTGCAGGACGTGGTCCAGCGACCACCGCCCCGGTCCATGCGCGATCAGCGCCAGGAAGGCGGCGGCCCACAGCCCGTGCGTCATCCAGGCCGAGGGATAGACGAAGATCTGGATCGTCGCCGTCATCGCCAGAAGCGCCAGCGCCGACAGCCGCGTCATCAGCCCCAGGATCAGCAGCACCGGCAGCAGGTGTTCGGCCAGGGTCGCGGCCACCGCTGCCCAGTCCGACGGGATCACGGGCAGGGCGTATTCGTGTTCGAACAGGAACCAGGTGCCGTCCTTGATGGACAGGCCGTCGACCTTGGTGCGGCCCGACTGCCAGAAGACCGCCGCCGGAAACACGCGCAGGGCCAGCCCGGCAAGGTCGGTCAGGATGGGGGTCATGGCACGGTCTCCTGGTCGGTCAGGCTGCCGGACCGCATCAGGTGCAGCAGCAGCGGTTGAGGGTCGTGGTCAGCCTGCACCGCCCGGGCGGCCCGGGCGGCCTGCGTCAGCGTTCCCGCAGTCAGGGCCGCGATCATCGCGGCGTCGGCGGGGCTGATCGCGGTGACCGGAACGCCCCAGGACGGATCGCGCAGGATCAGCGCGATCTGGGGTCCCGCGGGGACAGGGCCGGGGGTGGCGCCGGGCTGGTTCATCGCCCAGACCGCGACGCCCGCATGGTGCAGCGGCAGCACGATGACCGACGGGTGCAGGCCCAGCCTCAGCAAGTCCGGGTCGGCGCGGGTCAGGCGGTCCGGGCGGACCGGGACGGCGTCGGCCGCGTGAAAGGCCAGCCCACGAGCATGTTCGATCCGCGCGACGTCGGCCATCCAGGGCCAGCCGGCCAGCGGCGGGAAATCGGCCAGAAAGGCCGCGAACCCCGCGCCCCATTCGGCCATCACCGGCGACCGGGGGCGGTCGGCCGCGACGAAGCTTGCGGCCAGCGCGGCGAAATAGTCGGCCCCAACCAGCCGGCGGATGACGGGAAAACGCTGTGCCAGCGCGGCGGACAGGCCTACCGCCACATTGTTGCGATAGACGGCGAAACGGCGCTCGGCCTCGGGGCCGGTCACGCCGGGGGGCAGCGGCCCGCCGCGCAGCGCGACGTCGAAGGCCGTGGTGAAATGGGCGTGCTCAGACGGCATGGGCCAGCCCCGCATGGCGCAGGATGGCGTCGGCCCGCGCGGCCTCGGCCGCGAGGATCGGCCAGTCGGGCAGGTCGTTGTCCCATTCGACCAGCGTCGGCAGCGGGCCCTGGCGCGCGATGACCTCAGCATAAAGCGCCCAGACCGGGTCGGCGACGGCACTGCCGTGATCGTCGATCAGCAGCGGGCCCGAGGGCAGGTCCTCGGTCGCGTGGCCGCCCAGGTGGATCTCCTGCACCAGGTCCAGAGGAAAGGCGTCCAGCCATGCCCAGGGATCGCGCCGATGGTTCACCGCCGAGACATAGAGGTTGTTGACGTCCAGCAGCAGCCCGCAGCCGGTGGCCTGGGCGATGGCCTGCAGGAACTGGGTTTCGGGGATCTCGGACTGCTGGAACAGCAGGTAGGTGGCGGGGTTCTCCAGCAGGATGGGACGCGCCAGCGCGGTCTGGACCTGGTCGACATGATCGATGATCAGCGCCAGGGTCTGGGGCGTATAGGGCAGGGGCAGCAGGTCGTTCAGGTATTCGGCCCCGTGGCTGGACCATGCCAGGTGTTCGGAAAAGCTGTCCGGCTGATACCGGTCGCACAGCGCGCGCAGCCGCGCCAGGTGATCCCGGTCCAGCCCATGCGGGCTGCCGATCGACAGGCCCACACCGTGCAGCGACAGCGGGAAATCGGCACGCAGCGCGGTCAGCTGCGCGTGGGGCAGGCCGCCCGCGCCCAGATAGTTCTCGGCATGGACCTCGAAGAAGCCGACCGGGCGGGCGTCCTGGCGGATCGCCGCGAAATGCTGGGGCTTGAAACCGACGCCGGGGGTGGCGGGAAGGCGGGACATGGCATCACCCTTTGGGAATGGCCGCGCGGGACGATCCCCGCGCGGTCCGTATCGGATCAGGCGGGCAGGTCGCGCATCTGTTCCTCCAGCATGCCCATGCGGGCGGTGCCGTCGGCCTGCGCGGGCAGCTCCATCGTGGTGCAGGTGCCGGCGGGGACCAGCGTCCAGGCGTTCCCCTGATATTCGACGGTCGAGGTGCCGGCGCAGGTCGTGCCCGGCCCCGCGGCGCAGTCGTTCTGCCCGGCCAGGGCGACGCCGAAGCATTTCTCCATCTCCTGCGCCATGACGGGGGTGGCGGCCATCGCACCAAGCGCACAGGCCAGCGAGGCGCCAAGCGAAAGGCGGGTCGTGAATGCGGTCATGATCATCTCCGTTCTGATGTCGAAGGCGCGTCAGCCCGCCTTCATGCAGATCAGATCGCGGCGGATGGGGCGCGCGTTACAGCGCCACGGTGCTTTTTTCGCACCGACATGCTGCCCATCGGCAAGGCACCGCCGGGAAGGGGAGAGTTCATCTTTCTTTACTTGGTCGCTTTCCGGTGAACCCGCGGCGGCGTGACGTTGTTCGCTGTGCAATGGCCGCATTGCACGGTCTGCAGTCAGTTTGCCGAAAGGTGCAATCATGCACATTCTTCACCTTGCCTTGGGCGGCTGCCTGAAGGCTGCCCCCGTGCGCTATGGCGTGACCGAGGATACCGGCGGCCACATCGCCTATGTCCTGGGTGCTGCCATGGCACAGGCGGCGCTGCCGCAGGTGGCATCGGTCGACATCGTCACCCGTGCGTTCGACGGCATGGATCCCATCCACGCGCAGGCGGTGGAGGATGTCGCGCCCGGCTGCCGCATCCTGCGCCTGTCGACCGCCAATCGCGCCTATCTGGCCAAGGAGGCCCTGGAGGCGGAGCTGCCCGCCCTGGCCGAGGCGTTCTGCGCGATGCTTGGCGGGATGTCGCAGAAGCCCGACGTGATTCACGCACATTTCGCCGACGCCGCGCGCCTGGCCCGGACGGCGCAGAAGCGGTTCGGCATTCCCTGGATCTATACCCCCCATTCGCTGGCCCTGCAAAAGGACCCTGCCGCCGCCCGCCGTCCCGATCTGCGCGACCGGATCGCGGCCGAGCGGTCGGCCGTCGAGGGTGCCGCCGCGATCATCGTGTCCTCGCGCGACGAGGCCGAGCGCCAGCTGCGCCCCTATGGCAAGGCGGCCGAGGGGCGCAGCCATTGCGTGTCTCCCGGCGTGACGCTGCTGCCGTATGCGGGCACCGCGGCGGCCGATGCGCTGCTGGCGCCGTTCCTGCGCAGGCCGGATCGTCCCATCGTTCTGGCGGTGGCCCGTCCCGTGGCCAAGAAGAACCTGGCCGGGCTGGTCGATGCCTATGCCGCATCGCCCGAGCTGCAGGACCGCGCCAACCTGGTGATCCTGGCCGGGCTGCGCGACGGCATCGATGGCGGGCCCGCCGAACAGGCGCAGGTGCTGCGCGGACTGTTCGACCGGATCGACCGCCATGGCCTGTGGGGCAAGGTCGCCCTGCCGCCGCGCCATGATGCGGGTCAGCTGCGGGCGCTGTACGCGCGGGCAGCGCAGGGAGGCGTCTTCGTGAACCCGGCGCTGCACGAACCCTTTGGATTGACCCTGGTCGAGGCGGCGCAGGCTGGCGTTCCTGTGGTTGCGACCCGGAACGGCGGCCCCGTGGACATCGTGGCACAGCTGGGCCACGGCGCGCTGGTCGATCCCGGCGACGCGGCGCAGGTCGCCGCAGCCTGCCTGCGCATGATGGACGACCCGCAGGGCGCGATCCGCGCGCAGGCCCGCGCGCTGGAGGCCTTTGACTGGCGGGACTGGGCGCGACGGTCGGTGGCGATCTGCCGGAACCTGCAGCGCGCCGCCCCCCTGCCACGTCGCGCGGTGCGCCGCATTCTGGCCAGCGACATCGACGGCACGCTGACCGGCTGCCCGGTGGCCGCCGCACGGTTCGTCGATTGGCACGCGCAGCGCGACGACGGGTTGCTGTTCGCCGTCGCCACCGGGCGGTCCGTGTCGCAGGCGCGCCGGGTGCTGGCCGATTGGGCCCTGCCGCGGCCCGACCTGTTCATCACCTCGGTCGGGTCCGAGATCTGGCGGTGGGGCGCGGGCGACCGCCTGCACCCCTGCACCGACTATGCCGCGCTGCTGGATGCGGACTGGGACCGCGATGCGGTGCAGGCCGTGCTGCAGGCCCGCACCCCCGTCTGGCAGGCAGGCTATGAACAGCGGCGGTGGAAGCTGTCGCTGCTGGGTACCGCCGCGCAGGCCGCGGGGATCGAACGCGATCTGGCGCGCGCCGGGTTGGCAGCACGCGTCATCGCCTCGCACGGAGAGTTCATCGACGTGCTGCCGCAGGCGGCCGGCAAGGCCGCCGCCCTGCGGTTCGAGGCCACGCGCCGGGGCCTTGACCTGCGCCACTGCATCGCCGCAGGCGACAGCGGCAACGATGCCGACATGCTGGCAGCCAGTGGGGCGTCGATCCTGCCGTCGAATGCCTATGCCGAACTGGCCCACCTGCGCGGCCGGGGCATCTATCAAAGCCGCTATCACCACGCCGCGGGGGTCATCGACGGTCTGGCGCAGCTTGGGCTGGCGCAGCATGCGTGATCTGGTCCCTGACGATACGGCAAAGCGTCCCTTCGGCTATTTCGTCCACCACCAGGGACGGGGCCACGCGGAACGCTGCGCGGCCATCGTCAATGCGCTTCCCACCGACCGGCCCGTCACGATCTTCTGCGCCCGGGACGACATCTTTCCGCCGCTGACGACACAGGCGCGCATCGTCACCATCCCATCACTGTTCGAACGGACCGGCGCCGAATGCGACATGGACCACGTGCCCACGCCCGACACGCTGCACTGCGCGCCTCTGGGCTGGCCGGGCATCCGTCAGGCGATGGGCCGGATCGCTGGCTGGTTCGCCACCGATGATCCCGCACTGATGATCTGCGATGTCAGCGCCGAGATCGCACAGCTGTCGCGCATCTGTTCGGTCCCCCATGTGAAGATCCTGCAGCATGGCGACCGCGGCGATCAGGGACACCAAGCCGCCTATTCAGGGGCCGTGGGCCTTCTGGCGCCGTTCTCTGCCGCCTTGGCGCAGCCGGATTGGCAGCCACTTGCAGACCGCATCCATTATGCCCCCGGCCTGGGCATTCCCGCGATCACGCCCCCCGACCGGGCGGCGGCCCGGCGGGCCTTGGGGCTGGACCCCGACCGCCCCATGGCGCTGTTGGTGTCGGGTGCGGGCGGCACCGGTTTTGCACAGGCGCCAATGGGCGTGGCCGCGCGGGCCTTTCCCGACTGGCACTGGATGACCATCGGCGCGACCCAGCCCGACTGGCACGCGACGCAGGGCGGCAACCTGACCCACCGGGGCTGGGTCGACGACCCGGCGACCCACGTGGCGGCGGCGGATCTGGTGATCTCTTCGACGGGCAACACCACCTGCGCGCAGGTTCTGGCCGCCGGGCGGCCGTGGATCGTGGTGCCGGAATGGCGCTATTTCGACGAACAGCGCCTGAAGGCCGAGGCCCTGGCCCGCGCGGGCGTCGCGCTGCACCTGCCGCATCTGCCGTCCAGCGCACACGCCTGGCGCGCGGCAGTCGCACGGGCGATGGATGGTCACGACCCCGCGGCACAGGCGCGCCTGGTCACTCCCGATCCCGCGGCCGACACGGCCCGATGGCTGGAAACCCTAGCGCGCGACCTGTGGTCCGCCGCCCCCCCGACACGCATCCCCGAAGGAGCCCCTGCATGATCCACGTTTCCGCCCTGACCATCGCTGCGGGCCGCGAGGCGCATTTGCGCAATGTCGTCGCGGGCTTTCAGGCCCAGCATCACAAGCCGTCGGAACTGATCATCGGCGTGATGCAGGACGCCGACTATACCGACCTGCCCCGGACCGACTTTCCCATCCGCCAGATCCGCGTGACGGCGCCCGAAATGCCGCTGTCGGCGGCCCGCAATGCGGTGGCCGATGCGGCGACGGGCGACCTGCTGGTCTTTGTCGATGTCGACTGCATCCCGGCGCCCGATTTCATCAGCGGCTATCTGGACCGCATGGCGGACCGTCGCGGCCTGTTCATGGGCGAGGTGATGTACCTGCCCCTAGGCGGCACCGACGGGGGGCTGGATTTCGACCGCTTCGCCGACATCGCCGTCAAGCATTCCGACCGCCAGGGCCCCCCGGCCTCCGGGGTGGCGGCCTGTGCCGACTACCGATGCTTCTGGTCGCTGAACTTTGCGATGTGGCGCCAGGATTGGTTGGACGGCCCGCGTTTCGACGAAAGCTTTTCCGGATATGGCGGCGAGGATACCGATTTCGGCCGCGCGTGGTCGGACGGCGGCGCCCCGATCTGGTGGATCGCGGGGGGCCGCGTCTATCATCAGTACCATCCGCATTGCATGCCCCCGGTTCATCACCTGCACTCTGTCCTGCGCAACACCGAGGTCTTTGCCCGCAAATGGGGTCACCGCACGATGGAACATTGGCTGTACGCGTTCCAGCTGATGGGCCTGATCCGCAACGCGCCCGAGGGGTTGCAGCTGCTGCGCGAACCCGGCCCGACGGAATTCGCCCTGTGCGAACAGCAGGGGCACATGCCCTATGCCAATTCCCGTCGTGTCATCGACCACCTGCACAGGCTTGCCGAAGACGACCGCATGTCGTCCGAACGTGTCGCACGCGAACAAAGCGCCCTGTTGATGCCCGCCGCCGAATGACCGGCCGCCCGTTGCGGATCGCGGTGATGGCACATTGCCGTCACCCCATCGCGGCCCCGTTCATGGGCGGCATGGAGGGTCATGCCCACCACCTTGTCAACGCCCTGCGGGCGCGGGGGCATGACGTGACCCTGGTCGCGGCGGGCGACAGCCGGGTGGACGTGCCGTTGCTGCCCCTGATGGCGCAGCATTACGACCGTGATTATCCGTGGCACCAATATCACGGCACCGAACCGCTGAACGCCCATCTGGACAGTCACCATGCCGCCAGCCTGGCCACGCTGGCGGACATGGATTTCGACGTCATCCACAATAACACGCTTCATCGGTTTCCGCCGCGCTTTGCGCGGGCGACGCGTGTGCCGATGGTCACCTCGCTGCACGTGCCGCCCTTTGACGCGCTGCGTTGGGCCGTGCGCGACAGCGTGGCCCCGTGGCATGTGACGACAGGATGTTCGCGCAGGCATCTGGCGGCCTATTTCCCCGAAGGCCCGCCCGCATCGGCGCGGGTGGTGCCGAACGGCATCGATCTGGCGCAATGGCCCTATTCGCCGCAGGGTAATGGGCAGGCGGTCTGGGCGGGACGCATCACGCCGAACAAGGCACCCCATCTGGCGATCGCCGCCGCGCGCCGCGCGGGCGTCGCCCTGACGATCTTTGGCAGCATTGAGGATGGCGATTACTTCGACGCGCAGGTCCGGCCGCAACTGTTGGGGGACATTCGCTTTGGCGGGCACCTGGCGGGACCGGATCTGGCCGCGGAATACGGTCGTGCATCGGCCCTGCTGTTCACGCCGCAATGGGACGAGCCCTTCGGCCTGACCGCGATCGAGGCGATGGCCTGCGGAACGCCCGTGGCCGCCGTCGCGATGGGCGCGGTCCATGAGGTGCTGGGCCCGGCCGGGCGGTTCGCCGCCCCCGATGGGGCCGGGCTGGACCGCGCGCTGATCGAGGCGATGCAGATCCCTCGTGACGTGCCGCGCCGCCATGTGGCCGGCCACTTTGGGTTGGACCGCATGATCGACACGCTGCAGGCGCTGTATGTCGAGGCGATCGACCGGCGGCACGATCCCGCGCCACCGGTCAACTTTCTGCCCATCGAACTGCCGCTGTCGCTGGCGGGGCGCGGGGCCGAACCGGCGCTTCAGTCCGGGATGCGCTGACCCAGGACGCCGCGGGGGGCGGGCGGTTCCTCGCGCCGCGGTTCGGTCGGAACGGCATCCTGATCGGTCATCACAGCCACGACATCGGCGGCGATCTTGTCCAGCAGGTCCAGTTCCGCATCCTCGATCTGGCGCGGTTCGCGGTCCATCAGGCACAGGGCGCCCAGCACGTGGCCGTCGGCCGTGCGCAGCGGCGTTCCGACATAGAACCGTCCCTGCCACTGGCGCACCGCCGGGTTGTCCGAAAACCGCACGTCGCGGTCGGTGTCGGGCACGACCAGCGTGTCGTCGGCGGCGATGACGTGATTGCACATCGCCTCGGCCCGCGGCATCCAGTTCATGCGCGGCTCGGTCTCCGTGCGGCGGCCGGGCAGGTCCGCGCTTTGCCCGACGATGTATTCCGCATCGGCATCGATCGCGGAGATGAAGGCTAGGCTGACATCGAACACGTCCGCCGCACGTTTCGCCAGATCGTCCAGATCCTCGCGCGCGCGTCCGTCCAGGACCGCGGTCTGGGCAAGGGCGTCCAGACGCGCGGCCTCGTCCGCGGGGGGCGGGGGGGCCTGCATCGCGGCGCGGTGTGCGTGGGCCGGGGTCAGCCACTGGACGGCCTCGTCCATGGACAGCACGATCTGATCGACGCCAAGCGCCTCGGCCCGGTCGGGGCCCGCCTGATCCTCGGGGGCGTTCCACAGGGCCAAGACGATCCGAAGGTCGGGCCAGCGACGGCGCAGACGCCGGACGAAACCGCGCACCGCCGCGTCCGGATCGCGGCTGAAATAGCCGATGCAGACGGTGTCGATCCCCTCCAGGTCCAGACCGTCGACATAGCGCGCGGTGACCGTGCCGGTCGCGCGCTGGACCGCAGGAATGTCGGCTAGCGCCAGGGCGTGAACCAGCATCTCGGCCGAAATGGCATCGACCTGCCACTTGCCGCCGATGCAGGCGACGCGCGGGGTGCCGGTGGGGGTGGCCGGGTGATCCTCGCGCAGGTCTTCCAGCAGCTGGTCCATGCCGTCGACCACGCGCAGCCGATGCTCGACCCGTGCATTGGCGTGGTAATCGTCGCTGGCTTGGCGCAGAACCTCCATCCCCGTCGTGTTGTAGAACGCGGCGATCCCGGTCGTGCGGATGGCATCGGACGAGATTTCATAGGCCTCGTCGGGATCGTTGGCGATCAAACGCTGATAGATGCGCGTGGGCAGGTCCAGCGCCGGGGTCGACCCCAGCAGCGTGTCGAAGAAGGCCAGCTGCGGCAGGTTGCGGCCCACGACCAGCAGGCAGACCGTCAGGGGCGTCGACAGAATCAGGCCAAGCGGCCCCCACAGCGCCGTCCAGAAGGTCGCGGCCGCGATCAGCGACAGCGCCGACAGGCCGGTCGAGGTGCCGTACAGCATCGGCTCGACGATGTTGTTGCTGACCAGTTCCAGGAACACGATCAGCGCCAGCGCCATCAGCACCATCTGCCATCCGGGATCGACGGCGAAGGCCAGGGCCAGCGGAAAGATCGCCGACAGCATCGGCCCGACATAGGGAATGAACCGCATGATCGCAGCCAGCGTGCCCCATAGGATCCAGCCCGGAACGCCGATGGCCCACAGGCCAAGCGCCATCGGAATGCCATAAGTGACGTTCACCACCAGCTGCATCAGCAGGTATTTCGAGATCCGCTTGCCCGCCTCCTCCAGCGCGTCGGTCGAGCGGTGCAGGTTGCCGCCCAGCAGGCGGATCAGACGGTCGCGCAGATCGCCCCGGTCCAGAAGGACAAGGAACACGAAGACGACCACGATGCCCAGGGTCGCCAGCGGCGCCAGGGCGGGGGCCAGCCAGGCGCTGGCGGTGGCAAAGGGGGACGGACCGTCGCCCACGACCGTCACGGCCAGCGGGTCGGCCACGGCGCCGGGGGCATCCTGCAGGGCGGTGGCCAGCTGTTCCTGGACGGTGGCGATGGTCTGGAACACGCCGTCGAACAGACCCGGCCCCTCCATCTGCTGGCCCAGCCCCTGGATCTTGGCGCGGATCGTGGACTGATAGGCGGGCAGTTCGGCGCTGAGCACGCTGACCTGCGACGTGATCAGCAGGCCCAACCCCAGCAGCATCGCGATGACCGTCAGCATGACCACCGACACCGCCGCCACCTGCGGAATGCCGCGACGGACCAGAACCTTGACCAGCGGTCCCAGGGCAAAGCTGATCAGGAAGGCGATCGCCAGCGGGATCAGCACCTCCTGTCCGTAATACAGCAGGCCGATGATGACCGTGCCCACGACCAGCCACGCGGCCATGCGCACGATGTCGACCCGACCGTCGGGCGCGGCGACCGCGGCATTGGCGTCCGGCCCCAGCAGGTCGTGCGGGGCCTGACGCGGCCCCGAAATGTTCAGTGTCATGATGGTCCCCCGACATGCCCCCTGCACGGGGGCGCTGGTCAACACGGCACGAAGGCCCCGGTTCCGTCGCTACGGGCGGATGCCCGCCGACGGCCATCCGGCCGGCCGCGCGCATCATATGATACCGGAACCGGGCGCGTCACGCGCCGTTGCGCTGCCGACCGGCCCAAGGGTGGGCCGGTCCCGAACAGACGAGAGTTTTTCCCGATGAACACCACGATCCGCACCCCCGGCGCCGATGATGCGGGCCCGCTGGAACAGGCCGACAAGGAGGCCGCCGCCCAAGCCGCGCGCCACCGCCACCATCCGGTCGTCATGGCCGTCGGCACGCTGAGCGAGGTGGCCGACCAGGTGCCCCTGTCCCTGGTTTGCGGCAGCGTGATCCTGGGCGGCGCGTTGTCCGGGCAGGATCATGTCGCGCGCACCGGCCTGCGGATGATGGCGGCGCATGTCCTGGCCAATTCGGTCAAGCGGGTGATCAAGAACCGCTTTCGCCGCACCCGCCCGGTCGAGATGATCAAGCGGCAGGACTATCGCTGCGAGCCGGGCGAAAGCCGGGACGGGCACGAGACGTCCTTTCCTTCGGGGCACACGGCGGGTGCGGTGGCGGTGGCCGTCGTCGTCGCGCGCGATCTGCCGCACATGGCCGTGCCCGCCCTGGGGGTCGCGGCGATGATCGCGGGAATCCAGGTGCCACGGGGCAAGCACTATCCCGGCGATGTCGTGGCCGGTGCGGTTCTGGGGCTGGTCTCGGCGCTGGTTGTGCGCCGGCTGTGGGACAGGGCCGCGCGCGACTGAACTTATGTCAACGGAACGTGGCGTCACGACAGCCCGTTTCATCGACAGCATACGGCCCCGCGATCCTGCCGGGCCAGGGAGAGACATCATGGCGACCGCCTCCGACGACACCAAGACCAAGACCGCAACCAAGAAATCCGCCCGCGCAGCAGGGCAGAAGACTGCGAAACCCACCGCCGAGGCCCGCACCAAGCGGTCGCAGGCCGTGGCTGCCAAATCAAAGGCCAAGGCCGCCAAGCCCGCGGCGACGGACAAGGGCCTTGCGGATCTGTTCGAACACGCCTTGGCGGACATGTATTACGCCGAGAAGAAGATCTACAAGACGCTGCCCAAGATGATCAAGGCGGCAGACCATCCCGACCTGATCGCCGCCCTGACCGCGCATCGCGAGGAGACCGCTGGCCAGATCGAAACCTTGGAGGCGATTTTCGAGCTGTTGGGCAAGCGTGCCAAGGCCGTGAAATGCGACGCCATCGACGGCATCCTGGAAGAGGGCGAAAGCCTTTTGGAGGATTTCGGTGACAGCGTTGCCGCCGACGCCGCGATCATCTTCAGCTGTCAGGCGGTCGAGCATTACGAGATCACGCGTTACGGCTCGATGCGCGCCTTTGCCGAGGCCTTGGGGATGGATGAGGCGAAGACCCACCTGGAGGGGATCCTGGCTCAGGAAAGCGCGGCCGACACCAAGCTGACCGAACTGGCCGAGGATTCGGTGAACGACGCGGCCGCCGAATACGACGACCACGACGCCTGACCACATAGGATGGCCCCCGGTGATCCGGGGGCCGTTTTCGTCACGCCAGAAAGAACGCCATCATCGCATCAGTGGCCAAGGGTCCCGGAGCGGTGTGGCTGCCGGTAGGTTGACCACCGGACCAGGCGTGACCCAGTCCCTGAACCCGCCATGTCTCAATCCGCAACGTGCCCGCGTCATCGCGGTATCGGCCGATATGCACGGCACGGTCATTCAGCCGTGCATCCGCCGCGCGTCGGGTCAGGCCGGGTTGCCGCCGCAGCGCCTGCGCCACTACGGCATCGGCATTGCGCGGCGACACGGTCTTGTCGGTCGCGCCATGCACGACGAACAGCCGGCAGCCCACGCCCTCACCTCGATCGGATCCGCCCTGCGACATCGCTTGGAACGCGCCCGCCATGTCCGTAGCCGCGCCGTTGGGAAGGCCCGAATGACAGGCCACGGCACCGAAATCGTCGGCAAAGACCGCGCCCAGGATCACCGCCATCGCCCCGCCGGCCGACAGCCCTGCGGCAAAGCGCCGGTCGGGGGCCACGGTGTGGTCGTGGGCGACGCTGCGGGTCAGATCGACCAGAAAGGCGGCCTCTCCGCCGTCGCGGGCGGCATGACGGGCCTCGAACCAGTTCCAGCAGCGGTTCATGTTGGCCTGTGACGTCTGTGCGGGGGCCACGACGATCATCCGATGGCGCTCTGCCGCCGCCATGATGCCGGTACCGCGGGCGAAATCATCCGGGTCCTGTGTGCAGCCGTGCAGCAGCAGCAACAGCCCTGCAGCCGGGCGCCCCTCCAGCGACGCGGGCAGGTACAGGCGATAGTCGCGCGACTGCCCTGCCGCCTGATGCTGGTGTGTGGTCCAGCTGGCACCCTGGGGGATGTCCATCGGCGTGCTGTCGCGCATGGCCGCACCTGCGGGAAAGCCCGCCGGCATCCGGGGCATCTGCGGCATCGACAGGCCGCCAGCCGACATGCGCGGCATCGCGCCCCCGCCCAATCCCGACTGGATCATCTGCGTGGCTTGCGCCAGATCGCCCGACCGCATCAATTCGGTGATGCGGGCCATGTTCATCGGCATCTGTTCGGTCATCATCGTGTTCCCTTGTTCGTTCGGCAGGCGTCCAGCGCCGCCTTGACTCCGGCATCCGCCTGGATGGTGCCCAGAACCTCGATCGAGCGGATCGTGGCGGTGATCAGGTCCGGGGGAATGTCGCGGGCAAAGCGGGCAAGCCCGATCACCCGCAGGTCCAGCATCTGGTTCGCGGCCTGCAGGGCCTCCAGTTCGGCCCGGGACAGATCGCGAAGACCCATCACGAAATCGTCGCGCACGATGGCCGGGGCCACCGAGGCGTCGTGTCGGTCAAGCTGCGCCCGGATCGCGGTGCGGATCAGGTCGCTGCGACTGGCATAGAAGCCTTCGCGCACCAGCAGGTCGATCCGTCCCAGATCGACGAAGCCCAGATTGATGGTGATCTTTTCGGTATCGGCCGTCCGGGCCGGAGAGGCGGTCGCCATGATTGCTATCCCTTCCTTATACCATCCATATGGATGTCCAAGAGAAGGATTGCGACCTGATCTTTGTCAGTCAGTTCCTACGACACCAGCCTGCGACGGCGTCCGGTTGCCATGCCCCGCGCGATGGCCTCTGCGATGTCGGCACAAGCCGTGATCCCCTGAACGAACGGGCGGTCGTGCATCAGGTAGGGGATCGCCGCCAAACACAGCCTGCCACTGAACGGACCTGCGCCCAGCAGGCTGTAATCCTGCGCGACATCGGGAATTTCGTGACCCGCATCCAGCAGCGCGCGCCGCAAGGTCGGGAAGGGCAGGTCTTCGGTGCTGAGGGGCTTTTGTCCCCTTGCATCGATAAACACGGCAAAGCGTTCGGTGCGGTCGTCATGGACGATGACGGTCTCTGCGCCATCGCGGGTCAGGTCGTAATCCTCGCCCAAGGGCATGATCGACAAGATGCCGGCATCGCGCAGCGCCAGCACGCGCCGGATCGATTCCGACGGGACTGCGGCATAGTTGTCGACAAACACCTTCTTCAGACTCCTGTCGAACCGGTCGCGGTCGTCGTCGGACAGGTCCGGCACGATCTCCTCGACCTGTTCATGCATGCGCAGCAGGGCATAGCGCCAGGCGACGGTGATCTTGTGCGCCTTGTTGTGTTCGACCTCGTCCAGATTGGCGCGGGCCCATTTGAACGGATCGGCGGCCTCGCGCGCGGCGAAATAGGCATCGGCAAAGCTGTCCACATCCAACCCGCCCAACCCGATCTTCAGCGCAAAGGCCGGGTCGGCCTGCATGATCTCGGCCCGGACCAGATCGAAGGCCGCATCCAAGGGCGCCGGGGTCGACAGGCAGGCGGCCAGCGCCGGGGCGGTGGCGATGGTCAGGGGTTCATAGGGGATGGGGCAATAGAAGTCGGCCTCGGGCAGGACGCCCGACCGCGACATCATCACGATCCGCAGATCTGCCGATGCCGGGTCCAGATCAAAGCGCAGGTCATCACCCTTGCGGCGGAAACGACCGTGCTGGTTCACCACCGCCATCGCCGCGTCGATCGAACTGAGAGAGGTGCCCATGATGCCGACCCGCACAGCAGGAATGTCGGCCTCGATCAGTCCGGACCAGGGACTGGGAAAATAGCTGCGGGTGGCCTCGTCCTCATCGGGGAAGGCGTGGCCTGTGGCGACGATCACGCGGTCGAAGGGCCCGTCGCGCCCGTCCGCGGTCATCACGCTCAGGCCCGCTTCGTCGGACTGGATGTCCAGAACCTCGGTCGCCTCGCGGATGTCGATCCGGTGGCCCCGTGACCGCGCCCGATCGACCAGCGCCATCAGCTGATCGCGGAAATATTCGCCCAACAGCAGGCGCGGCGTGAACTGACGCTCGTCCACGTCCTGGGGGTCCAGGCCGTAGGATCTCAGCCGCGCATCCGGCTGATCCTGCAGCCAGTCCAGATAGGTGGTCGCAATCGGCGGTATCTCGATGCTGGCAATGTTGGCCAGCATCGCGCGGTTCGACATCTCGGGTGAATAGGGCATGCCGACCCCGGCACGCGGTCCCTTTTCGTACAGCGTGACCGCCAGCGGCAGGCCAGTGTCCAGAAGGTGCAGCAGCGTATAGATGCCGGTCGGGCCGGTGCCGACGATCGCGATGGTCCTGGCGGTCATATGTGTGTCCATGGGTTCGAAACGCCGCCCGTGGGCGTCCGTTCCGGCATCAAATGCTGGTCGGGTCGATCAGGAAGTCCAGCCGCGCCACCGTGCCGCCGTCCTTGCCTTTCGCCAGCGTCAGTTGGCCGTTCAGCGCCGTCGCGAACTGGCGTGCGACGATCAGCCCCAGGCTGTCCGACGTCTCCAGATCGAAGCCTTCGGGCAGGCCAGGGCCGTGGTCCACGATGCGCAGCGTCGCGGGGATGCGTCCGTCAGGGGTGGCCGCGTCGACGGTCAGCCTGACGGTGATCTCCGTGTTGCGGCCTTCGGGGGCGCCGTGTTCGATGGCGTTCATCACCAGTTCGCTGGCAATCAGACCCAAAGGGACGGCCGTGTCATGCGGCAGCGGCAGGCTGTCGGCGCTGAAGTCCAGATCGACGTCGCCTGCGCCCGTGACCTCCACCACGTCATGCAGCACCTCGCGCAGGTATTCGGCCGCGTCCAGCGTTTGCAGGTCCGGTGAATGCAGCCGCCGCTGCAACAGCGATATCGACCGGATGCGGGTCTGCGACGCGACCAGCGCCTGGCGCGCGGTCTCGTCCGCGACCAGCTGGGACTGCAGGCGCAGCAGCGCCGCGACCGTGGACAGGTTGTTCGAGATCCGGTGCTGCAGTTCAGAGAACATCAGGCTGCGTGATGTCGCCAACGCGTTGGCGCGTTGTTCGGCGGCCATGCGCTGTTCCAGGGCCCGACCGGCGGCGGTGATGAACACCACGTCCGTGGCAATGATCAGCGCATAGAGCAGCAGCGCAACGATAGCTCCCGGCGTGATGGCCAGGCTGCGCACCGGTTCGATGAAGAAATACCACGCGATGACCCCGCAGGCCACGCCCACGGCCAATCCGGACCGCAGCGACGAGAAAACCAGCGTCAGCATGACGGCGGGAAAGAAGGTCAGGAACGGAAATCCGGGCGGCAGCGCATCGTTCAACGCAAAGCGCAGCGCAGTCGACAGCACGATCGCCGACAGGGCGAACACCACCTGATGGCGCAGAGACCTGCGGGCCAGAAGCGCCGCGCCCAGCCCCTGCATCAGCTTGTCGGACAGCGTCCGGCGGTCAGGCGCTGCAGCGTTCGTCACGTCATCTCCCGTCTTGTCCCCGCGGTTGGCCAATGCCGGAGCATCCGCACCTTAGCAAGAATAATGCGGTGGAAAATGGCAGAAATGACTGATGTTTGACGGACCTTTTGGATTGTCGGTACGGCAGCCGCTGTAAGGATGGTCAGCGCGGCGAGGCCGCGGTTCAACGGCATGGGGTTAACGTGTCGATCAGATCCGCCATAGGGGGGTGCTTGGCGGCATTTCTCATGAGCAGAGCGATTTCTCCGAAATCTTTTAAGGTAAAGTATTCAAAGGGTAATCCGTCATATCATCTCGACGCTGCCGGGATTGAGGAGCGCCAGCCGCCACGGCTTGGTCAACCCAAAAGGCCAGCCTTCGCAGACGCGTAAGATCTTACGGCCCGACTGCGCGGGCCAGACCCGATCATCACAAATCGACAGCATCGACGAGACTAAAAGCCGATTTTTTGGTTGGCCGCGATGTCAGTGGACGTAACGGTATCCAGGCGCCCAAGCGTCGTAAAACAAATTAGTCCTTAGCGCGATACAATAGCGGTTTGAAATTGCGTGGCGTGGCTTCCTCGATGAAGTGAACAGCATGCAAAGAGTTTTTGGCAATTTAGAAACTTCAATTCTAATAGTCTGAAGATGTGTTTTCATCAATTGTCAACAAAAATGCGATAAAATTACAGATATTGTTTATTAGCAGATCGCCCTGCTGGATCACTGTTTCCCCTCAATGTCATAGAACAATATTGGAGTTTCAGACTGCGCGTCAGACACTCCAAATGCCTTCGCCTAGCCTCAATGCGTCGGCATGCTCCCTCCCTATCAGGACCGTTGTTGCGAACAGTTCGCCTGCACGTCGCCAGCCGCCGCTCAAGGGGACGCCTTGCACGCTGAGGGTGAAACCGTCGGCCGTGATGGTCAGCGGCGCCTGGCAATAGTCGATCCACAACCCGGTCAGTGGAAACTGGGCCTTGAACGCAGCTTCCTTGGCACTGAACAGCAGTGTCGCTGCCAGTGGTTCGGAAAGCACTGGATCAACACTGTCCAACGGGTGGCGGATCAGTTCCGCCATGTCGTCCGACATCGGCTCCGCCCGCTCCAGATCCAGGCCGATCGCCGGCCAATCCGCTTGCCGCGACACGACGGCCGCGGCGATCCGCGCTGTGTGGGTGATGCTGCCCGACAGGCCCGGCGGCCAGGCCGGGGCCCGCGCCGCGGTCGTGGTGACGGCGCCAGGTATCAGGCCGATATCGGTCATGGCCAGCCGTGCGGCCGCGCGGCCCGCAGTGAATTCGCGGATGCGCGAGGGGACCGCGCGCCGTACCGCCGCCGCCTCTTCCGGCCAGAGAGGCGGCTGCGGGACGTCGATATCGCACACGGCCAGTCCGACGCGCTGCGGCAGCATCGCCCGGATCGCCTGCGCGACACTGGTCTTTTCCTCCATCTTCATGGTCCGATCTAAGCCCGCGGCGGGGTTCGCGGCAATAGGATACGGCCGCATCGTCGGCATTGCCAGAGCGCAACCCACGGGCGATAAGGCGAAGGCACGGGGCATGGGTAGGGATCACTGCGATGGATAATGATGGTATCAGCGTCATCCTGCCCGCCCATCAGGAGGAAGCCGGGATCGGCGCCTGTCTGCGCGGGCTGTGTGCGCAACGTCTTGTGCCCGGCGTGTCGCATCAGATCGTCGTGATCGCGAATGGCTGTACAGATGCCACTGCACAACTGGCCCGCGATGCCGCGCCCGCCCTGACGACGGCGGGCTGGCAGGTCCTGGTGCTGGAAACCGCCATCGGGAACAAGATCGCCGCACTGAACATGGGCGACGCCGCGGCGACCGGTGGAATGCGCATCTATCTGGATGCCGATGTGGTGATCGGACCGGGCATGATCGAGGCGCTGCATACCGCCCTGTCGGGGCCGGTTGCGCGCTATGCGGGGGCCAGGCTGACCGTGCCGCCGGCCCGGAACCTGCTGTCGCGGGCCTATGCGGGGTTTTGGCAAAAGCTTCCTTTCGTGGTCACCGGCGTGACGGGGGCTGGCCTGTTCGCAATGAACGCAGAAGGGCGCGCGCGGTGGGACCAGTTTCCGCCTGTGATCGCTGACGACGGGTTCGCACGGCTGAACTTTTCCCCGGCCGAACGGACGCGGGTCGAGGTTCCGTACGCTTGGCCCATCACGGAAGGGTTTCGCCGCCTGATCCGCGTTCGCCGGCGCCAGGATGCGGGGACCGCGCAGCTGGCGGAGCGCTATCCCGACTTGCAGCAGAACGCATCGGGCGACCGCCCGTCCCTGGGTCGTATGCTGCGGCTCGGCCTGACCGATCCGGTCGGGTTCGCAGTTTACGCGACGGTCACCGTCGCGGTCCGCCTTGGCCGCCCATCGCAGGGTTGGGATCGCGGCCGCTAACGCGGCCCTGCGCATCTTCCGGTTGCAGGAATGCGATGGCCGCCTGAGCACACCCGCAGGGAGTGTGCCCCAAGGCCGATCTTATATGTTGGTTAATAGATCAAATTGAATTGATCCAGAATTTGACTTTTTGGACAACATTCGGGCCGTTTTAACGGAACCCGTGAAAACTTGGGCGTCAAATGCTGTCATGCGGGTGAAAACACCCGTGATTCACAACCTTAGCGTGCAAAATCGCACCGGCCCTTAAATCAAAAGGTGAAACCGCAGCGACGGACCATCTTTTTGTACAACTTGTATCTATATTGGTGCGTTGGATAGAAGCGGCCCATGGGCCTTCGCGACGGTTCGCCGGGACCTTTAGTTAAAAGTTTATCGATTTCTTTGTCACGAGTGCGGAGATACGCAGATGCTACAGTCGAATGACGGCCACGAGCTCGGCTCCTCGCAGGCCACCAACCCGGTCGCCGGGATCGAACTTCCTAAAGTGTATGATAACGGTGGCAAGCGTCTGCTTGACCTGTCCTTGATCCTGCTTGCGCTGCCGTTCCTGATCCCGGTCATGGTCTTGGTCGCGCTGGCAGTCATGCTGGACGGCGGGTCGCCGATCTACACGCAGAACCGTCTTGGCCGCGGGTGGAGATCGTTCCGCCTGTACAAGTTCCGCACCATGAAGCCCCAGGCAGATCAGCTGCTGGAGGCCCATCTGGCGGCGAACCCCGCCGCCCGCGCAGAGTGGGATGCCGATCAGAAGCTGCGCAACGATCCGCGCGTCACCAAGATCGGTGCGTTCCTGCGCAAGAGCTCGCTGGACGAGCTGCCGCAGTTGATCAACGTGATCCTGGGCCACATGAGCCTGGTCGGTCCCCGTCCGATGATGCCCGAACAGCGCGTCCTGTACCCGGGCGTCTACTACGCGGCGCACCGCCCCGGCCTGACCGGCCTGTGGCAGGTCTCGGTCCGCAACGGATCGACCTTTGCGACCCGTGCGGTGTTCGACGAACGCTATTCTCGGGAAATCAGCCTGGCGCTGGACGTGTCCACAATCATCCGCACCTTCCAGGTCGTTGCCCGCTGCACCGGGTGCTGATCTCCGCCTCGTCGTGACAAGAAGGTCCACCATCCCCCCGGATGGTGGGCGCTTTCGTCAGGGTTTCAGCACATCCCGGTACATCGCGATAATCTGCGCGGCCTTGGCATCCCAGGTATAGTGATCCTGCACCATCCGCCGGGCGGCCGCGGCCATCGTGGTCAGCCGCGTCGGGTCGTGCAACACGTCCGCCAGCGCCTGTTCCATCCGCGCCGCGATCTGCTGGCGGGTCCCGAGGGGGATGGCGAAACCCGTCTCGGCCGTCACCAGCTCTCCGGGTCCGGCATAGTCGACGACCATCGGGACGACGCCCAGGGCCATCGCCTCCAGCACCACCCCGCCACCGAATTCGCGGATCGAGGGGAAAGTCAGCAGGTTTGCGGCGGCCAGGATCTGCTGCACGTGCTGGTGGGGAAGGTGGCCGTGGAATGTCACCGTGTCGGCAATGCCGAGGCTGTCGGCCTGCGCCGTCAGTTCGGGCAGCATCGGCCCCTCTCCGATGATATCCAGCACCATCTGACCTGAACGCGCAAAGGGTGCGATCGCGTCCAGCAGGATGTGCGGCCCCTTGTACGGCACCAGCCGACCGACAAAGCAGGCGCGCAGGGGCAACGTCGTGTCCTGTGGCGCGATCAGGTTGAAGCGCCTGGGATCAATGGCGTTTTCGGGCAGCCATACGACCTTGTCCTGAAAGCGCTCGGGGATCTCGCTGGCGGTGTGGCGCGATCCGGCAATGATCAGTGCCGCGGCCGCATGGGTGCGGCGCAGCTGCGGGTTCAGCTTGTAGATGCCGCGGACATAGGAAAGCCATTCGCGTTCGCGCCGGCGTTCCGCATCGAAGCCCCTGGGCCAGGGCACGCCGCCGTTCAGCGGCCCCAGCACGAAGGGCACACCTGCCGCCGCCACCTTGGGCGCCAGGGTTGAGGCCGTGGTGGGCGACAGCGGCGTGACGCGATGCACGATGTCGAACCGCTTGGCACGGATGTCATCTCCGAAACGCTTCCAGACAAGGCGTTCGAAATAGGGATAGCTCAGGGCGGCGATGGCGGTGACAGTAGTCCAGCCGCGACCCTTGCCCATGCGCAGAACCTCGGCGGCGCGGTACATGGGGGCAGCGACCGCCTCGCTGTCGATGGCGGTAAAGTCGCGACCTTCGACCATGCCGGCGCGCAGGAAAGCGTCGCGATTGCGGATCTGGGTGACGATATGCACGTCGGTCTGGCGATGCAGCGCCGCGGCCAGCGACCAGCCGACCAGCGGGACCGAGACCCATTCCGGGTTGGCCGCTTCGGCGATCACCAGGACCCGTGGTCGAGACAGGGACATCCAGAGGCCTCTTCGCTAGATCTTGAACGCGCCGGGGCGATGGCCGACAACAGGGAAACACTAGCCGACTCGGACGGTCTAGGCCATCGGCCTGATCGAAAGATTGCACCGATTTTTACAGTCCCGCGCTGTGGATAGCGGCAACGGGCTTCGCGCGGGCAGCAGGGAGACGCGATCTTGGCACTGGGCTATGTTGTTCCCGAATTTCCGTCGCAGACCCATGCGTTCTTCTGGAGAGAGATCGGCGCGATCGAGGATGCTGGCACGCCCGTCCGCCTGTATTCGACGCGCCGCCCGCCCGCGGGGTCGTGCCCCCATGCCTTTGCCGAACAGGCCGCGGCGCGCACGACCTACCTGTTTCCACCCCGCATCGGTGCGGTGCAGCGTCTGCTGGCGCATCCGGTCCGTACCGCGCGTGCGGTGGCCTATCTGGCGGGCCTGTCGCAGACGTCGATCGCCGGCAGGCTGCGTCTGCTGGCGCTGCTTCCCTCGGCGGCAGATCTGGTCCAGGATGCGCGACGCCACGATGTGCGGCACCTGCATATTCATTCCTGCGCCAATGCCGCGCATCTGGGTGCACTGGCTGCGATCCTGGGCGACCTGACCTACAGCCTGACGCTGCATGGGGATCTGCCGGTCTATGGCATGGACCATGCCGCCAAGATGGCACGTGCCAGCTTTGTCGCCGCGGTGACCCGGCCCTTGGCGCAGCAGATTGCAGAGGTCAGCCCCGCGACCCCGAACCCGGTGATCTGGATGGGCGTCGATTGTGCGCGCTTCACCCCGTCGCATCGTGCGCCGGGGCAGGATTTCACCGTCGCAACGGTGGCCCGTCTGAACCACATGAAGGGCCACCGGTTCTTCCTGCAGGCAATGGCCCAGCTGCGGCAGCAGGGCATTTCCATCGCCTATCGCATCGCAGGGGACGGCCCTGAACGGGACGCGATCCTGGCCGAAATCGACAGGCTCGGCCTGCAGGACCAGGTCCAGATGATGGGGTCGCTGGACGAATCGCGTGTGCTGGATCTGCTGCGCAGCGTCGACGCGCTGGCCCTGTCATCCATCGGACAGGGCGAAGCGGCCCCGGTCACGGTGATGGAGGCGATGGCCTGCGGCCTGCCGGTGATCTGTTCGCGAATCGGCGGAACGGGCGACATGGTTCGCGACGGCGTTGATGGATTTCTGGTCCCGCAAGGCGATGTTGCGGCCATCGTCGACCGGCTGCGCCGGCTGCAGTCGGACCCGGAATTTGCTGGCGCAATGGGCCAAGCGGCCCGCCAGTCCGCCCTGGGTTCGTTCGACCATCAAACAAACGCGCGGTTGCTTCTGAGTCGGATCGCAGAAGCGCAAAAGTAGCATTGGCAGAAAGACAAGCGGGAAATCGCTGCCAACCCCAAAAATTACGTGATACGCCTGCACAAATGCGGGGATCCGCTCAAGGTAATACGGCAATTGCAAAATCTTGCTGCTGATAGGGAACCTTTTCAGTTGGGGATAATAAAGCCTTAATCTTGATCGCATAATGCTGCCGTACATCGGGCAACATGAATGGGATCAAGGGATGCCGACAATCAGAGGATCGAATGGCGACGACGCCATGCGTGGCAGCGGGCAGTCAGACGAAGTCTGGGGTCTTGGAGGATTGGATACGTTCTACTGGCGGCCGGGCATGGGCAATGACCGTTATCACGGCGGTACCGGCAGCGAACGCTTTGATGCCAACCCCTATACGCCCGGCAATCCCGGGGGCGACAGGCTGTTTCTGGAAGGCAGCGCAGGTGCCCGCATCTCCCTTCGGTCGACCGAGGACGGCGTGGCCCGGATCGGGAGCGAACGGGTGGAGTTCACCGGCATAGAGCGCATCCATGGCACTGCCGGCAACGACATCGTCTCCGCGGCGAATGCATCCATGAACACCGTCGGCGGCGGCAAGCCCGGCCATGGCGTATCGATCTTCACCGGGGCGGGGAACGACCGCATCGCCGGATCGCGCTATGACGACGTGCTGGACGGCGGGTCGGGCAACGACACGATCAACGGCGGCGCCGGCAACGACTTCATCCATTCCAGCACGGGCAACGACCGGATCAACGGTGGCGCGGGCCAGGACAACATCCGGTGGGGCAATGGCGATGCCAATCACAACCCCGGCCATGACACGATCAACGGCGGGGCAGGCGACGACCTGATCAACATCTGGATCAAGCGCGGCGACATCTGGGGCCATAACGAGGATGTCGGCATCGAAGGCGTTACCGTCACCGTTGACCGCGTGCTGTCGAACGGCGCATTCTCGGGCAATGCCAGCACCACTATTGGCGGTGACGCCAGCCTGCGCTTCGTCAATTTCGAACTGGGCTGGACCCATTCGGGCAATGACGTCATCGATGCATCGCGGGCGCGAGTGTCCGACAGCGGCGACGGCGTGAACTTCAACACCCGGTGGGGCCATGACCGTCTGACCGGCAGCAGCGGTGACGACACGCTGGACGGATCGATGGGCAAGGACACGGTCCGGGGCGGTCAGGGCGATGACAGCATCTGGATCGGCGACGGCAACAACGGCGATGGCGATCGTGACGTGCTGATCTTCCGCGCGGGTGACGATGCCGATACCGTCTACGGGTTCGAGACGGGTCGTGACGTCCTGGATCTGGGCGGTCGCCGCTATTCCGCGACGGAGGTCCGCGATGGCACGCTGCTGAACTTTGGCGGCGGCGACTCTGTCCTGCTGCACGACGTCTTCGATTTCATCTGACGTCATGACACGATCTGCGCGCATCGGCCCCGATCCGGGCCGATGCGCGCAGAACACTAGCGGTTCAGCACCAGGATGACCCCGACCACGACACCGGCGATCAGGATCACGAAGCTGGCGGCATTTCGAGTCCGTTGAACCACCTGCTCCCGAGCCGTCGGCCGGAACGGGATAGACGCGATCGGGGCCACGCCCAGATACTTCGTCACCATGGCCTGCGTCCGCAGCACAGGGCGTCGCACCTCCAGCAGGAAGCCGGACAACAGCGCCAGACCCAACCCCAGGACGACACCCAGCATTGCCAGACGCTTGCGGCCCGAACTGAGCGGGTATTCCGCCTCGGTCGCACTCTCCAGCAGGATCATCTGCTGACCATAGTCGCTGGTCACAAGGCTCTGGTCCAGGCGCGCCTGCGACAGGCGTTCGGCAATGGCCATGCGCGGTACCTCCAGCGCGGCAAGCCGGCGGGTATAGTCCGCCATCGTCTCCGACACCTCGGGAATGCCCGCGACATTCGCGGCGATCATCGGCAGGCGGCGGTCGATCGCTGCCAATTCCAGCTGTAGCGACTCCTCCTGCTGCCGGATCAGGTCGATCTGGCGGCTTTGGCCCACCGACATCTGCTGTCCATCGCCTTCGCGCAGGGCGTCGATCTGCGCCTCCAAGCGCTGCACTTCGGGGTGGTTCGGGGCCAGCGTGCGCCGGGCTTGGGCCAGATCGACCTCCAGGATGCGGAGCTGCTGGGCCAGCGGTTCCTGGCGGCCCAGTTCGGATGTCCCCACCTCCAGCGCCAGGCGCTCGCGTTCCAACGCCTGCAGGGAGCGGATCAGTTCGGTCCGCTGGCCTTCCAGGCGGGTCTGCTCTGCGGCCAAAAACTCCAGGTTCTCAGGCATCCGGTCAGTGTTTTCCGTGCGGAAGGCCGCCAGGTCGGCCTCGATCGCGGCAATCGCCTCAAGCGCGCGGCGGTCCTGCGTCTCCAGCGTACCGATCAGCTCGCTCAATCGCTGGTCGCGCTCTCTCAGGTTGCCGGTCTGGATCTGGTCGACGATGTCATTGGCCAGATTGGCGGAACCGGCGGCGGTGCCGGTCTGCGCCGTCACCTGGATTGCGGACACCTCCTCCATCGCGCCGGCAGAGGCAGTGACGCCCGCGACGAAGTTGACGCGCACATCCTGGCGGAACTGCGCGACCTTTTCATCCTCGCTCAGCGGCGTGTCGTCGTAGAGGTTGAAACGGTCGATCATGTCCAGCACGTTGTTGCGGGCCATGATCCGCTGTTCGATGGTGCGCAGGCGGGTGGCGGTGTCGCCGCTGTCGACGCCGCCGGTCAGGACGGTCGGCTGGACCTGCAGCACGGCGATCGATTCAAACGCCCGGGGCAGCGCCAGCGCCTGTGCCAGCGCGACCAGCACGCAAACGACCAGAAGCGCGGCCATCACCGGTCCCCGGCGCGACAGCATCCCGATGAATTCGCGTATTCCGACAATCGGTCCCATTCAAGCCTCGGCGTTATGAAGAAACAGCCCCAGCACGGGGCAATGACGGGTGACATGCGCCTCGCAGCGGCGCAGATCGGCCGCCGTGTCGCGGCGTCCGTCGATCGTCAGCAAGACCGTGTCGACCAGCGGCAGCGCCGCCAGGCCGGCATCGTCGGACAGGCAAGGGGGCAGGTGCAGGATGGTGACATCCGCGGCCATCCCCATGATCATCTCGGACAGGGCCTGCTGGAACTGCGGCGACAGCAACGTGATCGCGGCCAGGTCGGGCGCGGCCTGCACGGTGGCAAAGGCAAGCCGCGGCGTCACCGTGCAGGCGCGAAACAGCGGACCGGCGGGCGCCCCGGCTTGGCCGAACCGGGCCAGCACCGGTTGATGCGCGATGTCCAGATCGATCAACAGGACGTGGCGGTCCGGTCGGCGTGCCTCGGACAAGGCCAGGTTCAGCGCGGTCAGCGACGATGCCGGGCCCGGACTGGCCTGGCTGACGCCGATGCGCGTCCAGCCGCGTTCGGTCACCTCGGGCAGCATCCGCGTCCGCAGCAGGTCGTAGGACCTGCTGCGTTCCGACCCGTGATCGTCCGCGATCAATGCGCGAAGTGCGGCCTTTTGCGGCATCTCGATCTGGGGCAATGCCGACCATGCCTTCAGATGGTCGTGCCTGCGGGCGCTGGTACCGTCCATTCTCAAATTCTTTCTTCCGTCTCGACGCCGTTTCGTATCATATCATCGGGCACATTGCATGAAGCAGATCGACTTGTCCGCACATTCCGACAGCTCCCTTCCGCACTATCCCGTCACCGCGATCGTCATCGGACGGAACGAGGGAGCGCGCCTTCAGGCCTGTCTGCGCGCCTTGTCGCAGCAGCTGTCCCGGATTGTCTATGTCGATTCGGGATCGACCGATGGCAGCGCGGATTTTGCGCAGGCGATGGGCGTTCAGGTCGTGCACCTGGATATGGGCCTGCCATTCACCGCGGCGCGGGCCCGCAATGCAGGGTTGAAAGCCATTGCCGCCGACCAGACCGAATTCGTCCAGTTCATCGACGGCGATTGCATGCTGCAGCCGGAATGGCTGCCTGCCGCCGTCCCGGCCCTGCAGGCAGATATCCAACTGGCGGTTGTCGCCGGACGGCGCAGGGAGCTTTATCCCGAACGATCGGTCTATAACTGGCTGTGCGACCTGGAATGGGACACGCCGGTCGGCGACGCCCGCGCCGTGGGCGGCGACATGCTGATTCGCCATGATGCGATCGCCGCCGTCGGGGGTTTCCGCGAATCGCTGATCGCCGGAGAGGAGCCAGAGATGTGCGTCCGTCTGCGGGCGGCCGGGTGGCGCATTCGCCGGCTGCCGGTGGAAATGACGCTGCATGACGCGGACATCACCCGGTTCGGGCAGTGGTGGCGGCGCAGCAAGCGCGCGGGGCATGCCTTTGCGGAAGGTGCGGCCCTGCATGGCGCGCCCCCCGAACGACACTGGACCGCCGAGACCCGGCGCGCCCTGATCTGGGGCCTGATCCTGCCGGTGGTGGCGGTTCTTGGCGCGCTGCTGGTGCATCCGGTGTTGCTGGCGCTGCTGCTGGTCTATCCGTTGCAGGCGATACGCCTGTCGCGGCGCTTGGGACGCAAGCGGGCGGTCTATACCCTGATGGGCAAGTTCCCCGAGGCGATGGGCGTGGCCCAGTTCCACCTGAACCGGCTGCGCAACCGCCGAGGCGCGCTGATCGAATACAAGTAGGTCGTCGGCCGGTTCCCCGGCCGACATATGCCGTGTCAGTTTTGGCCCGTGGGTCGCATGCGCGCGCGCAGAGCGCGGCGTGCGGCCATCATGTCGCCCGCTGCGGCGGGCTGGACCGCATCCGGCGTGGGCGAGGGGGCAGCGGCCACCGGTGCAGGGGTCGCGGGCGTGGCCCGTGTTCCGCCCAGATGCGCGGCCAGATCACGCAGCACCGGGAACCGGAAGATGTCCGTGATCGAACTGCGCGTTACTGCCAGCTCGTCCCGGATCGTCCGGTGCAGCTGCACCGCCAGCAGCGAGTGCCCACCCAGTTGGAAGAAGTTGTCATCCGCGCGAACCTCGGGCAGGCCCAGGATGCGGGCCATGATCTGGCCGATCCGCGATTGCAGGTCGTTGACCTCGGGCGCCGGGGCGGGGACCGGCGTGGCGGCCGCAACGGGCGGTGGTGCCGGCGGTGCGACCCGGGCCGCGGGCGGCGCGGCATCGGCCGCCGCCAGCGCCTTGCGGTCGATCTTGCGGTTGGGGGTCAGCGGCATCTCCGGCAGGACATGGATCTGCAGCGGCACCATGAAATCGGGCAGCTCGCGCGACAGCGCCGCGCGCAGCGCCGCGCCGTCCAGCCCTTCTCCGGTGGCATAGCCGATCAGTTGCCGATCGCCCGGACCCTGGCCCTTGGCGACGACCGCCACGTCGCGGACGCCGGGCAGGCGGGCCAACCGGGTCTCGATCTCTCCCAGTTCGATGCGATAGCCGCGCAGCTTGACCTGCTGGTCGATGCGACCCAGGAACCGCAGGCGCCCGGTGCTGTCGCGACTGCACAGATCGCCGGTCCGGTACAGACGTCCCTGGTCGGTCTGCGGAAACGCCGCATCGGTCTGCGCCTGACGGTTCCAGTAGCCGCGGGTGACGCCCGCCCCGCCGATCCACAATTCTCCCGCCACGCCGTCGGCGACCGCCTCTCCCTGCGGGTCGCGCAGGTGCAGGCTGGTGGCGGCGATGGGGTCACCCAACCAGACATCGTCGGCCTGCGTGCCCAGATCGGCGACCGCCGACCAGATCGTCGTTTCGGTCGGGCCGTACATGTTCAGGACGCGCGCAGATCCGTTCCGTCGCAGATCGGCCAGCAGGCCCTGGCTCAGGGCCTCTCCGCCCAGGGCGATGGTCTTCAGCCCCGCCATCGCGGCACGCGACGGTGCGTCCTCCAGCAGCAGGCGCGCCATCGACGGGGTGGCCTGCAGGTGCGTGACCTTGTGCCGCGTGATCTGGGCCGCGATGCCGTAATCGGCGACCTCGGTCGTGACCGGATTCACGCGGTCATGCAGCACCGCCAGATGCCGCAGGCTGTCCAGCACCATCGACGGGGCGATGCCATAGTCGATCAGGCAGGCGATCTCGGTCACGCCGATCTTGCGCAGGGCCGCGATCCGCGCCTCGGCATCGTCCACGGTCCCGAACAGGCCGCTGTCATTGAAATAGCGCAGGAAGGCGAAATCGAGGATGCCCTCCATCTCGTCCGGGTCCAGGTTCGACAGGTCCAGGGACATCGCGTCGGTGACGCCCGCGGGCTTCTTGAAGGCCGGGAAGGCCCAGGCATATTGCTTGACCAGCGCGGCGGCGGCGCGAAGGTATTCCTTCATCGGCTCGCGCGCGGTCTCCATCGCGGCCTCGCGCGTGTCGGCCAGATAACTGTGCAGCATCAGCGTGACGGTGAAATCCGCCGGATCGTGACCCGCCTCACGCAGGGCTGCGTGATATTCCGGGATGCGGGCGGCGATGTCGTCCATGCTCTGACCCAGAAGATGGGTCAGCACGTTCGCGCCAAGCCGCCCGGCCTCGCGCCAGGTCTCGGGGTTGCCCGCGGTGGTCACCCAGATGGGCAGTTCCGCCGATACCGGCCGGGGCTGGGACACGACGGCAAAGGGGGTGCCGTCGGCGCGCGGAAACTCGACCGCCTCGCCGCGCCACAGCCGGCGGACTTGGTCGATGGTCTGCAGCATCGCGGGCTTGTTGGCGGGCGGCGTGTTCTGCGGGCGCAGCACGAAATCGTCCGGCTGCCAGCCGGAGGCCACGGCGATGCCGCAGCGCCCATTGGTCAGGTTGTCGATGACCGCCCATTCCTCGGCGATGCGGGCAGGGTGGTGGAGGGGGCCGACGCACGACCCTGCGCGGACCGCGATGTTCTGCGTGACCGCCGCCACCGCCGCCCCGGTGACCGAGGGGTTCGGATAGGGGCCGCCGAAGGCGTGGAAGTGCCGCTCGGGCGTCCAGACGGCGACGAAGCCGTGGCGGTCGGCGAATTTCGCGCCCTCCAGCAGCAGTTCGTATTTCTTGGGGCCCGCCCCGTCGTCATTGCCCCAGTAGTACAGCGACATCTGCATGCCCTTGCGGCTGCCGGTGGCAGGCTCCGCCGTGGCACCCCCCAGAAGATCGCCTGCGATGACGACCTTCCAGCCACGGGTCAGCGTCCAGAAGATCTCCAGCACGGAAATGTCGAAGGACAGGCTGGTGACCGCCAGCCAGGTGCCCGGTTCGGGGGCATCTAGCGACCGGTCCATGCCGGCGAAGAAGTTCACCACGTTGCGGTGTTCGACCATCACCCCCTTGGGCGTCCCGGTCGAGCCGGAGGTATAGATCAGATAGGCCAGGTCCTGGCCCGATGCGGGACGGGGGTCCGCCTCCGGTCCGTTGGCGTCCAGCGGCAGCACGCGCGCCTGATGCGCTGGCAGGCGCGACAGGATCGCCGGGTCGGCCAAGACCACCGGCGCACCGCTGTCGGCGATGTAATGCTGCAGCCGGTCGGCCGGATAGTCCGGATCCAGCGGCACATAGGCGCCGCCCGCCTTCAGGATCGCCAGCGCACCGACGACCAGTCCCAGCCCGCGCGGGGCGAACAGGCCCACGGGCACGCCGGGGCCGACGCCCATCGCCGCCAACTGTCGTGCCAGGTGGGACGCGCGCTGGTCCAGCTGGGCATAGCTCAGCCTCTCTCCGCGAAAGATCAGCGCGTCCGCATCGGGGCGTCGGGCGACCTGTGCGGCGAACGCGTCCTGGATCGTCGCAGGCGCGTCCGGGCCCGCATCGCGGTCGTCGCGGGCCACGGTCGCCATGGCATGGGCCGGCAGGGTCGGCGCCTTGTCCAGCGGCAGGGACGGATCGGCCGCGGCCAGCGCCTCGGCCACGTTGGCGATGGCGCGCCATGCGGCCTGCGACAGGCGCGTGCGGTCCCACCAGACTTGCACGCGCGACTGCTCGCCCTCCTCGAGCGCCACGCAGATCGCGGCGCCGGTCGGCGCGTCCTGCGGTCCCGCGGCCAGGATCAGGCCGGGTGTCCCCGGACGCCCCAGTTCCGGCGCGCGGGCGATCAGGTCGGCCAGCACCGGCGCCCGGTCCAGCAGCGCGCGGCGATCGCGGTCAAGGGCTGCGGCCAGCGCCTGCAGCGTCTCGCCATCGGCATCGACGGGCAGCGGGCGGAACCCCAGCATGTGGTCGCGCACGCCGTCCGGCAGATGCGGCGCCAGCCCGATGTCGAAGGCCGACGATCCCGTCATCCGGACCAGCGCGCCCACCAGCGCGGCCAGGACCGCCGCGGCGGGAAGCGGGCGGGGCAGCGTCAGGCCGTCGGCCTGCCATTCCGCGGGCGCGTCCGACAGCGCGGCTTCGGGAACGACCACAGGGGCAAGACGCGCCATGCGCTTGCGCCAGAACGGCTCGTCCCGGGCGGCGTCGCGGATGGCCGCATCCAGGGCCGGATCGGCGGGGCCGGTCGGCAGCCGGTCGCCCACGGACAGCCCATGCGCCACGGCCTGCCCGTCCGTGCCGTGCAGGCCCGACAGGCGCAGCGCGCCGCCCTGTGCCATGGCGACCAGAATATCGTGGTCGCGGACCTCCAGCACCTGTCCGGGCTGGGCCGACGGGTTGCCCTGCGCGGGTTCCGCCCCGCCCACCAGCAGGATGCCACGACCGGTCCGCAGGCGCGGGCGCAGCATCGGGTTCCAGTAGGGGCCGTGGTCCAGCGCACGGACCAGCCGCGCCTGGCTGTCGGCATCCTGCGCCGGGTCCAGCGTCGCCGCATGCGCAGGGCGGTCGATCCGCATGTGGCGTTTCACCGGCGCATGGGGCTGAGCCGAGCCCTGATCGTCGCCCCGTTCCAGCATGTCGATCAGCTGGGGCAGGCTGCTCAGCGCTGCTTCCCAGCAGCGGGCGTTCAGGGTCAGGGCGGTGTCATCGGGTGCGATCTGGACCGGCACGCGCAGCAGGACCGGACCTTCGTCCACGCCGCCGCTGATGCGGTGCCAAGTGATCGCGTGGCTTTGCGCCCCCTCCAGCAGCGCCCAGATCGGGGCGTTCAGCCCGGCCCGTTCGGGCAGCGGACCGTCATGGAAATTGACCGCCCCCCGCCGCGCCAGTGCCAGCGTCTGCGCCGGAATGACGGTCAGGTTCGCCACGCTGAGGATATAATCGCATTCCGCCACAGGACCCACCGGCAGGCCCTGCGCCCGCGCCGCCGCAGCCAGGGCCGGATCCTCGACCGTGAACGAGCGCAGGACATGGCCGCGCCCGGTCAGGATCCGCGCCGCCTCCAGCGCAAGCGAGGCGTTGCCGATCAATGCGAAATCAAGCTGGGTCACGGTCTGTCTCCGGGTCGGAAAATCTGTCGGGGTCGGCTTGGAGCCAGCGCGTGGCGGATCAGCGCGCGCGCCTGCCCCTTGGGCATGGTCTGGTCTTCGCGGCGGATCGCGCGCAGGCGCCGCACGGTCAGGCCGGCCAGATGGGCCAGCACCGCCGCGACGGCATAGGCGCGGCCGTGGTTCTTGCGGAAGTAATGCTCGCGCGAGGCGAACCAGTAATCGGGCGGCAGGGTCCATTCCCGCATGCCCGTGCTGACCGACCCGATATGCATCACGCGGGCATCCGGCAGGTAATGCGTGGGCCAGCCCGCCTTTGCGGCGCGCAGGCACAGGTCGGTTTCCTCGAAATAGAGGAAATATGCCTCGTCAAAGCCGCCGATCGCGTCCAGGACGTCGCGGCGGATCATCAGCGCCGCACCGGCGGCCCAGTCCACCGGCGCGGCGACGGGCGGCATCGGCATGGTGACGACATGGCGCGCCAGCAGGCGTGAGATCGGCCCGGTGCGGGCCGCGTCCTCCAGCTCGCTGGCGGCGGTCGGGAAGCGGAAATGCGTGGTGTGGTGGTTGCCGTGCTCGCCCACGACCCGGCACCCCAGCAGGCCGATGGCCGGATGCGCCAGCATGTGCGCCCGCATCCGCGCGATCGTGTCGGGTTCCAGGAATGCATCCGAGTTCACGATCAGCACCAGATCGCAGGGTCGATCCGTCGGCACGCGCAGCGCGGCATTGTTGCCCGCACCGAAGCCGCCGTTATGGCCCGACTGCAGCACCCGCAGGCGGCCGCCTGCGGTCCAGCCGCGGTCGGCGGCCTCCCGGCTCATCTCCTCGAAGCTGCCATCGCCGGAATCGTTGTCGATCACCGAGATGACGCCCTCGATCCCCTCCATCGCGATGACGGCGGCCTCGGCCGAGCGCAGAGACATCTGCGCGCTGCGCCAGTTCAGGATGATCACATGCACGGCGCCCACGCTCATTCCGCGGCCCTCCGGAGGTCAGCCTTGTCGCCCTCTGCCAGATCCTTGCGCATCCGGTCGGCCAGCACCCTGACGCAGGGCTCCAGCACCATCGAATCGTGGTCCCCGGGTACCTCGACGACGGTCAGCTCCGGCATCCAGGGCGACCACAGGTTGTCCTCGAAGACGTATTCGCGCGCGGTGCTGACATGCATTCCGCCCGACACCTTGAACTGCCGGTCCAGCCGCGGCCGGTACAGGGTCACCGGACCATCCCAGACCCGCATCTCGAACTGCGGCAGCGCGCCTAGGAAGGCGGCATGGATGGCGGCGTTGTGGAAGCCCGCGGAATCCGCCTGCGGCAGCTGCTGGCGACGCGACCGTTCGTAGGCCAGCCGTTCCCGCAGCCAACGCGACAGGAAGCCCGGCCCCTCGCGGCGGATCTCGGCGGCCCGGATCATCAGGCGGTCCTTGCGCGTCAGGGTCGGGCGCATGGGCACGGGCGTGTCCAGCATGACCAGGCGCGCCACGCTCTCTCCGTCGGCCTGCAGCTGACGCGCGATCTCCAGCGCGGTCAGGCCGCCGCCGGAAAAGCCCGCGACCAGATAGGGGCCCTGCGGCTGGATCTGGCGGATCTCCTCGATGCAGCTGGTTGCGGCCTCGGCCAAGGTCGCATGCGGGGCGGCATCGCCGAACAGGCCGCGCGCTTGCAGGCCCCAGACCGGACGGTCGGGTGACAGGCGCTGCGCCAGCGCGCGCAGGTTCAGCACGTTGCCGAACATGCCCGCGACGATGAACAGCGGGGTCCCCCCGCCCGCGGCGCCCTGGCTCATCGGCACCAGATGGGTGAAGCTGGCGGTCTGCGCCTGTGCCAGCGGCACGACCTGACCGGGGCTGCTGTCGGGGCGCGGACCGATCCGCGCCTCGATCAGGGCGGCCAGGGCCGCGACGTTCGGGGCCTCGAACAGCGTCGCCAGCGGCAGGTCGATCGCATAGGCCTTGCGGATCATCGCGAACAGCCGCACCGCGATCAGCGAATGGCCGCCAAGGTCGAAGAACCCGTCATCGACGCCCACCTGCTGCACGCCCAGCAGGTCGCGGAAGAACCCCGCGATGCTGCGTTCCAGATCGGTTCGCGGTTCGACATAGTCGCTGTCCAGGTCCGGACGCTCGAAGCTGGTGCTGGCGCCGGCGGCGCGGGCGCGGCTGCTGCGGGTCTCCTGCGCGATCAGTTGCGGCAGGTCCATGCTGGAGATGGCGATCTGCGGCAGCCCGGCCTGCAGCGCCTGTTCCAGAAGCGCGGGCCCGCGGCCGGGGGGAATGCCCTGCGCGACCATGCGCGCCAGACGCTCTTGTCCGGGGCGGGTGGGCTGCGCCATCTCGGGACCGCGCGCGGCCAGGCGCACCGCGGGGGCGGCGTCCAGGCGGCGCAGGGTCAACCCCTCGACCTCGACCAGAACGCGGCCCTGCGCATCGGTCAGCGTCACGTCGAAGCTGGCATAGCCGTCGGATGCGTTGGCCAGCCTGACAAGGCTGGTGACGGCGGCCGGCAGGGGCGCATGCATGGTCAGCGCCCGATAGGACAGCGGCACCCACAGCTGCGCCCGGTCATAGCCGGGGATCAGGTCCATCGCCCAGCCCGTCGCAATATCCATCAGCGCCGGGTGCAGGATGAACCCACGGTCCAGATCGGCCAGGGCGGCATCGGGCAGGCGCAGCTGCGCCAAGCCCTGGCCGTCGCCCATCCAGGTCGCCTGCAGGACGCGCCACCGCGGACCAAAGGCCATCTGACCCTCCTGCGCGGATTCCAGGGCATGGCCCACGGGCGCACGGTCGACCCGCATGCCCGCCGTCAGCGCCAGAATGTCCAGCGGTGCGCGTGCAGGTTCGGCGGCGGTGATAGCGCCCTCGGCCACGGCGACGGGCCCCTGGCCGAAATCGGCCTCGACCAGGAAGCCGGTGGTCTCCTGTCCCTGGGTCAGCGTCACGCGGAAATCGCGGGTGCCGCCATCCTCGACCGTCAGCGGGTCCAGGAAGGTCAGGTCGCGCAAGGCCCAAGGTGCATGCCGACCCGCCGCCTGCAGCGCCTGCGCCGCCAGTTCGATGGTCCCCGTGCCGGGCAGCAGCGCCACGCCGTCGCGGGTCCGGTGTTCGGCGATGATCCAGTCAGAGGCCGACAGCCTGCCGCCGAAGCGGTCGACCGCACCCTGGCGCGCATGCGTGGACAGCAGGGGCTGATCGACGGGCATCGGCGCGGGGTCGTCGCGGCGCCCCGTCAGCGCGTCGGCGGCCATGCCGATATCGGCCCAGACCCCCCAGTTCAGCGACACCACCTGGCCAAAGGCCGCGATCCCGGCTCCCGCGACGGCGTTCAGATATTCGTTGGCGGCGACATAGTCGACCTGTCCCGCAGCCGCGATCTCGGTCGAGGTCGACGAGAACAGCACGGTGCGCTGGACCGGATGCGCCGCCAGCACCATCGCCAGGTTGCGCGTGCCGTGGACCTTGGGGGCCAGCACGTCCTCGATCCCGGCGGTGGACTTGGCCAGCATCGGCGCATCGTCGACGACGCCCGCGGCATGGATCAGGTCGGTGATCGGACCCAGCCTGCCGCGCAGCGCGGCCACGGCGCGCGACAACGCCTCGGCGTCGGTGACGTCCGCGGCCTCGACCGCGATGCTCGCCCCGGCCGCGCGCAGGTCGCGCAGGGCGGCCATCTGACGGGCCTGACGATGGTCGGGATCGGCGGCGATGCGGGCGTCCCATTCGTCCTCGGGCGGCAGGGGCCGCCGCGTCAGCAGCGCCACCGCCGCGCCCTGCGCGCTGATGTGGCGCGCCAGGGTCAGGGCGATGCCGCCCAGGCCGCCGGTGATCAGCACCGTCCGCCCCGGACCGAATGTCGGCGAGGCGTCCGGCGCGGGCAGCGCGGCGGGCACCAGATGGCGCGCCAAGCGGCGACCGTCGCGCCATGCAGCGCGGGCCGGGGGCGCAGGGTCCAGCAGATCCTCGACCAAGCGTTGGGCCAGTGCGGTCTGATCGCCGCGCGTCTGCACGTCGATGCTGCGCGCCGACAGCCACGGGAATTCGCGCATGCCGACGGCCAGGGGGCCCAGAATGGTGGCCTTTTCGGGGGCCTCGATCTTTTCGACCCCCACCCGCACGGCGTCCGAGGTGATGGCGACAAAGTCGATCTCTTGCCCGCCGCCCTCGTTCGCCAAAGCCCGGATCAGGTGCAGCGCAGTGTTAAAGCCCTGTTCCAGATGGCGATGGAACGCGCTGAAGCCCGCCCGCGCGCCTTGCCGCCCGGCATCGGGCACCAGCCAGAAGCTGACGATCCGCTGCGGCAGCCGGTTCTGCGCCACCAGCGCGGCTATCAGCAGTTCGAAATCCGATGCGCCATTCTCGGGCGCGACGATGAAGTCGGATTCCCCCGTCTGCGCGAAACAGTCGCCCGGGCGCAGCCAGATCACCTCGTGCCCGGCATCGCGCAGCTGCGTGCCCACGCGGGTCGCCAATCCGGTCTCGTCTGCCAGGATAAGCCAACGTTCTGCCGCGGCCTGCGGACGGCCATCGGCGCCCAGTTCGATGTCTGGGGCCGACAGCCGCCAGGACGGTCGCCATGCCCAGCCCTGCGATTCCGGGATGGCCAGCGGCGCGTCGTCGGTCGTGGCATAGGATGCGTCGGACGATGCCGGTTCGATGAAGTAACGCTTGCTTTGGAACACATAGCCCGGCAGCGGCACACGGCGGCGACCCTCGCCCCAGATCGGCGACCAGTCCAGCGCCAGCCCGGTGGCCGAAAGCCGCGCGAACGCGTTCAGGAAGAAGGCGTCATCCTCGATTGCGTGGTCGGGATGGCGCAGGGTGCTGATCACCCGGTCGGGTGCTGCGCCATTGGCCTGCGCTAGGGCAGACATGGCGCGGCCGGGGCCGACCTCGACGAACAGGCGCGCGGGATCCTCGCGCAGCGTGGCGATGCAGCCCGCGAAATCGACATGGTGGCGCAGGTGATCGACCCAATAGCGCAGGTCGGTGGCCTGAGCGTCCGTCATCCAGGTGCCGGTGCGGTTCGACAAGATCGGGATGCTTGGCGCGGACAGCGGGATGCTGCGCAGGAAGGCCTCGAATTCCGGCAGGATCGGTTCCAGCATCCGCGAATGGGCGGCGATGTCGATCGCCACGCGCTGACAGTCGATGCCGCGCGCGACCAGCGTCGCCTGCAGCGCGTCGATCCGGTCGCGGGGGCCGGACACCACCGACAGGCCGGGGGCGTTGTCGCAGGCCAGATCCAGGTCGTCGCCCGCCTCGGCCATCAGCTCTGCCGCGGGCAGCGGCACGCTGAGCATGCCCCCCGGCGCGATGCGGTCGAACAGGCGTCCGCGCAGTTCCACCAGCGCGATGCAGTCGTCGAACCCGATCACCCCCGACAGGCAGGCGGCGGTGTTCTCGCCCATCGAATGACCGGCCAGCGCCTGCGGGACGACACCCCAGCTGATCCACAGCTGCGCCAGCGCGTATTCGACGATCATGATCAGCGGAAGCTGGACCGACGGGCGGTTCAACGCCTCGGTCGCCGCCTGTTCCTGGCCCGGTTCGGGCAGCCACAGCGCCCTGGGGTCGCGGTCGGTCAGGCGTTCCAGCACGGCAAGGCCGCGGTCCATCCAGTCGCGGAAGACCGGCTCGGTCTCGTACAGGCCGCGCGCCATGTGGATCGATTGTGCGCCGCCGCCGGGGAACAGGAAGGCGGGCTTGGGCGCCGCCGTCATCCGGTCGTGGTTGAAGACCCGGCGGGTGTTGCCGGTCTCCAGCAGCTCGGCCGCCTCGGTCGCATCGGCGGCGACCAGCACGCGGCGCTTGTCGAACAGCTTGCGCCCCTGTTGCAGGGTGAACCCCACATCGGCCAGGTTGGCGCCGGGGTGGGCGCGCAGCCACGCCGCCAGCGCCGCCGCGTTGGCATCCAGCGCGGCGCGGGTGCGACCCGACACGATCAGCGGCTGGACCGGCCAGTCGGAGGGTTCCGAGGGCGGGGCAGGGGGCGCCTCCTCGACCACGACATGCGCGTTTGTGCCGCCCACGCCAAGCGAGTTCACCGCCGCCCGGCCCGGGCGGTCCGGGTGCGCGGGCCAAGGCTCGCGAGTGGCGACGACGTGGAAGGGGGTCGAATCAAAATCGATCACCGGGTTCGGCGCCTCGTATCCCAGGCTGGGCGGGATTTCGCGGTGATGCAGCGACAGGGCGACCTTGATCAGACCGGCAGTGCCGGCGGCGGTGTCGGTATGGCCGATATTCGTCTTGACCGAGCCGATGCCGGTCCGACCGCCCCCCTGGCCCAGGGCAAAGGCCTCGGCCAGGGCCGCAACCTCGATCGGGTCGCCCAGGCTGGTGCCCGTTCCATGGCATTCGACGTAGTCGATGGTGGAGGGGTCGACGCCCGCGATCAGATGCGCCTCGGCCATGGCGGCCGCCTGCCCCTCGACCGAGGGGGCCAGATAGCCGGCCTTGGCCGAACCGTCGTTGTTGATCGCGCTGCCCCGGATCACCGCCCAGATGTGGTCGCCGTCCGCGATCGCATCCGACAGGCGGCGCAGCAGCACGACCGCCGCGCCGCTGCCGAAGACGGTGCCCTGGCTGCGGTGATCGAAGGCGCGGCAATGACCGTCCGGCGACAGGATTTCGTTCGGTTTGTAGATATATCCCCGACCCTGCGGCAGCTCGATCGTGACGCCGCCGGCAAGCGCCGCGTCGCAATCGCCCGCCAGCAGCGCCTGGCATGCAGAATGGACCGCCACCAGCGAGGTGGAACAGGCCGTCTGCACGGATACGCTTGGCCCGCGCAGGTCGAAGATGTGGCTGACCCGGGTGGACAGGAAATCCTTGTCGTTGCCGGTATGGCGCAGCAGGAACATGCCCGTTTCCTCGACCAGGTCGCGGTTCGAGCAGATGTTGACGGAAAAGTAGCTGCCCATCCCGCAGCCCGCCCAGACCCCGACCATGCCCAGGCTGTCGGGCCGGTGCCCGGCATGGTCCAGCGCATGCCAGCAGGTCTCCAGGAACTTGCGGTGCTGGGGGTCCATCACCGCGGCATCCTTGGGGCTGAGGCCGAAGAACTCGGCATCGAAATGATCGAACCCGTCCAGCCGGGCGGCAAAGGGGACGTAATTGGGATGGCTGATCCGTGATTCCGTCTCTCCGGCCGCGCGCAGCTCCTCCGGCGTCAGATGGATGATCGATTCGACCCCGTCGCGCAGGTTCTGCCAGTACTGCCGGGGGTCGGACGCGCCGGGAAGATCGACACCAAAGCCCACGATGGCGATGTCACGCATGTTGATCGGCGTATCGGTCAAGCCCGTCTTCCTTGTTCTTCCGGATTACAACCCTGCGCTGAGCGCGGTCCGCAATCCACCACTGAAACCTTACAATGGGATGATTATCAAAGCTGACGGAATGTTGCATGGGAATTTACGCTAATTCCTGTGGATTCACGTCATCGTTCCCCTTAAGCGTGACGTTCAAGCTGGGAGAAGACATGGGCAACAGTCTGTCGCTGATCATGTTGGCAGCGTGGCCGGCCGTGGCGGCGATGCTGTTCTCGCGGCTGACGCCCCGACAGGCGCTCATCTGGGTGCCGCTGCTGGGATACCTGCTGCTGCCGCCGGTGGTGGGGATCGACCTGCCGATTCTGCCGACCCTGGACAAACATGCGATCCCGTCCCTGTGCGCGATGCTGGGTGCGGTGATGCTGCGCGATCGCTTTCCGATGCCCTGGATCCGGCTGGAGGGCTGGGTCGTCATCCTGACCGTCCTGGCGATGGTCACCCCGACCCTGACGGTGGCCACCAATCCCGAACCGCTGATCGAGGGGATCACCTATCGTCCCGGCCTGGGTCTGTTCGACGCGCTCAACGGCACGATCAACACCGTGCTGACATTGCTGCCCTTCCTGCTGGGGTATCTGGTCCTGTCGTCAACCGACGGCATCCGGGCCTGGATGGTGGCGCTGACGCTGGCGACCTTGGCCTATTCCCTGCCGATGCTGCTGGAGATTCGGGTCAGCCCGCAGCTGAACGTCTGGATCTACGGCTTTTTCGCGCATGATTTCAGCCAGACTATCCGCTATGGCGGCTTCCGCCCGATGGTCTTCCTGGAACACGGCCTGTGGGTCGCGATCCTGGTCGTGACCGCTGTCATCTGCGCCGCGGTGGCGTTGCGCGACGGGAATGCGCAGGCGCGGACCCGCAATATGGCCGTCCTGGCCTATCTTCTGGTGGTTCTGGTGCTGTGCAAAAGCGCGGCATCGATCATCTACGGAATGCTTCTGGTGCCGCTGGTGCTGATGACGCCGCCCCGCCTGCAGGTCGGCATCGCCGCGGCGCTGGCCGCGGTGGTGATGGCCTATCCGCTGGCGCTGTGGCTGGGTGTGATGCCCACCGACGCGATTCGCGACTTTGCCTTGTCGATGGATGCCGAACGGGGCCGGTCGCTGGAGTTCCGTTTCATGAACGAACAGGTGCTGCTGGACCGCGCCTCGCAGAAGCCGCTGGCGGGCTGGGGCGGATGGGGCCGCAACCTTGAGATCGATCCGATCTCGGGAGAGTACACCAGCGTCAGCGACGGATACTGGGTGGTGGTGATGACCATCAGCGGCATTCTTGGCTATCTGTCGATCTTCGGCCTGCTGTGCGGTTCGGTGATCCGGCTGTGGCTGGCGACGCGGTCCGGTCCGGTCGACCGCTGGACCGCCGGCCTGGCCCTGATCATGGCGGCAAGCCTGGTGGACCTGATCCCCAATGCGACCGTCACTCCTCTGACCTGGATGAGCGCGGGTGCCCTGGCGGGGCTGGCGGCCCGCGGCATGCCCGTCGGAGCCAGACAGGCCGCCCCGGCCCCCGCCGCGCGGCGGGCGATGAAGACGGTGATCGGATGACCGGGCGCGCGCATTCCCCTGTCGCCCCGATGCGGGTCGCGGAACCGCGTGGCGCATCTGCGGCATCCGGCCCCCGGCCATTCAAACCCCTGACAATCGAGGGCACGTGGACGAACTTCTGAACAGATCCTGGGACGTGATCATCGTCGGCGCCGGCCTGGGCGGTGGCCTCTGCGGTCGTGCCTTGGCCGAGGCGGGCCTTTCGGTGCTGTTCGTCGAAAAGGGGTCCACCGGCCCCCGCCTGGCCGAGAACGGCCAGGAATGCGGCTATGACGACCCGTTCGCGCGGCAGATGTTCGGCTGCTGGCCGGTGCCGGTGGAATCGACGGTGGACGGTGCCACGTCGGTTGGCTGGGGCGCGCAGGGTGTGGGCGTCGGCGGCACCTCGGTCTTCTATGCCGCAGCCATGGAACAGCCCGAACGCCACGACATGGAATCCGTCCCCGACCTGCCGCATCCGACGGGCGGCTGGCCGGTGGGCTATGATGAATTCGCGCCTTGGTACGACCGTGCGCGCGACGTGATGGCCGTCAACGGCAGCCAGGACCCGTTGGGCGAACCGGCAGCGCCCCTGGCGGCCCCGCGCCCGCTGGCCGCGCGGGACGAAGCCTTGGGCCAGGCGCTGGAGAGGGCAGGGCTGCACCCCTATCGCGCGCACCTTGGCATCCGCCAGCTGGAGGGATGTCGCGAGTGCATCGGCCGCAAGTGCCCCCGCGACTGCAAGATGGACGGTCGGTCGGCGGGCGTCCTGCCCGCCCTTGCCACGGGGCGCGCCGCGGTGCTGGACGGCACTGATGCCCTGTCGCTGCAGGGTGATGCCGGGACGGTCACGCACCTGCGCGTCCGCCGCGACGGAGTCGAGCATCTGCTGTCAGCGCGGGCCTTCGTGCTTGCCGGGGGCAGCCTGTCGTCGCCGCGCCTGCTGTTGGCCTCCAGCACCCAGTACTGGCCCGACGGCTGCGGCAATTCCAGCGGCCTGGTGGGTCGGGGCCTGATGTTCCACATCAACGAACGCATCGCCATCTGGCCCCCGCGAAACGCGCCCGTCAGCTCGCCCGGACCGCTCAAGACCTTTTCGCTGCGTGACCTGTACCGGGACGGGCCCGATCGGATGGGGCTGTTCCAGTCCCTGGGCCTGCCCGCCGATTACGGAAACATCCTCTACGTGCTGCGTCAGCGGTATCAGGCCTCGCCCTTCAGACACCTGCGCATCGGTCATGAGCTGCTGCGCCTGCCCGCGCTGACCGCGGCCAAGCTTCTGGGAGATGCCCGCGTCTTTGCCGGGATCATCGAGGACCTGCCGGACGAGAACAACCGCGTCCGGCACGACCCCGCGCGGCCCGACACGATCATCTACGAATACCGCATGTCCGGAGAGCTTCTGGCCCGTCGCCTGCGGTTCCGCAAACTGCTCAAGCGGCGCCTGCGCGGGGTCCGATCCCTGTGGCTCAGCCATGCGCCCGAACTGAACATCGCGCATCCCTGCGGCACCCTGCGCTTTTCGGACGATCCGCGCCGGGGCGTCCTGGACAGCGATTGCAAGGCGCATGATCTGGACAACCTGTTCGTCGCCGATGCCAGCTTCATGCCCAGTTCGACCGGGGTGAACCCTGGCATGACCATCGTGGCGAACGCCTTGCGGGTGGCCGATGCGATGGCCCGGCGGCTGAAGGCCGCGCCATGAGCGGGGTCGCCGTCATCACCGGCAGCAGCACGGATTTGGGTCAGGCCATTGCGCGTCACCTGGCGGCGCATGGGATGACGGTGCGGGGCGTATCCCGCCACCCGCGCCCGGCCGAGGGGCTGTTCCAGACGATGCAGGGCGACGTCACCGACGCCCAGGCCATGCGCGACCTGGCGCAGAGGATCGAGGGCGAACTTGGTCCGGTCACCATTCTGATCCATGCCGCGGCGATCCATCGCCGCGAGGATTTCCTGTCCGCCCGGGCCGAGGATGTGTGCCATCAGGTGCAGGTGAACCTGTGCGGGCGCATCAACGTGACGGCCGCGTTCCTGCCCGGCATGGTCGCGCAGGGGCGCGGCCGCATCATCAACATTGCCCGCCCGGTGCCGCGTCCCCCGTTGCCCGGCAACCTGGGGTTCGCTGTCGCAAAGGCCGGGGCAGACATCCTGACCCGGGCCCTGTCGGTCGAGGTCGGCGGCCGTCTGCCCGGCATCGTCGCGACCGAGTGGGTGCCAGACCTTGATCCCGCACATGGCCCCGATCAGGCCGCAGGACTGGGCGCGGCGTTGGCGTTGAACGATGATCCGGCCCTGCACGGCGCGACCGTCCTGGGGGATCGCCAGATCCTGCCGGGCCGATCGCTGCGGCGCCGTGTCCTGGACCTGCTGTTGCTGAAACCCGCCGCCAGACCAATCGTCCTGGCCCCGGAACCGACCAGCCTGAAAGAGACGACATGAAGCACATCCTGTATTCCGCCCTTGCCGCCCTTGGCCTGTCCGTGCCCGCGCCTGTTACAGCCGAACCCGTACCCGAACGTGACAGCGCCCGTGTGTTCGTCTTCGGCAACAGCCTGATCCATCACCTGACCGACACGGACGAGACGACCGTCCCCCATTGGCTGGCCGTGATGGCCCGGCACGACGGGCGCGATCTGGCGCTGGACGGACGCTTCGGCTTTCCGCGCGAATTCGCGGCGGAACTGCCGCCGGTTCCGAACTGGTCGTTCGATGCGGTCACCCCCGCCTGGAATCCGGATCAGCCCTTTGCCTCGGCGCGGTTCGACACGATCATCCTGAACCCCGAGAATTTCATTCAATACGGCCGTGCGGACAAGCGCTATCCGGGCGACAACCCCGACCGCCAGTCCCCTTATGGCGCAACAGTCACCGTCCTGGACTGGGTCGTGCAGAACACCGATGCGCCGCGCATCCTGATCTACGAAGGGTGGGCCGACCTGCATCCCTTTGCCGATGATTTCCCGCCCGAACCGGCCGAGATGCAGCGGTATTACCGCCACGCGCAGAACGGCTATGCCCGCTGGTACGACGACTATGTCGCGCGGCTTGCGGGGGTGCGTCCCGATGCCGACATCAGCCTGCTGCCGGTCGGTCGCGTGATGGCACGCCTGCTGTCCGAGGCGCCGCTGTCGGCCATCGCGCCCGATGCGCTGTTTTCCGACCTGTCCCCCCACGGGACCGAGACGATCTATCTGCTGGCGGCGATGATCACCTACGCCGATCTCTATGGCGCACGGCCGCCGTCGGGACTGGCGCTGCCCGACACGATTAATCCCGACTTTGCCGCCGCGTATGAGGATACGGCCGACAGAATCTGGGACATCATGCAGACCGGGCGGCACTGACGACCATGCGCGCAATGATCGGATCGCTGTTCACGGGGCAGGGGCTTGCCCAACGGGCCTTCCGCGGCTCGGCCCTGACGATGATCAGCTTCGGGGGCATCCAGGCGATCCGCTTGGCCTCGAACCTGGTACTGACCCGTCTCCTGTTCCCCGAGGTGTTCGGCCTGATGACCCTGATCATGGTCATCATCCAGGGCCTGAACAACTTTTCGGACGTGGGGATCACCCCGGCCATCCTGCAAAGCCGGCGGGGCGACGACCGAACCTTTCTGGACACGGCCTTTACAATGCAGGCCATCCGTGGGGTGATCCTGTGGCTGGGCTGCTGCATCCTGGCGGTGCCGGCGGCGTCCTTCTACGGGGTGCCCGAACTGGTCTGGTTCCTGCCCGTCGCGGGAACCACAGCGATGATCTATGGCCTGCTGCCCACGAAGATCGAGACCGCGAACCGTCATCTGCAGATGGGTCGCCTGACCATCGTGGAACTGGCGACCGCGGCGGTGACCACGATCATCACCATCGGGCTGGCCGCCATGCTGGAATCGGCCTGGGCGCTGGTGATCGGGCTGATCCTGGGGTCGGTGGTCAAGGTGCTGATGGTCAGCTACTGGATGCCGGGCCCGGCAAACCGGTTCCGGTGGGACCCGGATTGTGTTGCCGAACTGGTGCGTTTCGGCAAATGGATCATGCCGTCGACCGTGGTGGGCTTCGTGATCTCTCAGGGCGATAAGGCGGTCTTGGCGCGCCTGCTGACGCTGACGCAGCTGGGCATTTACAACATCGCGTTCTTTCTGGCCAGCTTTCCGCTGATGCTGGGAACGACGGTGATATCCCGCGTGATGATCCCGCTTTATCGTACCGCGTTCGAGGATCCCAGTGCCGGGCACATGCGTCGCGTGCGCATCGTGCGCGCCGCGCTGACGGGCAGCTTCATGCTGCTGCTGGCGCTACTGGCGACATTCGGGGAACATCTCGTCGTGCTGCTCTATGATCCGCGCTATGCCAGTGCGGGGCCGCTGGTGACGCTGATCGCGCTGGCCAGCATTCCGTCGTTGATCGGTCTCAGCTATGACCAGGCCGCCTTGGCCGGAGGGGACTCCCGCGGGTTCTTCTGGGTCACGCTGGTGCGCGCGGTGCTGTTTCTCAGCCTGTTCACCCTTGGTGGCATCCAGGCGGGCATTCCGGGTGCCTTGGCAGGGCAGGCGCTGGCGGCCATCCTGGCCTATCCGATGCTGGTGCGCATCGCCCGCAAGCACGGGGCATGGGATGGTCTGCACGACCTGACCTTCGGCGCGGTCGGGCTGATCTTGGCCGCGGTTCTGCTGGTCTAGGCAGGTTTTGCCGCCACGCGGTGCAAGTGATCCATGCGGCGCCTGAACTCGCTGTGGAAGTCATGGGCCTGCGCAAACTCCAACGCGTGGGCCGAGGCCTTGGCGATCGCCGCCCGGTTCAGCCCCGCGATGATGTTGGCGGCCTTCCTGGGCTGTCCCATCGGCATGACCCAACCGCCGCCGGATTGGCGCGCCAGTTCAGACCACATCCGGTTGTTCGTGCCCAGAACGGGCACACCGCAGCCCATCGCCTCCAGATAGCTGCACGAGGGGTCGGACTGCCTGTGCGGGGCCAAGAACAGATCTGCGTTCCGGCGCATCCACGGCACCAGGCCGGTGGCGAAATCGACCGGCTGATGCAGATGAACCGTCCCGCCCAGATCATGCCGCGCCACGTCGTCCGCGATCGCCTGCCGCATGTCGCCGGCGCCAAAGATGTCCATGCGGAAATCCACGCCCTGCTCGCGCAGCGCGATGGCGGTGGGGATCAGGTCCTGCGTGCCTTTCATCGCGATCAACCGGCCGGCATGGACGATCCGCAGCGGCCCGTTCCACCCCGCGCGGGCCTGCATTTCTGAAGCCGTGGCCATGGTCTCCCGCTCTGACCGATTGTCCAGATAGAGGCATGTGTCGTCGTTCAGCCCCCCATAGGCCGCCATCGCTGGATAACCGTTGGCCTGCACCCCGTGCGCTGACCGCAGCGCACGGCGCAGCCGCAACTCCTGCGTCAGCAGCCACTGGACCGACCGGGCCAGACGCAACGGGCGGCGCGCCAGGTCCAGCCGCGCGACGGCCAGGCGGGTCTGCAGCGGGTATTCGATCGCATAAACCAGCCGCGCCCCAACCGCGCCGCACAGGGGGGCCAGATCCAGCTGCCGATGGTCGTCGGCCGTGCCCAGCACCACCTGCGCGCCGCGCAGATCCTCGGCTGAGATGGGCGCATCCTGGGCGATCAGGCGCAGCTCTCCGGGCAGGTCCGCGGCCGTCACCGGGCTGGCAAAGGGCAGCGTCGCCGATCCCTGCCGCAGCACGACACGGGTCGGGCCGCCCCATTCGCGCGCAAACAGGTGCAGGCCCGCCACGAACTTGTCGTCCATCCACATCTGCCCGTCACGCATCATCACGTGGACCGAGGGCACCATGACCAGCATGCCGGTCATGACTGCCGGGGTCTTTCACGCAGGGCGCGCAGGGCATGTCCCGGCAGGATCAGCGCGCCGCGGACATAGCGCGGGCCCAACCGCTTGGGGCTCAGCGCGGCGCGCCACAGCCATTCCATGCGGGCTGCCCGGAACAACCGCGGGGCGCGGCGCTGCTTGCCCGTGACGAAATCGATGCCCGCCCCGACCGAGGCAAAGCCCACCTGCGGGCAGATCCTGCGCCCGCGCGCGGCCAGGATCTCCTGGCGCGGGGCGCCAAGGGCCAGCAGGCACAGAGAGGCGCCGCTGGCGTTCAGGCGGTCAAGCAGGGCGTCGGCCTCGGCACCGTGGGGATCGAAAGGAAAGCCGGGAGCAGCGACGAGGCTGACGGTCAGTCCGGGATGTGCGGCGATCAGGCGGCGGGCAGCATCCTGTCCGCCCTCCTCGGTGCCGGCCAGAATGGCCACGCCGCGGTCCAGGCGGGCAGCCAGCGCGCACAATGGCTGCACCAGGTCCGATCCTGGCACCAGCGACACCCGCTGTCCGCCAAGCCGCGCCAGCCAGACGACCGGGTTGCCGTCCGCAACGATCAGGTCATGCTGCGCATAGGCCGTGCGGAAATCGGCGTCGCTGCGCAGCTTTTCCAGATGATCGACATTCATCGTCGCCAAGGCAAAACCCTGACGGGCCGCCAGCCGGGTCTCGACGATCGACAGCAGCGCCTGGCGGTCCGGCACGGTCAGGGCGACGCGGTCGTCGCCGATTGCGAATTGCATCATGGCTCCTTCACGGGGGTGGCGGTCGGCGTCGGCGGCAGAAGTCTGCGCAGATGGTCGGCAAGCACCTCGACATTGCCCGGCTCAAGGATCGACAGATGCGTTCCCGGCAGGTCGTGAAGGGTCCACCCGCCCGCCGCAATCTGCGCCCAGCCCAACCCCTGACGTTTGCCCTCCGGGGAATCCCAGAAGCTGGCATCGGCGCGGAAGATCGCGATGGGCCGATCATAGGGCTGGGGGTTGTAATGGATCACGGCCTGCACGTTCGCCTCGATCAGCTGGGCCATGTCGATGGTCGGACCTTCGCCGTCGGTCGGCAGCAGGTCGCGCACCTCGGGCTGTTCGTGGGGTCGGCGGTTGTCCAGCGTTTCGACGATATGGCGCAGGCCGTGGCGGCGCAGCTGGCCCAGATGCGCCCGCAGCTTGGCCCAGCCTCGGACCGAGGGCCGTCCGCCGGGGCCCGCGGCGTCCAGCACCACCAGCAGGGGCACCTCGCGCCCCGCGCGGCGCAATTGCTGCGCCAGCTCCAGCGCAAAGTAGGACGCCATCGACACCGCGACCAGACAGACCGGCTGCCCCGGCAGGTGCCGATCCAGCTCCTCCAGATAGGTGCGGGCGACGGCTTCGACCCTGATGACCAGTCCGCCCTCGGGAACGCCGACCGTCAGGCCCAGCACCGGATAGTCGGGACCAAGCGCGTCCGACAGGGGCCGGAACAGCGCCTGCTTGCGGCCCAGAACATGGACGCCGATGATCGGAACGTTATGTCCCAGGGGCTGGGTCGGGATCAGATAGCGGGGCCGATCCGGGGTCGTGCGGTGAAGGCGGACCAGCCCTTTGGGCGTGGGGGCCTGCATGACATCGGCCGTGTGCAGGCGCAGTCCGGTGCGGCTTCGCACGAGGCTGATCAGGCGCAACGCCAGAAGGGAATCCCCGCCAAGGTCGTAGAAGTCGTCATCTGGTCCGACATGGGCCAGGTCCAGCACATTGGCCATGCAGGCAGCCACGGCCAGGACCTGCGGTTCGGCATGGCCGGGTCCGGCCACGGGCCCGGCGGCGGCGGGACGGGGCAGCAGGTCCCGCGCGATCTTGCCGTTCGCGGTGACCTGCAGATCATCGACCGCGATCAGCCGTGGCACCATATAGGCAGGCAGCTGGTCGCGCAGATCGCGCGCGATCTGGTCAATGTCGGTGCCATCCTCGATGACGATCCAGCCCAGCAGGCGTGCCGGCGGTCCCTTGTCCAGGTCCACGAACAGCTGCAGGACGCCGGGTCGTGCCGCCAGGGCGCTTTCGATCTGGCCCAGTTCGATCCGCTGGCCGCGCAGCTTGACCTGCCGATCCTCGCGCCCCAGGAACATCAGCTGCCCGTCCGCCGACCAGCGGCCCAGATCGCCGCTGCGATACAGCCGGCCTCCGGCGTCTGCCGTGAACGCCCGTGCGGTCGAATCAGGATCGTCCAGATAGCCGCCGCTGACGGCCTGACCGCCGATCACGATCTCTCCCTCGCCACCCACAGGCGTGGGCGTACCGTCCGGCGCGCGCAGCACGACGCGGGCATGGCCGGCGGGACGACCGATCGGAACCTCGGACCCGGCGGACAGGGACGATCCCTGCCACAGGGTACTGGTCACCGTGGCTTCGGCCGGGCCATAGGCGTTGACGAACCGGACGCCAGGGGCCAGGCGCTGCCATTCGCGGAAGGCTGCGGGCGGCACGCGTTCGCTGCCCGTCACCAACAGGCGCAGGCTGTCTGATATGGGCCGCGGATGATCGCGCAGGTCCGCGACCATCTGTTGCCAATAGCTGGCGGGCAGATTCAGAACCGTCAGCCCATGCCGCCGGACCAGATCCAGCAGCCCCTGGATCGAGCCGAGCGGCGTGGCGTCGCGCAACACGACATGCGCGCCGGACAGCAGCGTCGGCCAGACCTCCTCCAGCGCAACGTCGAAACTGGGCGTCGCGAACTGCAGGACCGCATCCCGTTCGGTCAGCGCATAGGCGTCGACCATCGCATGGGCATGCGCGCTGAGTGCCGCGTTCAGCCCCCGAACCGCCTTGGGCGTTCCGGTGGAGCCGGAGGTGAAGGTGACATAGGCCAAGCTGTCCGCATCCAGGGGTGGTCGCGGCGGGGCGTGGGCTTGGCAGGCATCGTCGGCCATCACCACGTTCGGTGCGGCGGTCGACAGTGGCATGTCCTGCTGGACCACGATGGCCTTGGCACGGGCTTGGCGGATCAGGCCGGACAGATAGTCGTGGGACTGATCCAGATCCAGCAGCAGAAAGCCGGCGCCGACCTTGAGCGTGGCCAGCATCGCGGCGATCTGGCGCACGGATCGGGGCAGGGCGATCGCCACGACATCCTGCGGACCGATGCCGCATCCGACAAGCCGCGCCGCAAGGGCATTGGCCTGCTGGTCCAACGTGCGGAAATCGACGGAATGACCCGTCTGCGCCTCGGTCACGGCGGTCCGGTCGCCATGACGGGCGACCGTCGCCTCGAAGGCCGATGCCAGGTCGGGCAGCACATCCGGGACGGGCCGATCGGAGCGTCCCAGTGTGTGCAGGTGTCGCTGCTCCTCTGCGTCCAGCATCGTCAGGTCGGACAGCGGCGTGTCGGTGTCGGCCCGACCCATCGCCTGCAGCAGGTTGGCCATCTGGTGCAGGATGCGGGTCGCCACCTCGTCGGGCAACCGGGCGGTGTCATGCTCCAGCGACAGCCACAACGCGCCCTCGTCATGGACCGACCACGACATCAGCGCCGTGCCCTCCTCGATCAGGCGGACGCCGGTCCAGCCGCAGCCGTCCGCCGCAAGCCGCGCGGCAAGCGTGCCGCGCTGGTACATCAGAACGGTATCGTAAAGCGCCGCACGGCCCTGCCGACCAGACCACTGCCGGATGAGCGTCTGTCGCGCATGGGAATGCGGCCGCAACTGCAGCGTCTGCGCCCGCAGGCGCGCCAGCAGGTCGCCGAAGGTTCCGATGTCGTCCATCCGCACCTGGAACGGCACCGTCGTGACCAGACAGCCCGCGACCCGATCATTGCGACCACGACCCGATTCCACCAGACCGAAGGCCGCGCCGGACCGCCCGGTCCAGCGCATCAGCAGCATCGACCAAGCCGCCTGCACCACCGTCAGCGTGGTCACCTGCGCCGCATGCGCCAGACGGCGGATGGCGTCGCACGCGTCCATCGACAGAGTCAGGTCGGTCTGGTGCATCGGGCCATGCGTTTTCGCCGGGGCCGCGGGAAAGGCCGACGCGACGGTTTCATCGGACAACGTGGCGGCAAAGGCGGCGCGGGCCTGCGACTCGTCCAGCTGGCGCTCCCGGATCGCCTGGATGAAGCCGATGCCGGGTGCCATCAGCGGATCGCCGGACAGGATCCGCCACAGTTCGGTCAGAATCAACGCGATGCTGGTCCCGTCGATCAGGCCGTGGTGGATGGTCCAGACCATCCGGGCCTGCCCCCCACCCAGATCGGCCATCGTGACCCGCCATCCGGGCCGTTCGGTGGGGTCCACGCCGGCCGCGCGGTCATCGGCCAGAAAACGGTCCACCATCCCGTCCGACAAATCGGCACTGTCGATATGCACCGACGCGTGGTCCAGGACGTCCAGCCGCAGGATGCCGGTATCGTCGGTGACCAGAACGGTCCGCAGCGTCTCGTGACGGTCTGCCAACTGCTGCCATGCGGCCAGCAGGGGGCCGGGCGCCAAAATGTCGGACGGAGCGTCCAGAACGATCTGTTCGATATGGGCGCGGTTCGGATCTGCCTGATCGCTGCCCGCCAGAAAGGCCGCCTGGCTGTCGGTGGCGGCGGGCAGATCGCGGACGATCTTTCGATCATCCGTGCTGACAGACGGTCCGTGCAGCATATTCCTAATCCGTTCCGACCAAATAAGATGAAACCAGCGATACCCGTCCAATCACGCTATCGCAAAGAAAGAGTTGCCGCATAGCCGATTGATCGCGATTTTACATAGATGAACCTGCACGCGACCTTACCGGTTCCGACTGTCCGCGAACAGTGCGGCCAGCTTGCCGGCCTCTGTTGCGATGTCATGGCGCGTCAGCGCGCGCGTGCGGGCGGCGGCGCCCATCCGTTCCAGTTGGTCTCGTGGGGTCCGGGCGGCGGTGTCCAGCGCCTTGGCCAGGTCGTCTTCGGACCCGGCCGGGATGAGCCAGCCGGTCTGGCCGTCGACCATCAGCTCGGGGATGCCAGCGATCAGGGTGGCGATGCAGGGGCGGCCGGCCGCCATCGCTTCCATCAGGGCCACCGGCAGGCCTTCGGCAAAGCTGGGCATGGCCATGACATGCGCCGCAGACAGCGCGTCGCGCACGCCGGCCTCGTCCAGCCAGCCGGCCAGCGTGACGCGCGTGTCCAGCCCGTGCGCCCTGATTGCCCGCTGGATCTCGGCCCGCAGCGGGCCGTCACCCACCAGCGTCAGGTGCACCGGCGCGGTGCAGCGCGCCATCGCCTCGATCAGCAGGACCTGGCCCTTCTGCTCGGCGAAGCGGCCGATGCAGACCACGCGCAGCGGATCGTGCGCGTCCGGTCCAGGCGGCAGGGGAACCGGCGCCGCGAACAGGGCGGGGTCGATGCCGCAATGCACCACCTTGATGCGGTCCCAGGCATCGAAGGGCGCCCATCGCGCCAGCTGGCTGCGTCCGAAGGCGCTGACTGCCACCGCGAAACGCGCTTCGGCCACCTTGTCACGCAGCAGCAGCGTGTGCGGGCCATCGAACTCCTCGGGGCCGTGAAAGGTCACGCTGTAGCCCGGCCCGCCCAGCATCCGGACATAGCGGACCACATCGGCCGAGTTTGTCCCGAAATGGGCATGCAGATGCGTCAGGCCCAGCTGCCGGCTGCGATCGGCCAGGATGGCGGCCTCTGCCAGATAGATCACCTGGCGCAGCGGGCCGCGCCCGGGCCCGCCCCGCCGCCCTGCCGACAGTGCCCGAAGCAGGCTGCGCGGATGGCGGATCACCGCACGGATCAGCGCCATGCCCAAGGTCAACGCACCCCGGTCCAGCACGTATTCGGTCCGGTCGGCCTCGGCCTGATCCTCGGCAGACAGCACGGGTTGATCGTCGCGCCGCATGGCGAACCGCGCGACGGTCAGACCGGCCGCCTCGAGGGCCCGAATCTCCCTACGGATGAAGGTCTGGGACGGACGGGGATAGGTGTTGATGACATAGCCGATCCGGTCGGGGGGCAGCGTCGGGTCCATGTCGTCACCGTTCATATTATTCGCCTTAAAGTTTAATTACTTGCGTCTTACACTCGCATGAATGGTGCCCGAAAGACGCCATTCTGTCGATCTTGTTTCGCAAATGAACCGATCGGTGCTATAGTTGTCAGGATCATTTTGAAAGGGTCGGGGCATTTTGCTGGTCGGTATTATCGCAACCTCTGCAGTCATTGGCATCGTCTCAACCATCCTGTTCCTCGTGCTGGGGTTCGGATGGCTGTCGTCGATCCTGTGGGGCTACGTCGGTTGCGGCATGCTCAGCGTGTTCGCGTTGTCCCTTCTTGTCAGCCGTTCCCTTCGATACCGCAATTGTCCGGGGCGATCCAACCTGAACGATGCGGCGCCCGTCGGCGGCGCGGACTGCGATTAAACTTGTACGCAAGATAAACTGGCGCGATGAGTTGGCACGGCTATTGCTGAGGCTCCATGATGGAGGCTCAGATGACGAACGCCGTGACCTGGATGTGGATTGGCAACCACCAGCAGATCAACACCACGCCAGGAACGCCCGCGACCGGGACCGAGGCGGACGGGATGAAGGGCTACAAGGTTGTCGGCCAGAATCAGATCAAGCCGGTCGAGTTGGACGGACAGCTGCGCGCGATCAATACCGCCCAGGGCCCGGCCGAGGCTTATGCCACAAGCTACAGCCAGCATCCTGACGGTGCCAGCAAGTTCGCCTATGGTTCGCCCACCGATGGGGGGCAAAGCACCAGCCAGATCACCGGCTTCCTCAAGGTTCAGTACAAGCTGACCTTTCCCGACAACACCACCAGCACCCAGGACGGCGTGCTGATCCAGATGCGCAACGGGGACATGTTCTTCCGCCCCGCCAAGGACAGCGTCGCAGCATGGTCCGACGTCAAGTCGCTGCATTCGGTCGAGATCATCGAGGCCGACCCCCTGCCCAAGGAGGTCTATGTCGCCAAGATCTCGTTCGCGCCTGACATCCACGACATGGAGATCATGTGCTTTGCTTCGGACACGTTGATCCTGACCGCGGACGGGCCGCGCCCGGTCGACAGCCTGCAGCCGGGTGACCTGATCTGGACGCGCGATCACGGATATCAGCCCCTGCGCTGGATCGGCAGGCGCCGTTTCGATGGCGTGGATTTGGCGGCGAACCCCAAGCTTCGTCCGATCCGCATTGCGGCCGGGGCGCTTGGCCTAAACCAGCCGTCGGCGCCCCTGTCCGTGTCGCGCCAGCACCGCATCATGATCCGGTCATCGGTCGCGCGGACCCTGTTCGGGACCGAGGAGATCCTGGCACCGGCTTGCCAGCTGATCGATGTTCCTGGCATCGCGGTGGACATGTCCGTGTCGCAGGTGACCTATTGCCATCTGATGTTCGACGCCCACCAAGTCGTCGATTCCAACGGCGCACAGACGGAATCTTTGTATCCCGGCCCCCAGGCCCTGCGCGCGATGGGATCGGCGGCCCTGTCCGAACTGCGGCAGATCTTTCCCGAATTGTTCGCGGATCAGGCCCACCCGGCCGAGGCCCGCACCTTCGTGCGCGGCCCCCGGCTGCGCCAGCTTGTCCAGCTGCACGCCATCGGACAGGCCGCGCTGGTCAGCTGAACTCTGCCGGCCTCAGCCGGCCGTCGGCGCGCCGTAAAGGCTGCGCGCCTCGCGGAAGGACACCAGGCGACGACGATTTTCGTCCCACAGGTGCAGGTTCACCGACCGCAGGCTTTCGCGCAGGGTCAGCCGCTGTGCCGATGCCAGTTCGTCATGGTCGCGCAGGATTTCCGGCAGGCGATAGAACGGGATGCGGCTGTACAGGTGGTGGACATGATGCACCCCGATATTGGCGGACAGCCAGCGCAGAGGCTGGGGCAGGATGTAATGCGACGATCCGGCCAGCGCCGCATCGTGCAATTGCCATTCGTCCCCATTGGCCCAGTGCGTTTCCTCGAACTGATGCTGGACATAGAACAGCCATACGCCGACGGTCCCCGCCACGATGGTCGTGGGCAGGAAGATCAGCAGGACGGGCATCGGCCCCGCAAACCAGATCATCGTGCCCAGGATCAGCGCCAGCGCCAGATTGGTGCCCAGGGCCGATGCCCAGAACCGCCATCCCGCCCGCATCAGCCCAAGCGGCAGACGGTTCTGCAGCAGGAACAGGTAGCTTGGCCCCAACACGAACAGCACCAGAGGGTGGCGATACAGCCGGTACATCAGCCGGCCGAACCGGCCGCGGCTGCGATACTCGCCCACCGTCAGGGTCATCACGTCGCCGATGCCGCGTTCATCCAGGTTCCCGTGCTGGGCGTGGTGCAGCGAATGGGTCCGGCGCCAGACGTCATAGGGCGTCAGGGTCAGCACGCCCAGACCCCGCCCGATCCAGTCCTGGACCTTGCGATTGCGAAAGAACGACGCGTGGCCGCAGTCATGCTGGATGCAGAAGATGCGGACCAGGAACAGCCCGTTCACCAGCGCGATCGGCACGGCCAGCCAATAGCTGACCGACAGCGCCGCCCAGGCCAGCGCCCAGAGCGCCAGGAACGGAACGATCGTGGCCATCAACTCCCACACGCTGCGGCGGGTCGACGGCTCGCGATACTTAGCGAGGACCTGCACCCATTCCTTGGCCTGGCGCGGCGTGCTTGCGTTCGGTGTACCCATAATCAGCGACTCTGCGCCCCCTCAGTTCATTTCAGGCGGCGATAGCACAGAAAGGTCGCCGCCGCCTATGGGCCCCGTGACGTCCCATTGCCGCATCATGGCTGACAAAGGGTTGGGGACCGGATCGGACACGGTTTCGTCACCGGATCGACGGCAGTGGTGATGATGCGCGGAACCGGCGCACGCCGGCCGCGTTTTGCGGTGAACAATCCAGGCGAGGCCACCCGATGATCATCCCGTTCGCACGACTGACGCTGACTGCAGCCGTTCTGGCGCTGGCAGTCCCCTTCGGCGGTCTGTCGGGGAGTGCAGCGTGGGCGCAGGCCGCACCGGCCGAGCGCGTGTCCGAGGCACCGGAATGCGCGGCCGATGCCGGTGTTGCCGAACCGGCAACCCAGCCTGACGCATCCGAGGACAGCACCGCCGCGGAAAACACCGGAACCACCGGCTGGAGCGGTGGAACAGGCGGGTCACAGTTGGGGACCAACATTCAGGGCGCCGTCGAATCGTCCCCGACCTGGCAGCCCCCGACGGCGCGAGGTCTGGATCTTGCTGGAACTGCCGAAGATCAACCGGCCTGCTGACGCCCGCTCTGCAAGACCAGTTGGGCCGTACCGCTTGTCGGTGCATTGCTAGCATGTTGTGCATCTTCAACGGGTGACGCAATTTTCAGCTACAGCCTTATGGCGGCCCTTGCAGCACCGTTGTCACTTTATTGAGAGTTACGCGAAGTCCGCTGCCGAACAATCGGCAGCGGCTTGTTTTTGTCGGCGTTCCAGCGGCCATCCGGCTGTGGTGTCCTTAGAATTCCATCATGCGTGCAGTGATTGCCTTGGGCGATCCGACCCTATGGCGCGGCGGGGCGACTTGGACGAACGGATCGTCGCTGGTGCGAAGTGGATCATCCCGTGTGCCCCATGTCGAGGCTGGCTGGAAGGTGAAGCTGGTCAGGGCTGAGGCCAGTACGCCTGCCTGATGCTGCAGCGACGCTGCAGCGGCATTCGTTTCCTCGGCCAGGGCGGCGTTCTGCTGGGTCACTTGGTCCAGATGGTTCACGCCCGAGTTGATCTCGGACAATGCGGTGGACTGGTCGCTGGCTGCCAGGGCCATGGCTGCGACCTGATCCGACACCTCGCGGGCCTTGGACAGGATCTGCTCGAGGCTGCCCCCGGTGCGGCTGACCAGCGAGGATCCCGACCGGACATGCTGCGAGGAATCCGAGATGAGCCCCTTGATCTCACGCGCGGATTCCGATGCACGTTGCGCCAGCCCGCGCACCTCGGATGCGACCACGGCGAAACCGCGGCCCGCCTCTCCGGCACGGGCGGCCTCGACCCCGGCGTTCAGCGCCAGCAGGTTCGTCTGGAACGCAATATCGTCGATGACGGTGATGATGCGGTTGATCTGGTCCGAGGATGCCTCGATCTTTTCCATGGCCTGGATCGCCTCTCCGACGATGCTGCGGCCCTCCTCCGCGATAGAGCGGTTGGCGCGCGACACGCTCTCGGCCGTGCGGGCCAGATCTGCGGTGGAGTGCACGCTGGCGGTCAGTTCGGTCAGCGCCGCCGCCGACTCCTCTAGGGTCGCGGCCTGCGTCTCCGCGCGACCTGCCAGATCTTGGGCAGCAGAGGTGATCTCGTCCGAGCCCGTGCGCACCTGGCGGGCGACCTCGACGATGCGGCCCATCGTGCTGCCCAGATCGGACACGACCTTGTTGAAGCTGGCGCGCAGCGCCTCGTATTCATGGGGGAAGGGATCATGCGCGGGGCTGGCGATCTGCGCGGTCAGGTCGCCCGCCGCCAGCCGCTCCAAGCCGGTGGAAATGTCGGTCACGATACGCGCCTGCTTGCGGGACTGCGCCTGCGCCTCGGCGGCGCCGGCCTCTCGCAGGGCGGCGGCGGCGTGGCGGGCCTCCTGTGCCTGGGCCAGGCCGTCGCGGAACTGTTCCAGGTTGCGGGCGATCGAGCCGATCTCGTCGCGCATCGCCGTGCCGGGGATCGGCCGGTCGTAGTTCTGGCGGGCGACATGCTGCATCGCGGCGTCGACGGCCGCCAAGGGCCGCAGGGCACGACGCGTCATCACCTGGTTCAGCGCAAAGGCCAGCAGCAGCGCGGCGGCCGTCAGGGCCACGGCGGTGGTCAGGTTGCGCCACAGTACCGCCTCGATCCCGTCCATCGCCACGCCGGCATAAAGAACACCGTTCACCTGACCCTGTTGATCGCGGACCGGGACATACAGCGTCAGATAGGGATGATCCAGGATCGTGGTCGTGCCGGAATAGGTCCGCCCCTCCAGCATGGCGGCATGAACCGGGCCCGTCGGGTCCAGCGGCGTGCCGACCGCGCGGGTGCCGTCCGGGCGCTTGACGTTGGTCGTCACGCGCATGAACTGGCCCAGTTCGGGGTCAAGCCGGAAGATGGTCGCCGTCTCTCCGGTCTGGCCGCCGACATCGTCGATCATGGTGTGATCGTCGAAATCGGGGATCTGCGGCCAGACGACGTCGCCCAGGGTGCCGTCCGGCCTGGTCGTCGCAGAGAAGCCGTCGTGGTCCACGGCAAGATCATAGGACAGGACGCGCAGCGTCACCCGTTGCGCGCTTTGGGCGTTTTCCAAAAGGCTTTGGCGTTGCGCCATGCTGAGCACGGTGACCAGCACAAGCGCCAGGGCCGTCATCAGGCCAAGGCTGGTCAGGGTGATCTTTTGGCGCAGGGACAGGCGCGGGACGAAGGACATCGAAATCTCCGGGACAGGGACCAAGAGCCGACGCTAGGGCACAAATGCTAATGCCCGGTTAGCGTGCCCCCGCTTGACTTGGCCCGGCCCCCCGCCTAGGCACGCGCCCTTCGCAGACACAGGGCAGGGCATCCGACATGGCACCGCGCGGCAACGGCCTGGGCATCGACTTCGGCACCTCGAACTCGGCAGCAGGACATGCGCCGGACGGGACGCCGCGCCTGATCCGGCTGGAACCGGGGCAGACGACCATGCCCACGACCTTTTTCCTGGACGCAGACAGCCGCACCACCCTGATGGGCCAGCCCGCGAACCGCGCCCTGCTGGACGGGCACGAGGGCCGCTTCATGCGGGCGCTGAAGCGCGTTCTGGGCACATCGCTGATGCACGAAAAGCGGATGATCCTGAACGAGAGGGTGACCTTCGTCGACCTGATCGCGCGCTTCTTGAACCGCATCAAGACGCGGGCCGAGGCCGAGACCGGGCAGACCTTCGACCGCGCGCTGTCGGGCCGGCCCGTCGTCTTTCATGGCGATGGCGACCCGCGCGAGGCGCAGGCCGAGGACGATCTGCGTCAATGCTACCTGGCCGCGGGCTTTCGCGACGTGGACTTCATGCCCGAGCCCGAGGCCGCGGCCATCGCCGCCGGTGCCGCGCGGCCCGGCGCCACGGGCCTGATCGTGGACGTGGGCGGCGGCACGTCAGATTTCTCGCTGTTCCAGGGGCAGGGGGCGGGGGTGCGGATCCTGGCCAGTCACGGCGTGCGGATCGGCGGCACCGATTTCGACCGCGCGGTCAGTCTGGATCACGTGATGCCGCTGCTGGGCCGGGGATCGGTCCTTCGCAAGGCGATGGGGCCGGGGACGTCGCCCGTACCGAACGCCATCTACAACGACCTTGCCACGTGGGAGAAGATCCCCTTTGTGAACACCCCCCAGAACCGCCGCATGGTCGCCGAAATGGTCCGGCTGGCCGAACAGCCCGACGCCATGGCCCGCCTGTCGCGCGTGCTGGGGGACGATCTGGGCCACGATCTGGCCTTTGCCGTCGAACGCGGCAAGATCGCCGCCAATGACGGTGCCGACGACGCGGCCATCCTGCTGGACGAGGTCGAACGCGGCCTGTCCGCGCCGCTGGCCGGGCAGGCGTTGGCCGACAGCCTTTCGCGCCACGCCAGCCAGCTGCACGAGGGCGCCGTCGAGACGCTGCACCGCGCACAGCTGACCCCGGCGCAGGTCGACCGGGTGATCTATGTCGGGGGGTCAAGCCTGATGACGGTTGTGGGCGACACGATGCGCGCGGCCTTTCCCGATGCAGATCATTCGGCACGGGACGTGTTCACGGCCGTGGCCGACGGGCTGGCCATCGCGGCGCGGTAGGGGCGGGGAAGGCTGGCGGAAGGGAATGGGAGTCGAACCCACCCGGGACAGGCTCGCTGCCCCAACCGGATTTGAAGTCCGGCCAAACCACCGGGTCTGATGCCCTTCCGCGGTCCTTCGTCCCTGTCACCTAGGGGCTGGTGGCGGGTCCTGCAATAGAATGTTTCGCAACATGGCGGCCCGGGACGCAAGCTGCGATGCCAGGTCGCGGTGGTCCGGGTCGTCGAACGTCACGGCATTGACGGCCTGACACAGGCTTGCCACCGCCCGGTCGCGGTCCTGCGCGGACACGCGGGCGAACTGTCGCGCCACAGTCGCGACCATCAGGTTGCCCGTCGGGCGCATCGCATGGAACGCCGCAAGGGTCGCCAGCCGCAGGGGCCAGACCTGATCGACGTGACGCGCCAGGCGGACATAGACGGCGATGAAATCCGGAGGCAGGGATTCGTTGATCCGCGGGGCGTCCTGCAGGGGCGCGTCGGGGGACAGTCCAAGCAGCCCTGCGAACACGCCGATGAAATCCGCGTCCAGCCGGGCCAGCACCCGCGCCGAGGCCCCTGTCTTGTCCGCGATCAGATCGGCCATGGGGCCAAGGTCCATCATCGCGCGGATGGCGGGCATGCGGCAGAAGACCGCAAAATCGGGCAGGCTCAGCGGCCTGCCCGGTGGCACCGGGTTGATCAGCGCCTGTTTCCACAACGACCGCAGCCACCCGTCCAGATCGCGCCCGACCAGGAACAGGGTCGTGTCGAAACCCGTCAGCACTTCTCGGGCCTGCTGCCAGGCGCTGTCTTGGATCAGCGCCCGATTGGTCATCACCCCCTCGCAGGACAGGATCAGCGTGTGGGCGCGCCCATCACGCAGGGGGCCGGTCTCGGCCGCAAGCCGCGACAGGTCGCCGCGCTTCAACCCCTGGACCAGCCATTGATGCTTGGGGTCGCGGGGCATGTCGACCGAGGCATAGACGATGCCCTGCGCCGCCAGCACCCCGCGGTTCAGATGGCACCACGCCTGCAGTGTGGACGTCCCGGTCTTGGGCGGACCGGGATGCAGGATCACGCGCGGACGGCTGTCGTTCATGCGCGCCATGTCGGCCCGATCCGCCGGCGATGTCAACGCAGGGTGCGCCCTCAGCCCGCCAGCAGCGCGGCGTTCCCCCCCGCGGCGGTGGTGTCGACGCAGAGGTGGCGTTCATGCGTGACGTGGGCGCTGTCCGGCACCGCCGTGATCAGCGGCACCAGCGGACCTTGCCGCGCGGCCAGGGCCCGGGCCATCGCCCGCCCCGTCGCCACGTCACCCCACCACAGCACCGCAGCCACATCGGGCAGATCGCGCAGCGCATGCGGATCGACATCGCCCTCTGCGACAATTGCCTGACCGCCGGCATCGGTCACGGCACGTGCCTGTGCGGCCGCGGCAGGGGCGCCGGGGCCCAGGCACAGGACGGGGCCGCGGGGCAGGGTGGTCAGGCGGTTCAGCTCTCCGGTCGGGCCAGGCATCAGCTGGTCGGTGGGCGCGGCGCCAGGGACGGGACGGGTCAGCGCCGCAGCCAGGCGGTCGGTGCTGTCGGCCCCGGTCCAGTCCGTCGCCGCGGCGGCGGGGGCTGCGGGCGCGAACAGCCGCGTCAGGTACTGCGGGCCGCCGGCCTTGGGTCCCGTGCCCGACAGGCCCTCTCCGCCAAAGGGCTGGCTGCCGACGGTGGCGCCGACCTGGTTGCGGTTGACGTACAGGTTGCCCGCATGGACCGCCTGCGTGACCTCCTGCACCCGGCTGTCGATGCGCGAATGCAGCCCGAAGGTCAGCCCGTACCCCGTCGCGTTGATCGCCGCCACGACCCGGTCCAGGTCACGCGCCTTGAAGGTCGCGACATGCAGGACGGGGCCGAAGATCTCGCGCTCCAGCGCGTGGATGCCGTCGATGCGGATCAGCGTGGGCGGTACGAAATGCCCCGTGGCGGGCGCCGCGATCTGGTGCAGGATCCGGTCGCGGTTCTGGTCCAGATACGCCAGGATCCCGGCCTGCGCCTCGGCGTCTATGACCGGGCCGACATCGGTGGACAGATCCCACGGGTCGCCCACGCGCAGCTGGTCCATCGCCCCCTGGATCATCGCGATCAGGTGCGGGGCCACGTCCTCCTGCACGTAGAGGCAGCGCAGCGCCGAACAGCGCTGGCCCGCCGACCGGAAGCTGGAGGCGATGATGTCGCGCACCGCCTGTTCGGGCAGGGCCGTGCTGTCCACGATCATCGCGTTCAGACCGCCCGTCTCCGCGATCAGCGGGGTGCCGGGGGCCATGTGGTCCGCCATGCTGGCGGCGATCAGCCGCGCCGTATCGGTGCCGCCGGTAAAGACGACGCCCTTGATGCGCGGATCGCGGGTCAGCGCCGCACCGACCGTCGCGCCGTCGCCCGGCAGCAGCTGCAGTGCGTCGGCGGGAACGCCCGCGCGGTGCATCAGGCGCACGGCAAGGGCGGCGATCAGCGGGGTCTGTTCGGCCGGCTTGGCCAGCACCGCGTTCCCCGCCATCAGTGCCGCCGCGACCTGTCCGGTGAAGATCGCCAACGGAAAGTTCCAGGGGCTGATCGCAGCGATGATCCCGCGCGGGGCATCCGTGCGGCCCTCGCCCTGCTGAGCGTAATAGCGCAGGAAATCCACCGCCTCGCGCAGTTCGGCCACGGCGTCGTTCAGAGTCTTGCCCGCCTCGCGGGCCAGGATGCCGAAGATCGGGCCGAAATCAGCCTCGAACAGGTCCGCGGCGCGGCGCAGGGTCGCGGCCCGTTCCGAGGCAGGGGCCGCCCAGGGGCGGGCCGCATCGATGGCGCGGGTCACCGTGGCCTCGTCCGCCTCGGTGACGGTCGCCAGGATGTCGCCGGTGGCGGGGTTCAGCACCGGGCTGGCCTGTCCGGTCGCCGCCTGCGCGGTCAAGGGGCCGGCATCGGCGATGGACCCGTCACGGGCGGCAAAGATCCGGTCCAGCTGGTCGCGGGCGGCCAAGTCAAAGCCCTGCGCGTTCACGCGGCCCGCGCCATAGATCGCATGGGGCGCCAGCAGGGTCGCGGGGGCCTGGGCCGTCGCCAGCGCGTCGAAGGGATCGCGGGCGATCTGTTCGGGCGTCACGTCCAGATCGACGATCTGGTTCACGAAGCTGCTGTTCGCGCCGTTCTCCAGCAGGCGGCGCACCAGATAGGCCAGCAGGTCCTGATGCGCGCCGACCGGGGCATAAATGCGGCAGGCGGTGCGATGATCGCGCATGACGATGTCGTGCAGCCGCTCTCCCATCCCGTGCAGGCGCTGGAATTCGAAGGGCGCATCGCCCGCAAGTTCCAGGATGGCCGCGACGCTGTGCGCGTTGTGCGTGGCGAATTGCGGATAGATGCGGTCGGTCATGCCCAACAGCCTCTTCGCCAGCGCGACATAGCTGACATCCGTCGCGGTCTTGGAGGTGAACAGCGGGAAATCCGGATGCCCTTCGACCTGGGCGCGCTTCATCTCGGTATCCCAATAGGCGCCCTTGACCAGGCGCAGCATGATGCGGCGGTCGTGGCGGACCGCCAGCGCGTGCAGCGCATCGATCATCGGCCCCGCCCGCTTGCCATAGGCCTGCACGACCACGCCGAACCCGTCCCATCCGGCCAGATCGGGGTCCGGCAGGACGGCCTCGATCACCTGCAGCGACAGGGCCAGGCGGTCTTGCTCCTCGGCGTCGATGTTCAGGCCCATGTTCGCCGCACGCGCCCGGCGGGCCAGATCGCGGACCACGGGGACCAGTTCGGCCATCACCCGATCCTCCTGCGCGACCTCATAGCGGGGGTGCAGCGCCGACAGCTTGATCGAGATGCCGGGGTTCCGGGCGACGGAGCCATGCGTGCAAGCGCCGGCGATGGCCGCGATGGCCTTGCGGTATTCGTCGGCATAGCGGTCGGCGTCGCGGGCGGTCATCGCCGCTTCGCCCAGCATGTCATAGCTGTAGGTGTATCCCTTGGCCTCCTGACCCTTCGCCCGGTCCAACGCGGCGTCGATGGTCTGGCCCAAGACGAACTGGCGTCCCATCTCGCGCATCGCGCGGGTGACGGCGGTGCGGATCACCGGCTCTCCAAGGCGGCGGACCGCGCCGCGCAGGGTGCCGGCCAGACCGGGCTTGCTGTCGTCCAGCACCCGCCCCGTCAGCATCAGCGCCCAGGTCGAAGCGTTGACCAGGCTGGAAGAGCTGTCGCCCAGGTGGCGGCCCCAATCGGAGGGGGCGATCTTGTCCTCGATCAGCGCATCGATGGTGGCACGGTCGGGCACGCGCAGCATCGCCTCGGCCAGGCACATCAGGGCCACGCCCTCGCGGGTGGACAGGCCGTATTCGGCCAGCATCAGCTCCATCATCGTGGGCCTGGATTCGGCGCGGATGCGGCGGATCAGGTTGGCCGCGCGGTCGCTAATCCGCGCACGGGTATCAGGCGACAGCGCCGCATCGCGGACCAGCCGGTCCAGCAGGGGCGCTTCGGGTTGGAACTTGGCGGAAAAGGAAAGGTCGGTCATGGCGGCACCCCTGTCTGATATCGGCAGAATATCGCGTGCCGTCTGGACGATGGGACCAATGATGGGCAGGATCGCAGCCATATCGTCCAATCACGGGGCATAAGACGTGACCGAAATCCTGGACCCGATCAATCGCCGCATCCTGGCGGAACTGGTGGCCAACGCCCGCATCCCGGTGACCGAACTGGCGCGCAAGGTCGGCCTGTCCAAGACCCCCGTGGCCCTGCGCATCCGCCAGCTGGAGGAGGCGGGGCTGATCACCGGATACCGGGCCATCCTGTCGCCCGTGCGCCTTGGCCTGACCCATGTCACCTATGTCGAGATGCGCCTGTCGGACACCCGCCACAAGGCGCTGGAATCGTTCAACGCCGCCATCCGCCTGATTCCCGAGGTCGAGGAATGCTACATGATCGCGGGGGGGTTCGACTATCTGCTCAAGGTGCGGTCGCGCGACATGGCCGATTACCGTCGCATCATGGCGGAAAAGCTCTCCGCCCTGCCGCATGTCGCCTCGACTTCCAGCTATGTCGCGATGGAGGCGGTGATCGAACAGGGCATCGCCCCGATCTAGCCGAACAGGTCCAGCCGGTGCGGGTTCAGGCGGCGCAGATCCCCCCGGCGCAGCGTGACGCCGTGCCGGTCGAAGAAATCCAGGATCTCGATGGCGACCTTGCGGCCGTTCTGAACGCGGTCGCGAAACAGGGGGGCGGTGAACCAGCCGTCCGGCGTCGCGGCCGCCACATCGCGCAGGATGGTCACCATGTCGGCGGTCACAGCGCGCGCAAAGAAATGGTCATGCGCGATCTGGTCGGTGCGGCCCAGCTTCTGCGTCATGCGCAGCACGCGGCGCACCTCCTTTTCGTCCACCCCGAAGTCGGTCGCGAAATCGCGCACCCGCGGCGGGCGATAGCGCAAATCGCCCGTCAGGGACGGAAGGATGCGGGCCCACAGCGCCTCGTCATCGGCCGACAGGCGCACCTCGTGGCCGGGCAGGCGCAGAAAGGCGCCGTCGGGGACGATCCGGCCGGCATCCGCTTCGCCCCGCAGCAGCGCCAGATAGGCGTCCTTGGGCAGCCGCGGCGTCAGCGCCAGGCGCAGCCGTTCGCGGCCCATGCCCGGCAGGTCGGGGTTCTCGGCGTGAAAGGCGGACAGCGCGTCGATGATGCCCCGCTGCAGCGCGTCCAGATGCGCGGGCGACAGGGCCAGCCCCGCGACGATCCGTGCTCCGGACAATGCCGCGGCCGCATCGGCGGGCGACAGGGCGCGGTCGCGCACAAAGACCGCCGAATCGACCGGGCCCACCGCCAGCATCGCTTGCAGCGGATCGGGGGCTTGGGCGGCGTCGATCAGCGCCAGCCGTTCAGGGGTGCGCCGTTTGCGGGCGGGAGGGCGCAGGTCCAGGAAATGCCCGCCGCCGATGGTGCGGCTGGCCGACACGTCGCGCAGGATGAACCGGTCGCCGATGGTCGCGGCGATGGGACGGTCTAGCACGATCTGGACCGGACCGCTGTGACCGGGAGCGATGGGGTCGCCCAAAGGCACGATCCGCGCGCCCAGTTCGGCGGCGTGGCTGTGCAGGCGGGCGGGAAACCACGTGCCGATTGGCTTCGGCTCCGTGTCCAGCACGGTCAGGACGGCATCGATCCGTTCGGTCGGCGCATGCAGCGCGGGGGCCAACACGATGTCGCCCCGATGGATCGCGTCCTTGGCGACTGCCTCTCCCGCCAGGTTCAGGGCGCAGCGTTGCCCGGCAAGACCGTGGGTCGCCTGCCGGTTCTGTGCATGGATGCCACGGACCCGCGCCGCGATCCCCGACGGGCTGATCGTCACCAGATCGCCGACGGCGACCTGCCCGGACAGCACCGTGCCGGTCACCACCGTCCCTGCGCCCTGCAGGGTGAAGCTGCGATCGACCGCCAGGCGAAAGCCCGCATCGGCGGCGCGATGGGCCACCTGCGCCTCGGCGGCGATCAGGGCGTCGCGCAGGCTGTCCACGCCCTCGCCGGTCAGGGACGACACAGGGATGATCGGCGCATCCGCCAGCCCGCTGTCGGCCAGGGCGTCGCGGATCTGGGCCGTGACTTCGGCGCGGCGGTCGGCATCGGCCAGATCGGCCTTGGTCAGCGCGACCAGCCCCTGCGACAGGCCCAGCAGGTCCAGGATCGCCAGATGCTCTCGCGTCTGCGGCATGATGCCGTCATCGGCGGCCACGACCAGCAGGGCCAGGTCGATCCCGCCCGCGCCTGCCAGCATGGTGTGGATCAGCCGTTCGTGCCCCGGCACGTCGACGAAACCTGTGACGGTGCCGCCGCCAAGATCGGCATAGGCGAATCCCAGGTCGATGGTGATGCCTCGGGCCTTTTCCTCTGCCAGGCGGTCCGCATCGGTGCCGGTCAACGCCTTGACCAGCGCGGTCTTGCCGTGGTCGATATGCCCCGCGGTTCCGACGATCACGTCAGCGCCTCCAGCAGGTCACGGTCGTCGTCCAGACAGCGCAGGTCCAGGATCAGCGCGCCGTCGCGGATATGGCCGATGACCGGACGCGGTCGGTCGCGCAGCCACGCCGCCAGGCGGTCCGGCGCGTCGCCGCCCGCCCCGCTGATCCGCAGCCCGGCGGACGGAATCGTGTCCGTCGGCAGCGAGCCCGATCCGATCTGGCTGGCGCAGTCCGTTGGAACGACCCGATGATCGGGCAGCAGCGCCGCGACCTGCGGCGCCAGACGCGCGGCCTGCGCCGCGATGTCGGCCTGCGAACGGGACAGCATGCGCAGCACGGGCAGCCGCTGGTCCAGCCGGTCGGGGTCTCGATAAAGGCGCAGCGTCGCCTGCAGCGCGGCGATGCGGATCTTGTCCAGCCGCACGGCGCGCTTCATGGGGTTCCTGTTGATCCGCGCGATCAGGTCGCGCCGGCCCACGATGAACCCCGCCTGCGGCCCGCCCAGCAGCTTGTCGCCTGAAAAGGTGATCAGGTCCGCGCCTTCGGCCACGGCTTCGGCGACGGTGGGTTCGCGGCGCAGGCCCCAACGGGACAGATCGACCAGCGACCCCGCGCCCAGGTCGTTCAGCATCACCACCCCGGCATCGCGCGCGATGGCGGCCAGGTCCGGGGGCGGAACCTCGGCGGTGAACCCCTCGATACGATAGTTCGATGTGTGGACCTTGAGGATCAGCCCGGTCCGGTCGGTGATCGCGTCGCGATAGTCGCGGGGGTGGGTGCGGTTGGTCGTCCCGACCTCGACCAGCCGGGTGCCGGCGCGGGCCATGATGTCGGGCATGCGGAATGCGCCGCCGATCTCGATCAGCTCGCCGCGCGAGACGATGCTGTCACGGTCTTGGCCGAAGGTGTTCAGCGCGATCAGGACGGCGGCCGCATTGTTGTTGACGATGGTCGCGTCCTCGGCCCCGGTTAGCTCGCACAGAAGACCGCGCAGATGGTCGTCACGCTGGCCGCGCCCGCCGGTCGCCAGGTCGAATTCCAGTGCCAGCGGCGCGGCCATTGCGGCGGAGGCGGCCTCGATCGCCTCGTCCGCTAGGATCGCACGGCCCAGGTTGGTGTGCAGAACGGTGCCGGTCAGGTTCAGGATCGGGCGCAGCTGCGTGACCGCCGCCGCCGCCAGATCGGCGGCCAGCAGGTGCGGCAGGCGTGCGGCCTCGGCCGCGCCGTCGGCCCCGTCGCGGATGGCCGCGCGGGCCGCATCAAGGCGTAGACGCGCGGTCCGGGTCACCGCCTGACGGCCATGAGCGTCGATCAGCGACGGCACCGCCAACAGCACCTGATCGACCGATGGCAGCGCCCTGAACCCCGACATCAATAGCCTGCAAGGAACGGGTTGAACCCGCCGCGATGCTTGTCGGTGTCCTTCATCAGCAGGTCCAGCCCCAGGCTGCCGACGTCGTCGGCGATCGCCTCAAGGCTGGGGTTCTTGTTCTGGTACAGGATCTTGACCCAACTGTCGCAATCGCCACAGACCTCGGCCCGGACAGTCGCCTGGTCGGTCTCGACGCTGCGATAGCTGATCTGGCCGGTCTGGCCGCAGCACAGGCAGGTCAGGCGGACCTCGTTCCATTGGGTCTGGCAGCAGGCGCAGGCGGCATAGCGCACGCCGTCCAGATCGCCGACCCCGATCACGCTGGAGGTCGCGGGCTTGCCGCCGCAGACCGGGCAGACGCCCGTGCGGATCTTGACCAGTTGATCGGCGGGCAGCCCCGCGGCAAGGCGCGACAGATGCAGCTGCACGGCCAGCGACGCGAACAGGTGCGGCGCGATGCTGTCATCGGGAATGCTGTCGGACAGGATGTTCTCCAGCAGCCAGTGACGATCGGCCAGGGGCGCGGCGGTCACGGCGGACAGCGCGATGCGCGCGGGTTCCGGCATGTCCAGCGCCGCCGCATGGGTCAGCACCGCGTCCAGGACGGCATGCAGGTCGGGGTCGGATGCCAGCCGCTGTCGGTCGATTGGCGGCATGCGGTTTTCGCGGGCCAGGCGGATGCGGTCGGCGGGTAGGGGAGCGGGGCGGGGCAGTTCCTCCGCCAGCCGGGCCTGGAGGTCCGCTAGCTGACCCAGAAAGGCCAGCCACGGCCCAAGGTTGTCGCTGTGCTGCGCCAGGAAGGCCAGGCGCTTGGCACGGGTCGCGAACAGGCGCATGGGCTTGGGCAAAAACACCAGCGGCGCCGTGGGTACGCCGCCGATGGCCGATGGATCGGGTTGGATGGTGGTGTTCATGTCAGTCTCCGGGCCGAACCGGCCACAGGGGATGCCGGTGATGGTGGCCGGCAGATTACTCTGCCGGGCCCTTGTTGTCGCGGCTGGCGATCTCTCGCAGCCATTTGCGGTGGTGGCGCCAGGCCCATCCGCCGGTGACCGTGCCCCGGGTCATCGCGCGCAGCGTGCCCCGCGTCCAGATCGCGGCATAGACGTGCATGATGAACACCAGGATGATCGCGACCGCGGACAGCGCATGCACCAGGACCGCGATGCGGCGCAGCGGCACGCTGACCAGATGGCCGGCGACCTGCTGCCAGATCATCACGCCGGTGACGATCAGCACGATGATCAGGGCGGACATGCCCCAGAAGACGAACTTCTGGCCCGCGTTGTACTTGCCCAGTTCGGGCAGGTTCTCCTCGCGGCCCTTCACCACGTCGCCGATCTGGGCGACCCAGGTCGTGTCCTCTGGCTTGGGCATGTTCAGGCGCCACAGCTGGATGAACATCAGCGCGAAGCTGAGGAACAGCACCACGCCGATGATCGGATGGATCCAGCGCGTGGTCTGCCCGCCGCCGAAAAGCCCGGTCAGGAAGTACAGCGACGGGTCGAACAGCGCCAGGCCGGACAGCGCCAGCGCGATCAGGCTGAACGCGGTCACCCAGTGGTTCGCGCGCGTGAACCCGCGATAGCGGCTGACCTCGACCGGCTGGATGCTTTCCAGCCGGTCACCCCGTTCCGAGTAGTACGGACGATGCGCCATCAGACGTGCCCCCCGCCGGTCGGACCGCCGTCGGGGTCTTCGCCCTTGACCAGCTTGTCGGCGGCCTCGATGTCATGCTCCTCGACCTCGTTGCCGCGGGCGAACAGACCGTGCAGCGTGGCACCCACCGCGGCCAGACCGATGGCCGCCAGGCCCGCGGTCTTGGTCACGCCCTTCCAGCCCTCGACCACCGGAGAGATCCGAGGATTTTCGGGCAGGTCGTTGTAGATGCCGGGCTTGTCCGCGTGATGCAGCACGTACATCACGTGGGTGCCGCCCACGCCGGCCGGATCGTACAGGCCCGCGTTTTCATAGCCGCGCGATTTCAGGTCCTCGATCCGGGTCTCGGCATGCGCCTGCATGTCGGCCTTGGTGCCGAAGACGATGGCCTGCGTGGGGCAGGCCTTGGCACAGGCGGGACCTTGGCCCACGGCCACGCGATCCGAACACAAGGTGCACTTGTAGCTCTTGTGGTCGGTCTGGCTGATGCGCGGGATGTCGAAGGGACAGCCGGTGACGCAATAGCCGCAGCCGATGCAATTGTCGTGGATGAAATCCACGATGCCATTGGAATACTGCACGATGGCACCCGGCGCCGGGCAGGCCTTGAGGCAGCCCGGATCCTCGCAATGCATGCAGCCGTCCTTGCGGATCAGCCATTCCAGGTCGTTGGTCGCCGGGTTCTCCCATTCCGCGAAACGCATCAGGGTGAACATGTCGGGGGTCAGGTCGTGGGGGTTCTCATAGACCCCCACGTTCTCTCCCACCGCCGGGGTCGTATCGTTCCATTCCACGCAGGCGGACTGGCAGGCCTTGCAGCCGATGCACTTGGACACATCGATCAGCTTGGCCAGCTTTTCCAGCTGGCGGTCCGGTTGCGGCACGTTCCGCGTGGCCGAGATGCGCACGACGTCGCGCGCATCGAAATAGGCCTCGGTCGGTTGCACGGGCGGGTTGGACGCCGCCGTGGTCGGGCTGTTTGCCATGTCGTTCATGCCACCGGCTCCTCGGTTGCGGGTTCGATGTTGACCAGGAACGCCTTGAATTCAGGCGTGTCCGTGTTCGCATCCCCGATGAACGGCGTCAGGCTGTTCGGCCCCCAACCCTTCTTGGCGGCCCCCATGAAGCCCCAGTGCAGCGGAATGCCCACCACATGGACGGGCTTGCCGTCACAGATCAGCGGCTGCAGGCGACGGGTGACCACCGCCTTGGCCCAGACCTGTCCGCGCTTGCCAAAGACGCGCACGCGGCTGCCGTTGGTGATGCCGCGCTCCTCGGCCAGCTGGACGCTGATCTCCACGAAGAACTCGGGCTGCAACGCGGCGTTCACCCGGTTGTGCTTGGTCCAGTAGTGGAAATGCTCGGTCAGGCGATAGGAGGTCGCGACGAACGGAAACTCGTCGCTGGTCCCAAGCCGGGCCACGTCGCTTTCGAAGACACGCGCCACCGGGTTCCCGCGCATCCGCGCGTTGAACACGTTGGCCATCGGGCTTTCGAACGGCTCCATATGCGTCGGGAAGGGCCCGTCGCGCATCATGCCCCGGCTGAACAGGCGCGAGACGCCCTCCTGGTTCATGATGAAGGGTCCGACCGTCGACGGGTCCGCCGTCGGCGCGATGTCGGGCACGTCGTAGCCGCCCCATTTCGCCCCGTCCCACTGGATCAGCGGGCGCGTGGCATCCCAAGGCTGGCCCGCCATGTCGGCCGAGGCGCGGTTGTACAGCACGCGACGGTTGGCCGGCCAGGCAAAGGCCCAGTTCAGGAACATGCCGGTCTCGTCGGGATCGGAATTGTCCCGCCGTGCCATCATGTTGCCGTCCTCGGTCCAGCTGCCGGCATAGATCCAGCAGCCCGCCATGGTCGTCCCGTCATCGCGCAGCTGTCCGAAGCCGGACACCTGCTGACCCGCCTGCAGGATCTGCGCGCCCGTGGCCGGGTCCGTCACCGGAGCCAGCGCGCGGCCGTTCATCTCCTTGGCCAGTTCCTCGGGCGTGGGCTCTCCCGGATCGGCATAGTCCCAGGACAGGTTCACGATCGGATCGGGGAAGGCGCCGCCTTCGGCCCGATACAGGTCGCGCACCCGTGTCCAGATCTGCGCCATGATCCAGGTGTCGTGCTTGGCCTCGCCCGGCGGCGTCGCACCCGGCCAGTGCCATTGCAGCCAGCGGCCCGAATTGACCAGCGCGCCCTCGTCCTCGGCAAAGCAGGTCGTGGGCAGTTCCAGCACTTCGGTCTGGATGCTGGCCGTGTCGACCTCGTTATGCGCGCCGTGGTTCTCCCAGAAATGCGAGGTCTCGGTGGACAGGGGGTCCATCACGACCAGCATCTTCAGCTTGGACAGGCCCGCCGTCACCTTGCCGCGGTCCGGGATGGACAGCATCGGGTTGAAGCCCTGGCAGAAGTACAGGTTCACCCGGTCGTTGTTCATCAGTTCGAACATGCGCAGGATGTCATAGGCCGGAACGTCCAGCTTGGGCAGGTATTCGTATGCCCAGTCATTCTCGGCCGTGGCGGCATCGCCCCACATCGCCTTGAGGAAGCTGACCATGAACTTGGGATAGTTCTGCCAATAGCTGGTCTGACCCGGCTGCAGCGGCGTGAACTCGCGCGTGGACAGATAGGTCTGCCAGTCGACCTCCTTCTCGGTCGGGATGTTCAGGTATCCCGGGATCAGGTTCGACATCAGGCCGATATCGGTCAGGCCCTGGATGTTGGAGTGACCGCGCAGCGCGTTCATCCCGCCACCGCGGACACCGATATTGCCCAGGATCAGCTGCAGCATCGCCATGCCGCGGATGTTCTGGGCGCCCTTGGAATGCTGGGTCCAGCCAAGCGCGTACATGGACGTCATCGTCCGGTCCACGGCGGAGCATTCGCCGATCATCCCGCAGATATCCAGGAACTTGTCACGCGGCGTGCCGGTGATGTTCTCCACGAATTCCGGCGTGTAGACGTCGACATGCTGCTTGAGCATGTTCCAGACGCAGCGCGGGTCCTGCAGCGTGGGATCGGTCAGCGCAAAGCCGTCCTCGCCTATCTGATAGTCCCAGCTCTCCTTGTTGAAGTCGCGCTTTTCCTCGTCATAGCCGGTAAACAGGCCGTCGGACCAGCCGAAGTCCTCGCGCACCAGGAAGGACGCGTTGGTATAGTTGCGGACATAGTCCCACTGGACCTTGTCGTTCTCGATGCACCAGCGGATCACCCCCATCAGGAAGGCGATGTCGGTGCCCGGACGGATCGGCGCATAGTAGTCCGCGACCGATGCGGTGCGGGTATAACGCGGGTCGACCACGATCAGCTTGGCGCCGCGATGCGCCTTGGCCTCGGTCACCCACTTGAAACCACACGGATGCGCCTCGGCGGCGTTGCCGCCCATGACGATCGCCAGGTCGGTGTTCTTGATGTCAGTCCATGGATTGGTCATCGCTCCACGGCCGAATGTCGGGCCCAAACTGGACACCGTAGGGCCGTGTCAGACGCGTGCCTGGTTGTCGAATCCCACAATCCCCATGGACCGGACCGTCTTGTAGGTCAGCCATGCGGTTTCGTTGGTCGTGGCCGACGCCGCCAGGAATCCCGTCGTCGTCCAGCGGTTGACGGGGGTGCCGTCATCGTTGGTGGCGATGAAGTTCGCGTCCCGATCATCCTTGAGGGCGCGGGCGATCTTGTCCAGCGCCTCCTCCCAGGTGATCTCCTCGAAGCGGTCCGATCCCGGACGGCGCAGGCGGGGCTGCGTCAGGCGCGTGGGCGCATGGACGAAGTCCTTCAGCGCGGCGCCCTTGGGGCACAGCGTTCCGCGGTTCGTGGGGTGATCGGCATCGCCCTCGATATGCATCAGCTCGGCGGTTTCGCCGGCCTTCACGTCCCCGCGCGAATACATGATGATCCCGCAGGCGACCGAGCAATAGGGACAGGTGTTGCGTGTTTCCGTGGTCGTGGCCAGCTTGAACGCGCGCACATGCGCCGCCTCCGCTGCCTCGGCCCCGCCGAAGCCCATGGCTCCAAGCGACGTTGCCGCAACCCCCGCACCCGCTAGCCGTAAAAAGCCGCGACGCGAAAGGTCGATATTCATGGGACCCTCCCTCTGCCTGTCAAATTCGATAGGTACATCCCAATTCTCTGCCGCGGCCCCGGCCAAGTCAAGGCACGAAGCCTTGCGCGCGACCGAACGGACGGTCTAGAACAGGGCATCAAGCCGATGCGCCGGGGGCGTTCGGGCCGCGTGGCTCCGCCGGAAACGGGGGCTTGGCACATCGGCGCGAGACCCCGCGTTCAGCGGGGTCCGCCGATCCCAGCCCTCACACCCTGACCGGAGCCATCCCATGTCCCTGATGTCACGCCTGCTGGCCACCGTCCTGGCCACCGCCCTGCCGCTTTCCGCCGCAGCCCAGGAAACGCTGTATTTCTCGGCCATTCCCGACGAGGACGAGACCCGCCTGGTCGAACGCTTCACCGCCGTCGCCGACTATCTGTCGGAGGAACTGGGCGTGCCGGTCGAGTTCGTTCCGGTGAAATCCTATCCCGCCGCGGTCACCGCCTTCCGCAACGACCAGGTCCAGCTAGCCTGGTTCGGGGGGCTGTCGGGCGTGCAGGCGCGGCTGCTGGTCGACGGGGCCCGCGCCATCGCGCAGGGCGACGAGGATACCAGTTTCGTCAGCTATTTCATCGCCCATACCGACACCGGCCTGACCGAGTCCGAGGATTTCCCCGAAGCCGCGCGGGGCATGTCCTTCACCTTCGGCGCCAAGACCTCGACCTCCGGGCGCTTGATGCCGGAATACGCGATCCGCGAAAATACCGGCGAGGCGCCGGAGGCGTTCTTTGACCGCGTGGGCTTCTCGGGCGATCACAGCCAGACGCTGCGGCTGGTCGCGTCGGGTGCCTGGCAGGTCGGCGCGCTGAATTATGCCGTTTACGATCAGGCGGTTGCCGATAACGCGCCCGAGGTCGAGACGGCCAAGGTCATCTGGAAGACGCCGCCCTATCCCGACTACAACTGGACCATCCGCGGCGACGTGGACGCCCGGTGGGGCGAGGGCTTCGCCGACAAGGTCCAAGCCGCGCTGGTCGGCATGGACGACCCGGACCTGCTGGCGGCGTTCCCGCGCAACGCCTTCATCCCCGCCGCGAACGAGGACTACGCCCCCATCGAACAGGTCGCCCGCGATCTGGACCTGCTGGAGTAATCCTTGCAACTGCTGGACGGGGTCGATCTGGGCTATGGCGGCACGCCCGTCCTGGCCGGGGTGCGACTGCATGTCGCGCCGGGCGAACGGGTCGCCCTGCTGGGACGCAGCGGTTCGGGCAAGTCGACGCTCCTCTCCGCCCTGCACGGGGCGGCGGCGGGGCGGGGAATGCGAATCGCGCTGGTCCCGCAGGACGCGGCGCTGGTCCCCCAGCTGTCGGCCCTGCGCAACGTGCTGATGGGGCGGCTGGACGATCACGGTGCCTGGCGCAACCTGCGCACGCTGGTCCGTCCAGCCTCCCCCGACCGCGCCGCCGCCCTGGCCGATCTGGACCGCGTGGGTCTGACGCCCCAGGCCGATGCCCGCGTGGAATCCCTGTCCGGCGGGCAGAAGCAGCGCGTGGCCCTGGCCCGTGCGCTGCATCGCGGCGGCGACCTGATCCTGGGGGACGAGCCGCTGTCGGCCGTCGATCCGCGCCACGCGCAGGAGCTGGCCGCGCTGCTGCGCGCGGCCTTCCCGACCGCGATCCTGGCGCTGCATGACGTGGCCGTCGCGCGGGCCTTTGCCACGCGGGTCATCGGGCTGAAGCAGGGCGTCTTTCTGTTCGACCTGCCGGTGGACCAACTGGATGCCTCACGGATCGAGGCCCTTTATGGCTAGCCTGTCGCGCCTTGGCGTGGTGGCGGGATTTCTGGCCGTGGCCGCCCTGTGCCTTCCGCTGGCCGACCTGACGGTGGCGGGCCACGATCCCTGGGCCGCGCTGGCCCGGATGGGCCGCGGCTTCCTGGCGCCCGATTTCGGCGCCATCGAACAAATCGCCCGCGCCGTCGCGCTGACCGTGGCCTTTGCGGTCGCTGGCGTGACCCTGGGGGGCATGGCGGGGCTGATCCTGGCGCCCTTCTATCGGCTGCGCGCGGTGCGGGGCCTGGCCATCGCCCTGCGCTCGGTCCACGAGCTGTTCTGGGCGCTGCTCTTGCTGCAGGTCTTCGGGATCAGCGTCTGGTCGGGGGTTCTGGCCATCGCGCTGCCCTATGCCGGGATCTTCGCCAAGGTCCTGTCCGAGATCCTCGACGAATCCGACCGCCGCCCCGACCGCTGGCTAGGCCCGTCGGTCGATCCGCTGACGCGGTTCCTCTGGGCGCGCGCGCCGCTGGCGTGGCCGCAAATGGCGACCTATGCGCTCTACCGGCTGGAATGCGGGCTGCGGTCGTCGGCGGTGCTGGGCTTCATCGGGCTGCCGACGCTCGGCTTTCAATTGGACACGTTCTTCCGGCAGGGGGAATACGGCGCGGCGGGGGCGGTCATGGCGATCTACATCACGCTGATCGCGACGGTCCGGCTGTGGATGAGGCCCCGGCTGCTGCTGGGCTGGCTGATCTTCGCCGCGGTGATGCTGGCCACCGTGCGCACGCCGCCGATGGGGCAGGGCGAGCTGTGGCGGTTCCTCAGCCAGGACATCATCCCCGCCCCCCTGCGCCAGGGCGACCCCGCCGCCCTGCTGCCTTGGCTGTGGGATCTGACGACAACCGCGATCCTGCCCGGCCTGGCCGCAACGCTGATCGTCGCACAGCTGGCGCTGGTGCTGGCAGGGGCCGTGGCCTTTGTCGCGCAGGCCGCGATCGTGCCCCGCGTGACGGGGCGCATCGGCGCCGGCGTGAGGCATCTGGTGCTGGTGATCCTGCGGTCCTTTCCCGAATACATGCTGGCCTATCTGTTCCTGCAGGTCTGGGGGCCGTCCATGCTGCCCGCGATCCTGGCGCTTGGGCTGCATAACGGGGCGATCATCGGGCATCTTCTAGGCCGTCAGGCGACCGGACTGACCCTGCGCGCGGACGCGCCCCGCGGCCTGACCCTGTGGGGCTGGGAGATCGTGCCGCGCCTGTTCGGAGCCTTCGTGGCGCTGTGCCTCTACCGGTGGGAGATCATCATCCGGGAATCGGCGATCATGGGCATCCTGGGCATCGCCACCCTGGGGTTCTACCTGGACGACGCCATCGGGGAACTGCGCATCGACCGCGCAGTCGTCATCCTGGCCGCGACCGGGCTGGTCACGGTCGGCATCGACGCGCTGTCGCGCGCCATCCGCGCCCGCCTTGGCGCGGGCGATCTGCATGTCGGGGACGCGCGGCCGGGGGCGGTGCCCGGCCAGGCGACCAACTGCTAGGCGGCCATCTGCGGCTGGCGCACCGCGCAGGCAAAGGCCAGGAACTTGCCATCGTCGTTGGACACCAGATCGCCCATTGGACGGGGCGTCCAGCCAAGCCGCGACGCCATGCGCAGGAACGCGGGCGGCCCCAGGAACAGGCAGTCGGTGGCACCGACGTCGTGCAGGTATTCGTTCGACGCCTCCAGGATCGCCTCGGCCAGGCCCGGTACGGGCAGGGCGGCAAAGCGCGTCAGTTCCCACGCCTGCGGGTCGACGGGGGGTTCGTCATGGCACAGGTTGGTGGGCATGCCCGGCAGCAAGCCGCGATGCGCGTCGCGGATCATGTAGGAATAGACCACCTTGCCGCCGCCGAACGAACAGTCGGTCCGTTTCAGCCGCGCCCCGCCGATCGCACGCCCGTCGCGATGGGCGATCACGTAGACGGTATCGAAGGTGTCGTACTGCTCGAACTCGATGCCTTCGGCGTGGTGCAGGGGCCATGCCATGCGATCCACGAAGATCTGCTTGCGCAGCTGGAAGAAGCTGGCCACCAGGTCGAACTGGGCCATGTCGCGCGGCAGGCGGATCGTGGCGATCTGCACGTCTGTCATCGTCTGTGTCATGTCACGCATCCCTATTGCCGATACCCGTCGGGCAGCTTGGCCAGTCCCAGGAACTGGCGACCGCCGGTCACCTTGTTGGGCAGCCACAGGCCCCAGCTGGTGACCTCGACCGCCAGCACGCCTTCATCGGCATAGGCATCGAAATAGGTCAGCATCGTCTCGACCATGTCGCGGCTGAATTCCGCGGTTGCCAATCTCGGCTCTCTGATTCCCTTAACCACCTTTGTCCTCCATAGCTGACAGGTGTTAACGGCTTGCTACCCATGGCCGGGCTTGTCGCGCGAAAAGCGGACAAGCTGCCTTTTCAGTATGTCCGAAAAGGCATATCCTGCAGGTCGTGAAGCAGGAGAGGCGTGATGCTGAACGATCTGATCCCCAATTTCGACGCTGAGATCGCCGAAATGCACGCTCTTGCGCCCTCGGGTTGGATCATGGGGTTCAACCTGACCTACAAGGGCCCCGAACACCTGCACAACGCCTATCCTGATGCCTGGCGGTCCATCTACGAGGACCGGAACTACTTCTTCGGCGATCCCATCGCGATGTGGACGATGACCCATGACGGCGCCGCCCGCTGGTCCGAGGTGCGCATCCCCGACCTGCGCGGGGTCATGCAGGCGGCACGGCGGTTCCGCCTGAACTATGGCGTGGCGATATCGCGCAAGGTGGCAGGCAAGCGGTCGTTCCTGACGCTGTCCCACCCCGACCGCGAATTTTCCGATGACGAGATCGCGCGCTGCCGCGCCAAGTTCAACCTGTGGACCGACCTGGTCCTGAACCGGGCCGCCCTGACGCCCGCCGAACTGGACGTGCTGCGCTGCTTCCGCGACGGTCTTGGCCAGATCGAGACCGCGACCCAGCTGTCCATCGCCGAATCCACCGTCAAGCAGCGGGCGATCAAGGCCTGCGGCAAGCTGGGTGCGAAAAGCCGCACCCAGGCCGTGGCCATCGCGGTCGCCCGCAACTATCTGTGACCGCTACTGGATCGCGCGGATCGCCGGATAGGCGGCGCGATAGGCCCGATGCGCAGCGGCGAATGCGTCGCGCAGACCGGCATCCGGCGCGATCTCGGCGGTGACGCGGGGCGGGGTCATCACCTGCTCGACCGTTCCGGCCCCGGCGGCCACCATGCCAAGCCGTGCGGCGCCCAGGGCCGCGCCATAGTCGCCGTCCTCGGGCAGGGTCAGGGTCACGTCCAGCGCGGTCGCGATCACCTCCAGCCAATAGCGTGACCGCGCCCCGCCGCCGATGGCCATCAGCCGCGTCGGACGCGCGCCTGTCGATTGCAGCGCGACAAGGCTGTCGGCCAGCCCGAAGGCCACCCCCTCCAGCACGGCGCGGGTCAGGTCGTTGCAGCCGGTCGCGGCCGCCAGCCCGGTCAGGCTGCCCCGGATCGCGGGGTCGTTATGCGGCGTGCGTTCCCCGGACAGATAGGGCAGGAAGCGCACCGGGCCCGGCGCGCGCAGCGGTCCAAGGTCGGCGGTCAGCTGGGCGGGCGTGGCCCCCGTGACACGGCCCAGCCAGTTCAGGCTGTCGGTCGCGGCCAGCATCACGCCCATCTGGTACCAGCGCCCTGGCACCGCGTGGCAGAAGCTGTGCAGCGCCGTGTCGGGCGCGGGGGCATAGCCGTCGCGCGCCGCCAGCAGCACCCCCGATGTGCCAAGCGACACGAAGCCCGCGCCTTCGGCCATGGCGCCGATCCCGCAGGCGGCGGCGGCATTGTCCCCCGCACCCCCGGCGACCGTCACTGGCCCGGACAGGCCCCATTCGGCGGCCAGATCGGCACGCAGCCGACCGGCGGGGGCGGACCCCTCGATCAGGCGAGGCATCTGCGCGCGGGTCATTCCGGTCGCGGCCAGCAGGTCGTCCGACCAGTCGCGCGCCCCGGTGTCCAGCCACGACGTCCCCGATGCGTCGGACAGATCGCCCACCGCCTCTCCGGTCAGCCACAGGTTCAGATAGGCCGCCGGCAGCAGCACCCGCGCGGCTTGGGCGAACAGGTCCGGCTCATGCGCGGCCATCCAGGCCAGCTTGGGCGCGGTGAAGCCGGGGAAGACGATGTTGCCGGTCAGCGTGCGAAACCGCGGATCGGCGTCCAGCGCGTCGGCCTCGACATGGCTGCGCGTATCGTTCCACAGGATCGCGGGGCGCAGCACGCGGTCCTGCGCATCCAGCACGCAGGCGCCGTGCATGTGCCCCGCGACGCCGATGCCGCGAAGGGACGCGAATTGGGGATGCGCCGCGCGCAGATCGACCACTGCACCCTGCAGCGCCGTGATCCAGTCGGCAGGGTCCTGTTCGGACCAGCCGGGATGGGGATGGGCCACCTCGTAATGGCGCTCGGTCGAGCCGATCGGCTGTCCCGCATCATCCACCAGCAGCGCGCGCAGTCCCGACGTGCCCAGATCGATCCCCAGAAAGCTCATCCCGCATCCTCCGTGTTGTCCCGCCAGACCTTCAACACGAAAACCGAAATGTCCAGCCGCCGCCTTGCACCCGGGCCCGCTTCGGACAAGGGTCGGGGGGAAACGAACGGAGCGTGCCATGACCCCCCGCATCATCGACCGCGACAGCGCCCGCGGGCTGGACTGGCCCGGCGCCATCGACGCGCTGCGCCAAGGGCATCTGGCAGCCGCCGCCGAGGTCAGCGACCTGTTCCTGGGGCCCGGGTCGGGCAGCCTGCTGACGCGGGCGGCCTGGCTGCCTGGCCGGGGCTTCGGCGTCAAGGCGGTGACGGTCTTTGGCGACAACCCGGTCCGCGGCCTGCCGTCGGTGCAGGGGGCGATGCTGGTCTTTGACCCCGAAACCGGCGTGCTGACCGCCGTTATCGATGCACCGCTGGTCACCGAATACAAGACCTGCGCCGATTCCGTGCTGGGCGCGCAGATCCTGGCCCGGCCGGACAGCCGCCGGTTGCTGATCGTCGGGGCGGGGGTGCTGGCCGGGGGGCTGGTCGCGGCCTATCGCGCGGGCATGCCGCATCTGGATCAGGTGCAGGTCTGGGCGCGCCGTCCCGAACAGGCGCGGGCGCTGGCCGAACGCCTGGCGGCAGAGGGTCACGCGGTCACGCCGGTCACCGACCTGGCCGCGGCGGTGGCCCAGGCCGACATCGTGTCCACCGCGACGATGGCGCGCGAACCGGTGCTGCGCGGGGAATGGGTGCGCCCCGGCACGCATGTCGACCTGATCGGCGCCTTTCGCGCCGAGATGCGCGAGGCCGACGACGCGCTGATGACTCGCGCCCGCATCTTTGTCGACAGCCGTGCCACCACCATCGCCCATATCGGCGAACTGGCGATCCCGATCGCCGCGGGCGTTCTGACGCCCGACGACGTCCTGGGCGATCTGTACGACCTGGTGCCCGGCCGGTGCGGGCGCACGGGCGCGGACCAGATCACGGTCTTCAAGAACGGCGGCGGCGCGCATCTGGACACGATGATCGCCGCCTGGATCGCCGCCGCGGCCTAGGGCAGGGCGGGCATCACGCGCCCGGTGCAGGGCCCGAACCCCACGCGATAGCCCGCCCCCTGCGCGTGGGCGAACAGACCCACCTCGTCCCCGTCCTGCAGGAAGGTCCGAGGCTGGCCGTTCACGGTCACGGGCTGCTGCCCGTTCAACGTCATCTCCAGCAGGGCGCCGGTCTGATCGGGGGTGGGACCAGAGATCGTGCCAGATCCCAGCAGGTCGCCCACGTTCATCGGGCAGCCCGAACTGGCGTGATGGGCCAGCGCCTGCGCCTGCGACCAGTGCATCACGACATAATTCACGCGTGCCATGACCTGCCCGTTCAGCGTCCATCCCATCGCCAGGTCATGAAAGCCCGGGCGGCTGTCGCGCAGATAGGGCATGGGGTCCACCGTCCGGGCGGCACCGGCGCGGCGGAACGGCTGCAGCGCGGCGCGGGTCACGATCCACGGGCTGATCGTGGTGGCGAAGGCCTTGCCCTGAAACGGCCCAAGGGGCTGATACTCCCACGACTGGATATCGCGCGCCGACCAGTCGTTCAGCAGGACATGGCCAAAGATCATGTCCTCGGCCTGATCGACGGTGATGCGGGTGCCAAGGCCAGTGGCCGCCCCCACGATGGCGCCCAGTTCCAGTTCCAGGTCCAGTCGGCGGCTGGCGGTCCATTCCGGACCGGCGGGGCCGGCGACCTGGCCCATCGGGCGATGCACCGGCGTTCCCGACACCATAACCGACGAGGCCCGGCCGTTATAGCCGATGGGCATATGGTCCCATTGCGGCGGCAGGGCGTTGTCCGGCCCCCGGAACAGGCATCCCACGTTGAACGCGTGGTGGCGCGAGGCATAGAAATCGGTGAACCCCTCGACCCGGATCGGCAGGTGCAACCGCGCGCCCGCCATCGCCACCAGCGGCAGGTCACGGGGTCCGTCGGGGGACAGCAACGCCGTCAGCCGTGCCCGAGCCGCCGCCCACGCGTCCGGACCGCGGGCGATGAAGTCGTTCATCCGTGGCGCGGCAAAGGTGCCGCCCGCATCCAGCAGTCCCTGCGCCTCGCACGCGGCCAGATCCAGGATGCGGTCGCCGATGGCCACCCCGCAGCGCGGGCCGCGGTCGTCCGAAAACACGCCATAGGGCAGGTTGTTCAGCGGGAAATCGCAATCAGGCCGATTAGCGGACAACACCTGCGACGGCATCAGGCCGGGTTCGGCACCGGTCATTTGACCCCCGGCGTGCCGTCGAACTTCTTCTCCAGCCGGTTCCAGACATCGATGTATTCCGGCTGCATCGGCGCTTCGTGGGCGGCGTATTCGGTCAGATGCTGGGGAAAGCGCGTCTCGAACATGAAGGACATCGTCTCGGCCAGCTTGTGCGGCACCAGGTCGCCGGTCGTCGCCTTGTCAAAGGCCTCGCGGTCGGGGCCGTGGGGCAGCATGCAGTTGTGCAGGCTGATCCCGCCAGGGGCGAACCCCTGAGGCTTGGCGTCATAGATGCCGTGGATGTTGCCCATCAGCTCAGACATGATGTTCTTGTGGTACCAGGGCGGGCGGAACGAATGTTCGGCCACCATCCAGCGGTCGCGGAACAAGACGAAGTCGATGTTCGCCGTCCCGTCCTGTCCGGACGGCGCGGTCAGCACGGTGAAGATCGACGGGTCGGGGTGGTCAAACAGGATCGCACCGACCGGCGAATAGGTCCGCAGATCATATTTGTAGGCGCAATAGTTGCCGTGCCACGCGACCACGTCCAGCGGGCTGTGGTCGATCCATGTCTCATGGAACTGGCCGCACCACTTGATGACCACGCGGGACCGGGCGTCCCGATCCTCGAAGGCCGCGACGGGGGTCTTGAAGTCGCGCGGATTGGCCAGACAGTTCGCGCCGATGGGGCCGCGGTCGGGCAGGTCGAACTTCTGACCATAATTCTCGCAGACGAAGCCACGGGCGGGGCCTTCCAGCACTTCGACCCGATAGACCAGGCCGCGGGGAAGGATCGCGATCTCCTGCGGCTGGACGTCGATGGTGCCCAGTTCGGTACAGAACCGCAGGCGGCCCTGCTGCGGCACCACCAGCAGTTCGCTGTCGGCAGAGAAGAAGTATTCGTCCCGCATCGACGCGGTGACCAGATAGACATGGGTCGCCATGCCGACCTGGATGTTCACGTCGCCCGCGGTCGTCATGGTGCGCATGCCGGTCAGCCAGGTCAGGTCGCCCTGGGGGACCGGGATCGGGTCCCACCGGTACTGGCCCAGGCTGGTCACCCCCGGCAGGACATGCGGCGCGGTCTTCCAATAGGGGAGATCGATCGCCGCGAACCGCCCCGTGTGATGCACGGACGGGCGGATGCGATAGCACCAGGTCCGCTCGTTCTGGCCGCGCGGCGCGGTGAAGGCGGTTCCCGACAGCTGTTCCGCATAAAGGCCATAATTGCAGCGCTGCGGACTGTTCTGGCCTTGGGGCAAGGCATCGGGCAGGGCCTCGGTCTCGAAGTCGTTGCCAAAGCCGGGCAGGTATCCCGGATGGGCACCCGGACCCGCCGGGGCACGGGTCATTCCCGAGGTCTGAACGCTGTCGGTCATCGCGGCACCCAATTTCATTGCATCTGCAACGAATATATCCGGCGGTGCCGCGATCCGTCAAGCGACGCGGCCTTGCACCCGCCGCGAGGTCCGTGAATGCTGATGCCTTGGGAACCGGAGGCCGACATGTCCGACATGCGCATCGCCAAGCTGGGTCCGGGCGACCTGTCCGCCTTCAAGGCCATCCGGCTGGAGTCGTTGCGCCTGGCGCCCACCGCCTTTGCCAATACCGAGGCCGACTGGTCCGGCCTGACCGATGACGAATGGGTCGGCCGGATGACGCATCCCGTCTTTGCCACCTTCCGGGGACAGGACCCGGTCGGGATCATGGGCCTGCTGCCGCAGCGGGGCGAACGGCGATCGCATCGGGCGACGCTGATCATGGTCTATCTGCGCCAGGACCTGCGGGGAACGGGGGCAGCGGATGAGCTGCTGCGCGCTGTCATGGATTTTGCGACCGTCACAGGGCTGCGACAGATCGAGCTGGCGGTGAACCACCACAACACGGCCGCCATCCGGTTCTATCTACGGCATGGCTTTGTCCAGACCGGCCGGATCCCTGCCGCGCTGATCGATGCGGGACAGGAGGTGGACGAATTGCTGATGGTCAGGCGTCCGTCCTGACCGGACGGGCCGCATCCAAGCAGTGAATAACCAGAGTTATGCAACGACTGTCTTACGCCCGGTCGTCCTTTGACGTGCCGACGATGACATGGGTGACGATCGTGGTCAGGTCAGGAAAGCCGCCCAACACCTCGTGGTGAAACTGCTTGTAGCTGGCCAGGTCACGGCATTCGACGCGCAGCAGGTATTCGACCGTGCCGGTGATGTTGTGGCATTCGACGACCTGCGGCGCGGCGGCACAGCGCGCCTCGAACGCCTGTTGGACCCGCGCGGTATGCCGTCCCAGACCCACCAGCACGAAGGCCGCGAAACCGACCTGTCGCGCGGCATCGCCCAGCACGGCGCGATAGCCGGCGATGATGCCCTGCCGCTCCATCGCCTCGACCCGCCGCTGGCAGGTGGAGGCGGACATACCGACCCGTTCGGCCAGGGCCTGATGGGTGATCCGGCCATCCTTTCGCAGGATGCGCAGGATCTTGTCGTCAATCGCGTCCATGATGGGCTTTTCCTGCACAAACGCCGTCATCATCGCGCGGATTGCGGACATCCACCAGCGCCCGCGTGCCAGGATGGGACGAACGCAGGACAGGAGGCGGCGAATGGATGCGCTGATCGGGTTGGTGGGGTTTGCGGCGGTCACGACGATCACGCCGGGGCCGAACAATGCGATGCTGATGGCATCGGGTGCGACGGTGGGCCTGCGCGGCAGCTGGCGGCACATGGCCGGGATCATGCTGGGCTTTGCTGCGATGGTGCTGGTCCTGGGCGCCGGGCTGGCCCCCGCAGTGCAGGCCCATTCCGGCCTGCAGCGCGTGATGCAGGCCGCGGGGCTGGCCTATGTCCTGTGGCTGGCGTGGAAGATCGCACAGGCCCGCCCGTCGCAGGCCAAGGCCGCCGGACGCCCCGTTGGGCTATGGCAGGCGGCGGCGTTCCAATGGGTGAACCCCAAGGCCTGGGCGATGGTGCTGGCCGCGCTGGCGACCTATGGCGCGGCGCTTGGCGGTCCGCTGCCGGTCGCGCTGGCGTTCGCGGCCGTGGGGCTGCCCTGTCATCTGCTGTGGGTCGTGGCGGGCGCGCGGATCGCACGGATGATCGACGCGCCGGACCGGCTGCGCCTGTTCAACATGGCGATGGCGGGAATCATGGTCCTGTCGATGCTGCCGGTGCTGATCGCCTAGCCGCGGACAGGGGATGCGCCGGGCCGAAAGGGCCCGGCGCGGGGTCGTCACATCGCGGGCAGGACCGCCAGGTCGCGGATCTGGCCATCGGCCGCGATCTCTCCGGCCGCGGTGGCCGCGCCGGTTTCCAGGTCGACGGAATGGATGGTGTTGTTCGTCACCAGCCACGCCATGTTGGCGCCTTCGGCATCGGTCTGGACGTCGAACGCCATCATCTCGCCCGGGTTCTCGAGGTTCAGCATGCCGATGGTGGCCAGCGTGCCGTCATTCGGGGCGGTCTGCTGCAGCAATGCGCCCAAGCCCGAATCGATGTTGTACATCGCGGTCGCCTCGGGGGTGCCATAGCTGTTGATATAGGCCGCAGCGGCGATCATCGGGCTGGCCTCGGAATTCTCGTCTTCGGCCACCCAGTTCAGGCTGCCGTCGACGGTGACCTCTCCGGTGTCCACGTTCACGCGGTGGTTCGTGGTGCCGGTCATGAAGCGCAGGCGGTCGGCCATCGGGTTGAAGTCGACGATCACGGGCATGTCGCCAACCTCAAGCGGCGTGTCCATGGTGGACAGGTCGGTGACGGCGCCGGTCGCCGTGTCGATGGTGACGATGCGCATGTCATCCGTCACGCCGACCAGCGTGTTGTTCGACGGGCGCAGGTCGATGCCCAGCAGGCGGTCCACGCCCTCGACATCCATGGTGCCGGTGACTTCCAGCGTCTCGGTGTCGAACATGACCAGGGTGCGGTCGTCAGTCAGGCCGACGCCGGTCGCGGCAGCCGCCGCCGAAATGGACAGCGCAAGAGCAGAGGTCGAGAATGCAGCAATGCGAAACATGGGGATGTTCCTTTCGGTTCAGCTTCTGTCACAGGCGGCGGTCTTCGCCGTCCTTGACCCGATGACGCGGCATCCGCGAAACCGGATGCAAAAATAATTCGACCCCCCGCAAATTCGGCGGGCGCACCGAAAGTGACCGCGCGCGCGGTTGCAACCGCCCCCCCGATCGCGGCAGGATGGCCGTGCGACAAGGGGAGGTTTCGTGACGTACGACACAAGACAGCGCAGCCGCCAGCTTGACCGGGCCCTGACCGCCTGTGCCGAAGGCCGCCCCGAGGGAATCGACGCGATCCTGGACATCGAGGGGTCGCAGCTGCTGGGCGTCGCGCGCCGCATCCTGATCCGCCATGACCTGGCCGAGGAGGCGTTGCAGGACGCGATGGTGCTGATCTGGCGCAAGGCCGCCCAGCAGCGCCAGGGAGAGGGCACGGCCCGCGGCTGGATCTATGCGGTGCTGCGCAACCGCTGCCTGACGATCCTGCGCGACGGCAAGCGCCTGTCCAGCCTGTCCCCGGACGAGCTGACACGCATGCAGGACGCCCGCCAGGACCTGTGCCACGACGACGACTGGAAGCTGTTGGCCGGAAAGGGGCGGCTTGGCGAATGCCTGGACGCGCTGGACGATCCGGCGCGGCGCGCGATCCTGCTTGCGCATGTCGCGGGTTACAGCCACGGAGAGATCTCTGCCCGCCAGGGGGTTCCGCTTGGCACCGCGAAATCGTGGATCCGGCGGGGTTTGGCCTCGCTGCGGGAGTGTTTGTCATGAGTTCAGTGTTCCAGGATGACGTGATCGCCTTTGCCGACGACTATGTCATGGGGCTGATGTCGCCGACCGAGGCCGAACTGTTCGAGGCGCTGATCGCCGCAGACCCGGCCCTGGCCGCCCATGTCGCCCGTCTGCGCGAACAGTTGCTGCCGCTGGACCTGTCGGCCGAGGCCCTGGCCCTGCCGCCGGGTTTCGCAGCACGGCTGCAGGACATCATCGCACGCACGCCGCAGGACGGCGCGCCGACCACGCCCCTGTCCGCGGATCCGACCGTGGCCCCGGTCGCGGCCAACCTGCCCCGCGCGCCGATGCGCTGGCTGGCGGGGCTGGCCGCCTCGCTGGTGCTGGGGTTGGTCCTTGGGTTCGGCGGCGCGATGCAGCGTCCCGCGCCCGCGCCGCAGGTGGTGGCCGTGCTGCTGGACGATCAGGGCCAGCCCCGCGCCATCATCGAGGATTACGGCGACGACACGGCCCAGATCCGCTTCGTCTCCGATGTCGACGTGCCGCAGGGCTTCTCGATCCAGGCCTGGACCCTGCCCTCGCGGGAGATGGGGCCGCAATCCCTGGGCGTGCTGGACGGGCCGCGCGCGACCACGCTGGCGGGTCCGGACCTGCCCGTCCCCGCCGACGCCCAGCTTTACGAGATCACGCTGGAGCCAGAGGGCGGATCGCCCACCGGGCGCCCGACGGGGCCGATCATCGCCAAGGGTCTGGCCGCCGCGCAGAACATCTGACACGGGCAAGGGAACGCGCGGGCGTCTGGTCGGTTGATGGGGACAGCAACCCCTCAAGGTGTCCATGTCCCCCACAACCGACCGCCGCGACCCGGCCGAAACCGACCTGACCTGCGACGTGGCCGTGATCGGCGCGGGCACCGCGGGCATCGCCGCCGAACGCGCCGCGCGCAAGGCGGGGGCCCGGACCCTGCTGATCGACCCCGAGTTTCGCGGAACGCTGTGCGCCAATACCGGCTGCATGCCGTCCAAGCTTTTGATCGCGGCATCCCATGCGGCCCACGCGGCGCGGCGCGCGCCCGTCTTCGGCGTTCATCCGGGTGACCCGGTGATCGACGGACCGGCGGTCATGGCCCGCGTGCGCGCGGAACGCGACCGGTTCGTGGACTTCACCCGCGAAACCTTTGACGACCTGCCCGACGGCACCGCCGTGCGCGCCCGCGCCCGATTCATCGGGCCAAGCGAGCTGATGCTGGACGACGGCCGCCGCGTGCAGGCCCGCGCCGTGGTGATCGCCACCGGGTCGCAGGCCCAGATCCCCGAACCCTTCCGCAATCTCGGCCCCCGCATCCTGACGAACGAGACCATCTTCGAGTTGCCCGACCTTCCCGACAGCCTGGCGGTGATCGGCGGCGGGCCGATCGGCCTGGAACTAGCGCAGGCGATGGGACGTCTTGGCGTGCCGGTCACTTTGTTCGACCAGGGCACCCGCCTTGGCAAGGCCCGCTGCGATGTCGTCCATGACGCGCTGCAGGACGCCATCGCGCGCGACGTGACCCTGTGCTTGGGGGTGGAGACGACAGCCTCGGCCGTTGACGGTGGGATCAAGCTGTCCTGGACGGGCGACGCGGCGGGGGATCAGGTGTTCAGCCACGTGCTGGTCGCCGTCGGCCGTCCGCCCAACCTGAAGGGCCTGGACCTGGATGCATCGGGGCTGTTGCTGGACGATCACGGAACGCCGGTCTTCGACCGCACCACGATGCAATGCGGCGACGCGCCCGTCTTCATGGCGGGCGACGCAAATGCCGATGTGCCCCTGCTGCACGAAGCATCGACCGAGGGTGCCATCTCCGGAACCAATGCCGCGACCTATCCGAAGGTCACCCCAGGAGAGCGCAGCCCGGCATTCGCGCTGACCTTCACCGACCCGCCGCTGGCCTCGGTCGGGACCGGGCCGGGCGACGGGGTCATCAGCGGCCGCAGCGACTATTCCGACCAGGGCCGTGCCCGGACCGAGGCGCGCGCAGAAGGTGCCGTGACCCTTTACGCCGACGCGCAGGGGCGGCTCAGCGGCGCAGATTTGTGCTGTCCGGGCGGCGATCATCTGGCACATCTTCTGGCATGGTCGGTGCAGTCTGGCGCCACGGCGACGGGGTTGCTGACCATGCCCTTCTATCATCCCACGCTGGAGGAGGGGCTGAAGGCCGCCCTGCGCCAGATCTGCGGCAAGACACGCCAGGCGGAACCCGCCGGGCGCGACTTCGGCACACCCCCCGGCGCATAGGATGCAGTCATGACGGAATCGATCCACGATCTGGGACAGGGCTTCTGGTCGATCCGGGGCGACCTGCACATCGGCGGCGTCCTGAACGTCGGCACGCAGGCGTCGCTGGTCCGGCTTGGGACAGGCCGCTTCGTGATGCTGGACAGCTATCCCCTGTCGGGCGCGATCCGCGACACGGTCATGGACCTGACCGATGGCGGCCGCGCGGTTCAGGCGGTTCTGAACCTGCATCCGTTCCATACCCTGCATTGCGCCCCCACCGCCCGCGATTTTCCCGACGCGGCGCTGTTCGGCTCTCACCGCCACCGCCTGCGCCACCCGGACCTGAACTGGCGTCCCGAACCTGTCGAAGCGCCCGAGGTTCAGGACATGTTCGCGGATGACCTGACGTTCTCGCTTCCCCGCGGGATCGACTATGTCAGCCGGAACGAACGCGTCCACGCCGGATCGCTGCTGGCGTGGCACCCGGCCAGCCGGACGCTGCATGTCGATGACACGATCAACCTGATGCCGGTCCCGCGCCTGCTGCGCGGCGTCTTCCCGAACCCGCGCGTGTTCCTGCATCCGACCCTGCCGCAGGCGCTGCTGCCGCAGGCCGGAGCGGTTCGCGACTTTCGCGACTGGCTGCAGGGGCTTGCAGGGCTGACGCGCGATCTTCGCTGGCTGTGCGCGGCCCATTCGGGCCTGCGCGAATTCGAACCTGGCCAGTTCAAGGGTGAACTGCTGGCCGCCTTCCGCCGGGTCGAAGACAAGCTGGCAAAGGCCGAGGCGCGTCGCGGGTGATCTTGCCTTCCCCGGCGGGGCGCGGTCTGATCGCGCCCAATGGGGGGATGCGATGATCGACATGGGACAACTGCCCGATGGGCGCAGGGTGCAGGCCGTGGACCTGCAGGCGGGACGGCTGCGCGCGCGCGTGCTGACGCTTGGCGGCATCGTCCAGGACCTGCGCTTGGACGGGATCGACCATCCGTTGGTTCTGGGACATCCCGACCCCGCGACCTATCTAACGGATCCATTCCGCCATGTGGGCGCGCTGGTCGGACGTTATGCCAACCGCATCGCGGGTGCGCGCATCCGCCTGTCGGGCCGGGTTCATGATCTTGACGCGAACGAAGGGCCGAACTGCCTGCATGGCGGCCCCGAGGGGGCATCGGTCCGCCTGTGGCGCATCACGCGCGCCGCGCCCGATGCCGTGACCCTGGCCCTCGATTTCGCCGACGGAGAGATGGGCTTTCCCGGCGCGATGCAGGCAGTGGCGACCCTGTCGCTTGGCGATCACGACGGCACGGCGTCACTCAGCGTCGCGCTGCAGGCGACGGCCACGCGCCCGACGCCCTGCAACCTGACGCATCACGGCTATTGGACGCTGTCGCCCGATGGGGCCGCGGACCAGATGCTGCAGATCGAGGCCGACCGCTATCTGCCCGTGGACGATGCGCTGATCCCCCTGCCCGACGCCCCGGCCCCGGTGGCGGGCACGCGGTTCGATTTCCGCACGGCCCGGCCGCTTGGAGATACGGGGCTGGACCATTGCTGGTGCCTGGCCGACGGGCATGGCCCCTTGCGGCAGGTGGCCAGCCTGACGGCGCCAGACTTGCGGCTGCGGGTGCTGACGACGGCGCCCGGGCTGCAGTTCTATGACGGTGGCCATTTCCCGCAGACGGGCCTTGCCGGCCACCCCGGCCAGATCGCCCGCCCCCAATCCGCCGTCGCGTTCGAGGCACAGGAATGGCCCGACGCCCCGAACCGCCCCGACTTTCCGCCCACGATCCTGCGTCCCGGCACCGTCTGGCGGACCGAGACGCGCTATCTGCTGGACCGCCCCTAGCCGACCGTGACGGTGGCCACGGCTTCCGCAAACTGCGGATGGCGGGCGGTGATGCGGATCGTCCCCGCCTCGCCCGTCAGGCGCAGCAACATGCCCGTGGTTCCCCCCTGCAGCATCCGCAGGTCAGGCCCGATCAGGCGCGCGGGGCCGTCCACCGTCACCGCGATGCCCGCATCCAAGAAGGGCAGCCGGTTGCCCGTCTGGTCCAGCGCGCGCAGCATCACCCGCAGGTCGATATCCGCATCCGCAGACAGCGTGTCGCGGTCGGGCGCGATCTGCAGCGTGGTGGGCAGCGGATCGGCCACATAGTCGCGCAGCGCGACCTGTTCGCCGTTCAGCCAGCCGGTGATGCGGCCCGGATGCCAGCTCATCCCCCAGAGGCCCAGCTCCGCTGCGCCGATATGGCGGTGGTCGATGATGACCGGCGGATGCGGCAGATGGGGGAACCGCTCTCGGTCGGGACCGACGCGGCGGGTGACGCCCGCGCATTCGAACTCGACCTCGTCGCAGTTCGTCAGCACGATCAGCGGCAGGACGCCGCCAATGTTGCGTTCGCCCCGGGCCCAGAAGGTGACCGGCTCCATCACGATGCCTTCCGACGGTGGCTTCTGGCTGGCATAGGCATGGGCCGCGAATTTCGGTTCGCGCCAGATGTCCATGACGCCGTGATGGCAGATGCGGTCGCCCGCGCCGAAATCCTTGTGCGTGTTGTAATCGAACATGCACCAGCCGATCGACCCCGCGATGCCCGCATCGCCATGGGCGGCGTTCAGCACCTCCAGGTGACGGATCACGTGCTCCATCTGGCGCAGTTCGGGATCCTGCGCCTTGGTCGGGAACATGTGGCCGTTATATTCGGTGACCAGATAGGGCACCGGCTTCTTGATCCCGGTGACCTCGGCCACGGACCGCAGCGCCGTGCGCGGGCGGTTGATCAGCGGCAGCTCGGATTCGTCCAGGATGAAGTCGTTCATCGTATAGACGTCCTCCAACATCTCGCTGTCGGTGATGCAGCGCACGCCCCCGGTCGCGCGCGTCGGGTCCAGCTCGCGCGCCAGCGCGTTGGTGAGCAGATAGAAATCGTGGTTGTCCGGGCTTTCGTTGATGCGCACACCCCAGATGACGATGCTGGGATGGTTCCAGTCGCGGGTGATCATCGCGCGGACATTCTCCACGCTGCGATCCTGCCACGCCTGATCGCCGATATGCTGCCAGCCCGGGATTTCCTCGAAGACCAGCAGCCCGATATCGTCGCAGCGGTCCAGGAACCATGGGCTCTGCGGGTAATGCGAAGTGCGCACCATGTTGCAGCCCAGATCGAACCGCACGATCTCGGCATCGCGTTCCTGCGCATGACGGCCCGCGGCATAGCCCTGATGGGCCCAGCTTTGATGCCGGTTCAACCCGCGCAGCGTCATCGGCTGGCCGTTCAGCAGGAACCCTTGCGGCGTCCATTCCGCGGTGCGGAAGCCGAAGCGATGCGTGGTCACGTCGCCGCTGTCGGGCAGGGTCAGCTCGACCGTGTAAAGCTGCGGGTTCTCGGTGGACCAGAGCGACAGGCCGGTCAGGCCCGACAGGGTCAGCTCTCCCTCGCCCTCCACGGCGGCGATCTCACGCGTGCCGTCCAGCAGCCGGGCGCGGACCGGGCCGGGGGCGGTGACCTCGGGGCGGATCACGACCGTTTTCGCGTCCGCCAGCGCGTCGGGCGTCAGGATGCGCGCATTGGTCAGGTGCCGTTCGGGCAGCACCATCAGCCAGACATCGCGATAGATCCCCGCATAGGTAAGATAGTCGATCTGCGCGCCGAAGGGCGGGATGGCCGGGTTCTCCGACCCGTCGATCCGCACCGTGACCCGGTTGTCGCCGGGGCGCAGATGGTCGGTCAGGTCGGCCACAAAGGGGGTATAGCCGTCGGGATGGGCCACGACCTGCACGCCGTTCACCCAGACCACATTGTCGGCCATGGCTCCGTCAAAGCGCAGCTGCACCCGGCGGCCCGCCCATGCGTCATCCCATGCGATCACGCGCTGATAGGTGAAGGCGCGCTGATAGCAGGTCTCGTCGAAATAGCTCAGCGGCAGGTCGACCGCGTTATGCGGCAGCGTGACCGACGCGCCCGACAGGGGTGCGGCGGGATCGGCCGCGCCTTCGGTGAAGATCCAGCCGTGGTTCAGTTTCTGGACGGTCCGCATGATCACCACTCCGCAAAGCTGCCGTCGGCATGACGCCAGACGGGGTTGCGCCAGCGGTGCCCTTCGGCGGCCATCTGGCGGACCTTGTCCTCGTTCACCTCGATGCCCAGACCCGGCCCCTGCGGGATCGCGACGAAGCCGTCGTCATAGGCAAAGACCGACGGGTCGGTCAGATAGTCCAGCAGGTCGCTGCCCTGATTGTAGTGAATCCCAAGCGACTGTTCCTGGATGAAGGCGTTGTAGCAGACCGCGTCCAGCTGCAGGTTCGCGGCCAGCGCGATGGGGCCAAGCGGGCAGTGCAGTGCCAAGGCCACGTCATGCGCCTCGGCCATGGCGGCAATGCGATAGGTCTCGGTGATGCCGCCCGAATGGCTGGGATCGGGCTGGATGATGTCGACATAGCCGCCCTGCAGGATCGCCTTGAAGTCCCACCGTGTGTACAGGCGTTCCCCAAGCGCGATGGGGGTCGAACAGTGGTTGGCGATCTCGCGCAGCGCCTCGGCATGTTCCGACAGAACCGGCTCCTCGATGAACATCAGGCGGAAGGGCTCCAGTTCCTTGGCCAGCACCTTGGCCATCGGACGATGCACCCGGCCGTGGAAATCGATGCCGATGCCGAAATCGGGGCCCATCTCCTCGCGGATTGCCTGCACGCGCGCCAGCACCTGATCGACCTTGGCGTGGCTGTCGACGAACTGCATCTCCTCGGTGCCGTTCATCTTGACGGCGGTAAAGCCCCGATCGCCGCAATCGCGCGCCATCCGCGCCGTGTCGCCCGGACGGTCGCCGCCGATCCAGGAATAGACGCGGATGCGGTCGCGCTGCTGGCCGCCCAGCAGGGCATGGACCGGCACGCCCAGATCCTTGCCCTTGATGTCCCACAGCGCCTGGTCGATCCCCGCGATGGCCGACATGTGGATGCCGCCGCCGCGATAGAAGCCCGCGCGATACATCACCGTCCAGTGGTCCTGGATCAGGCGCGGGTCGCGGCCGATCAGATAGTCCGACAGCTCCTCGACGCAGGCGGCGACGGAGGCGGCGCGGCCCTCCAGGACGGGTTCGCCCCAACCGCTGATGCCCTCATCGGTGCTGATCTTGACGAAGCACCAGCGGGGCGGAACGATGAAGGTCTCGATGGCGGTGATTTTCATATCAGTCCTCAAAGGCGGGGGCCGCGTGCTGGCGGCCCGTCAGGAAGGCATCGGCAACCAAGCGCAGCGGCGCCAGGTCCAGGTTGCTGCCGCCCGCCGCGACCAGATCGCGGAACCGGGCGTAAAGGCGGGCATATTCGCGGTTCTCACCGGCGGTCTCCAGGCCCGGCGCGGCAAAGCGCGCGCCGCCTTCGGAGAGCGTCGCGGGGCCGGCATCGGTGTCGAAGGCGATCTGCCAGGTCTCTCCTCCGGTCACGCGCCAGTCGAAATGCGCGGCGATGGGATGGCCCGCATCCAGGCTCAGATCGGCGGCGATGGGGGTCTGGCGGTTCGCGGGGACGTGCAGGTCAGCGCCGACCAGCCGCACGCCGGGGATCAGCGCGGTCAGGATTGACAGCGCGTTGATGCCGGGGTCGAAGACGCCCAGGCCACCGGGCTGCCAGATCCACTCCTGGCCCGGATGCCATTTGCGCACATCCTCGCACCAGTCGATGCGGACGGCACGGATGCGGGTCGTGGCCAGCCAGTCGCGGGCCGCGTCCACCGCCGCGGCCTCGCGCGAGTGCCAGGTGGCGTGGATGGTCACGCCCTGGCGCGCGGCCTCGGCCTCAAGGACGGCCATTTCCGACAGGGTCGCGCCGGGCGGTTTCTCCAGCATCAGGTGGCGGCCCGCGCGCAGCACCGCCATGGCCTGATCGAACCGCGCCTGCGGCGGGGTGCACAGCGACACCGCGTCCACATCGCCCAGCATCTGCGTCACGTCGCGGTGGTTGGCGACGCCCTCCAGCGTGGCATTGCGGCTGGCGATGGCGGTCAGCGTCAGGCCGTCCGTCGCGGCAATGGCGGGCAGGTGCTGCGCACGCGCGATGGTGCCCAGGCCCACGAGTCCGATGCGCAGGCTCATCTTAGCCGCTGCCCGCTGTCCGCGTCGAAGAAGAACGCATCCGCCGCGTCGAAGCTCAGGCCCACGCTGCCGCCGCCGGCCGGGTCCAGCCGCTGCGTCGTCTGCACGATCAGCTTCTCTCCGGTCGGGGCGCGCAGATGGGCATAGGTCGTCCCGCCCAGGTTCTCGGCCAGGTCGATGCGGAAGGGGCCGTGCGGCGTCAGCGTCAGCGCGTCGGGACGCAGCCCGATCTCGACCGCGCGCCCCTCGGTCAGGGTGGGACCGTGGCGGTCCAGCGGTGCGTCAAAGGCCGGGGTGACGACCTGGCCACCCTGCACGCGCCCCGCCACGAAGTTCATAGCCGGGCTGCCGATGAAGCCCGCAACAAAGCGGTTGTCGGGATCGTCGTACAGCTCCATCGGGCTGCCGACCTGCTCGATGCGGCCCGACCGCAGCACGACGATCTTGTCGGCCATGGTCATCGCCTCGACCTGGTCATGGGTGACATAGATCATCGTCGCGCCCAGCTCGCGGTGCAGGCGCGCGATCTCGGCCCGCATCTCGACGCGCAGTTCCGCGTCCAGGTTCGACAGAGGCTCGTCGAACAGGAACACCTTGGGGCCGCGCACGATGGCGCGGCCGATGGCCACGCGCTGACGCTGGCCGCCCGACAGGTTGGCGGGCTTGCGGTCCAGCAGCGGGTCGAGCTTCAGGATGCGGGCCGCCTCGGCCACCTTGGTGGCGATCTGGGCCTTGGGATGGCCGTTCATCTTCAGCCCGAAGCCCATGTTCTGCGCGACCGTCATGTGCGGGTACAGCGCATAGGTCTGGAACACCATCGCCACGCCCCGGTCGGCCGGGTCGGCATCGGTGACGTCCTGGTTCTCGATCATGATCTGGCCGGCGCTGGTCTCCTCCAGCCCCGCGATCATGCGCAGCAGGGTCGATTTCCCGCAGCCCGAGGGGCCAACGAAAACGCAGAACTCTCCCTGCCTGACTTGCAGATCGACGCCGTGGATGACCCGCACGGGGCCGAAATCCTTGGTGACGCGGCTTAGCTGGACGCCGGACATGGCAACCTCATGCTTGCTTGTGTTCGGGGAACCGCCAGGTGTCGGCGGTCGCGGCGATCTGCGCCGCAGCCTGGGTCACGGGGCCTGCCAGCGACAGAAGCTGGTCGCGGCTGGTCGTGGCCGTCGTGGTCGTCACCGAGATCGCGCCCAGGATGCGCCCGGTCCCCGACAAGATGGGGGCGGCAAGGCAGGCGATGCCGGTCTCGTGTTCCTCGTCGTCCAGCGCATAGCCGCGCTGGCGGATGCGGACCAGCTCGTCGCGCAGGGCGTCTGGCGTGGTCAGCGTGTTGGGCGTGTGCGCGTGGAAGGACTGCCGCGACAGGGCCGCGGCCAGCTTGTCCTCGGGCAGATGGGCCAGCATCGCCTTGCCCACGCCCGTGCAATAGGCCGGGCCCACCTTGCCGGACTGGGCGAACATCTCGACCGGAAGCTTGGCGTTGCGCTTGTCCACATAGAGGACGGCGCCGTTGTCCAGCTGCGCCAGGTGGATGGTCTGGCCCAGATCGACCGCCAGGCGGTCCAGGACCTGCTGCGCCAAGGGCGCCAGGCTGGACTGCGCCCAGGCCGAATGGGCCAACCGCACCAGCCGCATGCCGGGCGCATAGGTCTGGCGGTCCTCGTCATAGGCCAGCATGTCCTGATGGGTCAGCGCCTGCAGGAACCGGTACAGCGTCGCCTTGGGAAGGCCCGCGACGGGCAGGATCTCGGCAAAGCGGACGGGGCGGCCGAAGGCGGCGACCAGGTCCAGCACGGCCAGCGTGCGGCCCACCGTGCCATCCGTCGTTTCGCGTCCCTGCACCGTCACGTCACCCTCCCCCGTTGTTGACAGGCTATGCGATTCGCAGCATAGTTTCAATATTCAAAACTAAGTTTCAATATATGGAACCAAAATGGGAGGGAGACCATGGTCCATCTGAGAAAAGGGCTGGTGCTGGCGATGCTGCTTGCCACAACCGCCCCCGCCTTCGCGCAAAGCCGGGTGCTGGTGTTCAATACCGATGCGTCCGATCCTGCGCCCAAGGCGGCGTTCGACCAGCTGATCGCGGATTTCGAGGCCGAGTATCCGGAGATCGACGTGCAGGTGAACACGTTCGACCACGAAGGCTATAAGACCGCGATCCGGAACTTCATGACCGCCGACGCGCCGGACCTGGCGAACTGGTACGCGGGCAACCGGATGGGCCCCTTCGTCGAGGCGGGCCAGTTCATGGACGTGTCCGACATCTGGGCCGAGAACAACCTGACCGAGACCCTGGGGTCCGCGCTGTCATCGATGACCATCGACGGCAAGCAGTGGGGCATCCCCTACACCTACTACCAATGGGGCATCTACACCAACAAGGACGTCTATGCGCAGGTCGGCGTCGAGCCCGCCGCGACCTGGGACGAGTTCATCGCCAATTGCGAGAAGTTCAAGGCCGCGGGCATCGACTGCCTGACCACCGGATCCAAGGCGCTGTGGCCGGTCGCGGGGCTGTTCGACTATCTGTCGCTGCGCACCAACGGCTATGACTGGCACATGCAGCTGACCAACGGGGAAATCCCCTGGACGGATGACAGCGTGCGCGCGGTCTTTGCCGAATTCGCCAAGGTGCTGCCCTATGTCTCGGCCAACCACGCCGCGATCGACTGGCAGGACGCCGTGTCGAACCTGGTCCAGGGCAAGGCCGCGAACTATGTCATGGGCAACTTTGCCGTGGCGGCCTTCAAGGACGGCGGCATGACGGACGAGACCCTGGGCTTCATGCCCTTCCCGACCATCAACCCCGACATCCCGCGCGCCGAGGAGGCGCCGACCGACACCGTCCACATCCCCGCCGCGGCCAAGAACCCCGAGGATGCCAAGCTGTTCCTGGCCTTCATGGCGCGCCCCGACGTGCAGACCAAGATGAACGCCACGCTTGGCCAGCTGCCGATCAACGCCGAAAGCAGCGTGGGCGACGACCCGTTCCTGCAGGCGGGCTTCGAGCTGCTGTCCACCGCCGAGGGCGGCATCGCGCAGTTCTTTGACCGCGACGCGCCGCCGGAGATGGCCAAGGCCGGGATGGAGGGGTTCCAGGAATTCATGGTCCGCCCCGAACGCCTGGACGCCATCCTCGAACGGCTGGAGCGTCAGCGCCAGCGCGTCTACGCCCAGTGATCCCGTCGCGGGCAGGGACGCCCCTGCCCGCGCGTTTCCCCGCAAGATGAAGGTGGCACCATGACCGCCCTGCCCGACACCCCCCCGCCGCGCCGCCGGTCCCGGCGTCAGCTGACGCCCTGGCTGTTCCTGGCGCCGGGCCTGCTGATGTTTTCGGTCTACGTGATCATCCCGATCTTCCAGTCGGTCTGGGTCAGCTTCCACGATTGGGACGGGCTGGGCCCGATGACCTGGGTCGGCCTGGCCAATTACGACGAGCTGTGGTGGGACGAGGCCTTTTATACCAGCTTGAAGAACAACGTGATCTGGCTGGCGCTGTATCTGCTGGCGGTGCCCCTGGGGCTGATGATCGCGCTGTTCCTGAACCAGACGATCCGCGGCATCCGCATCTACAAGTCGCTGTTCTTCTTTCCCTTCGTCATCAGCCAGGTGGTCGTGGGACTGATCTTTTCGTGGTTCTATGCGCCGGGCTTCGGGCTGCTCTATGCGCTGATCGAATGGGCCACGGGCACGGGTGTCGCGATCCTGGCCGACGAACGCTTCGTCACCTATGGCATCATCGCGGCGGGCCTGTGGCCGCAGATCGCCTATTGCATGATCCTGTACCTGACCGGCCTGAACGCCGTCGCCCCCGACCAGATCGAGGCCGCGCGCCTGGACGGCGCCAAGGGCTGGCGAATGCTGTGGCATGTCGTGCTGCCGCAACTGCGCCCGGCGACCTTCATCGCCGTGGTCGTGACCGTCATCGGTGCGCTGCGCAGCTTCGATCTGGTCAGCATCATGACCTCGGGCGGACCCTTCGGGTCGTCGCGCGTGCTGTCCTATTATATGTACGAACAGGCGCTGTCGGAATACGGCTATCGCATGGGCTACGGCGCGGCCATCGCGGTCGTCCTGTTCGCGATCATGATGATCTTCATCTCGGGCTTCATCTGGAAGATGTGGCGCGACGAGAAAGGGGTCTGACCCATGTTTCCCCGTCCCATCCAGTCGATGTCCCCCGCGGCACAGCGCACCTATAAGATCGTGCTGCCGATCATGCTGGTCCTGTGGCTGCTGCCCCTCTTGGGGGTCGCGATGACCTCGGTCCGCCCGTCGGGCGACCTGGCCGCGGGCAACTACTTCGGCATCCCCTCGCGTTTCGCGTGGGAGAACTATGCCGACGTGTTCCGCAACTCGCCCCTGGCGCAGTACCTGTGGAACAGCTTCCGCATCACCATTCCGGTGATGATCGGCGCGGTGGGGCTGTCCTGCCTGACCGGCTTCGCGCTGGCGGTCTACAAGTTCCGCCTGTCGCTGGTGGTGTTCTTCATGTTCGTCGCGGGCAATTTCGTGCCGTTCCAGATCCTGATGGTGCCGGTGCGCGACCTGACGGTGGACATGGGACTGTACAACACCATCACCGGCCTGGCGCTGTTCCACATCGCGTTTCAGACAGGGTTCTGCACGCTGTTCATGCGCAACTTCATCAAGGCGCTGCCGCGCGAACTGATCGAGGCCGCCCGTGTCGAAGGCGTCACCGAATGGCAGATCTTCTGGCATATCGTCCTGCCGCTGGTCCGGCCCGCCATCGCGGCCCTTTCGGTGCTGGTCTTCACCTTCATCTGGAACGACTATTTCTGGGCGATGGTGCTGACCACGGGTGCGGACACGCAGCCGGTGACGGCGGGGCTGAACAGCCTGAACGGCCAGTGGATCGCCGCATGGCACCTGGTCAGCGCAGGCTCGATCCTGGCCGCCCTGCCGCCCGTGCTGATGTTCTTCCTGATGCAGCGGCATTTCATCGCCGGACTGACCCTGGGCGCGGTGAAATGAGGCTGTGGCGCATCGACACGCCCGCCCAGACCATGGTCCTGGGCAGCGACGACGGCATGGCCTGCTGCCATTACTGGGGCGCGCCCCTGCCCGGCGACACCGACCTGGACGCGCTGGTCGCGGCGGCGGCGGGCGGCATCACCGGCGGCATGCTGGACGCCCTGCCGCCCCTGGCGCTGGTCCCCGAGGCGCGGCGCAGCTTTCCGGGCCAGCCGGGGCTGGTCGCGTTCCAGAAGGGCCTGCCGCTGGAGCCGGACTGGCGCCTCGACAGCGCGGATCAGGGCGACGCGCTGACCCTGCGCCATGTCGCGCCCGGCCTGCGGCTGGACATCACCATCCGTGCGATGGATCACGGGCTGATCGGCCTGCGCGCGCGGCTGTCGTCCGACGCCGCGGTGACGCTGCACCGTCTGGCGCTGGCCCTGCCGGTCCCCGCCCATCTGTCCGACCTGACCGAACTGGCGGGGCGCTGGACGCGGGAGTTCCAGCCGGTGACGACCGCGCTGGACCACGGCGCGCGCCTGCGCGACGCGCGCACCGGTCGATCGGGCCACGAACATCCGCCGCATCTGTGGCTGACCGCCCCCGGCACCACCAATACCGGCGGAGAGGCCGTGGCCCTGCATTACGGCTGGTCCGGCGGCCACCGGATGCTGGTCGAGGCCCTGCCCGACGGCCGCCGCCAGATCCAGCTGGGCCATTGCTCGGGGTCGGAACGCGCACCCGGCACGGTCTTCGAGACGGCCGAGATCTGGCTGGCGCGCGGCGATCGGGGCCTGAACAGCGTGGCGGTCCCCTTTCAGCGCGCCATCCGCGACGCCCTGCCCCCCGCGCGCCGGCCGCGCCCCGTGCATTACAACGGGTGGGAGGCGATCTATTTCCGCCACGACGCCACCGAACTGGCCCAGATCGCCGAACGCGCCGCGGCCCTTGGCGCGGAACGGTTCGTGCTGGACGACGGCTGGTTCGGGCGGCGCGACGACGACAGCTCGTCCCTGGGCGACTGGACCATCGACCCGCGCAAGCATCCCCAGGGGTTCAAGCCGCTGATCGACAAGCTCCGTGCGCTGAACATGCGCTTTGGCCTATGGTTCGAACCCGAGATGATCAACGAGGACAGCGATCTTTATCGCGCCCATCCGGACTGGGTGCTGGGCCCCGCGGACCAGATCCGCGGGCGCACCCAGCTGCACCTGGACATGGCCCGCGACGACGTGCGCGACCATCTGTTCGACCGCATCGGCGGCATCCTGGGCGCGTGGGACATCGACTATGTCAAATGGGATCACAACCGGCTGACGCCCTTTCCCGATGCGGCGCAGACGCGCGGCGTCTATGCGCTGTTCGACCGGCTGCGCGCGGCCCATCCGCAGGTGGAATTCGAAAGCTGCGCGTCGGGCGGGGGGCGCATCGACGCGGGCATCCTGACCCGCTGCGGCCGCGTCTGGCTGTCCGACAGCAACGACGCGAACGAACGCCTGCGCATCCAGCATCACGCGGCGATGCTGCTGCCCGCCTGCGTCACGGGCAGCCATGTCGGCCCGCGCGAGTGCCACACCTCGGGGCGCGTCCTGCCCATGGCGCTGCGCGCCTGGACCGCGGCACAGCGGCACATGGGGTTCGAGATGGACCCGCGTGAACTGACCACAGCCGAGGCCAGGACGCTGACCCGCGTCACCGCCTGGTGGAAGGCCAACCGCGACTGGATGATGGCGGGCGACATCTGGCGGCTGGACCGCCCTGCGGGCAGCCTGGCCGAGATGCAGTTGGCCGCCGACGGCAGCCGCATGGTGGTCTTTGCCGCACAGATCGACGCCCCCGTCGCGTTGCAGCCGCCGCTGCTGCGTCTGACCGGGCTGGACCCGCAGGCGCGCTATCGTCTGACGATGCTGGAACATCCCGTGGGTCACCACAGTTCCTCTGTTGCGCTGTCGCGGGGTGCGGTGACCCTGAACGGCGCGGCGCTGATGGCGCAGGGCGTGGCCCTGCCCCCGGCCTTTCCGCAAACCATCGCCGTGATCGAAGGGACGCGCCTGTGACGATAGACTGGATTGCCGCCGATTGGGGCACCACCAACCTGCGGCTGTGGGCCATGTCCGGCCGCACCGTGGTCGAGGCCCGCGACAGCGATCAGGGCATGGGCGGCCTGACCCCCGACCGCTTTGCGGGCGTGCTGGCGCAGGCGACCCAAGGGTGGCCCGCCGTGCCGGTCATCGCCTGCGGCATGGTCGGATCGCGCCAGGGCTGGGTCGAGGCACCCTATGCGCCCGTCCCCTGCCCCGCCGCCCCACGCATGGTCGCGGTGCCCGGCGATCCGGGCGGCCGGCCCGTGCGCGTCATCTGCGGTGTCCGTCAGGACGACCCTGCCGATGTCATGCGCGGAGAGGAGACCCAGATCGCGGGCCTTCTGGCGCTGGATCCGGATTTCGACGGCATCGCCTGCCTGCCGGGTACGCATACAAAATGGGTCCGCATCTCGGCGGGTGAGATCTGCAACTTCAAAAGCTTCATGACCGGTGAGCTGTTCGGCCTGATCGCCAACCAGTCGGTCCTGCGCCATTCGGTCGGCAAAGGTGACTGCGATCCCGCACTGTTCCGCAACGCGGTGTCGGACGCGATGAGCCGCCCGGAACGCGGCTATGCGGGCCTGTTCCAGCTGCGCGCGGAATCGCTGCTGTCCGGGCTGGACCCGGCTGCGGCACGCGCACGCCTGTCGGGCACGCTGATCGGGTGGGAGATGGCCGCGGCCCGGCCCTGGTGGCTGGGATCGCAGGTCACCATCATCGGCGCCCCCGCCCTGTCGGCGCTTTACGCCGATGCGCTGGCCGCGCAGGGCGTCCCCGCCGCGCGCATGTCGGTCCAGGACGCCACGCTGGCCGGCCTGTCCGCGGCCCATCGTCAATTTCTGCAAGGATAATCCATGTCCCGTCCCCTGATCGCCATCCTTCGCGGCCTGACGCCGCAGGACGCCCGCGCCGTCGGCCATGCCCTGATCCAGGCCGGCATCACCCGGTTGGAGGTGCCGCTGAATTCTCCGGATCCGCTGGACAGCATCCGAATCCTGTCGCGCGAGTTCGGTGACGCCGCACAGGTCGGCGCAGGCACGGTGCTGACGCCCGACCAGGTGCAGGCGGTCCGCGATGCGGGCGGGCGGATGGTCCTTTCGCCCAATTGCGACACGGGCGTGATCCGCGCCACCGTGGAGGCGGGCATGGCCAGCTATCCCGGCGTCATGACCCCGACCGAGGCCTTTGCCGCGCTGGCGGCGGGCGCCACCGGGCTGAAGCTGTTTCCCGGAGAACTGATCGGTCCCACGGGCCTGCGCGCCATGCGCGCGGTGCTGCCCGCGGGAACCGACTGCTGGGCCGTGGGCGGCGTGTCCGTGGACAACATGGCCGAATGGCGCCGTGTCGGGGCCGCGGGCTTCGGGATCGGATCCAGCCTGTACAAGCCCGGCGACAGTGCCGACACCGTGGCCGCCAAGGCCGCCGCCATTGTCGCCGCATGGGAGGCCAGCGCATGATCTTTGACGACACCCCCTGCACCCTGGGCGAAGGCGCCCTGTGGCATCCCGACCGCCAGTCGCTGATCTGGTTCGACATCATCGATCGCCGCATGTTCGAAAAGCCGCTGGACGGCGCGCGGCGTCACTGGGACTTTGCCGACCCCGTCTCGGCCGCGGGGATCGTCGATGCGGACCGCATCATCGTGGCGTCCAGCCGGACGCTGTCGCTGGTGGATCTGCGCGACGGTGCTGCCCAGGTCCTGGTGCCGCTGGAGGCGGACAACGTCGTGACGCGCAGCAACGATGGCCGTGCCGACCCGCAGGGCGGGTTCTGGATCGGGACGATGGGGCTGAACGCGGAACCCGGTGCCGGGTCGATCTGGCGGTTCCACCGCGGAGAGCTGCGCCGTCTGTTCCCCGACATCACCATCACCAACGCGATCTGCTTTTCGCCCGAAGGCGATCTGGCGCATTTCGCGGATACCGACCGCTCGACCATCTGGCAGGTCCGGCTGGACCGCGACGGCTGGCCCGCGGGCGATCCGCAGGTGTTCATCCACCTGAACGCCGAAGGGCTGAACCCCGACGGCGCGGTCATCGACGCCCAGGGCGGGCTGTGGTCGGCACAATGGGGCGCGGGGCGCGTCGCGCGCTATGACCGGCAGGGCCGCTTTGAGCGGACGATCGATCTGCCCGCACCGCACGTCTCCTGCCCGGCCTTCGGCGGCGCGGACCTGACGACGCTGTTCGCGACGACCGCACGGCAGGGGCTGGACGATCCGCGCGACACGGACGGCTGCACCTATGCGGTTCCCGCAGGCGTCACAGGCCAACAGGAGCATCGGGTCATCCTGGGCTAGACCTCGACGGTGATCCGCCCCATCGGGTTCGAACAGCAGGCCAGGATCCAGCCCTCGGCGATGTCCTCGTCGCTGATGCCGCCGTTATGGACCATGTGGACCTCTCCCGCGGTCTTGCGGATCTTGCAGGTGCCGCACAGGCCGAAGGTGCAGCCGGACGGAATGTTCAGCCCCGCCCGCTTGGCCACCGCCAGAACCGTGTCGGTTTCCGCGCAGGACGCCGTCACGCCGCTGGAGGCGAAGGTCACCTGGGCGCTGGCATCGTCGGCCGGGGTGACATCCTCGATGACCGGGGCCTCGGCCTCGGTGGCGACGGGGGCGCCGAAGCTTTCCTGGTGATAGCGCTCCATGTCGTAGCCAAGCGAGATCAGCATCTCGCGCACGGCCTGCATGAACGGCTCGGGGCCGCAGCAGAACACCTCGCGGTCCAGATAGTCGGGGGCCATCAGGCCCAGCATCAGGCTGTTCAACCGCCCCTGATAGCCGTGCCAGACGCGGAACGGTTCGGGCTGTTCGACGGTCAGGCGCAGCTGCAGGCCGGGCACGCGGGCGACGTAATGTTCCAGCTGGTCGCGGAAGATGATGTCGGATGGGCGCTGCGCGGCATGGACAAAGACGATGTCGGTGTCCTGCGCGCGGTCCCAGGCCCAGGTGGTCATGGACATCATCGGCGTGATGCCCGACCCGGCCGAGATGAACAGGTACTTCGCCGCCGGATGACGGTGAAAGCTGAAGATGCCGTTGGGGCCAAAGGCCCGGATCCGCATTCCCGGCTTGAGGTGATCCAGCATCCAGCGCGTGCCGATCGAGGTCGACTGCGCCTTGACCGTGACCGAGATCGACAGCGGCCGCGAGGGCGACGAGCTGATCGTGTAGGTCCGCTGGACGTTGCCGGCCGGCCCCCTGGCGGGATCGACGGGCAGGTCCAGCGTCACGAACTGGCCGGGCTGATAGTCGAACCACGCGCCAGACGGCGCCCGGAAGATGAAGGTCGAGGTGTCGCGCGTCTCGGGCACGACCATGACGCATTCCAGCGGCTCGTCATCGGACCACGGCTCGGCGGCCCAGTTCACGCGGGGCTTGGCCATCTATTCGGCCGCCTGCCGCATCCCGAGGCGTGATGCCATCAACCCGCAATACCAGTCGATCAGGTGGATCACACCGGCCTCCTGCGTGGGGGAATAGGGGCCGGGCTCATAGGCGGGGGAGAGGATGCCGGCCTGGTTTTCCTCGACCACCTGGCGGTCCTCGTCATTGGTGTTCAGCCAGACGCGGGTCAGGGTCTCGATGTCGTAATCGACGCCTTCGACCGCGTCCTTGTGGACCAGCCAATTGGTCGTGACCTCGGTCTCGGTCGGGCTGATCGGCAGGATGCGGAAGACGATGGCGTGATCGGGCAGGAAGTGGTTCCAGGACGAGGGGAAGTGATAGAACATCAGGCTGCCGGCGTCATTCCAGGGCATCGTGCCCATGCGCCGCGCGACGGCGGCTTTGCCCGACATGGTGAAGCTTTCCTGATGGTCCATCAGCGGCACCCGCGCCATGCGCCACTGCATGTCGGGCGCGTTGACGAAGCGGGCGGGCAGACCGGCGGCGTCGCAGCGGTCCCAATGGGCCAGGATCTCGGGCGAGGCGGCGTTCGGCCCCTCCATCACCGTCATCAGCGGATCGTCGGAATAGGTCCGGCACAGCGACGGATGGCTGCCGCTGCAGTGATAGCATTCCCGGTTGTTCTCCATCACCAGCTTCCAGTTGCCCTTCTCGACGATGGTTGAGCTGAAGGCGATCTTGGCATCGGCCAGCCCCGAGGGCGCGGCATAGCGGGTCAAGTTAGCCGCCAGTTCGTTGATGGCGGGGGGCACCTGGGCCAGGCAGATGAAGATCATGCCGTTCAGGTCCACGCAATGAACCGGCTTGAGGCTGTATTTCGAGGGGTCGAACTCGGGGCCCATGTCGCGCGCGAACAGCAGCTTGCCGTTCAGGTCGTAGGTCCACTGGTGATACGGACAGACCAGCTTGGGATTGGTCCCGTTCGATTTGGCGCACAGGCGCTGGCCGCGGTGGCGGCAGACGTTGTGGAAGGCACGGATGCGGCCGTCTGCGCCGCGGGTGACGATGACCGGATACTGGCCGACCTGCATGGTGATGTAGCTGCCGGTCTTGGGCAGCTCGCAACTGGGACCGGCGAACAGCCATTCCCGGTACCAGATCTGCTCCAGGTCGTCCTGGAAGGCCTGTTCGCCGCAATACAGGTCGCGGGGAAGCGCGTGGCCGGGAAGACGGGCGGCGATCAGCTGGGCTGTGGTCAAGTCGGAGGTTTGGGTCATGGCGCTGCTCGGGGGTCCGGGGTGGCTTTCGCCCCAAACTAGTCGCAGGCGAACGACGGCGCGGCAGAATTGCGACATTCTGCCAGCGGAAACGGACATCGTGATCATGTGCGCGCCTTTGGGGGAAGGAAGCCTTGCCACCCCCCATCGAGGGGGGCGGCAAGGCTGCGGGGCCCCCGGACCCCCGCGACACCAGGCCGCAACGCCCGGTTTGCGGACACAATGGAAAATCGTTCCAAAACCCTTGGCAAACCTGCCGGGGTGACGTATCCCACCCTTGGGGTATGGCCCGATGCCGAATCCCCGCCATCCGAGGAGAGCCCCATGACCCGTTCCGCCACCCCCCGCCACGGCCTTGAGGTCGATACCGACTTTGCGCAGTTCATCGAGGCGCAGGTGCTGCCCGGGACCGGCGTGACGGCGGATGCCTTCTGGCAGGGTTACGCCGGGCTGCTGGACGGATTCGCGGCCGAGAACGCCGCCCTGCTGGAACGCCGCGCCGAGCTGCAGCGCCAGATCGACGCGTGGCACAAGGCTCGCGGAAACCAGCCCTGGGACGCCGCCGCCTATCGCGCCTTCCTGACCGAGATCGGCTATCTGGTCGCCGGACCGGCCCCGTTTGCCGTCGAGAACGGCGACATTGACCCCGAGATCGCCACTCTGGCCGGGCCGCAGCTGGTCGTGCCGGTCAGCAATGCCCGCTTTGCCCTGAACGCGGCGAACGCGCGGTGGGGCTCGCTCTATGACGCGATGTACGGGTCGGACGTGATGGGTCCGGTGCCGTCGGCCGGGTTCGATCCGGCGCGCCGTGACGCGGTCGTGGCCAAGGCGGCCGCATTCCTGGATCAGGCGCTGCCGCTGGATGGGGGCAGCCATGCCGACGTCACCGCCTATGACGCCGACGCGCAGGGGCTGGTCGCGACCGTTGGGGGCCAGGCCGCGCGGCTGGCCGATCCGGCAGCCTTTGTCGGCACCCACCGCGACGGCGCCGACACCGGATACGTCCTGCGCCACAACGGGCTGCATGTCGAGCTGGTGATCAACCGCGACCACCCGATCGGGGCGGCATCCGCCAGCGGGCTGCGCGACGTCGTGCTGGAGGCCGCGCTGTCGGCCATTCAGGATTGCGAGGACAGCGTCGCCGCCGTCGATGCCAAGGACAAGATCGGCGTCTATGGCAACTGGCTGGGCCTGATGAAGGGTGATCTGTCCGAGACCTTCGAGAAGGGCGGCACGTCGATGACCCGCCGCCTGGAGGGAGACCGGACCGTGACGCGGCCCGACGGCAGCACCGTGACGCTGCAGGGCCGCGCCCTGCTGTTGGTGCGCAACGTCGGCCATCTGATGACCACCGACGTGATCCGCAAGGACGGCCAATCCACGCCCGAGGGGCTGATGGATGCGATGGTCACCGTCGCCTGCGCCATCCATGACCTGAAGAAGACCGAAGGACCGCGCAACAGCCGCGCCGGCGCCATCTATGTCGTCAAGCCCAAGATGCATGGCCCCGAAGAGGCTGCATTCGCGAACCGCGTCTTTGCCCATGTCGAGACCGCCCTGGGACTGGCCCCCAACACCGTCAAGCTGGGCCTGATGGACGAGGAGCGCCGCACCAGCGCCAACCTGGCCGCCTGCATCCACGCGATCCGCAACCGGATCTTCTTCATCAACACCGGCTTCCTGGACCGCACCGGCGACGAGATCCACACCTCGATGCAGGCGGGTGCATTCGTGGGTCGCGACGGGATGAAGACCGCCACCTGGCTGAAGGCCTATGAGGATCGCAACGTGCTGATCGGCCTGGCGTCGGGCATGCGGGGCCGCGCGCAGATCGGCAAGGGCATGTGGGCCAAGCCCGACGCCCTGGCCGAGATGCTGGAGGTCAAGGTCGGCCACCCGAAATCGGGCGCCAGCACGGCCTGGGTTCCCTCGCCCACCGCGGCGACGCTGCACGCGCTGCACTATCATCAGATCGACGTGGCCGCCCGCCAGGACGAGCTGCAGGGTCAGCCGATCCCCGACCTGGACCTGCTGCTGACCCCGGCTTTGGCCGACGGCCCGATCCCGCAGGATCAGGTCCTGCGCGAGCTGGACAACAGCGCGCAGGGCATCCTGGGCTATGTTGTGCGGTGGGTCGATCAGGGCATCGGCTGTTCCAAGGTGCCCGACATCGACGACGTGCAGCTGATGGAGGACCGCGCCACCTGCCGCATCAGCGCGCAGTACCTGGCCAACTGGCTGGAGCACGGGCTGATCACCGAAGCCCAGGTCGAGGACGCGTTGCGCCGTATGGCCGCCAAGGTCGACGGCCAGAACGCGGGCGATCCCGCCTATCGCCCGATGGCACCCGATTTTGACGGGCCGGCCTTCATGGCCGCCCGTGATCTGGTGCTGACCGGAACGCAGCAGCCGTCCGGCTATACCGAACCGGCGCTGCATGCGCGCCGGGCCGAAGCCAAGGCGGTCTAGCACGCCACGCGGCGGCGGTTGCAACGCCGCCGCCGCACGCTATTGTGCCGGCCACATCATCGGGAGGCCTGCCATGTCCGGGAAAACAATCGCCGTCGCGGGCATCGGCTATGTCGGCCTGTCCAACGCTGTCCTGCTGGCCGCGCGCAACACCGTTCGCGCGCTGGACGTGGACGCGGGGCGCGTGGCCATGCTGAACGACCGGCGCTGTCCGATCATCGACGAGGACATCGCCCATCACCTGGCCACGCAAAGCCTGGACCTGACCGCGACGACCGACCCGGCGGCGGCCTATGCGGGGGCCGACTTCGTGATCGTGGCGACGCCCACCGATTATGATCCGGTCACCAACTACTTCAACACCTCCAGCGTTGAGGACGTGATCCGGGATGTCACGCGGCTGGCGCCGCAGGCGGTGATCGTGGTCAAGTCGACGGTCCCGGTGGGCTTTACCCGCGACGTTCGCGCCCGGCTTGGCACGGAGCAGGTGATCTTCAGTCCGGAATTCCTGCGCGAAGGGCGCGCGTTGCACGACAACCTGCACCCCTCGCGCATCGTGGTGGGCGAGGACAGCGCCCGCGGCCGGACCTTTGCCGACCTGCTGGCCGAGGCGGCGCTGGACGACGACGTGCCGGTCCTGCTGACCGGCTCCACCGAGGCAGAGGCGATCAAGCTGTTCGCGAACACCTATCTTGCCCTTCGCGTGGCCTATTTCAACGAACTGGACAGCTATGCCCTGTCGCTTGGCCTGGACAGCCGCCAGATCATCCAGGGTGTCGGGCTGGATCCGCGCATCGGCGCCCATTACAACAACCCGTCCTTCGGCTATGGCGGCTACTGCCTGCCCAAGGACAGCAAGCAGCTGTTGGCGAACTACAACGACGTGCCCCAGAACCTGATCGCCGCGGTGGTCGAGGCGAACCGGACCCGCAAGGACGTGATCGCCGACGCCATCCTGGCGCGCAGGCCGCAGGTGGTGGGCATCCATCGCCTGGTGATGAAGGCCGGGTCCGACAATTTCCGCCAATCCGCCGTCCAAGGCATCATGAAGCGATTGAAGGCAAAGGGGCTTGAGGTGGTGGTGTTTGAACCCGCCCTTCCCGACGCGCGGTTCTTCGGGTCCGAGGTGATCCGCGACCTGGCCGCGTTCAAGGCGCGCGCCGACCTGATCGTGGCGAACCGCCTGACCCCGGACCTGCAGGACGTGGCCGACCGCGTGTTCACGCGCGATCTGTTCGGCGGGGACTGATCACAGACGCTCGCGCAGCTTGGCCTCGATCTGGCGGCGGCGCCAGCGCGACCGGATCTGGCGTGCATAGAGGTTCTGCGGACACAGAGACATGTCGTCGCCTTCTCCCTTCATCGCGAAACGGCGGGCGGCGGCCGCGATGCGGCTGTCGGCGGCGGTGATGGCTGCCACCGTCACCTCGACCTCGCGGATGTCGCCGGGCTCCAGCGCGTCGAAGCTGCGGTGGCGGGCGCGGTCCAGCAGGTCCAGCACGCTGCCGATATCGACGTGATCCCCGCTTTTCAGCGGTCCCTGCAGCGTCGCCTCGCGCGGGGTTGCGTGCTGGCCCTGCGCGATCTCGGTTCGGTCGGCGACCGAGGACATGCGCTCTCCGCTGGCGGTCCAGACGGTCAGCATGATCTCCAGCACATAGATCGGCTCGAACCCAAGGTTGCTGACCAGGATGCGTGCGGACAGGTTCCGCGCGCCGCCCAGCTGGATCAGGATCTCGGTCCGGCGCTGGCGGCGCAGGCCCGACACGATGATGTGCAGATACACCATCCAGACCAGCGCCGTGACCGCCGCCATTCCGGCCTGAACCAGCCCGCTGTTCTCAGATATCCAGTCCCACATGCCCCACCCGGCCTTTCCTCAAGGCCCCCCAACACGACCCGCGTGCCGGATGTTCCATGGCGGGATCAGTCAGACAGGGCGGCAGCCTCGGCCGCGGGGTCCAGCGCAGGCCCCGCCCCCAGATCGTCCAGCGCGGTGTCGATCAGGCCGGTTCCCAGGTCCGACGCGGGCAGATAGGCGTCCTGACCCGCGCCCGGCACCGCCAGCGCCACCGACCAGCCGCCCTGGTCGCGGCACATCAGCGCGCGTTCCGCGCCCGCCTCGATCAGACGGCACAGACCCAGGTCGGTGTCATAGCTGGCCAGCGCCCGCGCCACCGACCCGCCCGGCAGGGCAGCCTCGCCCCCCGTCGGCACCTGGGCCAGGGCGGCCGCCGCCTGCTGCAGGGTGGCGCCCGCAGGGGGCGTCGCCCGGCCGGCCAGGAACCCACCCAGGCCCACTGCCAGGACCAGCGACGCGGCCATTGCCCAGGCCGCCATCGGCCGCGCAGACAACCTGCGCCTGAATGGCACGACGACCGGATCGGAAGCAGGCGTGCCCGCCATGACGGTTGCGATCAGCCGGTCGGGCACCGGTTCCGGAGGATAGGCCGCCTGCAGGCCATGACGGGTATCGACGAACAGCGCGAAGCGGTCAGCCAAGGCGGGGTCGGTCTCGATCCGCTGCCACAGGCGTTCGGCGGTGGTCTCGTCAAGTTCGCCATCCGCCAGGGCCATCAGCATCTCGTCGCTCTCGTCGTTGGGATCAATCGGGGGGTCGATACGGGTCATCGGATCATGCCTTTGCGGATTGCTTCAGCCCAGCCTGGCCGACAGCAGGGCGGGATCGTCCTGCAGCGCCTGCGCCAGGGCCGCGCGGGCGCGGCCGAGGCGGCTCATCACCGTGCCCAAAGGCACGTCCAGCGCCAGCGCGGCCTCGCGATAGCGCATGCCCTCGACGCAGACCAGCATCAGCACGACGCGCTGATCCTCGGGCAGGCGGCTCATGGCGCGACGCACATCGGCCAGATGCAGGCGGGTCTCGGTCACCTCGCGGCCGTCCTGGCCCACAAGAGGCATGGCGTCGTCATCGTCCAGGCTGTCGGTGTCCCGCCGGGCGCGTACATGGTCGATGAAGCTGTTGCGCAGGATGCGGAACAGCCAGCTGTCCATCCGCGTCCCCGGCACGAAGGCGTCCAGGTTTCGCAGCGCCTTCTCGACGGTGATCTGCACCAGGTCGTCGGCCAGCGCGTGCTGGCCCGACAGGCCGCGGGCAAAGGACCGCAGGCGGGGCAGCAGCGCGATCATCTGGGCGCGCAGGTCATCGGTCACGGACAGGGTCCCCCCTTGCGGTCTTGGTTGACCTTGAAACGTGGCCCCTCCGCTTTTATTCCATCGCACGCGAAAGAAAAGTGCGCGCAGCGGGCCGATGGGAATAGACTGGTTCCGCCGACCGTTTCCATGACCCGACCCGATCGCATCAAGGACCCGCCGATGACCCAGGACGCCCCGACCACCCGCCGCGCGCTGCTGACCCGGATGGGACTGGCGGCCGGGCTGGCCTATGCGACTCCGACGCTGATCGGGACCGGCACGGCCCGCGCGTCCGATGCCAGCGCGCCGTCGGGGCGGGCATCGGTGTCGCGCCCGGTGCGCCAGCGACGGCGCCGCGCGCCTGCCCCTCCCGAGATGGTCGTGATCCTGGCGCCGGGACAAAGCCTGCAGCCGCTGCAGGCGGCAGGCTATGACGTGCTGTCGCAGCGCGACAACGCGACGTTGGCGCGCCGCGCCGCCCGGCTGCGCCTGCCGCCGGGCCGCAACCCGGCACAGGCCCGGGCAGAGATCGCCCGCCTGCTGCCCGGATCGACCGCGGCGCTGAATTCGCTCTATCGCCCCGACGACCTGACCTGCGACGGCGCGGACTGCGCGGCCCAGCAGATGATCGGCTGGCGCCCTGCCGATCTGCAGGCCCGGCCGCGGATCGGCATGATCGACACGGGTGTCAATCCCGACCATCCCGCGTTGCGCGGCCAGTCGCTGCGCGTGAACCAGGTCGACCTGGACGGGCGGAACGCGGCGGGGCGCCGGCATGGCACTGCCGTCGCGGCCCTTCTGATCGGCAATGCGCAGGGTCGCGCCCCCGGCCTGCTGCCGCGTGCCGACCTGATCGCGGTCGAGGCGTTCCACAGCCGCGCCGATGGGGCGGCGGCGGATGCGTTCTCGTTGCTGAACGCGCTGGACGTGCTGATCCAGGCGCGGGTGCAGGTCATCAACATGTCCTTTTCCGGCCCCGCGAACCCCGTGCTGCGCCAGGTCGTGGTCGAGGCGCGCGATGCGGGCATCGGCCTTGTCGCGGCCGCGGGGAACGGCGGGCCGGGCGCCGCCCCCGCCTTTCCCGCCGCCTGGCCCGAGGTGATCGCCGTCACCGCCGTCGATGCCGACCGTGCCCCCTATCGCCAGGCGGCGCGGGGTCCGCATGTCGCGCTGGCCGCGCCGGGGGTGAACCTGTGGACCGCCGCCTCGATCGAGGGGGGGCGGCTGCGGTCGGGGACCTCGTATGCCGCGCCCTTCGTGTCGGCGGCACTGGCGCTTGGCATGGCGCGCGACGGGCTGAGCGCGACGGATGCGCGCGACCGGTTGTTCCGCTGCGCTGCCGATCTGGGCGCACCGGGCCGCGACCCGGTGTTCGGCCACGGCATGGTCGCGTCGCCGTCGGCCTGCCCCGAGGCAGGATCGCAGATTCTTTCCGTCAGCGGGGAATAAGCCGCCCCGCCGGCCCGTTGCATCCATGAACCGGACAGGACCGGTTCCGGCAACACAAAGGAAGAAGCCCATGTCCGATACGTCCGATATCCGCCTCTCGCGTCGCGGCCTTCTGGCCAAGCTGGGCCTGGCCGCAGGGGCCGCCGGCGTGATCTATGCCGCCCCCACCCTGGTCGGGTTCGGGGCGGCCCATGCCAGCGGCGCCAGCGGTCGCAGCGGCCGGGGTGGCAGCGGTCGCGGCAACAGCGGCCGGGGTGGCAGTGGTCGGGGCGGCAGCGGTCGCGGAGGAAGCGGGCGGGGCAATGGCGGCCGCGGTCGCGCCAGCCGGGCCAGCCGCGCGTCGCGTCCCGACAACCGTGGCATTCGCGGCCAGCGCGGCAGCCGTCCCTCGCGGCCGGGCACGCGCCGCGACTGGTCCAAGCCGTCGCGCTGATCCACGATGGCGCCCCCGTCCCGAACCCGCCCCGTCCGCGCCGCGCGCCAGTCGCCCGGCGCGGACAGCCATCTGCACTTTCCCGGCACCGGCCTGTCACTGCGATTGCAGGGTGCGGGGCCGGTCTGCAGGGCGCTGATGGGCGCGATCCGCGGATGGCAGCCGCAGACCATGTCCGCGCCACGACCGGGCCACCGCCAGACGCTGGTGACGCAAGGGCCAGGCGGGTTCGTCGCGCGTTCCCCGTTCTTTCAGGGCGATCTTGGGGGGCTGGATGCGGCCAGCGCCGCCTGCGCCCTGATCGCCGATCTGTCCGAGGGGTTTCTGGCAAACCGTCCGGGCTGCATGGCGCTGCATTGCGGGGCGTTCCGTTTCGTGGGCGACCTGATCCTGCTGACGGGTCCGATGCGGGCCGGAAAAAGCACGCTGATCGGGCGACTGACGGCGGAACCGGACGTCACGGTGTTCTGCGACGACGTGCTGCCGCTGACCGCCGACCTGAAGGCCGTGGCCCTGGGCATCGCGCCCCGCCTGCGGCTGCCCCTGCCAAAGGAGACCACCGTCGCCTTCCGCCGGCATGTCGCCATGACGCCGGGGCCGCGCGACAGGCGCTATGCCTATCTGGCGGCGCCCAACGTCGCCCCACACGGCACCCAGGCCCGGCCCGGCACGCTGATCGTGCTGGACCGGCGCCAGATCGGCCCCGCCACGCTGCACCGCATGGATCGCGATCAGGCGATGCACCACCTGCTGGCGCAGAACATGGGCGATCTGGGCAGCGCCGACCAGGCCTTTGCCAAGACCCGCGACATGGCCGCCGCGATGACCTGCCTGAGACTGGTCTATGCCGATCTGGAGGACGCGGTCGCCCTGCTGCGCCGGGCCTTCGCCCCCGACGCGCCACCCCAGACCAACGTGCCGCTGGCCGGCCCGCTGCCCGATCCGCTGCATGTGCCGGACAGGCGGTCCGTTCCGGTGCATCCCGACCGGGTACTGCGGCAGGCTCCGGGGATCGTGCTGCGGCGCATGGGGTCGGGGGCATTCCTGTGGACGCCCGCCGACCCGGTCGTCTGGCACCTGAATCCGGTCGGACACGCAGTCTGGGCGCTGCTGGAGATCCCCGGCAGCGCCGCCGATCTGGCCGACACCCTGGCCGAGGTCTTTGCCGACGTTCCCCGCGACCGCCTGACCCGCGACATCGCGGCCCTGATGGGCGACTTGCTGGAGGAGGGGTTCGTCACCGGATGAACCCCGCGCCCCGCACCGGCGTTGCCCCTGCTGCATGTCCGCCCCGGGAGGCCTTGATGACCGACACCGCCCTTGCCACGCTGGAAGCCCGTCTTGTCGCGCAACGCCGCCTGCTGGCGCGGCTGGTCGCGGCGCTGGAGCCGCAGGCCCGACAACCCGTCCTGGACTGGCTGGACCAGCGCGAAACGCTGCGCGACGGGCAGGAGGATCCCGGTGCCGTCCCGGCCGAGGGCGTGGGTCAGGCCCTGACCGTCACGGACGAATTCCGGATGATCCTGCGCCTGGCCCAGGACCGCCTGCACGAGATGGACCAGCCCTAGCCCCGCGCCTGCAGCATCTGCGCCAGATCGTCGGGCCGGATCAGTGCATCCAGGTCGACCCGCGCGCGCAGCCGCGACAGCAGCAGGTACAGCCCGCCGATCTTGCGGTGCAGGAACAGGATCTCGGGCGGGGGCATCTCGGCCCGGGTGCGAGTGCGAGCCACCTGCATCGCCAGATCGGCGACCTGGCGGGGAATGTCGCTGTGCGTCAGGTCCATGATGCCGCCCGCGCGCAGCGGATCGAACGCCAGGTCCATGATCTGCAGCAGCACGTCCTGATGCGCGGCATCTGTCTGGTCGCGGAAATAGCCGATGTCGATGGCGGCGCGGCGTACCCCTTCGCGGTCATCGGCCAGCGCGGCACGCAGCAGCGTCAGATAGCGCGGGGCCACCGGCGCCGAAAAGCCGCGCGTCGCCCCGAAATCCAGCAGCACGATGCGCCCGCCATCCGGATGCGTCTCGTCAGGCTGCCAGCGATAGTTGGCAAAGTTCGGGTCGGTCTGCATCAGGTCGAACCGGAACAGCTCCTCGATGACCAGACGGGCCAGATGATGGGCGGCACGATCGCGGGTGGCCTGGGGGGCGTCGGACAGCGCCTCGATCGGGTGGCTGTCGATGAAATCCATCGCCAGAACGTCGGCCGTGCTGAACTGATCGTCGGGCACCGGCAGGCGGAATTCGTCGCGCCCCGCCAGATTGGCGGCATAGAGGCGCATCTGTGCGGCCTCGCGCAGATAATCGGCCTCGGCATGCAGCTGGCTGCGCGCCTCGTCCATCAGGGCAGGCAGGTCGACCCCCTGCGGCATCAGGCCGGGGATGCGCAGCAAAAGGCCCATATTGTCGATGTCGCTGTCGATGCTGTCGCGCACACCGGGATACTGGACCTTGATCGCCAGGTCGCGCCCGTCGCGGGTTTGCGCGCGGTGCACCTGCCCGATCGAGGCCGCCGCGATCGGCCTGACCTGAAAGCGGGCGAAATGGCGCAACCAACCCGGCCCCCAGGCCCGGTCCAGCACCGCCTGCAGCTGCTTGGGCGGCATCGGATCGGCATCGGCGCGCAGCCGCGCCATGATCTGCGTCAGTTCGGGGGGCAGAAAGTCACCGGCCTCCATCGACACCAACTGGCCCATCTTCATCGCGGCGCCGCGCATCTGGGCCAGCTGCCCGGCCAAGCGGGCAGCATTCGCGGGCGTCAGGAACAGGTCCTGGGCCGAAGGCCGCTGCCCCGTCGCCAGTTGCCGCGCGCCCTGCGCCAGCGCGCGGCCGCCCATCCCGCCCGCCAGCCCCCCAAGGCGCAGCATCCGCGTCAGGCGGCCCTGCGGCACGGGGCGGGGGGTGCGGTCTTCCGTCATGATCGCGCCAGCAGATGCGCGGCCATCGCCCGGCCGCTGGACCAGCCATGTTCCGCATGGGGTCCCAACGCCCAATCCCCGCCGACGATCAGCCCCGCCGCGTCATCCGCCAGAAACGGTCGGCCAAGCGCCGCATCGGTCTGCGCGTACAGCCAGCGATGCGCGACGGCGTGGCGCAGGTGATCCGGCTTGGCCCCCAACAGATCCAGCAGCTGCGGCGCGATCAGATCCGCCAGTTCGGCAAAGGGCAGGTCGATATGGGCCATGCTGAAATCCGGGTCGGCCTGAACGAGCCAGGTGGTCAGCGGCTGTCCCTGCCGGCCCGGCTTTGCGCCGTCCTGCGCGACCCAAGCCAGCGCGCCGGTGCCGCGATGCGTGACGAAGGGGCGCGGAGCGGCGGGGCCCAGCCCTGCCATGACCGTGACGCTGGCCTGATAGCGGACCTGCGCCAGCGGCGCGGCAAAGGCGTGGGCCACGCCCAGCAGATCACGCGCCTGCGGGGCGGGAATGGCCAGAACGACGATGTCGGCGCGGTGGTCGATCCCCTCTCCGCGCAGGTGCCAGCCGTCGGGGTCCCGGTCCAGCGCGGTGACCATCAGGCCGGACCGGACGTCCAGTCCCTGCGCCAGCGCGCGGGGGATCTGGGCCATGCCGGGCGTGCCGATGATGCCGCCGTCCCACGGCGCGGCGTGGCCGTCGCGGACCATCGCCTGCAGCAGCGCGGCGAAATCGGGATCGGTGGCCGGCAGCACCTGCGCACCGTGGTCGAACCGCAACCCGTCGGCGGTGCGGCGCGTGGCAAGCCTGCCGCCGATGCCGCGACCCTTGTCGAACACCGTGACGGCATGCCCCGCATCCGCCAGCGCCCGCGCGCAGGTCAGCCCGGTGATGCCCCCGCCGATGACCGCCACCCTGACCTGTCCGCCCATGCCGCCCGCCTTTCCTGTCGCGCTCAGCAGGACAGAGTGCGACGACAGGCGCAAGGCGGCATTCTGTCCGCCCGCAGGATCAGGCCAGATCCAGCCGCCCGACAAAGTCCAGGAATGCCGCAAGGGCCGCCGTCACCAGCTTGCGGCTGGAATAGACGACATGGATCGGCACCCCCGGCAACGCATGATCGGCCAGGACCGGCACCAGCAGGCCGCGCGCCAGATCGTCGGCCACCTGGAATTCGGGCGCCAGCGCGATGCCCTTGCCGCCCACCGCCAGCGCACGCAGCAATTCGCCGTTGTTGCTGGAGAAGGCGGGTGTGATCTTCTGATAGACGACCTCGGTACCGCTGCGCAGCGGCCAGGTGCCCGGCCCCTTGAGGTTGGTGTAGTGCAGGCACTGGTGGTCGCGCAGGTCGGCGGGGCGCTGCGGGCTGCCGTGACGGGCGACGTAATCGGGCGATGCGACCAGCATGATGTTGGCATCGTGCAGGCGGCGGGCGTGCAGGCTGCTGTCCTCCAGCGTGCCGATGCGGATGACGGCGTCGAAACCGTCGCGGGTCATGTCCGACCGGCTGTCGTCCAGCACCACATCCAGCTGGATGTCGGGATGTTCGTCCATGAAGCGCATCAGATGCGGCTGAAAGACCTTCAGCGTGTATTGCACCGGCACGCCCAGCTTCAGCGGGCCCGAGGGGCGGCTGGAGGCGGCGCGGACGTCCTCGAACGCGGCGTCCAGGCGGGACAGGATGTCGGCCACCTGCGCGTGAAAGCCCAAGCCCGCCGCCGTGGGCGTGACCGCGCGCGTCGTGCGGGTCAACAGGCGCGTGCCCAGATCGGCCTCCAGGTCGGCGATCATCTTGCTGCACATGCTTTTGGAGATGCCCATCCGCCGTGCGGCGGCGGCAAAGCTGCCCTCGTCGATGATGGCCACGAAACTGCGCAGCACCTTGATATCCATCTGTCACCCTGGGGCCGATAGCCAAAGACTGATAATCAGTAGAGAAAAGCCGCCGCGCCAATGGCGTGACGGCTTGTGCCTGACCCGAGGGTCAAGATCCGTATGAATGAATTACCGGTCGCGATACAGGTTGGCAACCTTGTCGTCCGAACCAACACTGGTGACGCTCAGCAATTCGTCGCCGGACAGTCCTGCGCGCGACAATTCTTCCCCGGTCATCACGGAACGGGCAGGAACCTGTTTGGTTTGCGCTTTTGCTTCAACCTGCGCGGACGATAGCGAGCCGTCAGGACGCTCGTTACTTCCGTTAGCTGCGGCCATCGCGCCACCAGCGGTCAGGGACAGGGCGGCCAGGGCGTACACAAAGTTTTTCATGATCGTTTTCCTTGTTCTTGCAACATCTTGGAAGCGGTGGCGCGCCGGATGCGCGTCTGGTCCGTTCCGATGACTGTCAGATAAGGGGGGCACAAACGAAAGATTAGGCGCAAAATCGCGCGCTCTGTGTTCGATGGGACGGGACAATCGCGCGGGATCGTCCCGTCCGGTCGGTCAGGCGGTGCAGACCTGCGCGATGCGTGCCAGGATCGCGTCGGGCTGACCGTCCAGCGTGGCCGATTGCCGCGGGCGGCCCTCCCACGCGCCCAGGGGGCCCTGGCGGTCGGCGGGGTTCATCAGCGTCAGGCCCAGGGCGATGCCCTCGGACAGGACGCGGACCTCGCCCTGGGTCGTGGTGAACAGGTCCGGGTCGGTCAGATAGACGGCGGCGGTGCAGTCATGGACCAGCATCCCGTCATAGCCCGCCGCCTGGTAGAAGCCGACATAGCCCTGCGACAGGTCGGCCACCAGCTGCATCCCCGCGCCGCCCCGCGCGCCCAGATCGGCCAGCGACGCGCTGTCCATGAAGGTGCGCGTGGTCAGGTCCAGCGGCACCGCGACCACCGGCCAGTCCGCGCCAAAGACCACGTCGGCGGCCAGCGGGTCGCCCCAGATGTTCGCCTCGGCCGCGGGGGTGATGTTGCCGGGCACGCGGAAGGCGCCGCCCATGATCACCACGTCGCGCACCAAGCCTGCGATGTCGGGCGCCATCTGCACCGCGCGCGCCAGGTTCGTCATGCGCCCCACGGCCAGCACCCGCACCTCGCCCGGATGGGCGCGGATCGTGTCGATCAGGAACTGGGCGGCGGTGTCGGGGCCGTCGACCGGGGCCTCCGGGGTGGGGTGGTTGCCCAGGCCGTTGTCGCCGTGAATGTGGGTGGGCCAGAATTCGGGTGGCATGTCGGGGGTCATCGGCCCCTCGGCCCCGCGATGGACGGGGGCATCATGCCCCCAGGCCTGCAGCAGGAAGCGCGCATTGCGGGTGGTCATCGCCACCGGCGCGTTGCCGAAGACGGTGGTCACGCCCAGCAGCTCGATCTGCGGGTGGCGCACCAGATAGTAGAGGGCCAGCGCGTCGTCCACGCCGGGGTCGGTGTCAAAGATCACCTTGTGCTGGGTCATCGTCATGTCCTGTCTGTGATCGGCCCGATGTAACGTCCCATCGGGCCGCGTCAACAGCCGGTCACAGCGACATGGTGGCCTTGACCGCACGTCGCCACGCGTCATAGCGCGCGGCGCGGTCGTCCTCCTCCATCGCGGGGGCAAAGCTGCGGTCCAGCGCCCAGTCCTTGGCGAAACCGGCCATGTCGGGATAGATCCCCGGCCCCTGCCCCGCCAGCCAGGCGGCACCCAGGGCCGTCGTCTCCAGCACCTTGGGCCGGTCGACGGGGGCGCCCAGGATGTCGGACAGGAACTGCATCGCGTAATCGGATGCGCTCATGCCGCCATCGACGCGGAGCGCGGTCTCTCCCTTGGGCTCCCAATCGGCCTTCATCGCCTCCAAGAGGTCGCGGGTCTGGAAACCCACAGATTCCAGCGCGGCCCGGGCCAGCTCGGCGGGACCGGAGTTGCGCGTCAGGCCATAGATCGCGCCGCGGCTGTCGGGCGACCAATAGGGCGCCCCCAGACCGGTGAAGGCCGGGACCAGGATAACCTGCTGGCCGGGATCGGCGCGTTCGGCGAGGGGCTGGGTCTCCTTCGCGTCGCGGACGATCTTCAGCCCGTCGCGCAGCCATTGCACGACCGCGCCCGCGATGAAGATCGAGCCTTCCAGTGCATAGGTCGGCTTGCCGTCCAGCTGATAGGCGATGGTCGTCAGCAGGCGCTGCGTGGACTCCACCGGCTTGCCCCCGGTGTTCAAGAGCGCGAAGCAGCCGGTGCCATAGGTCGATTTCATCATGCCCGGCTCGAAACAGGCCTGGCCCACGGTGGCCGCCTGCTGATCGCCCGCGACGCCGGTGATGGGGATGGGGCGCCCGAAGAGGTCGGGCCGCGTGGTGCCGAAATCGGCGGCGCAGTCCTTGACCTCGGGCAGCATCGCCATGGGGATGTCGAACAGGCCGCAGATGGTCTGCGACCAGCGGCCCTTGTGAATGTCATAGAGCATCGTGCGCGCGGCATTGGTCGCGTCGGTCGCATGGACCGCGCCGCCGGTCAGGTTCCAGATCAGCCAGCTGTCCACCGTGCCGAAGGCCAGATCGCCCGCCTGCGCGCGATCGCGGGCACCGTCCACGTGGTCCAGGATCCATTTCAGCTTGGTGGCCGAGAAATAGGGATCGACCAGCAGACCGGTGCGGGCGGTGATCATGTCGGCATGGCCCGCGGCCTCCAGCTCGCGGCAGAAATCGGCGGTGCGGCGGTCCTGCCAGACGATGGCGTTGTGGACGGGCTTGCCGGTCTTGCGGTCCCAGACCACGACGGTCTCGCGCTGGTTGGTGATGCCGATGGCCTCGATGCGCGGGTTGCCGCATTTCTCGATCGCGGCGCGGCAGGTGGCCGCCGTGCTGGCCCAGAGGTCGGCAGGATCATGTTCGACCCAGCCCGATTGCGGGAAATGCTGGGGGAACTCCTCCTGCGCGCTGCCGCAGGGGACCATCTTGGCGTCAAAGACGATGGCGCGGGACGAGGTCGTGCCCTGGTCGATGGCAAGGATATGGGTCATGGGCGGTCCTTTCGTCACGAACGGGGGCGCGGATCGACCGCGCCCCCTTCAGGCTAATGGGCAGGGATCATTCCTGCCAGCGCTTGATCAGCTCCTCATACGCGATGGTGACCGGCGCGGGCTTCTCGTTCTCCAGCTTGGCGACGGGGGCGCCGGGCTGGTCGATCCAGTACTGGGGGTCCTGCTCCTCGTTCAGGACCGGACCCAGATCACCCTGCACGCCGGACCGCTCCAGGCGCGACAGCACGTCCTCCTGCTGTTCGCACAGCGCGTCCAGCGCCTCCTGCGCGGTCTTGGCGCCCGAGGAAGCATCGCCGATGTTCTGCCACCACAGCTGCGCCAGGCGCGGATAGTCGGGGATGTTCGCCCCGGTATCCGACCAGCGCACCCGGTCGGGCGAGCGATAGAACTCGACCAGACCGCCAAGCTGCGGCGCGCGTTCAGTGAAGCTTTCGTGGCGCACGGTGCTGTCACGCACGAAGGTCAGGCCGACATGGCTCTTCTTCGTGTCGACGGTCTTGGACACGATGAACTGCGCATAGAGCCAGGCGGCCTGCGCGCGGTCCACAGGCGTCGACTGCATCAGCGTCGCGGCACCCACGTCCTGATAGCCGACCTTCATGCCCTCTTCCCAGTAGGCGCCATAGGGCGACGGGGCCATGCGCCATTTCGGCGTACCGTCCTCGTTCATGACCGGCAGGCCTTCCTTGACCATGTCGGCGGTGAAGGCGGTGTACCAGAACATCTGCTGGGCGATGTTGCCCTGCGCGGGGACGGGGCCCGCCTCGCTGAAGGTCATGCCCGCGGCGGCCGGGGGCGTATAGTTCTGCAGCCAGTCGATGTACTTCTCGATCGCATAGACGGCGGCCGGGCTATTCGTGGCCCCGCCCCGCGCCATGCACGATCCCACCGGCTGGAAGTTGTCGTTCACGCGGATGCCCCATTCGTCGACCGGGAAGCCGTTGGGTTCGCCCTTGTCGCTGGCCCCCGCCATGGACAGCCACGCATCGGTGAAGCGCCAGCCAAGCGACGGGTCCTTCTTGCCATAGTCCATGTTGCCATAGACCTGCTGGCCGTCGATCTCGCGTCCGGTGAAGAACTTGGCGATGTCCTCATAGGCGGACCAGTTCACCGGCACACCCAGGTCGTATCCGTATTCGGCGCGGAACTCGGCCATGATCTCGGGGTCGGTGAACCAGTCGTGGCGGAACCAGTAGAGGTTCGCGAACTGCTGGACGGGCAGCTGGTACAGCTTGTCGTCGGGCGCGGTCGCCTGCGCCAGGCCGATGAAATCGTCCAGGTCCAGGCCGGGGTTCGTGAAATCGGCACCCTCGCCGGCCATCCAGTCGGTGATGTTGCGGACCTGCTGATAGCGCCAGTGGGTGCCGTCCAGGTCGGCATCGTTGATGTAGAGGTCGTAAACGTTCTCGCCGGTCTGCATCTGGGTCTGCAGCTTCTCGACGACGTCGCCCTCGCCGATCAGGTCATGGGTGACCTGGATGCCGGTGATGGCGGTGAAGGCCGGCGCCAGGACGCGGCTTTCGTATTCGTGGGTGGTGATCGTTTCCGACACCACGTTGATCGACATTCCGGACAGGGGCTGGGCGGCGTCGATGAACCACTGCATCTCGGCCTCCTGCTCCTCGCGGGTCAGGACGGACTGGTCGCCGATCTCGGCATCGAGGAACGCGCGCGCGGCCTCGATGTCGGCGAAGGCGGGGCCGGACAATGCCAGCATCACCGCGGTTGTGGACAGCAATCTCAGGCTCATTGGTCTTTCCCTCCCTGGGATTTTCGAGGTTGGCAGACGGCCGGCGGGACCCTCATCCCCCGCAGGCCAATGCGCTGTGTCAGACCCACCGAAAGACGGCGGCGGCCCAGACCAGGCAAACCAGCATCGCCCAGGGCAGTGCCGCCGTCGTCAGACCCAGCCAAGCCAGGGTGATGAAGGCAGAGCCCAGAAGCGTGATGAACAGACGGTCGCCCCGCGTCGTCTCGATCCCCAGGACGCCGCGACGCGGCGTTTCGGGAAACCGGACCGCCAGCACCGTGAAGGTGACCAGCAGCAACGCGATGGTGACGAAGAAGATCGCGGTCGGCAGCGTCCAGGCCATCCATGACATGGCGTATCCCCCTTACACGCGGCCCAGGGCAAAGCCCTTGGCGATATAGTTGCGGACGAACCAGATGACCAAGGCACCCGGCACGATGGTCAGAACGCCCGCCGCGGCCAGCACGCCCCAATCGACGCCCGATGCCCCTTGCGTCCGGGTCATGGTCGCCGCGATCGGCTTGGCCGCGACCGAGGTCAGCGTCCGCGACAGCAGCAGTTCGACCCAAGAGAACATGAAGCAGAAGAACGCCGCGACCCCGATCCCCGACGAGATCAGCGGCATGAAGATCCGGGTGAAGAACCGCCCGAAGCTGTAGCCGTCGATGTAGGCGGTCTCGTCGATCTCCTTCGGCACGCCGCGCATGAAGCCCTCCAGGATCCACACGGCCAGCGGAACGTTGAACAGGCAATGCGCCAGCGCCACCGCGATATGCGTGTCGAACAGCCCCACCGACGAGTACAGCTGGAAGAACGGCAGCGCGAAGACGGCGGGCGGTGCCATGCGGTTGGTCAGCAGCCAGAAGAACAGGTGCTTGTCGCCCATGAAGTGATAGCGGCTGAACGCATAGGCCGCCGGCAGCGCCACGGCCACGGAGATTACCGTGTTCATCACCACATAGATCAGGCTGTTCACGTAGCCCATGTACCAGGCCGGATCGGTCAGGATGGTCGCGTAATTGGCAAAGGTCAGGTTCCGGGGCCACAGGCCGAAGGTGCCGGTTATCTCGGCATTGGTCTTCAGGCTCATGTTGATCAACCAGTAGATCGGCAGCATCAGGAACAGAAGATACAGGATCATGACGACGGCGCTGCCGTTGATGCGCTTGCCCATGCTCTCAGCCCCTTTTGTCCAGATTGGTCATGACCGTGTAGAAGACCCAGGAGATCAGCAGGATCACCAGGAAGTACATCAGCGAGAAGGCCGCCGCCGGACCCAGGTCGAACTGCCCGAGCGCCATCTTGACCAGGTCGATCGACAGGAAGGTCGTCGCGTTGCCCGGCCCGCCCCCGGTGACCACGAAGGGCTCGGTATAGATCATGAAGCTGTCCATGAAGCGCAGCAGGATGGCGATCATGAGGACGCCCGCCATCTTGGGCAGCTCGATATAGCGGAAGACCTTCCAGCGGCTGGCCTGGTCGATCCGCGCCGCCTGGTAATAGGCATCGGGGATCGACTGCAGCCCGGCATAGGCCAGAAGCGCGACCAGCGAGGTCCAGTGCCAGACATCCATCACGATGACCGTGGCCCAGGCATGGATCGGGTTCTGGGTATAGTTGTAGTTGATCCCCAGGGCGTCCAGCGTATAGCCCAGCAGGCCGATGTCGACGCGCCCGAAGATCTGCCAGATTGTGCCGACCACGTTCCACGGGATCAACAGCGGCAGCGACATCAGCACCAGCACGACGCTGGCCCAGACCCCGCGTTTCGGCATGTTCAGCGCGACGAAGATGCCAAGCGGGATCTCGATCGCGATGATGATGGCCGAAAAGATCAGCTGGCGGCCAAGCGCGTTCCACATGCGTTCGGACGACAGCAGGTCCTGGAACCAGCCGGTGCCGTTCCAGAAGAAGACGTTGTTCCCGAACGTGTCCTGGAACGCATAGTTGACCACGGTCATCAGCGGAATCACCGCCGAGAACGCGACCAGCACCAGCACCGGCAGAACCAGGAACCAGGCCTTGTGATTGACGGTCTTTTCCATGGTCCCCCCTTACGCCGCCGCCACGCGCCAGTCGTCGGCATAGATGTTCACGCGGCCCGGATCGAAGACCGCGCGGGTCATGTCCGCGGTGATGGCCTGATCCTCTGGCGCGATGATGTTCAGGTCGTGCCCCATCAGGTCGGCGCGGATGATGCGGTGGCGGCCCACATCCTCGATCCGGCGGATCGTGACGGGCAGGCCCTGATCGGCGGACAGGCGGACGTGCTCGGGGCGGATGCCCAACTGCACCCTGCCCCTCAGCGCGCCGTATGACCCGGCCAGCGCGGTCGTGCCGCCCGGCACCTGCGCCTCGCGTCCCGCCACGGTGACGGGCAGCAGGTTCATGCCGGGCGATCCGATGAAATAGCCCACAAAGGTATGCTCGGGCCGGTCGAACAGCTCCTCGGGCGTGCCGATCTGGACCACGCGGCCGTCATACATGACCACGACCCGGTCGGCGAAGGTCAGCGCCTCGGTCTGATCGTGGGTGACATAGATCATCGTATGGCCGAAATCATGGTGCAGCTTCTTCAGCTGGGTGCGCAGCTCCCATTTCATGTGCGGATCGATCACGGTCAGCGGCTCGTCGAACAACAGGGCGTTCACGTCCTTGCGGACCATGCCGCGGCCCAGGCTGATCTTCTGCTTGGCATCAGCCGTCAGGCCGCGGGCCTTGCGGTCCAGCATGTGCTCCATGCCGATCATGCGGGCGATCTGGGCCACGCGCTCGGCCACATAGGTCTCGGGGCGGCCGCGGTTCCTCAGGGGAAAGGCCAGGTTGTCGCGCACGGTCATGGTGTCGTAGACGACCGGGAACTGGAACACCTGCGCGATGTTGCGTTCGGCGGTGGGCGCGCGGGTCACGTCCACCCCGTCGAACAGGATGCGTCCCTGCGACGGGATCAGCAGCCCCGAGATGATGTTCAGCAGCGTCGATTTCCCGCAGCCGCTGGACCCCAGCAGCGCATAGGCCGCCCCGTCCTGCCAGTCGTGGTTCAGCTCCTTGAGCGCGTAATCCTCCGGGCCCTTGGGATGGGCCGAATAGGAATGGGCGAGGTTCTCCAGCGTGATCTTGGCCATAACCCCTCCTCAGGCGGCGCTTGCATAGGCGGCGGGGGTGACCATGCGGCCATCCTCGGCAAAGACATAGACGTGGCGCGGGTCCAGCCAGACCGGCAGCACCTGCCCCAAAGGCAGTTCGTGGACACCGTGGATCAGCCCGACCCACCGTTGTCCGTGATGGTCCAGATGGACGAAGGTCTCGGACCCGGTCAGTTCGGTCACGACCAGCTGCGCGTCGAACTGCACCGCGTCGGGGGCATGCCGCGACAGGTGCAGGTGGTTGGGCCGGAACCCGGCCAGATAGCGCCCGTCGGGCAGCGCGGGCATGCCCGCGACCGACGCCCGCCCGCCCGCCACCTGGAAGGGCAGGAAATTCATCGGCGGATCGCTGAAGACCCGCGCGGTGGTCGCATCCGCCGGCTGGCGATAGACCTGCGGCGTGGGCCCGAACTGCGTCACGCGGCCCTCCCACAGGGTCGCGGTGTTGCCACCCAGCAGCAGCGCCTCCTCGGGTTCGGTGGTGGCATATACGAAGATCGCGCCCGATTCCGCGAAGATGCGCGGGATTTCCACGCGCAGCTCCTCGCGCAGCTTGTAATCCAGGTTCGCCAGCGGCTCGTCCAACAGCACCAGACCGGCGTTCTTGACCAGCGCGCGCGCCAGCGCGCAGCGCTGTTGCTGGCCGCCCGACAGGTCAAGCGGCTTGCGGTCCAGCATGGGGGTCAGGCGCATCATCGCGGCGGTCTCGCGCACGCGGCGGTCGATCTCGGCGCGGTCGACGCCCATCAGGCGCAGAGGGGATGCGATGTTCTCAAAGACGGTCATCGCCGGATAGTTGACGAACTGCTGATAGACCATCGCGACCTTGCGGTCCTGCACCCGCATGCCGGTGACGTCGCGGCCCTCCCACAGGATGCGCCCCCTGGTCGGACGGTCCAGCCCCGCCATCAGCCGCATCAGCGATGTCTTGCCCGACAGCGTCGGCCCCAACAGCACGTTCATCGTGCCGCGTTCCAGCACCAGATCGGTGGGATGGACATGCACCTGCCCCTCGACCACCTTCGTCACGCCCTGCAATTCTAACGTCATGTCCCCTCCCAAGGCCCTCCTGACGGCGCGTCTATTCCGCGGCCGCCCCCTGCGCCCAACGGGCCTGTATCCACTGGTCCAGGACCTGCACCTGATCGGCGTCCAGGCGCAGCCCCAGCTTGGTCCGCCGCCAGACCACGTCGGTCGCGCGGCGGGCATATTCGTGATCCATCAGCCACACGACCTCCGCCTCGGTCAGCGTGGCGCCGAAATCGACGCCCAGGTCGGCGGCCTGCTGCGCCCCCGCAAGGATCGTCGCGGCCTCGGTCCCATAGGCGCGCACAAGGCGGCGGGCCCAACCTTCGGTCAGGAACGGATGATCCGCGCGCAGCCGTGCGACCAGCGCCGGCACCCCGTCGACAGGGAAATCCCCGCCGGGCAGCGCCACGCCACGCGTCCAGTCGCCGGGCAGGTTCGGAAAGAACGGCGCGATCTTGGCCAGCGCCGATTCCGCCAGCCGGCGATAGGTGGTGATCTTGCCGCCGAAGACGTTCAGCACCGGCGCGCCGCCGGTCTGGTCGACCTTCAGCGTATAGTCGCGCGTCGCCGCCGTGGCGCTTTGCGCGCCGTCGTCATACAGCGGCCGCACCCCGGAATAGGACCAGACCACGTCATCCGCGGTCAGCTGGCGGCGGAAATACTGGTTCGCAAAGCCCAGCAGGTAATCGCGCTCCTGCGGCGTGCATTCCGGCTTGACCGACGGGTCATGGTGGTCGGCATCGGTCGTGCCGATCAGGGTGAAGTCGGTCTCGTAGGGGATCGCAAAGATGATCCGCCCGTCGGTGCCCTGAAAGAAATAGCATTTGTCGTGATCATAAAGGCGCCGCGTCACGATATGGCTGCCCCGCACCAGGCGCACACCCTCGGTCGAATTCAGGCGGATCGTGCCCTGGATCAGGTCGCCCACCCAGGGGCCGCCGGCATTGACCAGCATCCGTGCGCGGTGCTTGGTCGTCCGGCCCGTCGCCACGTCCTGAGTGGTCACGATCCAGTGGTCGGGATGGCGATCGGCGGACAGCACCTTGGTGCCGGTCATCACCGTGGCGCCGCGCGCCTCGGCGTCGCGTGCGTTCAGGACCACCAGGCGCGAATCCTCGACCCAGCAGTCGGAATATTCATAGGCGTGGTGAAAGCGTTCCTGCAGCGGCGCGCCTTCGGGGGTGCCGTCCAGCGACAGCGTGCGCGTACCGGGCAGGATCTTGCGGCCGCCAAGCGTGTCGTACATGAACAGCCCCAAGCGGATCAGCCAGGCGGGCCGACGGCCCTTCATCCAGGGCATCACCATGCCCAGCAGCTTGGAGGTCGGCGTGTCCGATTCGAACCGCATGTCGGGGTGATAGGGCAGCACGAACCGCATCGGCCAGCTGATATGCGGCATCGCGCGCAGCAGCACCTCGCGTTCGATCAGCGCCTCGCGGACCAGCCGGAACTCGAAATACTCCAGATAGCGCAGGCCACCGTGAAACAGCTTGGTCGAGGCGCTGGACGTCGCTTGCGCCAAGTCGCCCATCTCGGCCAGGGTGACGGACAGGCCGCGCCCGGCCGCATCGCGGGCGATCCCGCAACCATTGATGCCGCCCCCGATCACGAACAGATCGACCGTCTTGCCTGTACCCGTCACGCGCCGCCATCCTTTCATGGACCCTGCCTATGTGTGCCGTCGTTCGCACCAAAAAGAAAGGATTTTATTTTCGTTTCGGTTCATTTGTTTTTTTCATATGATTCTTATGATCTTACAGAGAACACGTCACGGATTATGCCCTGAATTAGCATAGAAACGGCGTGTCAGATGCCGATTCATCGCGCCATTCCTTGCACGATCTGCACAAACCGCAACAAAGCGAACATCTTGCCTGTTCGGCCGGGTCGTGCAAGATCGACGAAACCGCAAGGGGTGCCCCATGTCGCAAAGCTTCCGCCAGCCCGAGATCCTGGAGATCGCCCGCCGCGACGGCAAGGTCACGGTCGAGGGGTTGGCCGGGCATTTCGGCGTCACGCTGCAAACGATCCGACGCGACCTGACCGACCTCGCCGAGGCCGGCCGGCTGGAGCGTGTTCACGGCGGCGCGATCCTGCCCTCGGGCGTGGCCAATATCGGCTATGAGGAACGTCGCGCCCTGCACCACGACGCCAAGACTGCCATCGCCCGCGCCTGCGCCGCCGAGGTGCCCGAAAAGATCAGCCTGTTCCTGAACATCGGCACCAGCACCGAAGCCGTGGCCCGCGAACTGCTGGGCCATCGCGACCTGCTGGTGGTGACGAACAACATGAACGTGGCGAACATCCTGGCGGCCAACACCGATTGCGACGTGATCGTCACCGGGGGCAGCCTGCGCCGCGCGGACGGGGGCCTGGTCGGCACGCTGGCGGCCGAGACCATCCGCCAGTTCAAGTTCGACCTGGCCGTAATCGGCTGCTCCGCGCTGGACCGCGACGGCGACCTTCTTGATTTCGACATCCAGGAAGTCGGCGTCAGCCAGACCATCCTGCGCCAGTCGCGCCGCACCTTCCTGGTGGCGGACCATTCCAAGCTGTCGCGCAGCGCGCCCGCCCGCATCGGATCGCTGTCGCAGCTGGACGCGATCTTCACCGACCGCCCTCTGCCCGGCGATCTGGCCCGCGCCTGCGAAGGGTGGCAGACCCGCGTGATGCTGCCCTGATTGCCGCCTACAGCGCCGCCAGCAGAGCGGCGGTCTGGGGCATGCGCGACAGGCTGGCCGCGATGCGGTCGCGCCACCGCGGGCCGCGCGACAGGGCGTCCTCATGCGCCTCGGCCAGATCGTCGGGGCGGTCGCGGGCCAGCGCGTCGATCAGGAACGCGGCCTGCGACCGGTCCTTGGCGGATTTCGGGCGATCCTCGGCGCGACGGCGGTCGGCCACGATCAGCTTGTGGATGGCGAACCGTTCCGGGCGCGGCACCTGGACCAGCACGCCGCTGCGATAGGGGATGGCCGCGGGGATCGGATCCGCGATCAGATAGTTCAGATGGTGCAGCGCCTGCGCCTGCACCCCAAGCGCGGGCAGGTCGCGCAGCCCCTCCTCTCCAAAGGCCGGGGTCAGGAATTCGACCAGCGCATTGCCCTGCGTCTGCCGCCAGCGCCAGGCGCGGCCCGGTTGCAGGCTGGGCGCCGGGGCAAAGTCGAAATCGGCCAGGACCTGCGTGACCGGGGGCGCCGCCGCATCCTCCAGCGCCAGGGACAGGCGCTCAAAGCTGGCGATGTCCAGATCGTCTGTCTGCGCGGTCTGTTCCAGCGACAGGACCAGGTTCAGTTCCCCCTCGTACAGGCGAAAGGCGTGGGTGCCGACGACCGTGCCGCCAAGGCGGAACACCCCCGCCCCCGACAGCGCCGCCATCAGGCTGCCGTTGGTCGGGTCCAGGCCCAGAAACCCCTCGGCCCGCAGCAGGCGTACCAGCCGGGCGCGATCGCGACGGCGCTGTTCGGCGGGCACCCGATCGTCGCGCAGCGCCTGCATGCGGGCGGCAATGTCTGGGCCATCCTCTCCCAGATAGCGCTTGCGGACCTGGGTGCCGACGCGAAAGCTGTCGTACCAGTAGCCCCGCCCGTTGCGTTCGACCAGGGTAGGCGCGCCACGCAGATCACGCAGCCCCTCGTCGCGCAAGGCGCGCAGCAGGTCGTGATAGGCGGCATGGGCCAAGGCGGAATGGGATCGGGGCATCATGTACAACAGTTGTAATGTCTGTTGAATACATCCATGTTCAACAGTTGGCAAGACAGTTGAACATCATCAGCCCTGGGTCATGACCCGGTTGACTGCATGGCGGCGGGCCAGCTGGCGCCCCTCGGCCCCGTTCAGCATCCGGCGCGCCGCCGGGCGGGTCGGACCGTCGGCGGCACCCGTCATCAGCCCCAGATCGGGGAACAGGGCCAGCACCTCGCGCCGGGCGGTCTCGGACAGGGTCTTCAGCGCGTCGGGGCTGGTGTGCAGCGTCTCGGCGCAGGCGCCTTCGGCCAGGACAAGCTGGTGCTCCTCGCAGACGAAATGCAGATAGGTCACGCCCCCCTGCCACGGCGCCGGACCCACCCCGGGGATAGAGGTCAGGTGCTGTGCCGCGACCAGCACCTCGGGTTCGTCGAACATCCGCCGGGCGATGCGCGACCCGACCAGAAGGCGGTGCTGGGGGGACACGACCAGGTCGCGGGCCGGGATGCCGGGGCCAAGCGCATCGCGCCGGATCAGGATCGGACGCCGTTCGGGTTCCGCATGCAGCCGGGCGGGGCCAAGGGTACGGGTGCCAATCCATGCGATCCGCTGCAGGCCCGCATCGCGGGTCTGGACCGCCATGCCGGGGCGCAGCATCTGGACCGGCATGTCGCCCCCGGCGGTGCGGATCATCGTGTCGCGGGCAAAGCACATCACCCCGGCGGCAAAGGCGTGGGGCAGGCGCCGCAGCTTCGCGATCAGCCGCGTGGCCCCCGGCAGGTCCGGCGCACCGTCGGGAAAGAGGAACACCAGGCCCCCGCCCCGGTCCTGCAACAGGACCGCCGTGCGCGGGCTGCCCAACGGGACCACGGCGACTCCGGCCGCGAAGGCTGGCGTGAGCGTGCCCGACCCGAGAACCACGGCCGGACGGTCAGGTTCGGGATGCACGATCCGCCCGATGTCCAGCGGCAGCCCGTCGTCCAGCGCCTCCCCGGACCGCCGCGGGCCGAACGCGTCCAGCCGCAGGACCTGTCGCCCGTCCAACAGCTGTCCCGCCAGGACGGGCCCGGCATAGTCGTGCAAACAGACGTCCTGGGCGTGCGACATGACGAGGCTCCGGCGCATGGGTCGTGCATCCGGAAGATACGCAACCACAGTACTGTTTGTTTCACCTTGAACGGGAATATTTGCGCGTTATGCACATGGCCGTGCGATGTCCTGTCATCCCAGCAGCACCCACAGCACCAGCGCCTTGGCGGCCAGCACCACACCGACGATCACAGGGACCGGCACGCCGGACAGGGGCGATCGGCGGACCGGCGGACCGAACAGCCGCCGCTGGATCAGGGGCAGCACATTGGGCGCCGGCACCGATCCGAACTGCCCGTTCATCGGCGACAGGCGCATCTGCCAGGCGGCGACCAGTCCCGCCCAGACCGGGTCGCGGGCCAGACGCCGATCCGCCAGGGCCCGCTGTTCCGGGTCCAGCAGGCCGATGGCGTATTCCGCAGCCATGATGTCGTCGGTCGAGGGGTCGGTCATTCGGGGTCCGTGAATTGATCCATGCAGGCGCGCAGACGCTGCAGCGACCGCCGCAGCCAGGTCTTCATCGTGTTCAGGGGAACGTCCGCATCGCGGGCCAGCTCCTCATAGCTCCAGCCGTCAAGATAGGCCCGGCGCACGGCCTGCGCCTTGTCTGCGTCCAGTTCATCCAGGCAACCGTCCAGCCGCGTCCGCTGATCGGCGGCGATCGCCTGCGCCTCGGGGCCAGGACCGGGACCGGGCAGGCCCGGATCGACGGGCTGGGTGACCGGGCGCACCTGCCGCGAACGCAGCCGGTCGATGGCCGCGTTGCGGGTGATCGCCACAAGCCAGGTCCGCGGATTCGACAGCCGCGGGTCATAGCGGCCGGCCCGTGTCCAGACCCGGACGAACACCTCCTGCAGCAGATCCTCGGCATCGGTGCGGTCGCGCAACATCCGCAGCAGAATTGCGAACACCATGTCGCAATTCGTGCGATAGAAGTCGGCGAAGTCCGCCCGCGATCCGGCCGCGATGGCCACAAGCATCCGAACGTTGTCGTCGTGATCCGTCATGAACCGTACAGTCTTGATTTTTGATGGTCGTGCTGCATAGTTCCAGACTGGACCACAATTTCAAGTTGTCGATCATTTGATTCAAAACAGCCGGAGGGTATTGCCAGGATGAGCATCAGGACCAAGATCATGCTGATCGTCTTTGCCGGAATCCATATCCCCCTGATCGCGGCGGTGGCGGCGGTATCATTGCTGCACGTCACGGCGGTGCAGGCGCTGCTGATGATCCTTCTGCTGTCCACGCTGGCCGGCGCGGTGACGTCGATGCTGGCCGTCGCCCGCGTCATGCGTCCCCGATCCGCCATCGCGGCCTGACCCGAACCGTTCGGGCCCTGCAGAAAGATACGGGCCGCGGCGCCGAAGGTTTCAGCGCCGCGGCCCTATTTTCACGTCATGCCTGCGGCGATCAGCGGGCCGCGCGACGACGCGCCGCGGGGCCGGCGACGGCCGAGGGGACGTTGCCCTCCTCCTCGGCGCGCTCACCGGCATCGGCTGCGGATTGCGCGGCGTCAGGCTGTCCTGCACCGGCCTCGATCTCAGCGGTGGCACGGGCCCAGTGGTCGGCCTCCTGGCCCTCGGGGCAGCCCTCGTTTTCCCAGATCTGATGGGCGCGGGCGCGGATCAGGTCGTCTTTGTCCAGATCGGTCATCATGTCCTCCATTGATGAGACTTCGGGTCGGGGCGGTCCTCACGCACGGGTCAGGGCCACCACGCTTTGCCATCCCAGGGGCAGAACCCCTGAAACGGTATCCATGCAGGCGACGTCGTCGCGCGCCGTGTCGATGCGCAGCGTCCAGTCGCCTTCGGGCAGGGCGAATTCGCCATCATCGCCCGCATTCACGATGATCAGGATCTCGGGCGCGTCAGTGGGCTGCAGCATCAGGCCCAGGATCCGCAACTCTCCTTCCGACCAGTCCGCGTCGGTCATCGCATCGCCGCGCGGGTGGAACCAGCGGGCGACGGGCTGGCCTTCGGGTCCGCTGAAATGCGTCTGTGCCAGACCGCTGTCCTTGCGGAACGCGGTCAGCGCCGCCACGGCATCGCGGATGTCGGCGCGCGCGCCGTCCCAATCCAGCCAGCTGATCTCGTTGTCCTGGCAATAGGCATTGTTGTTGCCGTCCTGGGAATTGCCCATCTCGTCCCCGGCCAGGATCATCGGCACGCCCTGCGACAGGAAGATGGTGGCCAGCATGCCGCGCACACGGCGAACGCGGGCGGTGTCGATGCCCGCATCGTCCGTCGGCCCCTCGGCGCCCAGGTTGTCGGACAGGTTGTGGTCGTGCCCGTCGCGCCCGTCCTCGCCATTGGCGTCATTGTGCTTGTCGGAATAGCTGACCGTGTCCCACAGGGTGAACCCGTCATGCGCCGCGACGAAGTTCACCGAACTGGTGGCCGGACGATGGCTGTGGTTGAACTGCACCGGCGATCCGACCAGACGCTCGGCGATGACGCCCAGCTGGCCGGAATTGCGGCGCCAGAAGGCGCGAGTGTCGTCACGGAACTTGTCGTTCCATTCGCGGAACGGCCAGCGGTATCCGCCGACCTGATAGCCGCCCTCGCCGATGTCCCAGGGTTCGGCGATCAGCTTGATGCCGGACAGGACCGGGTCCTGGCGGATGGCATTGAAGAACGACCCATCACGCTCGAACCCTTCGGATTCGCGGCCCAGGGTCGATGCCAGGTCGAACCGGAACCCGTCGACATGCATCACCTGCACCCAGTAGCGCAGCGAATCCATCACCATGCGCAGCACCATCGGATGCGCGACGTTCAGCGTGTTGCCCGTGCCCGTGGTGTCGAAGCTGTGGCGCTTGTCCTCGGACAGCAGATAGTAGCTGGCATTGTCGATGCCGCGGAAGGACAGCGTCTGGCCCAGCTCGGACCCTTCGCAGGTGTGGTTGAAGACCACGTCAAGGATGACCTCGATCCCGGCCTTGTGGAACTTGCGGATCGCCTCCTTGACCTCGCGGATCTGGCCCGTCTTCAGATAAGGCGTATGAGGCGCGAAGAACGACAGGGTCGAATAGCCCCAGTAGTTCGACAGGTCCTTCTCGACCAGATAGCGGTCGTTGGCGAAGGCATGGATCGGCAGCAGCTCGATCGCGGTGACGCCGATCTTCTGCAGGTGGCTGATCACCGGCTCGGTCGCCAGGCCGCGGAACGTGCCCTGCAGGTCCTCGGGGACGTCGGGATGGCGCTTGGTCACGCCCTTGACATGGGCCTCATAGATGACAGTGTCCGCCCAGGGCGTGCGCAGCGCGCGTTCCGTGTCCCAGTCAAAGCGGCTGTCCACGACCACGCCCTTGGGCATGAAGGGCGCGCTGTCGCGTTCGTCAAAGGACAGGTCGTCCTCGCCGATCGTATAGCCATGCAGCGCATCGTCCCAGATGATCTCGCCCCGCAGTTCGCGGGCATAGGGGTCCAAGAGCAGCTTGTTGGGGTTGAAGCGGTGGCCGTTCTCGGGCTCGTAGGGGCCGTGCACGCGATAGCCATAGACCTGGCCCGGCATGATGTCGGGCAGGTATCCGAACCAGATGCCCCCCTCCATGTCCGGCAAGGGCAGGCGGTACAGTTCCTCCTGGCCCTCGTCGTCGAACAAACACAGCTCGACCTTGGTCGCGTGGTCGGAATACAGCGCGAAATTCGTCCCCTCGCCCATGAATTCGGCGCCCAGGATGTCGGAACGGGCCTGGGTGGCATCAAAGATAGGAGGGGTGGTCAGATCACGCATGAAGTCCTCGGCGGTTGGAAGGGGGTGGGGTGACGGAACGACGGATATGCGCGTGCGCGGCACGGCGGTCCAGCATCGTTTGCGTGATCAGGACGGTTCCCGCCGGGGTGCGGGTGAACCAGCGGGCGTCCTCGGTCGCGTTCTCTCCGGTGACCAGTCCCGGGGGGACCTGCGTTCCGGGGGCGACCAGCGTGCAGGTCAGGCGGGCGCTTTCGGGCACCACGGCGCCCGGCATGGCGATGCTGCCGCGTCCCAGGTACCAGTCGGATGCCGGGCTGGCAAAAGGCAGGCGCGCGGGCTCGGCCGACACGAAATCCAGCTGCGCGCGGCGCAGCGCGTCCAGCGTGCCCACGTCGCGCCAATAGCCGCGGCCCGACGGCCCGGCGGGCATCCGCCACACGCCGGCCACGCCCTGCGCCACCGCATCGGGGATCACGTCATGGCCGAAATCCATCGCCTCGACCGGGCTGTCGAACAGCGCCTCCTGCAGCCAGCGGCGGTCGAAGACATAGATGCCCATCGACACCATAGCCCGATCGGGCTGATCGATCATGCCGGGGGGGTCGGCGGGCTTTTCCAGGAACGACAGGATGCGACCCTGCGCGTCGGCCTGCATGACGCCAAAGCCGCGCGCCTCGGCCCGGGGTACCGTGTCGACGGCCACGGTCACCGCCGCCCCCGACACGCGATGCGCCGCCAGCAGATCGGCATAGTTCATGTCATAGACATGGTCGGCCGCCAGGATCAGGACCTGATCGCCACCCATCGCCTCCAGCGCGTCCCAGGTCTGGCGCGCGGCGTCGGCGGTGCCCATGAACCGGTCCTGACCATCGCGCAGGGCCAAGCCGGCCTGGGGGAAACGGTGGCCCCACCGTGTCGGCAGGTGGTGATGCAGGCTGTGCGGCGCGTATTGCGTGGCGACCAGCATCCGCGGCAGTCCGGACCGCACGGCATTCGCCATCGCAAAGTCGATGATACGGTTCGCGCCCGCAAAGGGCACGGCGGGCTTGCTGTCGCGGGCGGTCAGTTCATGCAGGCGCGTGCCCTTTCCCCCCGCCAGCAGAAGGGTCGCGACCCCGGTGACGGGGACGGGCGCAGGACGGGTGACGGGGGTGGCCAGGCGCGGCACGGCGGGCATGTATTCTGACATGGCGACATCTCTTGCAGGCTAGGGTTTCATCCCGCCATGCTGCCCAATGGAGAAGGGCTTGTGGCGCGTCACCTGTCGAACCGCCATGCCCTCCGGTTGTTCCCACGCGCGTCAAATATCAATCGGGCGAAAGGGGATCATGCCTCTCTCAGATGCACCCGGCAGCCGTCGGGCCCATGCCAGTCCAGAATTTCGGCACCGTCGTCGGCCGCTGCCGCCCCGCCGGGCAGATCCAGGCGGGCGATCAGCTGTCGCTTGCTCGCGCGGCGCGTCAGGCCGATGCCCGCATCGTCGATCTGGACCCGCGTATCGGCATCATCCAGCAGATCGGCCATCTGCGCCCGCAACGCTAGCAGGCGATGGGTCCAGCGGGCCTTGACCGCGCCGATGTCGTCTCCCTGATCGCCCGCGGCCAGTGCATCCCACGGCACGGGGCGGCGGTTGTCCGGGTCGGTCAGTGCCAGGAACAGGCCCTGCGTGCCCTGATAGACGTCGGGAAAGCCCGGCATGACCATCTTGAACATCAGCTGCGCCAGGATCAGCGCCTGTCCCCGTTCCAGCAGCCGCGTCAGGGCAGCGGGCGCATCGCGGTCCCACTCCTCCAGCAGGGCGCGGCCCAGATCGGCGATGCGCCCCTCGACCGCCTCGTCGGGGTTGGTCCAGTAGCTTTCCTGCTTGGCCTCGCGCAGGGCCTTCTCGACATGGGTGTTGACGCGTTCGCCCGCATCCTCGGCCCCGTGCAGGGCCAGGGCGGTCTGCACCATGTACCACCGCCAGCGCGGGTCCACGCCCTTCGCCTGCGGCATCCGGGCCGCGGCCTGATCCAGCGCCGCCAGATCCTCCGGCAGGTGGCTTGCGGCGATCAGGCGCGCACGGGCATCCTCGGACCGCTTGCTGTCATGGGACGAGGTCAGAACCATGTCGCCTACGCGGCGGCGGGCCATGGCCTCGGTCGCCTCGGGCCCGGTGATGGTCGCCTCGTCGGGTTCGGCGCCGACCTCGTTCGCGGGCAGATAGCGGGTCCAGCGGAAGCCGGCCGTGTCCTCCTGCGCCTTGGCCAGCAGCGCGCCCGAGACCTGCTGCAACCGCGTGACGAAGGCCTGCTGCGCGGGCGTGGACGGCTCGGCCCAGACCCCGGCCAGCTGTCGCACCACAAGATCGCTGCGCAGCCCCTTGGCGGCCTCCTCGGCCACCTGCTCGATCAGCGCGCGATCATCGGCGTCTGCGCCCCGTGCGGTGACATAGGTGCGATAGCGCGGCGTGGCGATCAACAGCGCGGTCACCGCCTCGCGCAGGGCCTCGGGGCCGGGTTCGACCTCCGAGACCGGCGCCAGCGCATGGGCCGCCATGCGCGACAGCTGCATCCGCTCGGCGGCCAGCTCGTTGTCCAGGATCTCGTGCTTGGCCTGCGTCAGGGTGTCGGCAAAGGACGGCGTCGGGCCGATGGCGTCGTGCCAGGCATCGTCCAGACGCTCCAGCCCCGCGGCGGGGGTCAGCATGCGGGTGATCAGGCGCCCGGCTTCATAGCCGGTCGTGCCCTCGGTCGCCCAGGCATCGGGCAGCGGTTCGTCGCCCGTCAGGATCTTCTCGATCCAGATCGGCGTGTCGGGCAACGCCGCCGCCAGCCTGTCCAGATAGTCCGCAGGATCGGCCAGCCCGTCGACATGGTCCACCCGCAGTCCCTGAACCTGACCGCTGCGCACCAGCTCCAGGATCAGCGCGTGGGTGTCCTCGAACACCGACGGGTCCTCGACCCGCATGCCGATCAGGTCGGTGACGTTGAAGAACCGCCGATGCGTGATGCCGTCCCGCTCCAGCACGTGATGGACCAGCCGCCAGTGCTGCGCCTCGTGCAGGGCCCGCAGATCGTCGGTGGCATTCGTGCCGGGCGCCAGCGGCAGCGCCAAATCGCCGAACATCCACTGGCCATCGCGGACGCGGAACGCGCCCTCGGTCAGCATCTGCTCGAACGGGGCGGGCAGCCAGGGCAGGACCAGCGGCCCTGCCTGCCAGTCGATGTCGAAATGCCGGGCGCGCGGGCTGGACCGGCCATGCGTCAGCACGTCGGCCAGCCACGGGTTCTGCACGGAAAACGCGGTGTGGTTCGGCACGATGTCCAGGATGATCCCCAGGTCGCGCGCCTTGGCCTGTTCGGCCAGCGCGGCAAATCCCTCTGCCCCGCCAAGGCTGTCGTCGATCCGGGTCGGATCGGTGATGTCATAGCCGTGGGTCGACCCCTCGGTCGCGGCAAAGATCGGCGACAGGTACAGGTGGGACACGCCCAGATCGGCGATCTGGTCCAGGCGTCCGGTCAGGGCCGCGAAATCCACCCCCTCGCGCAGCTGGATGCGGCAGGTGGCAGTCGGAATACGCGGAATCATGACAAGGCTTTCACGGTCAGGGAAAAGAGATCGCCGGGCTGTCCCACGGACAGGTCGGCATCGGGCAACGGTGTCGGGTCAGGCTGGCCCAGGGCCAGCGACAGCGCAAGGCCGCCGCCGGGGAACTGCCACAGGGCGCGGATCAGGCCCGGCCCCTCGCGGGTGACGCTGGCCTCGGGCTTGCCGCTGTTCAGCAGCGGCACGACATGGGCCGCGCGGAACGCCAGAGCCCGGCGGGTCAGGTCCATCCAATCGCGGGCGTCGGGATCGTCGCGCCAGCCAAGGCGCGACCGCTCCATGGTCGCGGGGTCGATGGGGTCCGGCACGCCGTCGCCCAGGCTGGCGATGCCCGGAAACTCGGATGCGCGGCCCTTGCGGACGGCCTCTCCCAGATCGCCCGAATAATCGGCAAAGAACTGGAACGGCGCGGTCTCTCCGCGCTCCTCTCCCATGAAGACCATCGGCACATAGGGCGCGACCAGCAGCAGCGCATAGGCGACGCGGACGGCATCGGGCTTGGCCAGGGTCAGCAGGCGCTCTCCCAAGGCGCGGTTGCCGATCTGGTCATGCGTCTGGATCGCGTTCACGAAGGCCGTCGGCGGCAGGTGACCGCAGGGCACGCCGCGCGGATGATCCAGGCCTTCGCGCGGCTGGCCCTCCTCGATATGGCCGCGCGACAGGGCCAGCGTCAGGTCGGCGATCGGGTCGACCGCAAAGCTGGCGTAATAGCTGTCCGATTCCCCGGTCAGTGCGACATGGACCGCGTGATGGAAATCGTCGTTCCAACTGGCGTCATAGCCCACCTCGCGCAGGTCGGGGATGTTGCGCTCGTCCTCGGTGATCAGGTGGCGGCGGGGGGTCAGGGTGGCGATTTCGGCGGCCAGGTCCTTCATGAACTGGGCCGAACCCGGCCCGGTGATCTGGTGCACCGCATCCAGCCGGAACCCGTCGAAGCCATAATCCCGCAGCCAGTGCATCGCGCAGCCGATCCAGAAATCGCAGACCTGCGGACGCGAGAAATCGATCGCCGCGCCCCAGGGCGTATGCCGGTCGGGGTCGAAGAAGTCCGGCGCCGCGTGGTGGATCCACGCGCCGTCCGGGCCGAAATGGTTCATCACCAGGTCCAGGATCACCATCATCCCGCAATCATGCGCGGCCCGGATCAGCCGGCGCAGATCGCCCGGACTGCCATAGGCCGGATGCGGGGCATAGGGCAGCACGCCGTCATAGCCCCAGCCCCGGTTGCCGGGAAACTGGCCCACGGGCAGCAGCTGGATCGCGGTGAAGCCAAGCGCTGCCAGCCCCGGCAGCCGGTCGACGGCGGCAGAGAACGTGCCCTCGGGGGTGAAGCAGCCGACATGCAACTGATAGATGACCGCCTCGGACCAGGGGCGTCCTGCCCATTCCTGCGGCATCGGCGGGTCGGTCACCACGGATGCGGCGTTCACGCCCCCCGCCTGCAAGCGGCTGGCCGGGTCGGGCATGTCGGTGCCGTCCACGCGGAACAGATAGCGGGCGCCGGGGGTGGCATGGCTGCGGGCCTGCCAGATGTCCAGATCGCCCTTGTGCATGGGCTGCGCCTGCCCGTCGACCAGCAGGTCGACCTGTTGCGCCCGCGGCGCCCACAGGCGGAAGGTCAGGCCGTCGTCATCCCGCACCGGTCCCCAAAGGTGTCGCATCGTCCCGGTCCCTCCGACAGTGGCTGCGGGGGTCAATGACCGGGATGCGAAGGCGTTCCCGCATTCTGACAAAAAGCAATCGGATCAGGCATCCAGCGGCGGTGGCGCGGCCGTCTGACCAATGAACAGGCGGTGCCCGTCATGGGTGACGGCCCAGACCCCGCGGTCCCCCATCTCGACCAGCACACTGCGATCCTCGGCGGCGGCCTCGAAGACCACGACAAGGTTGCGCAGCATGTCCAACGTGAATTCGGCCCGTGCCTGGACGGCCAAGGGGCCCGGCCGGGCATGGGCGGTCGGCTCTTTCATCGGGACCTCGGACAAGGGTGACATTCACAACGTGCAGAATATCACGGATACCCACCCCGGGAATAGCCCTATGGGGTCATCCCTCGCCGGGGTCGATCCGGGCCAGCGGCGCCCCATGCGCCAGGGTCGCGCCCTCCGCCGCAAGGCGGGTCAGGCGACCGGCATGCGGGGCCTCGATGCTGGTCTCCATCTTCATGGCCTCGATCACCGCGATCACCTCTCCGGCTTGGACCTGCGCCCCGTCGGACGCCTGCCACAAGGACAGCGTCCCCGCGACCGGCGCACTGACGCAATCCGGATCGGACGCCACCTCCTGCGGCGCCGCAGGGGCGGCTGCGGCCAGCACCCCCTGGGGCAGCGCCAGGTCATGACGCCTGCCGTCGATCTCGATCGACAGGCGCAGCATGGGCTGGTCCGGGACGGGGGTCACACGGTCGGCGGGCTGGACCGCGGCGGCCAGGCGGTCGGCGAAATCCGTTTCGATCCAGCGCGTGTGGACGGCGAAATCATCCGTGAACTCCGGCGCCTGCAGCACCGCACGGTGGAAGGGCAGGACGGACGCCACGCCCTCGATGCGGAATTCGCGCAGCGCGCGGCGGGCGCGGGCGATGGCGGTCGCGCGGTCGGGGCCAGTGACGATCAGCTTGGCCATCATCGAATCGAACTGGCCCGCGACCTGGCCGCCCTGTTCGACGCCGCTGTCCAGCCGGATGCCAATGCCGCCGGGCGCGGACCACAGCGTGATCGGGCCGGGCGTGGGCAGAAAGCCCCGGCCCGGGTCCTCGGCATTGATGCGGAACTCGATCGCGTGGCCGGTGGGTTCGGGCACGCCGTCATCGGTCAGGCGCGCGCCTTGCGCCACGCGGATCATCGCGCGGACGATGTCGATGCCGGTCGTCTCCTCGGTCACCGGATGTTCGACCTGCAGGCGAGTGTTCACCTCCAGGAAGCTGATCGTGCCATTGGCCGACAGCAGGAACTCGACCGTGCCCGCGCCGCTGTATCCCGCATGGGCGCAGATCGCGCGGGCGCTGTCATGGATGCGGGCGCGCTGGTCGTCGGTCAGAAACGGCGCGGGGGCCTCCTCGACCAGCTTCTGGTTGCGGCGCTGCAGAGAGCAATCGCGGGTTCCCAGCACCTTGATCGTGCCGTGCCGGTCGGCCAGGACCTGTGCCTCGATATGGCGGGGGCGGTCCAGGAACTGTTCGACATAGCATTCACCGCGACCGAAGGCGGTGACCGCCTCGCGCGTGGCGGCGTCGAACAGCTCCTCGACCTCTGCCAGATCGCGGGCCACGCGCATGCCGCGCCCACCGCCGCCAAAGGCCGCCTTGATTGCCAAAGGCAGGCCGTGTTCGCGGGCAAAGGCCAGCGCATCGGCCCCGCTGGCGATGGGACCGGGGCTGCCCGCGACCAGGGGCGCGCCCACGGCCTGGGCGATCTCTCGCGCGCGAATCTTGTCGCCAAGCGCGTCGATCACGTCGGGGTCGGGGCCGATCCACAGGATGCCCGCATCCTGCACCGCGCGGGCGAAATCGGCGTTTTCCGACAGGAAGCCATAGCCGGGATGGATCGCATCGACCTCAGCGCGCGCGGCGATGGCCAGCACCTTGGCCGCGTCCAGATAGGTGTCGGCGGGGCGATGCCCCTCCAGCGTCCAGGCCTGATCGGCCGCGCGCACGAAGGGCGCATCGCGGTCGGGATCGGCATAGATCGCCACCGATTCGATGCCCTCGTCGGCGCAGGCGCGGATGACGCGCAGGGCGATCTCTCCGCGGTTGGCGATCAGGATGCGGCGGATCGGGGTCAGGGGGGTGTCACGAAACATCGGAGGCCTCCGGGTCGATATCGGCAAAAGGGGCGTCGGCGGCAAAGCGGATGCGCGTGCCGGGCGGCAGCTGTCCCGCCAGGTCCAGCGCCGCGGGGTGCAGCGTCGCGATGACCGGATAGCCGCCGGTCAGCGGATGGTCGGCGAGAAACAGCACGGGCTGTCCGGAATGGGGTACCTGGATGGCGCCGGTCGCGGTGCCCTCGCTTGGCAGTTCGCGCGCGTCCTCGCGGGCCAGCGCCTCGCCCGACAGGCGGATGCCCACGCGAGACGATTGCGGCGTGACCGTCCACTCCTGCGCCAGGAACCGCTGGACGGTGGCATCGTCGAACCAGTCGGTGCGCGGCCCGAGCGTCACGGGCAGGGTCAAGACCGCCCCCGCCTGCGGCAGGTCCGGACCCGGGCCGGGATCGGTCACCGCCCCCGCCGCGCGGCCCGCGGGGGCCAGCACATCGCCCGCCATCAGCGGCGCGGGTCCGATCTGCGCCAGCGAATCCGTGGCGCAGGAGCCCAGCACCGGGGCCACGTCGAACCCGCCCCGGATCGCCAGATAGCTGCGCATGCCGCGGGCGGGCGGGTCGATTGTGACCTCGTCCCCCGCATCCAGCGCGAAGGTCACGGGTTGCGCCCGCCCGCCCACGCGGGCCGTCGCGGCACCCGTCAGGGCCAGGGTCATCGCCACCTCCGCCCGCAGGCGCACGGGGCCGAGCGTGATCTCCAGCGCGGCCTCCCCCGCGGGGTTGCCCACCGCGCGGTTCGCGCGGCGCAGTGCGCCGAGGTCCAGCGCGCCGGAGGCACTGACCCCCTGCCCCGCCTGCCCCATGCGCCCGGCGTCCTGCACCAGGATCGGGAAGGCGGTCTGGACCACGCGCAGCCCGGTCACGGGCGCGGGGTCCGGGACCGTGACCAGATGCACCCGCGCGGACCCGCTCACAAAGCGCGCCCGGACGCCCGGGCGCAGCAGCGCGGGCACGTCGCGGGTCAGGTCGAACATCGGCACCTCGGTCCGGCCGATCAGCTGCCAGCCGCCGGGGCTGGCCTGCGGATAGATGCCGCAGAACCGGCCCGCCAGCGCCACCGACCCCGCCGGGATCCTGGTGCGCGGCGCGGGGCGGCGCGGCAGATCGAACCGCGCATCCGCGCAGGTCATGTAGGCGAAGCCCGGCGCAAAGCCGCAGAAGGCTACCTGCCAGGTCGCGGCCTGATGGGCGGCGATGACCTCATCCGTGGTCAGGCCCATCAGGGTCGCGACCTCGGCCAGATCCTCGCCGTCATAGGTCACGGGGATCTCGACCGTCTCCGCGCTACGGGGCGCAGGCGCGGTGCCGGGGGCGGGCTCGCGGGCCAGCACGGCGCGGGCCAGCGCCGCATCGGCCGGAACGCCGGGATCGGTGGTCACCATCAGCGTGCGGGCGGCGGGCACGATCTCGGCCACGCCCGCGACGGGATCGGCCGCCAGCGCGTCGAACAGCGCCAGCGTCGCGTCCAGATCGGCCAGCTCGACCAGAAAGGCGCGGGGCCCGATGGGCAGGACGCGGGTCATGCCTGCCACCGCGTTTCGGGCACGTCGGTGACGAACATGTGCCCCGGTGCATGGGTGATGGCGAAGGGCGGGCGCGAGGCCATGACCGCCGCCTGCGGCGTCACCCCGCAGGCCCAGAAGACCGGCACCTGACCCGGACCGACCGGCACCGGATCGCCGAAATCGGGCCGCTGCAGGTCCGCGATGCCCAATGCCTCGGGCGCGCCGATATGCACCGGCGCGCCATGGACGGCGGGGGTGCGGCCAGAGATCATCGCGGCTTCGGCCACGCGGTCGGCGGGGATGGGGCGCATCGACACGACCAGCCGCCCCGACATCCGCCCCGCCGGGCGGCACTCGCGGTCGGTCAGGAACATCGGCACGTTGCAGCCCTGATCGACATGCGCGACCGGAATGCCCGCCGCCATCAGCGCCCCTTCGAAGGTGAAGGAGCAGCCGATCAGGAAGGTCACCAGGTCGGGATGCTCGGCCCAATGGGCGGTGGCGTCGGTAACCTCCTCGGTCAGCACGCCGTCGCGCCAGATGCGATAGAGGGGGATGTCGGTGCGCAGGTCGGCGTCAGGCGCCATGACCGTGCGGTGGCTGCCCGGATCGGTCACGTCCAGCACCGGGCAGGGTTTCGGGTTCCGCTGCGCGAACAGCAGGAAATCCCAGGCCCAATCGCGGGGCAGCGCGATCATGTTGCATTGGGTAAAGCCCGGCGCCTGACCCGAGGTCGGGCACGCAGGCCCCTGCCGCGCAGCCAGCCGCGCCTGCGCCGGGGTCATGCCCCACCCCCGGCGAAGGGCGCGACGGTGACCCCGCCCGCGACCAGCGCATCGCGGACCCGGGCCGCGATGGCCACCGCGCCGGGGCTGTCGCCATGCACGCAGATGCTGTCGGCCTCAAGGCGCAGGATGCTGCCATCCTCGGCCTCCAGCACGCCCTCCGTCGCCAGGCGCAGCATGCGCGCGGCGATCAGGTCTGGGTCGTGCAGGACCGCGCCCGGCTGTTTGCGCGAGACCAGCGCGCCCGCGGCGGTATAGGCGCGGTCGGCAAAGGCCTCGGCCACCACGGTCAGGCCCGCGGCGCGCGCGCGGTCCAGCACGGGCGCCCCGGCCAGACCCATCAGCACCAGCGACGGGTCCACGGCCCTGATGCCCGCGATGACGGCATCGGCCTGGCGCGCATCATCGGCGATGGTGTTGTAGAGCGCGCCATGCGGCTTCACGTAAGTGACCCGCGTGCCCGCCGCCCGCGCCAGACCCTGCAACGCGCCGATCTGATAGATCACGTCGGCGGTCAGGTCGTCGGGCGCCACATCCATGGTGCGCCGCCCGAAGCCCACGCGGTCGGGATAGCTGACATGGGCCCCCACCGCGACGCCCCGCGCCGCCGCCTGACGCAGCACCGCCAGCAGCCCCGCCGGATCGCCCGCGTGAAAGCCGCAGGCGATGTTGGCGGAACTGACGATGTCCAGCATCGCGGCGTCGTCCCCCATGGTCCAGGGGCCATAGCCCTCACCCAGGTCGCTGTTCAGGTCGATTGGCATGGATCCTCCTTACACGCCCAGGAAGGCAAAGATGGTGGTGACCGACCGCGCGCCCATGTACCAGGTCAGCGCGCAGACGATGGCCCCAAGTGCCAGCAGCACCCGGTTGTAGCGGTGCCCACCCATCAGGTCGGACCGCGCATAGCCGATATAGGTGAAGATCGTCAGGCCGATGGGCAGGATCAACCCGTTGAAGCCGCCCACGAAGACCAGGATCGCCGCCGGCGCCGTGCCAAGCGCCAGATACACCGCCAGCGAGAACGCGATGAACCCCACCGTCGCCTTGGACCGCGCCGCATCGCTGCGCACGCCTACCACGTCCAGGAAGCTGACCGAGGTATAGGCCGCCCCGATGACCGAGGTCAGCGCCGCCGCCCACAGGACCACGCCGAACACGCGCATCCCCCAATCGCCGGCCGCCGCCTGGAACGCCTGCGCTGCGGGGTTCGCTGCCTGCGACGACAGGTCCAGCGTCACGCCCGACGCGACGACGCCCAGGATCGCTAAGAACAGCACGAAGCGCATGACGCCCGTGACCGCGATCCCGGTCAGCGCCGCGCGGGTGACGGCGGTCAGATTGTGCGGGCCGGTCAGGCCCTTGTCCAGCAGGCGGTGCGCGCCGGAATAGGTGATGTATCCGCCGACCGTGCCGCCCACGATGGTGGTGATGGTGGCGAAATCGATCGTGTCGGGCCAGATCGTCTGGCGCAGCGCCTCGCCCACGGGCGGGTTCGACTGCACGGCCACGAACAACACCAGCAGGATCATCACGATGCCCAGCCCGATGATCGCCCGGTCCAGCAGGATCCCCGCCTGCCGCGACAGGAAGATCGCGATGGCCAGCACCGCGGTGATCGCGCCGCCGATCTTGGGGTCCAGACCCAGCATGGCGTTCAGGCCCAGCCCGCCGCCCGCGATGTTGCCCACGTTGAAGGCCAGCCCGCCGATGACGACCAGCGCCGTCAGCAGATAGCCCGCGCCGGGAATTGCCGCGTTCGCGGTCTCTGACGCGCGCTTGCCGGTCAGGGCGGTGATGCGCCAGATGTTCAGCTGGACCACGAAATCGATCAGGATCGAGGCCAGGATCGCGAAGGCGAAGGCCGATCCCATCCGGGCGGTGAAGGTCGCGGTCTGGGTGATGAAGCCCGGGCCGATGGCCGATGTCGCCATCAGGAAGATCGCCGCCAGAAGGCCTCCGCGAAGGCTGGCGGCCGCAACGCTGCGGTCGGTGGTCATGGATGTTTCCCCGTGTCGGACTGTTGTTGATTGCCCCCAGCCTGCCACGATTCCGTGATCCGTCAACGATTATCTGACAGTCGCGTGTGTTTTGTTGAACAATCCCGTATGACCTGCGCGGCAATCTGCCCGGAATCAGGGCAACCGCCCGCTTGCCCTGTCCCTGCCGTCCCGCCATGATCGACCCGACATCACAGGACGACCCATGACCGACACGAATCCCGCAGGTACCATCGCGACTGGACAGAGCCCGTCCGGCCTGGCCGAAGACACCGCGGCCCGGTTGCGCGCACAGGTGATCGCGGGGCACCTGCGCCCCGGACAACGGCTGTCGGAGACGCGGCTGGCGGGCGATCTGTCCGTGTCGCGCAACACGCTGCGCGAGGTGTTCCGCCTGCTGACGCGAGAGGGCCTGCTGACCCATGCGCCCAATCGCGGCGTCTCGGTCGCGGTGCCGACGATGGCGGGGGTGCTGGACATCTATCGCGTCCGCCGCCTGATCGAGGTGCCGGCCCTGGCCCAGGCCTGGCCCCGCCACGCGGCTGTGCTGCGCATGGCCGAATGCGTGGCCCAGGCCCGCATCGCGCGCGAGGCCGGCGACTGGCGCGGGGTGGGCAGCGCGAACATGGCATTTCACGCGGCCATCGTGGCGCTGACCGACAGCCCGCGGCTGACGGCCTTCTTCGCGCAGGCGATGGCGGAGCTGCGGCTGGCCTTCGGGCTCTTGGACAGTCCCGAACAGCTGCACGCGCCGTTCCTGCAAGAGAACGGCGCGATCCTGGAGCTGGTCCAGCAGGGCGACATGGAGGCCGCCGCCACCCGGCTGGCCGATTATCTGGACCGGTCGGAACGCGTCGTGATGACGGCCTTTGCCCGGTTGGAGAACGGCGTCACGCGCGGGTGACGCCGCGCCGCCTCAGCCGCCGGTGACGGCCAGCAGCATCAGATAGATGACCGACGGCCCCATCAGGCAGCCCAGCCCCGTATAGAACGTAGCCGTCATCGCACCATAAGGCACCAGGCGCTTGTCGGTGGCGGCCAGGCCGCCCGCGACGCCGCTTGTCGTACCCATCAGCCCGCCATAGGCCATCGCCGATTTCGGGTTGTTCAGTCCGATCAGCGGTGCGACGAAGGGCGTGCCGATCATCACCAGGACCGCCTTCAGCAGGCCCGCGGCGACGGACAGGGCGATGACCTCGGAACTGGCGCCCAGGGCGGTGCCGGTCACCGGACCCACGATATAGGTCGCGGCCCCGCCGCCGATGGTGGCCATGCTGACCGCATCGGTATAGCCGAAGGCCGCCGCGACCAGCGCCCCCACCGCAAAGGACACGAAGATCCCCAGGGCCAGCGACACGACGCCCGCGGCCCCGGCCTTGCGGATCTCGCGGATGTCGACGCCATAGGCGGTCGACACGATGGCCAGGTCGCGCAGCATGGCCCCGCCCATCAGCCCGATGCCCGCGAACAGCGGCACGTCGGCCAGCCCCTTGGACCCGCCGGTGGCAAGCCCGCCCAGCCAGGCCAGCACCAGGCCGATGATGATGGCCACGGCCGAACCGTGCAGCCGCCCCGCAGACAGCCGGTCGGACAGCTGATAGGACACCCACATCACGACGCCCACGACGACGAAGGCGAAGACCAGCCCGTTCTTGGACAGGATTTCGGTGATCATCTCCATCGCGTCACACCTCCTGCGCCATCAGGGGCGGCAGGGGCGCATCCTGCCCGCCGATCCGCGCCACCACGGGCACCAGCGCCACGCAGGCGATGGTCGCGCCGACGCCCGCGATGATCGCGATGGGACCGCCCGCCAGGGCCGCCACGACGTTCTGCTGGGCCGCCATCGCCACGACGATGGGGATATACATGGCCGACCAGAACAGGATGCCCTGTTCGGACAGCTGCGGCAGCCGCCCGGTGCGGCGCAGCCAATCGGTCGACACGATCAGCAGCAGCATGGCAAAGCCCACACCGCCCACGTTGGACTGGACGCCCAGGATGACGCCCAGCAGATCGCCCAAGATCACGCCTGCCAGATGACAGGCGGCCAAGGCCGCGACTCCATAGATTATCATGGTTTCCTCCCGTTGAATGGCCGGTGCCCCGGGCCGCGTCCTCCTCGACGCGGGCCCGGGCGGCCGGATGTCAGGCCATGGCCTGCGAATACAGTCCCGCATGGGCCTTGCGCAGTTCGGCCTTCTGCACCTTGCCCATGACGTTGCGCGGCAGGGCATCGACGACGATCACCTGCCTGGGTTGCTTGAAGCGCGCCAGATCCGACAGCGCGGCGCGGATTTCATCCGCGTCCAGCGTGCCCGATTTCGGCACGACGATGGCGGTCACCGCCTCGCCCAGGTCGGGATGGGGCAGGCCGATCACGGCGCTTTCCAGGACGCCCGGCAGCGCGTCGATGGCCTCCTCGACCTCCTTGGGATAGACGTTGTACCCGCCCGAGATCACCAGGTCCTTGTCGCGACCGACGATGCGCAGGTATCCGTCCTCCTGGATCGTGCCCAGATCCCCGGTGATGAAGAACCCGTCGGGGCGGAATTCGGCCGCGGTCTTTTCGGGCATGTTCCAGTAGCCCTCGAAGACGTTCGGTCCCTTGACCTCGATCAGGCCGATCTCTCCGGGTGCGACGGGCGCGCCGGTCTCGCGGTCGGTGATGCGCACGGTGATGCCGGGCAGCGCCATGCCCACCGCCCCCGCGATGCGATCGCCATCATAGGGATTCGAGGTGATCATGCAGGTCTCGGTCATGCCGTATCGCTCCAGAATGCGGTGCCCGGTCCGTTCGGTGAAGGCACGGTGATCCTCCGCCAGAAGCGGCGCGGACCCGGACACGAACAGCCGCATGTTCGCGGTCGCGTCGCGATCCAGGCGCGGCGATTTCAGCAGGCGGGTGTAGAAGGTCGGCACCCCCATCAGCACGGTGGCGCGGTCCATCAGGTCGATCGCCTGTTCGGCGTCGAACTTGGTCAGGAAGATCATCGTGGCGCCCGCGACCAGCGCCATGTTGGCGGCCACGAACAGCCCATGCGTGTGAAAGATCGGCAGCGCGTGGATCAGCCGGTCATTCGCGTCGAACCGCCAATGCTCCAGCAGCGCCTCGGTGTTGGACGCCAGGTTCCCATGCGTCAGCACCGCCCCCTTGGACCGCCCCGTGGTCCCCGAGGTATAGAGGATCGCGGCCCGGTCGTCCGGCCCGCAGGGATGCGCGTCCTCGCGCGGGGTGGCCGCGGCGGCACGCTCGGCCAGTGTCCCCTGCCCGTCCGCGCCAAGCGTCAGCACCGTCAGCGCGTCCCCGGCCCGATGCCCGTGCGACGCCAGTTGCGCAGGGTCGCACACGAACAGCCGCGGTGCCGCGTCGTCGATGAAATAGTCGATCTCGGCCCCGGTATAGGCGGTGTTCAGCGGCAGGAAGATCCCGCCCACCTGCAGCGTCGCCAGATACAGCGCGATGGCCTCGGGCGACTTCTCGACCTGAACGGCCACGCGGTCGCCGGGCGCCACGCCCGCCGCGGTCAGCGCGCCCGCCAGCGCCTCGACCATGCCGCGCATCCGGGCAAAGCTGATGTCGGGCTGGCCGGGGCGTTCGAACAGGGTCTTGCCCTGCATCACCTCGGCGGTCTGGATGAAATGGTCGTGGATGGTCTGCATGCTCGTCTCCTCCCTCATTGTCGTCACGCCTTCAGCGCCTCGGCGATCTGGGCGCCAAGCGCCACCTCGCCGTCGCGGACGAAGGCCTCGTGCCGGTCCTCGATCCGGTCCAGTTCGTACAGATAGTTGATCATCAGCCCATGCGCCGATTTCAGCGCCGAGGGTGCCAGGTCGGCGGGCCAGTTCAGCCGATGCGCGCAGGCCCCGTTGCCCAGGTGGAACCGCGCCACCGGATCGGCGGGCAGCCCGCCCCGCGCCTTGGCCTGGGCGATATAGCGCGCGCCCCACGCCAGGACCTGCGGGCGCAGCGCGTCCACCGCGTCATCGTCCCAGCCCCCGGCCAACGCGCCGCGCAATTCCGCCGCGTCGTCCTGCGTGGCCAGCCACGCGGCAAAGCCCGGCACCGGCGACAGCGTCACATAGCAGCGCAGCTCGGGCAGGTCCGCCGACAGCTGCGCCACAACCTGCTTGATCAGGAAGTTGCCGAAACTGACGCCCTTCAACCCGGGCAGGCTGTTGTTGATCGAATAGAAGACCGCCGTGTCCGCTGCCGCCGTTTCGCGCGCATCCGGCGCGGTCAGGATCGGGCCGATCGCGTCGGGCATGCCCTGGGTCAGCGCGACCTCGACGAAGATCAGCGGCTCGTCCCCGGTGGCGGGGTGGAAGAACGCATACAGACGGCGGTCATTGTCGGCCAGCCGCCGCTTCAGGTCCGGCCAGCCCTGCATCTGGTGGACGCTTTCGTATTCCATCAGCTTTTCCAGAATCGCGGCGGGCGCGTTCCAGTCGATCCTGCGCATGGTCAGAAAGCCGCGGTTGAACCAGCTGGCGAACAGATGCGCGAAATCCTGGTCGATCGGCGCCAGATCGGGGTCGGTGCGCATCGCGGCCAGCAGGTCCTGACGCATCCGCACAAGCCGCAGCGTGGCGCCGGGCGCCATGTTCAGCCGGCGCAGCAGGGTCTGGCGGGCAGGCTCGACCACCTCGAAAAGGCGCGCGACGCCCGCGGCATCGGGCTGGGCGTCCCACGCGGCATAGGCCGCCCGGATTGCGTCGGCATCCACACCGTGATCGTCGCGCAGGCTGCGAAAGAAGGCCAGCCGCTCCTCGGCGTCCAGCTCGGCATAGGCCGACAGCGCCTGTTCGGCCACCGCGACCCGCGCCGCATCCCCGATCCGCCCCATCAGCACCGCACAGGCCACCCGCGCGCGTTCGGATGCGGGGCGCGCCAGCGCCTTCAGCGTCTCGGCCTCGCCGCCACGCTTGCGCCGCGTGATCGCCTCGACGAAGTCCGACAGGAATCCCAGTCTCTGCTTGCCCATGATGATCCTCCCCCGCCGTGATATACACTGATTCACTCCTGTTGTATACAACAACGGCGATGATGGACTTTTCGCAACCGCTGCGGTGAAATGCAGGACAGAACAGGTGCCGACATGACCCTCCCCACCGCACAGCGCATCCGCCTTGCCCTGGAAAACGCCATCGTGGACGGCCGCCTGACCCCCGGCCAGCAGATCGACCCCGACCAGGTCGCGCGCGACTATGGCTGCTCGCGCACCCCCGTGCGCGAGGCGCTGCAGGCGCTGGAGGCGTCGGGCCTGCTGATCGTGCAGCCCAAACGCGGGACCTTCGTGGCCAAGCTGGGCGTGCCCGAGCTGATGGACCGGTTCGAACTGATGGCCGAGCTGGAATCCTTCTGCGCACGCCTGGCCTGCCGGCGCGCCGATGCGCAGGACCTGGCCCGCATCGACACCGCCCTGACCGCCTGCGAAGGCGCGCGCCACGACCCCGACCGGTACTATGCCGAAAACACCGCCTTTCATCAGGCGATCTATCGCGCCGCTCACAACGCCTTTCTGGAAACCGAGACCCTGCGCTTGCAGGCGGTGCTGCAACCCTATCGCCGCCGGCAGCTGCAATCGCCGGGGCGCGTCGCCAATTCGCTGGCCGAACACCGCCAGATCGCCGCGGCCATCGCGGCGGGCGACGCCTGCGGCGCGGCGCAGGCGATGACCGATCACGTGCTGGTCCAGGGCGAACGCTTCCGCGACCTGGTCGCCGTGGTGGGCAGCCTGTCGGCGCCTCAGGCCGGGGGCGTGGCCTTGCGCTGACGGCGGCGTTCCAGCCCCAGGCTGTGTTCGCGCCAGATGATCAGGATGCCCGCCAGGATCACCAGACAGGACCCGCCGATCACCACCGCGCTTGGCACCTCGCCGAAGACGTACCAGCCCAGGGCCACCGCCCAGACCATCGCGACATAGTCGAACGGCGCCACCACCGACGCATCGGCATGGCGATAGGCCGAGGTCAGCAGGATCTGCCCCAGCCCGCCCAGCAGCCCCGTGGTGACCAGCTGCGCCAGCACCCAGGCCCCCGGCATCACCCACCCGAAGGGCAGCGTCAGCAGCGACAGCCCCGTCGAGGTGACCGAGAACCAGAAGACGATCGCCGATGTCCGCTCGACCTGGACCAGCTGGCGGACAAAGATCTGCGCCAGGGCCGCGGCCCCTGCCCCGCCAAGCGCCACGACCGCGCCCAGCATCCGCAAGGGGTCGCCCGCCGTCCCCGCCTGCAGCTGCGGCGACAGCACGATCAGCACCCCGGCCAGCCCCAGCCCGACCATGCCAAGCCGAAAGGCGCGGACGTTCTCTCCCAGAAACATCCCGGCCAGCACCACGACCAGTAGGGGCGCGGCAAAGCCGATGGCCGTCACCTCGGGCAAAGGCAGCAGGCCAAGCGCCCAGAAGTTCAGCGCCATCGCCGTCGTCCCGACCAGCCCGCGATACAGGTGCCCCATCGGGTTCGCGGTCAGCAGGCCGACCCGCAGTTCCGACCGCAGCACCAGCCAGCCCAGGATCACCGGCAGGGCGAAGAATGACCGAAAGAACACTTGCTGTCCCGGCGGGATCTGGGCGCTGTCGGCGGTCGCCTTGATCAGCGCGGCCATCAGGGTGAACACGGTCACGCTGATGCATTTCAACGCGATGCCGCGCATCGGGGAATCACTGGGGGGCATGCCGGGCGCCTTGGTACCGTTGGGGGTCGGCCTTGGTGCTACGACGGGATTGCACGATCTGCAACCGACATCGACACAGCGTCAGGTAGATATGCTATAGGTATATATATCAATGGTTTGTGTCGCACCTTCCCCGCGGGGAAGGTGCTGGCCGCGGGAAAGGGCCCCCGCCCTTCCCCGCGGGGAAGGTCACTCGATCTGGTCCAGCATGGCGGCCACCGCCGCCTCCAGCTTGCGCCGGTCGATGGTCGAAAAGTCCCGCGGCAGGCGGATCTCAAGGCGACCATTGGCGGCGGTGCATTTCGCGCTGCCCTGCGGGCGCGCAAGCTGGAAGGTCGTCTTGGCTTTGGCGGTCGACGGCGGTGCGGGTGGGGCGGTCCGCGGTGCGGGTCCCTCGGGCAGCGCCTCACCCCCCTGCCCCGCATAGCGGCGCAGCACGGCCAGCTCGTCGGTGATCGACCGCGTGTCCCAGTCCTTCAGCTCGGTCCGGATGGCCGTGACCAGGCCCGGCACCTCCTCCAGCCGCTGCGACAGCGACAGGCCCAGGGCGCGCGGGATCTCTTGCGGATACATCAGCACCTCGCCCAAGCGCTCGACCAGAGGGATGAAGTTCCGGATATAGCTGCGCTTCTGATAGCCCGCCGACCGGAACAGGATCGCCACGGCCTTTTCCGCATCGTTCTCCGCGGTCAGCGGATCCATCGCGTAATGCACCGCCAGCTGCGCCATCTCGGCAAAAGAGATGTCCTTGCGCACCAGGTTCTCGTCCACCATGCGGCGGTACAGCGCCTCCAGCTGGTCCCCGCGCGCGGCGATGCCCGCGGGGATCCGGCCCCAGGCCTCGGCATCACCCGTCTCCTCCAGCAGCTGGCGATAGGCCGACAGCCGCCGCCACCCCTGGATCAGCTCGTATCGCCCACCCTCGGACGGCTCCAGCCGGATCGGGTTCGACAGGCCGATGTCGCGGATCGAGGCGACCAGCTCGGCCATGTCGAAATCGGCGACCGGCTTGCGGTCACGGATCAGCTTGGTCGTGTCGATCATGTCCAGCGGGATCAGGTCGGTGATCAGCCCTGCCCGCTTCAGCCGCACATGCTCCTGCGCCAGGGCATCGTTCTCGGCGCGGATCTGCGCCTCGATGACCGCGCGGTCGCGCGTCGATTCCGCCGTTTCGCTGATGGCGACAGCCATGGGGCCGCGGCGGCCGTCGGGCTGGACCTTCCCCGCGGGGAAGCCGGTTTCAGCGTCGTCCTCGGGGATGTCGATGTCGAACATCCGGCGCTTGCGGCTCATTGCGCGTCCTCCAGCTCGGTCCAGGCGGTCAGCACGTGGCCGCGGAATTCCTCATAGGCCTGATCGAAGGTCGCCCGTGCCCGGCGCCACGTCCCGCGCGTCATCTCTCGGTAATCGATCTCATAGATCGACGACAGGAACCGGCCCGACTGCTCGACCGCGCGGGTCAGTTCGATCGGGTTCTGCGCCAGCCGATCCCCGAAGACCTGCCGAAAGGCCGCGAACATCGCCTGGTGCAGCTCGTTCGACGGCTCATATCGCGTCATCAGGAACCGGATGTCGGCGAATGCCTTGGGCAACCTGATCTTCCCCGTGGGGAAGTTCTCGAACCCGTGGGACAGATCCTCCAGCGCCTCGGCCAACTGACCGATGAAGCTGGTCGTGCTGTCATACTCCCAATAGCCGGGGCCGGACGGGATATACAGCATGTCGGCGGCAAAGACCGCGTTCATCGACTGGTACCCGATGGCCGGAGGACAGTCGAAGAGGATCAGGTCATAGGCATCGTCCGCCAGGCTGTCCAGGAAACGCGATACGGCCCCGAAGAAGGTCCATTCCGGGTTCAGGTGCCGGTACTGGGCGCTGGCGAACTCGACGAAGGCCGCGTTGGCGCAGCTGGGGACGATGTCGATCGTGGGCCAGGCGGTCGGCTTGATGAAGTCCGCGGGCCGAAGCGTGCCCAGACCCATGTCGCGGATCGACGCGGGCAACTTGCGATGGGGCAGGGCGGTCCCCGTCTCTGCCCCGGCGCTGGAGGTGTTCATGCGTTCGGTCTCGCGCTCAAGGTCGCGCGCCATGATGCCCCAGACCGTGTGATCCTCGCCCACGTCGTTCAAGCCCATCGAATGAGACAGGGTCGCCTGCGGGTCGAAGTCGACGACCAGGACCCGGTACCCGTCCAGCGCTGCCGCATGGGCAAAGTGCAGCGCCACGGTCGACTTGCCCGCACCGCCCTTGAAGTTGGCGATGGCCGCGCGGAAGGCGCGCTTGCCGGCGGGGCGGGGCGGCATCAGGGACTTCTTGCCCACGCGGATGCGGCGACGCAGCTCGTTCACCTCCTCCAAGCTGAACCAGCGCTGGCGCCCGTCCTCCTCGACTTCCCCGAGGGGAAGGTTCGGGTCCGCCGCCAGCTTGCCGCGGAAGGTCGACTGGTTGATGCGGAAGATCAGCTCGGCCACCTCCCAAGAGGAGAAGCGGCGCAGCGTCTTCTCGTTGGCGGGGCTGAAGGTCTGGCGGCGAATCCAGCCCTGCATCTTGAGGGACTGGGCCTGCAGACGGGCAAGGTCGTCGTGCGTATACAT
>NZ_CP034810.1:2975000-3231929 GCF_004010775.1 Paracoccus sp. Arc7-R13 | reverse complement strand
TCTGCCGCCTCCACCGGATTGCGGCCCTGCCAGGCCGAGGCCGCACCATGGCGCGCCGCCAGATAGACCAGGATCGCGTTCGAATCCGACAGCGTCACGCCGTCATCCTCGATGGCCGGAACCTGGCCCAGGGGGCTGATGGCCAGGTAATCCGGCGCCTTGTGCGCCCCTGCGGCCATGTCCAGGTCCACTGTCCGGTAGGGCAGGCCCAGCAGGGACAGCATCAGTTCCACCCGATGGCAATGCCCGGATTTCGGATGGCGATAGAGAATGACCGGGCTGCGCGTTGCGTCATCTGTCATCTGTCTTGCTCCTTCTGTGTCGAGGGCAAGATAGGGCTATGCAGAAACCGAATTAATATGCTTTTCTGGTATTGCGCTGTTTCTTTATCTGAAAGAATGACGCCATGGACAGGCTGCTATCCCTGCGGGTCTTCGTCGCGGTTGCCGATGCCGGCAGCTTTTCCGGGGGCGCCCGGTCCCTGGGGATCAGCGCGCCCTCGGCCACGCGGGGCGTCGCCGAGCTCGAGGCCGCGACCGGCGCGCGCCTGTTCATCCGCACCACCAGGCAATTGCGCCTGACCGAGCCCGGGCGCGCCTATCTCGAGGAGGTGCGCGACATCCTGCGGCAATTGCAGGCCGCCGACGATGCGGTCTCGGGCGCGGCGGCGCAGCCCGTCGGCACGCTGCGCATCACCTGTCCGCAGGAATTCGGGCGGCTGCATCTTGCCCCGCTGGTCACCGATTTCCTTGAAGCGCATGACGGCATCAGCGCCGAGCTGGTCATGCTGGACCGCGTGGTCAATCTGGTCGAGGAGGGGTTCGACCTTGCGCTGCGCATCGGGCCGCTGGCGTCGTCGGAACTGACGGCCGTCAAGCTGGGCGCGGTGCGGCGGGTGATCTGCGGCGCGCCCGGATATATCGAGGCGCGGGGCCTGCCGTCCGTCCCCTCCGACCTGGCGGGGCACCGGCTGATCGGTGCGCGAACGGATGCAGCACCCTTGGAATGGCGGTTCGGCGCGGACGAGACCACGGCGCTGAGGATCACGCCGCGCCTGACGATGAACAGCGTCGCGGCCTCGCTGGACCTTGCTCGCAGGGGCTGGGGCCTGACGCGGGCGCTGAGCTATCAGATCGTGTCCGATGTCGCGCAGGATCGCCTGCGCATCCTGCTTGCGCCCTTCGAGCCGAGGCCGCTCCCGGTTCATATGGTCCATGTCGAAGGCCGCCGTGCCGCAGGCAAGGTCCGGGCCTTCCTCGATTTCGCCGCCCCCCGGCTGCGTCGGGTCCTGACCGGCGACGATCCGGGAACCGCCGCCATCTCGCCCGGACGGTCCGGGCCCTGAGTCCGGCTCGCGCCCAAGCATCTGTCACGCGCTGCGGCAGAGCGACCCTGTCTCCTCGACCGGTCGCCGTCGGATCAGGACCAGGTTGTCCTCCAGCATCGCCTCGGCTCCGTCGGGGCCGCGTCCGGGGCGCGTGACGATCCGGGCCTCCAGCACCTCCAGCCCGGGCGCGGGGGCGCCGATGGCGGCCAGGTCTTCGGCCAGTGTCGGGAAGATGGTCGAGGGCGTGGCCTCGGGGCTCCAGGGCGGCGGGGCCGCATGCGAGAGGACCAGCAGATGACCGCCCGGCCGCAACCGCGCGGCGGCCTGCGCCAGGATCGCGGCCCGCGCCAGGGCGACGGGCGATTGCAGATAAAGCGCGGTGATCAGGTCGAAGGCGCCCTGCGGAAAGGCCGCGGACAGGTCGCAGCGCTCGAATTGCGCGCGGTGTTCCAGCCCCTCATCGGCCGCGCGGGTGCGCGCGCGGGCGATGGCGGTGTCCGAGATGTCGCAGCCCCGCGCCTGCCAGCCCTGCCGGGCCAGCCAGATCACGTCGTCGCCATGCGAGGCGCCAAGGTCCAGCGAAAGGCCCGGCGTCAGATCCGCCGCGATCCGCTGAAGCGCCGCGGTGGCGCGGCCGTTAGATGATGTGCGCCTGGTCAGGTAGAATGCCTCCCAGAAGGTCGCGGGGTCCTGCTGCGGATCGGCTCTCATGCCTCTGCCTCTCGTTTGGGGAATACCTGTCCGCGCAGCAGGGCCAGCGCCAGCAGCGCCGCGGCGCCGGTCGTGCCGATCTGCAGCCACATCATCGCCGCGGCGGCCTCCAGCTCCGGTCGCGTCGCCAAGGCCCCGCCATAGACCGCAAGGCTCAGCGCGATCGAGGCGGCCATGCCGACCTGCTGCATCGTCTGGATCGCCCCGGCCCCTGCGCCGGACAGCGCCCGTGGCAGGCCCGACATGCCCAGCTGCATCACCGACGTGACGGTCAGCCCCATCGCCGCCCCCGCCGCCAGCATCCCGGCCCGAAGCGGCCAGAGCCGCGCGGGGCTGAGCCCTGGCAGGACCGCCTGGATCAGCAGGAAGCTGGCGCAGAGCAGCGCGACGCCAAGCGCCACGCGCGCCAGCGGTCGTAGCGGCAGGCGGCCGGCCAGCCATGACCCCGCCATCACGCCTGCCGGAAAGCCCGCTGTCACCAGCCCCGTCTGCAGCGGCCCGAGACCTGCCCCGGCCTGCAGCGCCAGCGACAGGACCACGAAGACGCCCGGCGCGGCCGAGACGGCCAGCAGCAGGAAGACCAGGCTCCAGCGGAAGCCCGGCACGCGCAGCAGCGCCTGCGGGATCAGCGCCGCGGGTCCGGCCCGCGCCGTCAGCCGCGCGAAGAGGGCGGCGCAGGGCAGGGCCGCCGCCAGCAGAAGAAACACGGGCAGCGGCCAGCCGAAGGCGGGGCCGAGCGAGAGCGGCGCGACAAGGCACAGGATGAGGGCGGCGAAGGCGGCGATCTGGGCCGGGCGTCCGGTATCGCCTGTGCCGGTCCGGTCCGGGGCCAGTCGCCGGGCGGCAAGGCTCATCACGGCCAGCGCCAGCGCGGCCTCGGCTAGGAGGATCGCGCGCCAGCCCAGCCAACACGGCGCGGCCGCCAGCAGCACGCCCGCCAAGAGCGGCCCGCAGACCGCCGCAAAGGAGGCGGTCATCGCCAGTCGCGCAAAGGCCCCGGACTGCGCCGCAGGCGCAAAGAGCCGCGGGATCATCGCCAGCGCCTGCGGCGCAAGCGCCGCCGCGCCCGCACCCTGCAGCATCCGCGCGCCGGCCAGGGGCAGAGGCCCCGGCGCGACGGCCACCAGAAGCGCCCCCGCCAGGAACAGCGCACCGCCGATCAGAAAGACGCGCCGCCGCCCGAAGCGGTCCCCGGCCCGCCCCGCCGGCAGCAGCAGCATCGCCACGACCAGCGGGTAGGCTCCGGCGACCAGCGCCAGCGTCCTGGTGCCCAGAGCCAGATCCGCGCCGATCCCCGGCATCGCGATCGCCATCATCGGCACGTCGGCGATGGTCATGGCCATGCCGATCAGCAGCGGCGTGAAGCCGCGCAGGGCGGCGGAGGAATTGGTCATGTCAGGCGACTCATGTAACTGCATAAGTATCTTTATAGCATGATCCGTCCCGGTCATGTAATCCGTAAAGTTACACGAAGGGAGAACCCGGATGCGCCAAGATACCCGCCTGTCCCGCCTGCTGCATGTCCTGCTGCACATGGCGCAGACCGAGGCGCCGATGACGTCGCAGCACATCGCCGAGATGCTGGGCTCGAATGCGGTGGTGGTGCGGCGCATCATGGCCGGGCTGCGCGACGGCGGCTATGTCGAGGCCGAGCGCGGCCATGGCGGCGGCTGGCGGATCGCCCGGCGCATGGACGAGATCACGGTGCTGGACGTCTATCACTCGCTCGGCTCGCCGGACCTCTTTGCCTTCGGCTTCTCGAATCCGCGCCCGTCCTGCCTAGTCGAGCGGTCGGTGAACGCCACCATCGCGGATGCGATCGACGCCGCCACGGCCGCGATCCTTGACCGGTTCGGAGCGCTACCCCTGTCGCTGATCGAGGCCGAGATGCGCGACAGGCATGGATGCACGCTGCCTGCGCATCGCTCGTGAAGGGCTGCGCGCCGGGGGTCAGTGGACGATCTGGCGCAGGAATTCCTGCGTGCGCGGGTTGACGGGGCTGTCGAAGAACCGGTCCGGCGGGGCCGTCTCGACCACTTGTCCCTCCGCCATGAAGATCACCCGGTCGGTGACCCGGCGAGCAAAGCCCATCTCATGCGTGACCACGACCATGGTCATCCCGTCCTCGGCCAGCTGGATCATCGTGTCCAGCACCTCGCCGATCATCTCGGGATCAAGGGCGCTGGTCGGCTCATCGAACAGCATGATGCGGGGTGCCATGCACAGCGCGCGGGCGATGGCCACGCGCTGCTGCTGACCGCCCGACAGCTGGCCCGGATATTTGTCGGCCTGTTCGGGGATGCGCACGCGCCGAAGATAATGGCGGGCCTGCTCGACCGCCGTCGCGCGTGGCGTCCGGCGTGCCAAGATTTGAGGCAAGGCGCAGTTCTCGAGCACCGTCAGATGGGGGAACAGGTTGAAGTGCTGGAACACCATCCCGACCTCGCGGCGCACGGCGTCGAGATTCTTCAGGTCGTCGTCGAGGGTCGTGCCGCCCACCGCGATCCGGCCTAACTGATGCTCTTCCAGCCGGTTGAGGCAGCGGATCAGGGTTGATTTGCCGGACCCCGAAGGGCCGCAGATGACGATCCGTTCGCCCGCAGCCACGGTCAGGTCCACGTCGCGCAGGGCGTGATAGGCCCCATACCACTTGTTGAGGCCGGTGACGGTGATCGCGTGGGTCATGCGTGGCTCCTTGCCTTGACGCCGCGCTCGAGCCAGCGGGCGTAGATCGAGATGGAAAAGCAGATCGCGAGGTAGATCGCAGCGACGAAGAGGTAGGTCTCGGTGAAGGGCGCGGGCCAAGCGGGATCGCCCGCTGCGGCGCGGCCCGCACCCAGCATGTCGAAGACGCCCACGATCATCACCAGGGAGGTGTTCTTGACCATGACGATGGCGGTGTTCGTCAGCGGGGGGATAACCTTCTGGATCGCCTGCGGCATGATGACGTGCCAGATCATCTTCCAATATGGGATGCCGAGCGCGCGTGCCGCTTCGGCCTGTCCAGGCCCAAGGCCCTGAAGGCCGCCGCGCAGGACCTCGGCCAGATAGGCTGCAGCAAAGATCGTCAGGGCCGCGACGGTGCGGCCCAGCTTGTCGATGGTCCAGCCCGCGGGCAGCAGCAGCGGCAGAAGGATCGCAGCGACGAAGAGAAGGCCAACCAGCGGCAAACCACGCACCAGTTCGATCACGCTGACTGAGATGGCCTTAACGATCGGCAGGTCTGACTGACGTCCGAGCGCCAGCAGGACAGCCATCGGAAAGCCCAGCCCAAGCGACAGGACCGCAAGCAGCAGCGTGACCGGCAGGCCGCCCCATTTGGCGGTCTCGACCCGCACCAGCCCCAGCACCCCCCCCCTGCATCAGCAGCAGCATGACCCCGATCGCCGTGGCCCATAGCAGCAGCAAGCGTGCATTCCACAGCCGGGGCGAGAGTGAGGCCAGGACCATCGCAACAATCAGGGCGATGACCAGAACCGGGCGCCATTGCTGATCGGGGGGATAGATGCCGAACAGGATCAGCCGCGCCTTGTCGTGCAGATAGGCCCAGCAGGCGCCGCCCGCGCGGCAGGCGTTTGGCGCGTCAGGGCTGCTCCAGACGGCGTCCAGGAGGGCCCAGTTCAGGGGCGGCAGCATCAGCGCGATCAGCGCGACAGCCCCGATCGTGATGGCGGCAGAGAGCGCGTCGCCGAACAGCATGCCGGACAGGGGGCGGTGAACGGGGGGCGGTGCGGGGCGGGGGGCGATGACGACGTGCTCCATCAGCGCGTCACGATCGCCATGCGGGCATTATACCAGTTCATCAGAAGCGACACCGACAAGGAGATGGTCAGAAAGACCCCCAGCATGATCACCAGGCTTTCGATGGCCTGCCCGGTCTGGTTGACGACCGTGTTCACGACCAGACCCAGCTCTGGGTAGCCGACGGCAAGCGCCAGGGTCGTGTTCTTGACCGTGGACAGGTATTGCGAGGTCAGGGGCGGGATGATGATGCGCAGCGCCTGCGGCAGGATGATCTGGCGCAGCGTGACGCGGTCGGTCAGGCCGAGGGCCCGGCCGGCCTCCCACTGGCCGCGCGCGACGGCGTCGATCCCGCCCCGGATGATCTCGCCGATGAAGGCGGCGGTGTAGAGGACGAGGCCCAGCATCAGCGCCGTGAATTCGGGCGAGAGGCGCGTGCCTCCGGCAAAGCTGAAGCCGCGCTGCTCGGGGATGTCCGGCGGGCCGCCGAACAGCGCGACGCCTGCGGCGAAGACGGCCGCAGCCCCAAGCCAGCGCAGGCGCGGCAGCAGACGAAAGGCGAGGACGGCCGCCGTCAGGGCCAGCAGCAGGGTCAGGATCGGCAGGCTGGGGATGAAGATCCCGCGTTGGCTTAGAAAGACGCCCGGCAGGGGCTGCCAGGCCTCGCGCGGGGCAGGAAAGGCTGTCGTGGCCAGCGCATACCAGAACAGCAATTGCACGATCAGCGGCAGGTTGCGCATCACCGCGACATAGCCGCCGGCCAGCCCGCGCAGCAGCGGGTGGTCCGACCGCCCGGCGAGACCCACGCCCAGACCCAGGATCGTCGCCCCGACGATCGCCAGCAGCGAGATCCACAGCGTGTTGGTCAGCCCGACCAGATAGGCCCAGAGAAAGCTGTCCTGCGGCGTGTAGGGCAGCAGGCTTTCCGAAATGGGAAAGCGAGCGCTGCGGTCCAGGAAGTTGAAGCCGACGCGGATGCCGCGCGCCTGCAGGTTCTGGACGGTGTTGTTGCCTATCCAGAGGATGAACCCAATGACCGCCAGGACAAGGGCGACCTGGATCAGGCCGCCCCGCACCCGCGCATCGTGCCAGAAGCGCGAGACTGCGATCACTGGAAGGTCAGCGGGAACATCAGCCCGCCGTCCCTGTAAAGGGCATTGGCGCCCCGCTCGAGTTGCAGCGGGCTGTCCATGCCCAGATTGCGCTCGAACATCTCGCCGTAATTGCCCAGTTCGCTAATGATGTTGGCGGCGAAGTCGTCGGCCAGCCCAAGCGCCGCGCCATTGCCGCTTTCGGTGCCAAGAAAGCGCCGGATGCGGGCATCGTCGCTATCCGCAAAGCTGTCGATGTTCTCGGAGGTGATGCCCAGCAGTTCGGCTGTCTTCAGGGCCTCGATCGACCAGGTGACGATGTCCATCCATTGATCGTCACCATGCCGCACGGCGGGCGTCAGGGCGTCCATGTAGGGGGTCGCGGGGAAGATGACGTAATCGTCCGGATTGTCCGACTGCGTCGCGCGGACCGAGGCCAGCGCCGCCGCATCGGTGATCAGCGCATCGCAGCGCCCCGAGAAGAAGGCCTGCCGCGTGGCCGAAGTGTTGTCGAAGACGACCGGCTCCAAATCGAGGCCCAGATTGGCCGAAACGTCGGCCACCACGACCTCGGTGGTCGATCCGGTTTGCACGCAGACGGCGGCGCCGTCCATGTCCTCGACGCGGGTGATCCCAAGCTCGGCCGGGACCATGAAGCCGGTGTATTCGTAGTAGGTCGGAGTGGTGAAGTTGATGCCGTTGCCGTCGCGCTGCAGCGTCCATGTCAGGGTGCGGGGCAGGATGTCGATCTCTCCGGTCTGTAGCGCGGGAATGCGCTGCTGGCCCGACAGAGGGACGAAATCGACGGCGTCCTTGTCGCCCAGCACCGCGACGGCGACCGCCCGGCAGATCTCAACGTCAAGACCGCGCCAGTAGCCGTCGCTGTCCGGTGCACCGAAGCCGACGGTGCCCTGGCTTGCCCCACAGATGAGGCGGCCGCGTTGCTGAACCGTCTCCAGCGTGCTGGCATAGCCGGTCGTGGCTAGCGCCGACATGGTCAGGGCGGCGAGTGTCAGTGTCTTCATGAAAACCTCTCTGTTGGCTGGGGGCGTTCAGGCGCCCTTTTTGTTCGTGAGAATGTCGAAGAAGGCAGCTAGATCGGCCGATAGGTCGGCAGGATCTTCCAGCCCGATCTGCAGCCGCAGGATCGTCTTGTCGTTGCGCGGATGGGGATTGTCCCGCGTGATGGTCATTGGGGCCATCAGGCTGCGCGTGCCGCCCCAGCTAGCCCCGATGGCAAAGACGCGCAGCGCGTTCAGCGCCTCGTCGAGCCGCGTCGCGTCATCCAGAACCACGCTGAAGACGCCGCTGGAACCGGTGAAGTCGCGCGCCCAGAGGGCATGGCCCGGGCTGCCGGGCAGGGCGGGGTGCAGGACCTCGCCGATATCGCGGGTGGAAAGGTCACGCGCGATATCCAGCGCGATGCGACCCTGATGGGCCATGCGGACGGCCATTGTCTCGATCCCGCGCAGGGCCAGCGCGACGGCGTCGGCCGGCACGCCCAGGCCCAGCATCCGCATCTGGTCCCGCAGGGCCCGGTGCAGGGCGGCGTTGGCGACCGAGACCGATCCCATCAGCAGATCGGAATGCCCGCCGACATATTTCGTCAGGGCCTGCATCGAGAAATCGACCCCATAGGCCAGCGGCTTGAACAGCAGGGGCGTCGCCCAGGTGTTGTCGATGCCGGTCAGGATGCCGTGCTTCTTGGCCAGCGCCACGATGGCGGGGACGTCCTGCACCTCCATCGTGGTCGAACCGGGCGATTCCATCCAGATCAGCCTGACGCTATCGTTGATCTGCGCCTCAAGGTCGGCGGCATCAGGGCGATAGATGCGGTGGTTGATGCCCAGGGGCGCAAGGAAGTTGCGGCAGAAGCCCATGACGGGCGGATAGGCGCTGTCCGGGACCAGCACCGTGTCGCCGGGCCGAAGCGTCGCGAGAAAGCAGACCGCGATGGCGGTCTGGCCCGAGGGCAGCAGGACGGAGTGCTGCGCTCCCTCCAGCCGGCTCAGCTGCGCTTCGAGGACGCGGTTCGTGGGCGTGCCGTGAAGGCCGTAGGAATAGCCGTCGAGGCTGCGCTGCCCCCGGCTGGCATAGGCGGCGGCGTCCTGGAACACGATGGTCGACGCGCGATGCGTCGGAACGGTCAGGCTGGCATAGCCCTCTTCGCACACGGCGGGATGGATGGGGCAAAGGGTGGCGTCGCGCATCGGAAAGTCCTGATTTGGTGATGATCAAGACAAACCCGAAACGGGATGTTAAACAACTGATGGGACGGCATGGGTCTATGCGCTGAGGTAATGGGATGAATTTTCGTCAGCTGGAGGCGTTTCATACGGTGATGATCTCGGGCTCGACCGTCCGGGCCGCCGAACTTCTGCAGGTGACACAGCCCGCAATCAGCCGCAGCATCGCCGACCTCGAGGCGTCGCTGCGCTTTGCCCTGTTCGACCGGGTGCGCGGGCGTCTTGTGCCGACGCCCGAGGGGCAGCTGTTCTTCCGCGAGGTCAGCGAAAGCTATCGCGGCCTTGATCGCCTGCGCTCGGCGGCGGCCTCGATCCGCGAATACGGCTCTGGCGTCATCCGGATCGGCACGCTCTCGGCGCTGGCCCTGACGCTGATGCCGCGCGCGGTCCAGCAGTTCCGGCTGGTTCATCCGAAGGTGCCGATCACCTTGCAGGTCGCGGGGTCTGCCGCGATCCGCAACATGGTGGCCGAGGGCCAGCTTGACTTGGGTCTCGCCGCCGACGAAATCGACCGCTCGGGCGTCGACGCGCAGGTCTTCGCCAGCTTCGCGGGGGTCATCGCGATGCCAGCCGATCACCGCCTGACGCGGCTGCCCGCTGTAACGCCGGGCGACCTTTCCGGTGTGCCGCTGATCGGCCTCACGCCCGAGGACCGGGCGCGCCACCGCTTCGACGCTGCCCTGATGCAGGCGGGCGTGACGCCCGACTATATCATCGAGACGCCCAATTCCTCGACCATCTGCGCGCTGGCGCTGTCGGGCGATGCGGTGGGCCTGGTGAACCCCCTGGCGACCGAGGGCTTCGTCGAGAGGGGGCTGATCCTGCGCCCGTTCCCCCCCAGGATCGCCTTCAAGAGCCTGCTCCTGTTCCGCCCCGACAACCAGCGCGCCAAGCTGGTCCAGAGCTTCACCAAGGGCCTGTTCGACCTGCGCAATTCCATCACGATCCCGGAAAGCGAGGCGTGAGAGGCTGTCGGCCGCCCCTCAGGTCCAGCCTGCGGCGGCCTTTGAGGCAAAGGTGCGGAACGGGGCCGGGGGCCGGCCGGTCATCCGTTCGACGCCGTCCGTCGTCGCGTCCGCGGCCCCGGCCGCGATGGCCTGGTCCAGATCCGTGAGCGTCCGGGCATAGCCCGCCGGCAGCCCTTGGGCGACGAAGCGCGCGGTCAGCGCCGCGGGCTCCAGCGAGACATGGCGCACCGGCCGGCCAAGCGCCGCCGGGATGAGGGCGGCCGTGTCGTCATAGCTCAGCGCCTCCGGCCCGGTCAGCACCACGTCGGCGTTGAGGGGCGCCGGCGCGACCAGGCAAGCCGCAGCCGAGGCCGCGATGTCTTCGGCGTCGATGAATCCGACCCGCCCGGTGCCCGTGGCCGAATAGATCACCCCCTCGTCCCGGATCGTTGCGGCATGCGGCCCTTCCGAAAAGTTCTGCATGAACCACGAGGGGCGCAGCACGGCCCATTCCGGCGCGTTCCGGGCCAGCCAGGCATGGACCTGCCCCATCATCGGCCCCCCGGCCTCGAGGAGCGACGCACTAAGCAGCACGAAGCGCCGCACGCCGCGCCGCATCGCCGCCTCGAGAATGGGCTCCATGACGGCCAGATGGTCGGTGCGGTCGGTCGGCGCCACGAGATAGGCCGCCTCGCATCCGTCAAAGGCCGCGGCCGAGCCCGGGGCCGACCAATCGAACAGCCGGTCCTGCGGCCCGGACGGCCGGCGCGTGCCGAGGACGACGTCGACCCCGTGCGCAGCGAGATGCGCGGCGACGCGCCGACCGGTTTTGCCCCGGCCGCCGGTGATCAGGACGTGCGCCGTCATGCCGCCGCCTCCGCGAAGGCGGCCTCGGGGCCGCCCAGGGCCGTCAGCACGGCCAGCGGGTTCCAATAGTCGCGATAGCGCGCGATGCGCCCGTCCCGCAGCGTGACCACCGAGATGTAATCCTGATTGTAGGGCGCCCCCGTGCGCGTGCCCGTCCCGCGGCACGTGAACTCGAAGATCACGGTGTCGCCGTCGGCATGGACGCTGCCGAGCCGCATCGGACCAAAGCTGAGAAGCGGGCCGAGCCGTGCCAGATGCGCCTCCAGCGCCGCCCGGCCGTCCAGCCGCCGCGGCAGCCCGTCGGGCGCATAGGGGAACTCGAAGACGACGTCCTCGGTGAAGAATTCGGACAGGTTGTCCGCGGGGGTCAGGCGGCGGCCAATCGCCGCGCGCAGAAGATCGGCGAAGCTGTCGAACTTGTCGCTCATGTCGAAACCTCTTATGGTCGGAACGGTAACGTATCGACCATATAGGATGGCTAACGTTGGAACGCAACCGTTCCGTCCAAAAGGCCAAGCGGATGCCCTCAGGCGCGGCCGTGCCGAGCCTCGCTCTGACCGAGGCGCTTTACCGCGCGTTCTTCCAGGAATGGGCCGAGCGCGGCTTTGCGGCCATCAGCCTCGAGCGGGTGGCAGCGCGGGCCGGGGCCGGGAAGGCGGCGATCTACCGCCGGTTTTCGTCGCATCATGACTTCGCCGCCGCTGCGGTTTCGACGCTTGGGGTGCAGATCGCCATGCCCGAGGATCGCGGCAGCCTACGGGCCGATGTCCTGGCCTTTCTGATCCGCCTGCGGGCCGTGCTGCGTCATCCGCTGATCCGCCGCATCCTGCCCGACCTTCACGCCGAGGCCGCCCGGTCGCCGGCGATGCGGGACCTGAACGACAGGGTGGCCAGATCGCGCCGGAACCTCGCCCAGGTTCTGCTGGACCGCGCGATCGCCCGGGGCGAGCTGCCCGGCGATCTGGATCGCGATCTCGCATTGGACCTGCTGCCCGCGCCGCTTTACTGGCGGATGGTGGTTCTGGGGATCACGCCGACGCGGACCCAGTTGGCAGCCGAGGCGGATGCGATTGTCGCGGCCCTGACCGCTGCCGGTCGCCACCAGGAATAATGTCGGGAAGGTTTCCGTCCTTGAACTTTCAAGCACATCTTGCGGTTTGATCACGGCATCATGTGCAGGCCCGTCTTGCTGGACGCGGTCGGGGCGATCCCGGCCGCGTCCGGTCGGCGCGGTGGCTTCGTCTTGCGGATCATCGCTGGCGAAAGAAGATCATTCCGGCGTGATGCAGCTCATCGTCGCTGACGAACGTGCCTCCTGCCTCGAAACCGGTATCGTCCCAGTAATGGATCCGGTTGCCGGTGATCTCGTAGCGGCCCTGATAGGCGCTTTGTCGCGTGCCGCGGGACTCGTCGTATCGGCCATTCGCCAGAAGCTCTTGGCGGATGCGTCCGTCGGCGGTGACCCACATGCCGATATAGGGATGTTGCTGCATGTCTGTCTTCTCTGTTCTGTTCGGGATTTCTGCCGCCCGCGTCGCGGGCGATGCCTCGAGCGCGGAAAGGAGTGTGAGCACCAGGGCGATCATCTGCGGGGCTCCTGCGGCTTGCGGGACATCCGGCCCTGCCATGGGGCGGGGCGCGGCCTCTGCGCGATGAGGGGCATGGTCATGTCGCCCCAGTGGGCCGGATGGTGATTTCGGACGTGTCCACGCTGTCGGGCGCCTCGATCAGGTGGCGCACCGCGCGGGCGATGTCCGCCGGTTTCAGCGCGATGGCGCGGTATGTGTCCATGAAGGCGCGCGTCTCGGCATGAGTGATTGTCGAGGCCAGCTCGCTTTCCACGACGCCCGGATTGACGCAGGTCACGCGGATCGTGCTGCTTTCCTGACGCAGCCCGTCCGATATTGCCCGCACCGCGAACTTCGTTGCGCAGTAGACAGCCGCCGTTGGCACCGATTGCAGCGCCCCGATCGAGCCGATGTTGATGATCTGGCCGTGACCCTGCGCCTCCATCGTGGGCAGCACCGCGCCGATGCCCCACAGCACGCCCTTGATGTTCACCTCGATCATCCGGTCCCATTCCTCGAACTTGCAGGCCGCAAGGGGCGACAGGGGCATGATCCCGGCATTGTTGATCAGCACGTCGATCCGTCCCCAAAGCGCAAGCGCACGCTGCGCAAAGGCCTGCATGTCCGCCCGGTCGGTGACATCGAGCACCGCAGTCTTGACCACGGCGTCCCTGGCACGCAGTTCGTCGGCCAGCGCCTCCAGCCGGTCGGTTCGCCTTGCGCCCAGCAGAACCTTGGCGCCAGCCCCGGCCAGCGCGCGGGCCAGCCCCTCGCCGATGCCGCTTGATGCGCCGGTGATCAGAATGACCTTGTCCATCCTTTGCCTCCTTTGGTTTGTGTGTCCCTTCAGGATGGACGCATCGGATCTGTTTCGGTATCATGCAGATGATGGACGCGGTGGTAAGCAAATCTGAACAATGAACCTAAACCTGCTGCCGCTTCTTCTGGCCGTCGCCGAAGAGCGGAACTTCACCGCTGCTGCTGACCGGTTGGGGATCGCACGCTCGGCCGTCAGCCAAGGCGTGCGCCGTCTGGAGGACATGCTCGGCCAGCAGCTTGTGGCGCGCACGACGCGCTCCGTCAGGCTGACCGAGGCCGGAGAGCGGCTGGTCGAGGGCCTTCGGGGTCCGATGGCATCGGTGATGACCGCGCTCGAGATGCGGGACGATGTGGCGCGCGGGCGGTTGCGCTTGGCCGTGACCTCGATCGCCGAGGAATTCCTGTCGGGCCCCTTGCTGACGCGCTTTGCCGAGGCCTGCCCCGAGGTGATCCTGGACGTGACCGTCACGGACGAGGAATTCGACATCGTCGCCCATGGCTTTGATGCCGGGGTCCGGCTGGGCGAGGTGATCGAACAGGACATGATCGCCGTGCCGATCGGCGGCGCGCAGCGCGAGACGGCCGTTGCCACGCCCCGCTATCTGGACGGCCGCAGCACGCCGCAGCATCCGCGCGATCTCCTGTCGCATCGCTGCATCGGCTGGCGGCCCAAGCCGGACACGGCGCCGTGGCGTTGGGAATTCGTCGAGAACGGACAGCCCTTCGACGTCGCGGTCGAGCCGCAGGTGACGACGAATGACCTGCGCCTGATGATCCGCATGGCGCTGGCCGACGGTGGCATCACCTTCGGCCCGTGGGAGTGCTTCAGGCCGCATGTCGAGAGCGGCGCGTTGGTGCCGCTACTCGAACCGTATCTGCCGCCCTTTCCAGGCTTCCTGCTGTATTACCCGCAGCGTCAGCACATCGCCCCCAAGCTGCGCGCGCTTGTGGATCATGTGCGCCGCTGGCGGGGTTGATCAGTGCCCGGAGCGCCTTTTCAAAGCGCGCTGTCGTCGATCCACGATCCGTGAACGCCGGCAGGGGTCCAGACCGGGATCTCGACACTGGCGACGGGCTTGCGGATGTCGCGCGCATCGAGGATCCACAATTCGCCGATATTGGCGCGCAGGTCGGTGACAAAGCTGAGCAGCCATCCGTCATCCTCGGCCTGGCCCTCGGGATCGGGCACGAAGCAAGGCTCGCCCGCATAGACGCCCTCGGGCAGGACCAGCCGGTCCACGCGGTCGCTGTGCATGTCGTATTTCACCAGCCCGCAGGTCTGCTGCCCCGGCCCCGGAAAGGACACCGCGTAGGCATAGCGGTTCGCGTGGCCCGTGAAGGCATCGTTGATCTTGGGGAACTCGATCGTCGTCTCGTCCTTGATCTCGGACCGGGCGGTGCGTGCGGCAAGGTCGATTGTCCAACGCGAGCGTCGGCTGCCCTGAACCGGCAGCGATCCGTGACCCGATACGCCCTCAATGAAGGCCGAGGCGGCCGACCAACTGGCTTTGTCGAAATGCGGGCATTCAACGGTGATCGTGCTGTCCGCATTTTCCCATGCATTCGTGAAATGCAGCACATAATAGGGATCGACGTCGATCCAGATGATGTCGCCCTTGGACCGATCGCGCGTCAGAATGCCGATCCGGCCAGGATAGCGGTCGTTCCACGTATAGGGGAAATGTAGCCCGCTGCCCAGATCGAGCGTCACGTTGGGGTCGAACCAGATGACATAATTCTCGGTGATCGCGAAGTCGTGGATCACCGAGCCGGCCGGCCCCTCGATCACCTCTGAGTGAGTTAGCCGCCCGTTCGCATCCGCGACATGATAGGTCAGGAAGGGCGGCAGCGGCGAATTCCCGAAGAACAGCAATTCGCCCGTCCGGGGATCGACACGCGGATGCGCGGTCATCATCGTCTCGAGCGCGCCGTTGAAATCATGGACGCCCAGGGTCTCCAGTTCAGGGGTGACCTCAAAGGGCAGATTGACTTCCTGCAGGGCCAGGATGCGGCCCGCATGGGCGATCACGCTGGTCGCGGCGGCGCTGGCGGTCAGGTCCATCGAACCGTCCTCGCGAAACAGCGGTGCGCCTTCCAGAGCGGGGGTCCGGATCCAGCGGTTGCGATACCATTCGGCGCGGCCGCCCGCGATGCGCAGCCCATGGATCATGCCGGCGCCATAGAACCAGGCACCCGGGTTCTCTCCGTTCTGCGGGTTGTGGCCGTTCCGGAAATACCGCCCCGACAGCGCCTTGGGGATCGCCCCGCGCACCGGCAGGTCGAAGGCCGTCGTTTCGTTGTCCACGGGGCGGAAATGGCCGGACAGAAAGCTGAGCGTCCCAGCCCCGTCGGCCATCGAACGGAACGTCGTCATCGAGCTTGCGACAGTCGCGGCGGCAAGTCCGCTTGCCATGCGCAGCAGCTGGCGTCTGGAAAGGGTCATCACTGGTCTCCGTTGAAGTGATGGTTCTGGGCGCGCCGCCGCTCGACCTTGGCCAGCTGGACAAGGCTGGCGGCCAGCAGCAGCGAGGCGTTGAACGGGTGAAAGGCCAAGGGCAGCGGCTGGGCGTCGGCGGCCAGGGCCAGTTGCACCCCGTAAAGGACAAGGATCACCCCGGCCCACCAGCCAAAGCCCCGCAGATGCCGGACCCACAATGCCCCGGCCAGCATCGCCAGCACGGGAACGGCCAGCAGGCCGCCGACGGTGCCGTGCAGGCCCCAGAGCCCGGCATCCTGAAACAGCGCCCCTCCGGCCAGCAGGAATTGCAGGAACAGCCCCACTGGAAGCATCCAAGCCGACAGGGTGAACCAGACGGGTGTGCCGCGATGCGGATCGCGAAGCGTGTCATGCTGCCTGATCATGGCTCAGACCCCGGCCGGGGTGGTGGCGCTAATCCAGCGTTCCAGCGCCGTGGCATAATCGGCGGCGGCGGCCTCGCGCTCGGCCGGCGTCAGCCGGTCGGCTTCGTAGAGGAAGAACGGCGCGTCCATGACCAGTCCGCAACGGTTGGCCGTGGCCCAGAGCGGCGCCAGAAGATCCGTGAGCGGCATCAGGTTCGCGCCGCCTGGGCGATAGGCGCTGGCCTTGTTGCCCGCCGTCACGGCCAGCATCAGCGGCTTGCCGCGAAGATGCCGTCCCTCTTCTTCGGGGACAAGATAGACCATCCGCGTCAGAATCGCGTCCTGCCACGCCTTCAGCAGGGGCGGCGTCGAATACCACTGCAGCGGGAATTGCAGCACGATCCGGTCGGCGGCCATCAGCATCGCGGCCTGCGCGTCGGCATCGGGAAACGAGACCCCGCCATCGGTGCGCGTCGCCGTCATATCGATGACGGTCACGCCATTCACCGTCCCGGCGGCACTGGCTAAAGCGGCATTCGCGTGGGATCGGCTTAGGTCAGGGTGGAAGACAAGAACAAGGGTCTGGGTCATGGCTGCCTCGGCATAGGGAACTGGCGTGACCATGATACGCTGCGATAAATCAATCCAATCGATTAACGATATGACAGGTTATCGACTGGACGAATGATTGGCACGGCCGACGACTATCTGTTCGGCGCGTCAGGACAATGGCCGGGGCTTGGGACGTCTGCGCGCTGCAGTGCCCCGGTCGGCAGAGCGGGGATACCGGCCGGGCTCACATGCCCATGGGCAAGGCCCTGCATCCCAGTTTCGCAATGATGAAAGCCTTCTCAACCCGATAGTTACTGCTCTGAATACCCGATGAGATTGGGGCTGCAGCAGCGACGAAGAGGCGGTGGACGTAAGGATCGCGGTTATCGATGGTGACGCTGTTCCACGACAAGTTCCGGCGCACCGATCGGCCGAGCTTGTCACGCGCAGTGGCCGAGGGCCACACGGCATCAAGGCAACCTTGGATGAAAACATTGTGCTAGTTCGTCGACGACTAACATCGCTGCTACGCTTCACCCCCTTGCACATCATAAAAAAGTTATACTATTACATATCAAAATCACAGGACGCCCGTCGTGCCGCCTTACCCATCATCTTCGGCCAGCTCCGCCGTCGCACTTCACGACCTGACGGCCGGATAAGGTAGCCACGCCGCCATCCACCACATGACGGGGGATTTCGCGCCCGGGTCGCTGACGGCGATCGTCGGGCCGAACGGATCGGGCAAGTCGACGCTCCTTAAGACCATCGCAGGGCTGCTGGGCCCGATGGGCGGGCGGTGCAGCACAAGGCGGCAGGCGCTGGCCTATCTGCCGCAGATCTCCGAGCTGGACCGGGCCTTCCCGGCGCGGGTGCGCGATCTTGTGGCGCTTGGCCTGTGGCAGCGGCGCGGCCTTCTGGGCCGCCACCGGACCGAGGACCGCGCGCGGGTCACGGACGCCCTGGCCCAGGTCGGGCTGGAGGGGTTTCGGAACCGTCCGCTGGACATCCTCTCCGGCGGGCAGTTGCAGCGGACGTTGTTCGCGCGGGTGCTGGTTCAGGATGCGGCCCTGATCCTGCGGGACGAGCCGTTCAACGCCATCGACGACAGGACCATCCGCGACCTGACCGCACTGATTGGACGCTGGCATGCCGAGGGGCGGACCGTGCTGACCGTCGCCCATGACCTGGCGCTGGTGCGCGCGCATTTCCCGCAGACGCTGCTTCTGGCCCGGCGTGCCGTGGCCTGGGGCCCGACCGCCGATGTCCTGACCGATGCCAACATCGCCCGCGCCCGCAGCTTTCAGGAGGCTTGGGACGAGACCGCCCCCTGGTGCGCGCCGACCGGCGCATGGCAGGCCGCGTGATGTGGGATCTGGCTGTCGCGCCCTTTGCCGAATTCACTTTCATGCAGCGCGCGCTGGCGGGGGCCCTGATGCTGTCGCTCTCGGCCTGCCCGGTGGGGGTCTTTCTGATGCTGCGTCGAATGAGCCTGACGGGCGATGCCATGGCACATGCGATCCTGCCGGGCGCGGCGGCGGGGTTCCTGATCTATGGGCTGCAGATCTGGCCCATGACGCTTGGCGGGCTGATCGCGGGCGCGGTGGTGGCCGTCGGCGCCGGCGCGGTGGCGCGGCTGACGGTCCAGCACGAAGATGCCTCGATGGCGGCCTTCTATCTCATCTCGCTGTCGGTCGGCGTGGTGATGGTGTCCCTGCGCGGCTCCAGCGTCGATCTGATGCATGTGCTGTTCGGCACCGTGCTTGCGCTGGACGATGCGGCGCTAGTGCTGATCGGGCTGGTGCTGGCGGTGACGGCGCTGTCCTTTGGCCTCTTGTGGCGGGCGCTGGTGGCGGAATGTCTTGATCCGCTGTTCCTGCGATCTGTGTCGGGGATCGGGACGGTGGTGCATTTCGGGTTTCTGTCGCTGGTCGTGCTGAACCTCGTGGCCTGGTTTCAGGCGCTTGGCACGCTGCTGGCGGTCGGGCTGATGATCCTGCCCGCAGCCGCCGCGCGCTTCTGGACCCAATCCGTGCGGGCGATGGTGGCGCTGGCCGTGGGGATCGGGGCGGCCTCATCAGCCTCGGGTTTGCTGCTGTCCTATCACCTCTCGCTGCCCTCAGGGCCGTCGATCACGCTGTCGGCCGGGGCTATCTATCTGCTGTCGGTGCTGGCTGGCCCGCGCGGCCTGCTGCTGCCGCGCCTGCCGCGGCGCAGCCACCGGACCGCCTGAACCAAGGAAAAGGAAGCCTCATGATCCTCCGCTCTGCCGCAGCCCTCGTGCTGACCGCCGCCGCTGCCCAAGCCGAGCCGCCGCAGGTCGTCGCGACCTTTTCGATCATCGGCGACATGGCCCGCCAGATCGGCGGCGAGCGTATCACACTGGAGGTGCTGGTCGGCCCCGACGCAGATGCCCATGTCTACGAGCCGCGCCCGCGCGACGCGATGGCGGTGGCCCGCGCGGATGTGGTGCTGACGAACGGGCTGGGTCTTGAAGGGTTCGTGGACCGCCTGATCGCCGCCAGCGGCACGGATGCCGCCATCGTCGCGCTGACCGACGCGGCCGAGGTGCTGGAGGACCCGGCGGGCGGGCACTATCACCATATCGGCGATCTGGCGATCTGGCATGCCGGTGCTCATGACCCCCATGCCTGGCAATCCGTGCCGAATCCCCGCGCCTATGTTGCGGTCATCGCCGATGCCTTCTGCAACGCTGATGCCGAGGGGTGCCCGGCCTACCGCGCCAATGCCGACGGCTATGCCAAGGACCTTGTCGCGCTGGACGCCGAGATCCGCGCGGTGGTCGATGCCCTGCCCCGGGACCGCCGCACCGTCGTCGTCTCCCATAACGCCTTCCGCTACTTTCAGGAGGAATACGGCATCGCCTTCCTGTCGCCCCAGGGCGTCAGCACCGATGCCGAGGCATCGGCCGCCGATGTCGCAGGCCTGATCCGCGAGATCCGCGACACCGATGCGCGCGCGATCTTTGCCGAGAACATCGCCGACACCCGGCTGCTGGACCGTATCGCGGCGGAAACCGGGCTGGCGCTGTCAGGCACGCTTTACTCCGACGCTTTGTCGGGCCCGGACGGTCCGGCCCCCGACTACCTCTCGATGATGCGCCACAACGCCCGGACCATCGCCGCGGCACTGGCCGCAGAATGACCCGTTCCAACCAAAGGAGAACGCCCATGTTCAGAACCTTCGCGGGCGCCAGCACGCTGGCCCTCATGCTGACAGGCGCCGCCGTGGCGCAGGACAGCCACGACCATGACCACGCCCATGACGGCGACGTGGCGCTTTATCGCCTCTTTGTCGGCGATCACGCGGAGGGCCGCGTCACCGCGATCGACCTCTCGGACCCCGAGAACCGCTGGAGCTTTCAGACGACCGGCCAGACCAAGCTGTTCCCCGTCGCCGGCGGCGCGGTCGTGGCCGCCGTGCAGTCCAACGATGACGCGGTGCATTTCTTCAACAGCGGCATCGCCTTCAAGGATCACGGCGATCACGCCGACATCTCGGTCACCGATCCTGAGGCGATCGAGACCACGCTGACCGGCCCGCGCCCCTTCCACCTGGTCGATCATGACGGCAAGATCGTCATCAACTACGACCGCGGCGGCTATGCCGAGGTTCTTGACAGCGCCGCCCTGGCCAGCGGCGAGATCGCGCCGCAGCGCTTCCCGCAGGCCCGCGCCCATCACGGCTTCGTCGCGCCGATGGGCGGGACCTGGCTCTCGACAGTGGCGTCGGACGAGGAGGTCACGGGCGACGCCTCGGTCCCCCGCCTCGGCCTGCAGGCCTTCGATGCCGAGGGCAGCGCCACCGGCGATCTGGCCACCTGCACCGCGATCCATGGCGAGGCGTTTTCGGGCGCTTATCTGGTCGCCGGTTGCCGCGAGGGCGTGCTGACCGCGACGGCCGCGGGCGACGGCGTCGAATACCGGATGCTGGAATACCCGGCCGATCTGCCGCAAGACGTAACCACCGGCACGATCCTCGGCTCGAACGCAATCCAGATGTTTCTTGGCAATCACGGCCCCGACGGGCTGGTGGTGATCGATCCGGTCGACGAGCCGCATTTCACGCGCATCGCGCTGCTCTTCCGCCGCGTCGACTTCGCGCTGGACCCGGTCAAACCGACGAACGCATTCGTGCTGACCGAGGACGGCAGCCTGCATCGCATCAACATGCTGTCGGCCGAGATCGAGCAATCCGCCCGCGTGACCGAGCCCTATTCGATGGACGGCCACTGGAACGATGCTCGCCCGCGCATCGCCATGGCCGGGGACGAGGTCGTGGTGACCGATCCGAACGCAGGGCTGGTGCGCCGCGTCAGCACGGCCGACCTGTCCGAGCTGGGCACGATCGAGGTCGAGGGCACGCCCTACAACATCGCCGTCGCCGGCGGCAGCGGCGTCGTTCACTGATGCCCCGGCACCCGGCCTGTCACAGGCCGGGTGCGTTACCCAGTGCCGCGGCAATATCGGCGGCGCTCACCTCGGCGGCGGGACGATGGATCACCATCACCCGCCGCATCAGGTCCATCCCCAGGATCGTGATCTGCGCCGCCGGCCCCTCGCCGGCTTGATCCTCGCAGGGGATCTCGGCCACGCTGACCAGCACCTGCGGGGCCAGCCCGGCCTCGGTCCGCACCAGCCGGCGCAGGCGCCCGAAATGCCACACGGCCGTCGCCTTGTCCCTGATCTGATTTGCAAGCTTCAGCCACACCTCCGGCCCTCAGCCAACCACCGATCGACAGGATGCCTGCCTGTCGTTGCGGCCGATCAATCGGCAGGATGACGGAGATGACCGAAGCGGTGGACATGCGCCTCGGCATCGCGGCGAACGAGGGTGAGGAAGCTGAGTATTGCACAATCCAGCCAAAGATGCGTGCAGCATCAAGCAATCACGGCCCGCCCCCTAGCAAGGTTTTTGTCCGAACTTTGGTGGACCAGGCAAAGTTTCCCGAGAAACAGGCAACAACCGCCGGTCACAATAGCTCATCTTCTTCCTATCCGCTGACAATAATGAGCAAGAAATGAGCAAGATCGCACTTATGACAGGCGCCGACCATGGCCTTGGCCAAAACACCGCGCTTTCCACGGTCCGCGGCGGTGGCGATGTCATTGTGGCCAACCGCAGCAACGCTGCGCAGGCCGAGGACGTCGTTGCGGAGATCAAGGCGATCGGTAGCGAAGCCGTAGCGATTATGCGGGACGTCTTAAAGCTGGCTAGGTTTTCGACGTTTGCCAGCAATTTTCAGTGCTCCCTAAGCGATGTTTGGAGCTGTGACAGCTTTGATCATCTAGTGAACAGAGCAGGACATGGCGAGTTCATGCCATTCGCCAGGACCACCGAGGCGCATTTCGACACGCTCCTCGACATGCATGTCAAAGGTGTCGACTTCCTGACGCAGGCCCTGCGGGCGCTTATCGATGATGGGGGCGGAACTTGAACATCTCATCCGGTCTCACGCGGTTTTCGGTCGAGGGTTTCTCCGCCTATGTCGCGGCCAAGGCGGCAATCGAGGTGCTGACGCGCAATTTGGCAAAAGACATTGGGCCTCGCGGCATCGCTGTGAACACGGTGGCGCCGGGCGCCATCGAGATTAATTTTAGCGGCGGCGTTGTGCGGGACAACGCAGAGGTTAACGACCTCGATGCCGGAATGACGGCCTTGGGCCGCGCGGGTGTCCCCGACGATATTGGCTCGATGGTTGCGAGCCTGCTTTCTGATAACAACCGGTGGGTCACGGGGCATAGGATCGAAGTCTCGGGCGGGCAGGCGATTTGAACGGGTCGGCGGGGCCTCGCGCGGTGCAGCCCCGACCCGCTACTCCTTGAGATGGTCGATCAACGCGCGCAGCGGCGCGGGGACCTGTCGCCGGCTCGGGTGGAACAGGTAGGCGCCGGGATAGGGTTGGCACCAGTCGTCCAGCACCCGCTCCAGCCGTCCGGTGGCGAGGTCCTCGGCCACATCTTCCTGTTCGGTCCAGCCGGCCCCGCAGCCGGCCCGCACCGCGGCAAGCGCCAAGTCCGCCGAATTGCAGGCCAGCGGGCCCCGAACCTGAATGCGCAGCTCCTTGTCGTCCTTCTCGAAATCCCATGGCAACAACGATCCGTTGCCGAGGTTGCGGTAGCTGATGCAGGGATGGGCCAGCAGATCCCGCGGATGGCGGGGGCGGCCGTGGGCGTTCCAGTGATCCGGCGTCGCAACGACGGCCATGCGCAGCGACGGGCCGATCCGCACGGCGATCATGTCGCGTTCGACGCTCTCGCCCAGCCTGATGCCCGCGTCGAAGCCCAGAGACACCAGATCGCGCAGGCCGTCATCGACATTCACCTCGACCGTGACGCCCGGGTGGCTTCTGAGAAAGCCGGGCAGCTTGCGTGACAGCAGCGTCGAGGCCAGCCAGTGGAAGGTCGTCAGCCGCACAATCCCGGCAGGCGAGGCCCGCCATTCCGCCAGCGCCTCGAGACCGGCCTCGATCTGGGCCAGCGCCGGACCAAGGCGGTCCAGCAGCGCCAGGCCCGCCTCGGTCGGCGCAACCGAGCGGGTGGTCCGCGCCAGCAGACGCAGGTCGAGCCGTTCCTCCAGCGCGCGCATCGCGTGGCTCAGGGCCGAGGGCGACACGCCAAGCTCCGCAGCCGCCGCCGTGAAGCTGCGCGTCCGTGCGATGACCGCAAAGGCCGCCAGATCGTTGAGGTTCTGCCGCATCATCTGTGAAGGATACTCACAGGCTCATGCCACGGAAAGCGGCTAATGGGCCGCGCCGCGCGGCTCTACGCTCACGGCATCACCGCAGCGAGGAGCATGATCCATGCAGATGACCGATTACCGCAGCTTTGGCCGATCGGGGCTGATCGTCAGCCCGCTGACGCTTGGCACCATGACTTTCGGCGCGGGCCGGTGGGGCAGCGACCTGACCGAGGCGCGGGGCATCTTCGACGCCTATGTGACGGCAGGCGGCAATGTCATCGACACGGCCGACATCTATGGCGGCGGAGACAGCGAGCGGATGCTGGGCCAGTTCGTGACAGACAGCGGGCTGAGGGACCGGCTGGTGCTGTCCACCAAGTCCGGCTTTGCCCGCTCGCAGGGCCATCCGCTGCATGGCGGAAACGGCGCGATCAACATCCGTCTCGGGATCGAGGGCTCGCTGCGGCGCCTCGGCACGGATCGGATCGACCTCTATTGGGTGCATGTCTGGGACCGAACGACCCCGCCGGAAGAGGTGCTGCGGACGCTGGCCGCCGCGGTCGCGCGCGGAGAGATCCTCTACTACGGCTTCTCGAACACGCCCGCCTGGTATGTCGCCAAGGTGGCCACGCTGGCCGCGGCGCATGGTCTGCCGGGGCCGATCGGGTTGCAGAGCGCCTGGTCGCTGATCGAGCGCGGGGTCGAGCTGGACATCGCCCCGATGGCCGCGCATTTCGGCCTCGGAATCATGCCTTGGAGCCCGCTGGCCGGCGGCCTGCTGACCGGCAAATACGGGCGCGAGATGCTGGCCGAGGCCGGTCGCACCTCCGCAGTGCCGGACCGCGCCATGGATGCCGAAACGGGCAAGAGCGACCGGCTGAGCGGCGACAACCCCTATGGCGGCATGCTGTTCACCGAACGCAACTTCGGGGTCGTGGACGCCCTGCGCGAGGTGGCGGCCGAGCTGGACGTCCCGATGGCGCAGGCGGCGCTGGCCTGGGTCCTGTCGCGGCCGGGTGTCGGCACGCTGCTGATGGGCGCCAGCCGGGCTGAGCAGGTCACTGACAATATAGAGGCGCTGCAGGTCGCATTGTCGCCCGAGCAGCAGACCCGGCTGGAGGAGGCCAGCGCGCTGCCGGCGCTGAACCCTTACTTCATCTTCCAACTCCCGCGCGAAGCGATCTTCGGCGGGCAGTCCGTGCAGCCGTGGAAGGAGGCAGCGCGATAATGCCCCACGGCTTGCTATAGGAGCGTCGACTTGAAGAAGTCAGGGTCAGGTGGCCACAACGGGCAGCCTGACCTAGGCTCCAGACTCATTGATCGTCAAAGCCAGAACATGACGGTAGCTGCGAGGGCGACTGCTGACAGGAAGGTCTTTGCACATCGATCGTAGCGGGTCGCGATGCGGCGCCAGTCTTTGAGCCTGCCGAACATGATCTCGATGCGGTTGCGCCGTTTATAGCGGCGCTTGTCGTAGCGGACGGCCTTGCCGCGCGACTTCCGGCCTGGGATGCAGGGCTTCATCCCTTTGTCTTTCAACGCTTCCCTGAACCAGTCGGCATCGTAGCCCCGGTCGGCAATCAGCCATTCGGCTCCGGGCAGGCTGCCCAGCAAGGCCGCGGCTCCGATGTAGTCGCTGACCTGCCCGGCGGTCATGAAGAACTTTAAGGGCCGTCCCTTGGCGTCGGTGACAGCATGCAACTTGGTGTTCAATCCGCCCTTCGTTCTGCCGTCTTCATGTTGTCGTAGATGCCCCGGGCAGGCACGCCACCAAAAACCCGGAACCCGTGCCAGTGGGCGTCAAACAGCATCTCGTGGGTCTGCAGCAGATAGGCGCGCAGCAAAAAGGCCCGGCTGTGCGACAGCTTGATGTGGGCCATCTGAAGCATGGGTCACGCTCTCCACCCAAAATGGCGAAGTCGTCGCTCCAGTCGAACTGGAAGGCCTCGCCCGGACTGAAGGACAAGGGGACAAAGGTCCCCCGTCCTGCCGTCTGCTGCTCACGCTGACGGTCCGCGCGCCAGTCCCGCGAAAAGGCGGCCACGCGGTTGTAGGATCCGGTGAAGCCGAGCTTGACCAGATCGGCGTGCATCTGCTTCAGCGTTCGTCGCTGCTTGCGCGGCTTGCCGATCTCCGTCTTCAGCCAGCCGGCCAGCTTCTCCGAGAAGGGGTCAAGCTTGCTTGGACGTTCCGGCGCCGCAAACTTTGGCTCGATCGTGTTCGCCGCCAGATGCTTTGACACGGTATTGCGCGAAAGACCCGTGCGCCGAGCGATCTCGCGGATCGACAGCTTCTCGCGCAAGTGCATGCGTCGGATGATGTTCAAAAGCCCCATGTGGATCACTCCGTTACCCCCGCCGCTGACCGCTATGGGGGAAGGTTCACATGGCTCACTTCTCAGTGGAAATTATGCGCTTACCCGGCTCAGTTCTGGGTGGAAATCAACATCAGTAGAGGCATCGGTGACCAGGAACGCTTGTGGCCCTTGATCGCGAGATGGCTGCCCTGCGCGGGCGCACCTCTGGGCGCATCCGAATCTCAACCTCGAAAGGACTATGAAAATGGCGACCAACTACATCCAACCGGGCCGCACGATTACGATCCCGGCCCCGGCTACCGTCGCCTCTGGCGGCGTGGTGATCGCTGGCGAAATCCGGGGCATTGCCCAAGGTGATGCTATCGCCGCCAGCCCCGTGGACGTCACGACAGAAGGCGTCTGGGAACTGCCCAAGGTTGCTGCGAACGCATTCGCGCTTGGCGCAGCCGTCTATTGGAACGCTGCAACCGGACTCGCGACTAGCACCGCCAGCGGCAACACGAAACTGGGCGTTGCCGTGGCGGATGCTGCTGCATCGGCTGGCACAGTCCACGTCCGCCTGTCCGGCTTTTAAGGAAAACTGAAATGGCAAAGATCACTGCTCTGACGAAGATCATCCTTCCCGGCGTCGCTGAAGAACACACTGTCGAAGTCGGCGAGACCTTCGACTCGCCCCCGATCCAGGCGCGCTCGCTGATGGAGATGGGCTCTGCACGCAACGCCACCAAGGAAGAGATCGACGCGATCGCCGCCAAGGAAAAGGCGGGCGAGGCCGAGGCTGCCGAATTGGCGAAGATTGCCGAGGAGAACGCCAAGGAGCGCGCTCGCCTGTCAGGGTTTAAGGGCTAAAGACAATGGGCCGCGCCGCTTCCACATTTAAGCAGACTGACCTCGTGAGGGCCGTAAAGGCCACACAGGCGGCAGGCTTGACTGTGGGGGCGGTTGAGGTTTCCCCTGACGGCACCATCAGAATTAGCGTGCAGGGGGCGCAGGCCCCGTCTGGCGCAGTCTCAGACCCATTCGAGACATGGAAGGCCAAACGCGATGCGAGTTCGAATGAAAGGGCTTAACAAGGTTTCTAAGAAACTCGCGGATGGCACCTCTGTCACCTACTACTACGCCTGGAAAGGTGGCCCGCGTCTTCCCGGCAAGCCTGGCGAGCCTGCATTTCTGGCAGCTTTCAATCAAGCGATTGCGGCAAATGAGGCGCAGCCTACTGGCACTCTGCAAAGCGTCTTGAACGCTTACCAGCAAAGCGCCCGCTTCAAAGATCTTAGCGGTAAGACACGGCGCGATTATGTTCGCATGATCCGCAAGATCGAAACCGACTTTGGGGACTTCCCGATTGCTGCGCTGTCAGACCGCCGAACCCGTGGCGAGTTTCTGCACTGGCGCGACCGCTTGGCGCAGTCATCCCGCCGACAGGCCGATTACGCCTTGTCAGTCCTTGCCCTGATTATCGCATGGGCCTTTGACCGTGGGCTTGTGCCGATGAATCCCGTCGAGCGCCCCGGCAAAACCTATCGGTCGAAACGGATCGACTCAATCTGGACCACCGACGACGAGAAGCGTCTTCTAGAAAAGGCCCCATCGCACATTGGGCTGGCGTTCATGTTGGCGCTGTGGACAGGGCAACGGCAAGGCGACCTATTGCGGCTTCAATGGTCCGCCTATGACGGCGAGACGATCCGCCTGCGGCAGAGCAAGACCGGCGTCCGTGTATCTATCCCCGTGGGCGAACCTCTTAAGCAGATTCTCGACAGCACGGATCGGACGATCAGCACTATCCTTGCCACATCGCGCAATGCGTCATGGACAGAGTCGGGTTTCCGATCGTCCTGGCGCACCGCCTGCGCTGCTGCTGGCATTGATGGGCTGACCTTCCACGACCTGCGCGGCACGGCTGTCACACGTCTTGCGCTGGCAGGCGCAACCACGCCTGAAATCGGAACGATTACCGGGCACGGGCTGAAGCAAGTCGAAGCGATTCTCGATTCCCACTATCTCAAACGCGACTCAGCACTGGGAATTTCAGCTATTCGGAAGCGGGAAATATACGAGGAGGCAACTAAGACTCCCAACTAAACGCCCAACTGTTCTATAGTGCTAAACACTTAACACAGAAAAAACGTTGGAAGTTCAATGGTAGCGGAGGAGGGACTCGAACCCCCGACACGCGGATTATGATTCCGCTGCTCTAACCAACTGAGCTACTCCGCCACGAGTAGCGGCGATCTAAAAGACTGGCGCAGGGCCGTCAAGCGGGTTTTGCCAAAAAGCGCGCGCAGAGCGTTCGGGGCGCTAGATCTGCACGCCCGCGCAGCGCGCGGTGTTGCGGATGTGGTCGCGCATATGCGCCTGCGCCGCGTCGGGATCGCGCCGTTCCATCGCGGCCAGGATGGCACGGTGTTCGGCGATGGACTGCGCCATGCGATCGGGGTCGGTGTTCGGGATCGGCTGGCGCTGCGTCTCGGTCAGCAGCTGGCTGACGGTGCTGTACAACGTGGCCAGCATCCGGTTCGGGCAGGCCTGCGCGATGCCTTGATGCAGGGCCAGGTCCGCGTCCACATGGGCGACCAGGTCGCCCTGCGCCCAGGCCTTCTCGAACTGGGCGGCGGCCGATTGCAGGCCGGCCAGCGCATCGGGGGTGATGGCGGATGCGGCCAGCCGCGCCAGCTCTCCCTCGATCAGCAGGCGGGTCTGGAACACCTCGCGCAGATCGTGGGCATCGTCATAGCGCCATGTCGTCTGAGCGGGCCGCGTGGCCGGGTCCATCACGAAGGTCCCCCGTGCGGGCAGGGTCTGGACCAGGCCCAACGTCTCCAGCGTCAGCAGCGCCTCGCGCAGCGACGGGCGCGACACGTTCAGCTGTTCCGACAGCACCCGCTGCGACGGCAGCCGCTCTCCGGCCTTGAGTTCGCCCGACCGGATCATCTCCTGCAGGCGACGCGCGATGGTCTGCGTCACCGGTCCCTTGTCCCACATCACCCGCGCATTGCCCTTTCCGTCGGCATCCCGTCCGCCATCCATCTGCACAGGAACCACGGCCATTGCAAACCGGATCGGCCCGTGGCTTGATACTGGTCAGACCGGTTTGGCCGGTCAATCCAGAATCATAAAGACGGGGAGATGATGATGCACGGAAAAAGGATGCGCCGCACGACCATGGCACTGGCGCTGCTTGCCGGTTCGGCCCTTGCCGCGTCGGCACAGGAGACCCTGACGGTGGGCGCCAACATCGGCAACGTCCCGTGGGAGTTCCAGGACGATGCCGGCCAGTTCGTGGGCTTCGAGATCGACCTGGTCGCCGCCGTGGCCGACCGCATGGGCGCCGAGGTCGAGACGGTGAACATTCCCTTCAACGGGCTGTTCTCTGCCGTGCAGTCGGGGCGGATCGACATCGCGACCAGCTCCATCACCATCACCGACGAACGCCTGGAATCGGTGACCTTCGCCCAGCCCTATTACGACAGCGACCAGTCGCTGACCGCCCTGGCCGAGGGGCCGAAATCGCTGGCCGAGATGAAGGACAAGGTCGTCGGCGTCGACACCGGATCGACCGGCGACATGTGGGCGACCGAGAACCAGGCCGAATACGGGTTCGCCGACATCCGCCGCTATGAGGGGCTGGCGCCCGCGATGCTGGACCTGCAGGCGGGGCGGATCGACGGGTACGTGTCGGACATCCCGGCGCTGCAGTACTACGTCAAGGACAAGCCGCAGCTGGCCGTCGTCGAACGCATCCCGACCGGAGAGAAGTATTCGATGATGTTCGCCAAGGACGCCGAACTGGCGACCGAGGTCAACACCATCCTGGACGCGCTGAAGACCGAGGGCGTGGTGGCCGAGCTGCACGAGAAGTGGTTCGGCGTCGCCCCCGATGCGGGGTCGTCCACCGTCACCGTCCTGCCGATGCCGACGCTCAACTGATCCGACAGCCGGGTCCGGGCCCGTCCCGGACCCGAAGGGATGCACATGGATATCTTCGACACCTTCCTGAACGCCGAGGTGATGCGGCGGACCTTTCCCATGCTGCTGCAGGGTCTGTGGATCACGCTGCAGCTGGGGGCGGCCAGCATCGTCGCGGGGCTGGTGCTGGGCCTGGGGCTGGCGATGGCGCGGCTGTACGGGCCCGGCCCGGTCCGGTTCGTGACACGGCTCTATATCGACACCTTCCGGTCGATCCCGCTGTTGGTCCTGCTGATCATCGTCTATTACGCGCTGCCCTTCGTGGGCCTGCGCCTGTCGCCATTCGCATCCGCCATGAGCGCGCTGACGCTGGTGTCGGGCGCCTATACGGCCGAGATCTTTCGCGCCGGCATCGAGGCGATTCCCAAGGGCCAGTTCGAGGCCTCCGCCGCCCTGGGCCTGAACGGGCGCCAGACCATGGCCGACGTGATCCTGCCGCAGGCGGTGCGAATCGTCATCCCGCCGCTGACCAACAATTCGATCAACGTGGTCAAGGACACCGCGCTGGCATCGGTCGTGGCCATGCCCGACCTGCTGAAACAGGCGACGCAGGCGCAGGCCCTGGCCGCGAACCCCACGCCGCTGATTGTGGCCGCGGTGATCTACATCGCGTTCCTGTGGCCGCTGGTCGCGCTGGTGTCGCGCATGGAACGCCGCTTTGCGGCACGGAGGCGCTGAGATGGCCGGTTTCGTCAGCATCCGCAACCTGCGGAAATCCTATGGCAGCTTCGAGGCCCTGCGCGGCATCGACCTGGACGTCGCCAAGGGCGAGGTGGTGTGCATCATCGGCCCGTCGGGGTCCGGCAAATCGACCCTGATCCGCTGCATCAACCGCCTGGAGGGGTTCGACCCCGCAAGCGAGATCCGCGTGGACGGCACCCCCGTCACCACCGGCCGTGCGCTGGCCCGCGTGCGTGCCGAGGTCGGTATGGTGTTCCAGTCCTTCAACCTGTTCCCGCATTTGACGGTGCGTGAAAACGTCATGCTGGCGCCCCGCCGCGTGCGCCGCACCACGCGGGCGGATGCCGCGGCCCAGGCCGACCGCCTGCTGGCCCGCGTGGGCATTTCCAGCCAGGCCGACAAGTACCCAGAGCATCTGTCCGGCGGCCAGCAGCAGCGCGTCGCCATCGCCCGGGCGCTGGCGATGGAGCCGCAGGTGATGCTGTTTGACGAACCGACCAGCGCGCTGGACCCCGAAATGGTGGGCGAGGTGCTGGACGTCATGCGCGATCTGGCCCGGACGGGCACCACCATGATCGTCGTCACGCACGAGATGGGATTCGCGTCCCAGGTGGCCGACCGCGTCATCTTCATGGATGCGGGCCAGATCGTCGAACAGGGACCGCCCGCGCAGGTGCTGTCCGACCCCCAAGAACCACGCACGCGCAATTTCCTGGGCGCCGTGCTGAACCACTGAAGGACGACCCCGATGACACAGCTGGACATGGCCTATGTGCAGTCCCAATTCCCCGGCCTGACGCAGGACTGGGTGTTCTTCGACAATGCCGGCGGCGCGCAGATCGCTCAGCCCGCGCTGGACCGCATGGTCGAGTTCCTGACGCACCGCAACGTCCAGATTGGGGGCAGCTATGCGGTGTCGCAGGCCGCGGCCGAGGCGCTGATGGCGGGCCGTCGCGCCGCCGCGACGCTGGTCAATGCCGCCCGCCCCGAGGAGATCGTCTTCGGCCCCTCGACCACGGTGCTGATGGGCAACCTGATGCAGGCCATGCGCCGCCAGTTCGTGCCGGGCGACGAGGTCATCGTCACCATGGCCGATCACGAAAGCAATATCGGTCCCTGGACCCGGCTGCAGGAGTTCGGCGTCGTCATCAAGGTCTGGCCGCTGAACGCGGACACAATGGACCTGCAGCTGGCCGATCTGGCCCCGCTGATGACCGACCGCACCCGTCTGGTCTGCGTGACGCATGTGTCCAACATCCTGGGGCAGGTGCATCCCGTCGCGGATTTCGCGCGCTTCGTCCATGACCGCGGCGCACGGATCTGCGTCGATGCGGTCGCCTATGCGCCGCACCGGCTGATCGACGTTCAGGCCTGGGATGTCGATTACTATGTCTTCAGCTTGTACAAGGCCTATGGCCCGCACGGGGCGCTGATGTACGGGAAATACGACCTGCTGGCCGAACTGGACGGGCTGTACCATTACTTCTATGGCAAGGATAAGGTTTTGGCCAAGCTGGAGCCGGGCAATCCCAGCTATGAGGCCGCCTATGCCACCGACGGCATCCTTGAATACCTGACCACGCTGGCCCGCCACCACGGCGCGACGGGCGACGACCGCGCCTTGCTGGAGGCCGCCTTCGATCTGATCACCGCGCAGGAGGATGCGCTGACCGACCGCCTGCTGGCCTGGCTGTCAGCGCGCAACGACTGCCGCGTCATCGGCGGATCGGTCAACCGCGACAGCACCCGCGTGCCGACCATCGCGTTCAAGTTCGACGGCATCGATTCCGGCGCCGTCGCACGCGCGATGGACGATCACGGCATCGCCATGCGGTTCGGCGATTTCCATTCGCGCCGCCTGGTCGAGCATCTGGGCGAGGATCAGAACGGCGGCGTGCTGCGCGTGTCGATGGTGCATTACAACACGCTGGATCAGGTCGACCGCCTGACCGACGCGCTGGCCCGGATCGTCGCATGAGCGGGCTGGACCTGGTCATTGCGGGCGGCACGGTCGTTACCGCCGCCGACAGCTATGTCGCCGATATCGGCATCCGCGACGGGCGCATCGCGCAGATCGGGCAGGGGCTGACCGGGGCCGACCGGATCGACGCGACGGGGCTTCTGGTCCTGCCGGGCGGGATCGACGCGCATGTGCATCTGGACCAGCCCACCTCGGACGGCACGACCATGGCGGACGGCTTCGTCAGCGGCACCCGGTCGGCGGCGGCGGGGGGCAACACGACCGTGCTGCCCTTTGCGCTGCAGATCAAAGGACAGTCGTTGCGCGCCTGCGTCGAGGAGTACCACCAGAAGGCGAAGGGGCATTGCCATACCGACGTGTCGTTCCACCTGATCGTCAGCGACCCAACCCCTCAGGTCCTGGGGCAGGAATTGCCGGCGCTGGTCCGCGAAGGGTACACGTCCTTCAAGGTCTTCATGACCTATGACGACCTGGTCCTGAACGACGCCCAGATCCTGGACGTGTTCGAGGTGGCGCGCCGCGAACGCGCCCTGGTCATGGTCCATGCCGAGGGGCATGACGCGATCCGCCACCTGACCCGCCGCCTGGAGGCCGAGGGCCGCACCGCGCCCTATTACCACGGTCAGGCCCATGCCCAGATCGCCGAACGCGAGGCCACGCACCGCGCCATCAGCCACGCCCAGCTGATCGACGTGCCGGTGGTGATCGTCCATGTCTCGGGCCGCGACCCGATGGAGCAGATCCAGTGGGCCCGTGCCCGCGGCCTAAAAGTTCACGCCGAAACCTGCCCCCAATATGTCGCCCTGACCGCCGACGACCTGCGCGGGCTGAACATGGATTTCGACGGCGCGAAATACGTCTGTTCCCCGCCGCCGCGCGATGCGGACAGCCAGGCGGCGATCTGGCAGGGGCTGCGGGACGGGACCTTCGACATCTTCTCGTCCGACCATTGCCCGTTTCGCATCGACGCCACGGGCAAGGACACGCCCCGCGCGCGATCGTCGTTCAAATACGTGCCGAACGGCATTCCGGGGGTCGAAACCCGCCTGCCGATCCTGTTTTCCGAAGGCGTCGGCAAGGGGCGCATCAGCCTGCAGCGGTTCGTGGCGCTGACCGCGACCAACCCCGCGCGGCTCTATGGCCTCTATCCGCAGAAGGGCAGCATCGCCATCGGCGCGGATGCCGACCTGGCGCTGTGGGACCCGACCCTGACCCGGCCGATCCGGCAGGCGCAGCTGAACCACGGCTGCGATTACACGCCCTACGAGGGGATGGAGATCACCGGCTGGCCGGTCCGCACCCTGCTGCGCGGCCGGACCATCGCGCAGGACGGCGTCCCGGTGGGCGATCCCACCGGGGGGCACCTGTCGCGCGCCACCAGCGAGGCGTTCGCCTAGACGTCGAAGTTGCTGGGCAGCACGATCATGTCGCGGATCGTCACGTTGCGCGGGCGCGTCAGCATGTACATCAGCGCGTCCGCGACCTCGACCGGTTCGATCAGGGCGCCGGCATCCTTCATGCGCTGCAGGCGTTCGGGTTCCCAATCCGCCAGCAGGGCCGAGATGACCGGCCCCGGAGAGACCTGTCCCACCCGAACGCCGTGGCCCATCAGCTGGCGGCGCATGGTCTGGACGAAACAGGTCACGGCCCATTTCGACGCGGTATAGACCGGCTCGACGTGGATCGGCGCGTGTCCGGCGATGGAACTGGTGACGATGATGTCGCCCGTGCCGCGTTCGATCATGTGGGGGGCCACCGCATGGACGTTCTTCATCACCGCGTTGACGTTCAGGTTCAGCATGCGGTCGATGGCGGCCGGGTTGGTGTCGACCAGATCGCCGCCGATATAGCTGCCCGCGTTGCACAACATGATGTCGATCTGGCCGACCTTGTCCAGGATCTGCGGCACCATCGCGTTGCAGCTGTCCGCGTCCAGCAAGTCGGTGACCTGGGCGATCGCGTCTGCGCCCAGTTCGCGCGTCAGCGCGTCCAGCGCGTCGGCGTTGCGGTCGACCAGCACCACGCGGGCGCCCGCCTCCAGCAGCGCGCGCGTGGCTGCCAGCCCGATGCCCGATGCGGCCCCGGTGATCGCGGCAACCTTGCCGTGCAGGTCTTGGGACATGGTATTCTCCTTGGGATGGTGTTCGGTCAGACGGCCAGGAAGCCGCCGTCAAGGGGCAGGACCGCCCCGGTGATCAGGCCCGCATCGTCCGAAAGCAGCAGCGCGATGGCGCGGGCCACGTCTTCGGCCTCGGCAAAGCGGCCCATCGGGTGGCGGGCCATCATCGGGTCGCGCTTGGCCGGCGCGCTCCAGGCGGCGGCGGCCAGTTCGGTCAGGGTGACGGTGGGCGCGATGGCCACGGCGCGGATGCCGTGGGGACCCAGTTCGCGCGCCATGACGCGGCTCGCGCCCTCCAGCCCGGCCTTGGACGCGGCATAGGCGACGTGGTCCGGAAAGCCGCGATGGCCTGCGATGCTGGTGACGTTGACGATGGCCCCGCCGCCGCCCGCGGCGATCCGGGCGCGGGCGAACTCCTGCGCGCAGATCAGCGCGCTGCGCAGGTTGATGTCCATCACCGTGTCATAGCCCGCGTCGGTCAGATCCAGCAGCCCCTCCAGCACGTTGGTGCCGGCGCAGTTGACCAGGAAGTCGCAGGTCCCGGCCTTGGCCATGGCATCACGCGCGGCCGCGGGGTCGGACAGGTCGGCCACGATGGCCCGGGCGTCCAGGCTGTCCAGGTCGGATTGCGTGCGGCTGATGGCCGTGACCCGCGCGCCGCGTTCGGCCAGCAGGATGGCGGTGGCCCGGCCGATGCCCTTGCCTGCGCCGGTGATGATGACGGATCTATCCGTGAAGGGCATCGTGGTCTCCTCTCAATGCGGCGTCGATGTCGCCGCGCAGGTCGCGGGCGGTGGCCTGAAGCGTCAGGAAGGCCCGATGGCGCGCGGCGTGCAGCCGCTGGCTGTCGGGGTCGGGGTGATGGGTGGTCTGGACGCGCGACATGGCTGGCATGGCCGATGCCAGGTCGGGGAACACCCCGCCCGCGACCGCGCCCAGCATGGCCGCGCCCAGCAGCACGGGCTCGTCCGCCGCCGCGGCATCCACGGGCAGGCCGGTCGCATCGGCCAGCAGCTTGCGGATCAGCGGATGGCGGCCCGCGCCCCCGCTGATGGCGATGCGCGCGACCGGTGCCCCGTGGGCAGCCTGGGTCGCGATGATCTGGCGCAGGCCGTAACCCAGCCCGCAGACCCCCGCGACATACAGCGAGATCAGGGACGCCAGGTCCGTGTCCATCCCCTGGCCGCTGACGATGGCGCGGGCATGGGGGTCGGCAAAGGGCGCACGGTTGCCCAGGAATTCGGGCACCACGTGCAGGTGGGCCGCCTGCCGCACGGCGTCGGGCGCGGCCTGGTCCGCCAGCCATTCGGGCAGGGACCGGCCCTGCGCGCGGGCAGCATCGGTCGCCTGGTCGTGGGCGGGGTGCAGGCGCAGCAGGTGGTCGATGGCCGCGCCCGCGACCGACTGCCCGCCCTCGTTCAGCCACATGCCCGGCACCATGGCCGAGAAATAGGGCCCCCAGACGCCCGGCACGAAGGCCGGGTTCCGCGTCGTGGTCATGGTGCAGGATGATGTGCCGAACACATAGCCCACCGTGTCGACCGGATCGCCCATCGCGGCGACGGTGCCGACCCCGCCCGCATGCGCGTCGATCAGCCCTGCGCCGACGGCGATGCCGGGCCGCAGGCCCATGGCGCGCGCCGCATCGGCGGTCAGGCCCGCGCCAAGGGGCGTGGCGGGCGGCACGACCTGCGTGCCGATGCGCGCGAAGCCTTCGTCGGCCAGCACGCCCAGGCCGATGGCGCGGAAGTAATCGCCGTCCCACCGGCCCTCATGCGCCAGATAGGTCCATTTGCAGGTCACCGTGCAGGTCGACCGCGCGGTGCTGTCCGTGGCCTTCCAGGTCAAAAAATCGGTCAGGTCGAAGAAATGGCGCGCCGCGTCAAAGACCTGGGGCCGGTTTTCGCGCAGCCACAGCAGCTTGGGCGTCTCCATTTCGGGAGAGATGCGCCCGCCGACATAGCGCAGGACGTCGTGCCCGCCCGCATTGATGCGCGCCGCCTGGTCGACCGCGCGGTGGTCCATCCAGACGATGATGTCGCGGTCGGGATGGGCGGGGTCGCCCACGCCCAGGGGCGTATCGCCCACCACCACCAGCGAACAGGTGGCGTCGAACCCGATGCCTGCCACGCGGGCCGGGTCGATCCCGGCCTGGGCCACCGCGGCGCGGGTCGCGGCGCAGACCGCGTCCCAGACCTGCGCGCTGGACTGTTCGGCGATCACCCCGTCGGGGCGGTGCATGGCGATGTCGCATTTCCCGGTGCCAAGCGCGGCGCCCGTGGCGTCGAACACGCCCGCCCGCGCCGATCCGGTGCCGACGTCGATGCCGATCAGGTACCGGTCCATCAGCGCCATTCCCGCCCGATATAGATCGCCAGAAGGATGATCAGGCCCTTGATGACGTCCTGCATGTAGGGGTTGATGCCCACCAGGTTCAGGCCGTTGTTCAGGATGCCCAGCAGCACCGCGCCGATCAGCGTGCCCAGGATCAGCCCGCGCCCACCGGCGATGGCGGTCCCGCCTAGGACGACCGCGGCGATGGCGTCCAGCTCGAATCCCACCCCGGCGTTGGGCTGGCCGCTCATCAGGCGGCCGGTCAGCACGATGGCGGCCAGCGACGCGGTCAGCCCCGAGATGGCATAGACCGCCAGCTTGACCAGCCGGGTGCGCACGCCGGACAGGCGGGCGGCGGTCTCGTTGCCGCCGATGGCATAGACGTGGCGGCCGAAGGGCGTGCGCTGCAGCAGCAGCCAGGCCAGTGCATAGACGACGATCATGATGATCACCGGCACGGGCATGATGCCCACCCGGCCCACGCCGAACCAGGACACCCAGCCCGGCAGCCCGCTGATCGGATAGCCGCCCGAATAGATCAGGCCCAGCCCGCGGGCGATGCCCATCGTGGCCAGGGTCACGATGATCGCGGGCATCTTGCCCCAGGCCACCAGCACGCCGTTGAACAGCCCCAGCCCCAGCCCGACCAGCAGGGCGGCGGCGATGCCCACCCCGCCGGGCAGGCCCATGTTGACCATGATCCCGGCCGCGACCGTGCCCGCCAGCGCCATGACCGCGCCCACCGACAGGTCGATCCCGCCGGTCATGATGACGAAGGTCATGCCCACCGCCAGGATGCCCACGACCGACACCTGCCGCAGCACGTTCAGGATATTGTTCACGGTGAAGAAGTTGTCGCTGGCGAAGGCCATCAGCACCGACACCACGATCAGCCCGACCAGGGGCAGCGCCAGCGGCGAATGCAGCAGCCAGTCGAAGGCGCGGTGCCTGGCGGTGTTTGCGTCATGCGACATGGTGGACCTTTCCCGTGGTTGCATGTGTCATGATCCCTTCCGAGGTGATCGCGTCCCCCTCGACCGTCGCGACGATCCCGCCAGAGCGGAAGACGCAGACCCGGTCGGCCATGCCGATGACTTCCGGCAGTTCAGACGAGATCATGATGATGGCGTATCCCTGCGCCGTGAACCGGCGCATCAGCTGATAGATTTCGGCCTTTGCGCCGACGTCGATGCCGCGCGTGGGTTCGTCGAAGATCAGCACCCGCATCTGGTGGTTCAGCCAGCGGGCGATGACGACCTTCTGCTGGTTGCCGCCCGACAGGGTGTCGACGCGGGCGCGGGAGCCCTGGGCCTTGACGCGCACCTGCTCCATCGCGGCCTGGGTCGAGGCCAGCTCCTTCTTGAAGTCGATGAACCAATGGGCCTGGCGATATTTGCCGTAGTTGTTCACCGACACGTTCTGCAGGATGGAAAAGGCCGTGATCAGCCCCTGTTCCTTGCGGCTTTCGGGCAGAAGGCCGATGCCGCGGGCCAGCCCGTCGGCCGGGTCGCGCAGGCGCGCCTCGGCGCCGTCCACGCGGATCTTGCAGCGCGCGGCGGGATATTCGCCCAGGATCGACAGGACGGTCTCGGTGCGCCCCGATCCGACCAGCCCGGCAAAGCCCAGGATCTCTCCGGCGCGCAGCTGAAAGGACGACACCGGGCCGCCGCGACGCAGCTGCACCTCGACCGCCTCCAGCACGACGGGGGCCGCGGGGTCGCGGGCGGGCTTGGGGGGAAAGCTGTTCTCGATGCGGCGGCCGACCATCATCTCGACCAGGCGGTCGATGGTGACGTCGGCGACATCGGTGCTGCCGACGTATTCGCCGTCGCGCAGCACGGTGATGCGGTCGCAGATCTCGAAGATCTCGTCCAGGTGGTGCGAGATGAAGACGATGGCCACCCCGGCGGCGCGCAGTTCGCGCATGACCTTGAACAGGTGTTCGGTCTCGGACGGGGTCAGGGTCGCGGTGGGTTCGTCCAGGACCAGGATGCGGGCGTCCAGCGACAGCGCTTTGGCGATCTCGACGAACTGCTGTTCGGCGACCGACAGGCGCGCGATGGGCACATCCAGCGGCAGGTCGACCTCCAGCCGCCGCAGGATCGCCTGCGCGCGGACCCGCATCGCCTTGCGGTCCAGAAGGCCCAGGGGGCCGCGCATCTCGCGGGCCAGGAACATGTTCTCGACCGCGGTCAGGCCGGGGATCAGGCTGAATTCCTGGAACACGATGCCGACGCCCGCCGCGATCGCCGCGTCATAGGTGGCAAAGCTGCGCGGCTCTCCGTCGATCAGGATCTGGCCGTCCGAGGGCTGGATGATGCCGCTGACGATCTTCATCAGCGTCGATTTCCCGGCGCCGTTCTCGCCCAGAAGGGCGTGCACCTCTCCGGCGCGGACATGCAGGTCCACCCCGTGCAGGACCTCGATCCGGCCGAAGCTTTTGCGTATTCCCCTGAGTTCCAGCATCTTGCCCCCTTTCGTTCGGCCGCGCCCCGTCGGGGGCGCGGCCGGGTCCGTCACCAGCTGAAGTCGGCCGCGTTCTCGGCATCGACCGTGCGCACGTCGATCGGCACCTCGGTCGGTACCACGCGGGCGCCCCAGTACTGGGCCAGCGCCATGCCCAGGCCCACGCGGACCTGGTCGCGCGGGAACTGCGCGGTGGTCTGGATGAACGGGCCGCCGTCGGCGATGGCCTTGACCGCCTCGGGGGCGCCGTCGACCGAGGTCAGCTTGATGTCGCGGCCCGACCCCTGGATCGCGGCCAGCGCACCCATCGCACCGCCGTCGTTGACCGAGAAGATGCCGGCCAGGTTCTGGTGCGACTGGATCATGTTCTCGACCACGCCCAGGGCGACGGACCGGTCCTGGCGGCCGTTCTGGGTGTCGACCAGGGTGATGCCCTCGTGCTCGGCCAGGGCCTCCTTGCAGCCCTCGACGCGCTGCAGGATCGGCACGACCGGGATGCCGTCCAGGATGGCGACCTCTCCCTGGCCGCCCAGGGCTTCGGCCAGATAGGCGCAGGACTGATAGCCCGCGTCGCGGTTCTTGGAGCCGACGAACGTGTCGACCGGGCCGTTGGCGTTGGCGTCGACCGCGACCACGATCACGCCCTGGTCCTTGGCCATGCGCACGGCCGATTCGACGCCTGCGCTGTCGGTGGGGTTCAACAGCAGGATGTCGATGCCCTGCTGCAGCATGTCCTCGACGTCCGAGATCTGCTTGGCCACGTCATGGCCCGCATCGGTCACGATGACCTCGGCGCCGATCTGGGCGGCGGCCTCGTTCAGGGCCTCCTGCATGGACACGAAATAGGGGTTGTTCATCTCCTGGAACGTCATGCCGATCTTCAGCGTGTCGTCCTGGGCGGCGGCAAGGCCGGCCGAGGCGACAAAGCCCAGCGCGGCGGCGGATACGGTCTTGAGCAAGGTGTTCATCATAGTCCTCCCTTCGATGTGCAGTCGGCAGTCCCCCTCCGGTCGCGGCCCGCATGGGGAACCGCGTCGCGCAGGGTATGGGGTGGTGTGGCGGGTTCAGCTGGCCATGCGGATCGTCTGGTTGGCGGCGAAGGTCGCGCGGAATTCCGACGGCGACATCTTCTTCAGCTTGAGGAAATGGCGGTTGAAGTTCGACAGGTTCGAAAAGCCCACGTCAAAGCAGATATCAGCGACCTTGGCGTCGGGGTCCGACAGCAGCATGTGACAGGCCAGGTCGATCCGCATCTGGTTGCGATAGCGGACCAGCGTGGTCCCGGTATGGCGCTTGAACGATCGCGAGAACGCGCTTTGGCTCTGTCCGGTCAGGTCGGCCAGTTCGGTTTCGCTGACCGCATCCAGCAGGTTCTCCCGCAGATGGCCCAGGGCGCGGTTCATGTCCGATTCCTCGGCCCGCTGCATGTCCATGACAAAGCTCAGGCTGGCCAGCGTCTGCGCCTTGGGCGCCGTCGCCAGCAGGTCCAGGATCTGGAAGAACAGCCCCAGCCGGCGCACGCCGCGCGCGTCGATCAGCTTGCCCATCAGCGGCATCACCGCACGCGAGGTGTCGTCGTCGAACAGCAGACCCCGGCGGCTGCGCTCCAGCAGGTGCCGGGCGGATTCGAGCTCGGGGAATGCCCCGCGGGCGGCCTCGATGAAGCTTTCGGGGAACTGGATGACCTTGGTGCGGCAGGGCACGATCTGTCCGGGGCGGATGTCGCTGATCCAGTTCTGGGGCAGGTTCGGTCCGGTCATGATCAGCTGGCCCGGCCCGAATTCGCCGACATGGTCGCCGATATAGAACTTGCCCGACGTCGCCACGACCAGGTGGATCTCATATTCCGGATGGAAGTGCCAGCGGACCGTGCGGAAGGGATAGCCGTGCTGCCACGCGGCAAAGGATTCACCCTTGCGGATATGGACCAGTTCCAGATCTGGCTGCATCGCGTTCCCCCTCTCCGCGCCAGCACGGCCCGCTGCTGCGATGCCGGCCCTCCATGGCGCTGGACCTTTGCTAGCACGGGTGGTCGGGACGCGGCCACGACGGCACGGCGAATCTTCAGATACTTTTTTGACACCGGGCGCTGAAAAATCATCATATCAGCGGGACGGGAACCGCGGCATGAAAATGCTGCCATGCAGCATGGCCGCGCCAGGGGTGCCTTGCCCGGTGGGAAATGGCTGCAACCCAGGGCTGCAGCCATTCCAAAACGCCGGGGCGGCGGTCATACTTTTCAGGCGCGTTTCAGTCCGGCATGCGGATCTGGATCTTGACGTCGGTGTCGCGCGCCTCGACCGCACGGTCGAAGGCGGCGATGCTGTCCGCGAACGGGATAGTAGCCGAGATCAGCGGCGACAAGTCGACCTTGCCCGCCGCGATCAGCGATATCGCGCGGTCATAGACGTTGGCATAGCGGAACACCGTCTCGATGCGCAGCTCCTTGGCCTGCAGGCCGACGATGTCGACCGGCACCGGATCGACCGGCATGCCGACCAGCACGATCGTGCCGCCCGGACGCGCCAGCGCCGGCAGGCCCAGGATCGCGGGGGCCGCCCCGGAACATTCGAAGACGACGTCCGCACCCCATCCGCCGGTGGCCTCGGCGATCGCCTGGGCTGCGGGGGTGGTGCGGATGTTGACGGTCTCGATGCCCGGATAGGCGCCGATGATGTCCAGCTTGGGCTGGGCCAGGTCCGCGACCAGCACCTTGGCGCAGCCCCCCGCCAGCGCCGCCAGCGCGGTCATCATGCCGATGGGCCCGGCGCCGGTGACAAGGCCGATGTCGCCCGGCTGGATGCGCGCCCGCAACGCGGCCTGCATGCCGATCGCAAAGGGCTCGACCATCGCGCCCTGCGCGAAGGAGACCTGATCGGGCAGCCGGTAGGTATAGGCCGCCGGATGCACGACCTGCGGCGTCAGGCAGCCATGCACGGGCGGGGTGGCCCAGAACCGCACCGCCGGATCGACGTTGTAGATGCCCAGCTTGGCCGCGCGCGAGGTCGCATCGGGAATGCCGGGCTCCATGCAGACCCTGTCGCCGGGCTTCAGGTGCGTGACCTGGGCGCCGACCTCGACCACGGTGCCCGATGCCTCGTGCCCCAGGACCATCGGCTGCTCGACCACGAAGGGGCCGATCTTGCCGTGGGTATAGTAATGCACGTCGGACCCGCAGATGCCGACCGTATGGACCGCGATGCGCACGTCGGTGGGCGACAGGTCCTGATCCAGCGCGATGTCGCGCAGCGCCAGCTGACCCTTGCGTTCCAGTACCAGTGATGTCGCCATGTCGTCCCCTCCGGTGTTGCGATCCGCTGCCGACAGAACGCCGGGCACGCGGCGGTGTAAATCCGTCCGGTGGCCGCCGGGCCGTGAAATCTGCGGGAACGGAAAAAAACTATCACCGCAACGATGGGCAGAGATGTTAAAAAACGTGACTTATTGAGATAAATTGTTGCATTGCGCGCGTGTTTGTGACTGACTGCGCCCCAATCTGATCAGGGAGAAGCACAGATGTCCGTCCCGTCCCGCTATCGAGTATGCGTCGTAGGCCTTGGGTCCATGGGCATGGGGGCGGCGCTGTCCTGCCTGCGTGCCGGATTGGCCACCAGCGGCATCGACCTGGATGCGGGGCGCCGTGACGCCTTTGCGGCCCAAGGGGCCGAGGGCGTGGCGGATGGCGTCGCGGGCCTCGGCGGTGATTTCGACGCGGTGATCGTGCTGGTGGTGAACGGCGCGCAGGCGCGTCAGGTGATCCTAGGGCAGGGAGGCGTGGCCGACCGCATCGCACCCGGCGGCGCGATCATGGTCAGCTGCACCCAATCGGCGGATGATGCGCGCGCCCTGGGCGCCGATCTTGCCGCGCGCGGCATCCTGATGCTGGACGCGCCGGTGTCGGGCGGGGCCGCAAAGGCCGCGCAGGGGGCGATGACCGTGATGGCCTCGGGGCCGGATGCGGCCTTCGACGCGCTGGCCCCGGTGCTGGAGGCGGTGGCCGCCAAGACCTATCGCATCGGGCCCGACATCGGGCAGGGCGCCACGGTCAAGGTCATCCACCAGCTGCTGGCGGGCGTGCACATCGCGGTGGGCGCCGAGGCGATGGCCCTGGCCGCCCGCGCGGGCATCCCGCTGGACACGATGTATGACGTGGTGACCAACGCCGCCGGCAATTCCTGGATGTTCGAGAACCGGATGAAGCATGTGGTCGATGGCGACTACACGCCCACCTCGGCCGTGGACATCTTCGTCAAGGATCTGGGGCTGGTGACCGAAACCGGGCGCGCCCTGGGCTTTCCGCTGCCCCTGGCCTCGACCGCCTTCGCGATGTTTCAGCAGGCCTCGAACATGGGCCATGGACGCGAGGATGACAGCGCGGTGATCAAGACCTTCTCGGGCATCACCCTGCCGGAGGGGAAGGCATGAAGATCGGCGTCATCGCGGATGATTTCACCGGCGCGACCGACATCGCCGGTTTCCTGGTCGCGGGCGGCCTGACCACCACGCAGATGATCGGCGTGCCGGACGCCGATGCGCAGGTCGATGCCGATGCGGTGGTGATCTCGCTGAAAAGCCGGTCGAACCCGGCGGCCGAGGCCGTGGCCGACAGCCTGGCCGCGCTGGACTGGCTGCGCGCGCGGGGCTGCGCGCAGATCTATCAGAAATACTGCTCGACCTTCGATTCGACGGCCGAGGGCAATATCGGCCCGGTGGCCGATGCGCTGATGGCGGCCTTGGGCACCGACATCACGGTGATCTGCCCGGCGCTGCCGGTGAACGGGCGGTCGGTCTATCTGGGCCATCTGTTCGTGGGCCGGGACCTGCTGCAGGATTCGGGCATGCGCGATCACCCGATCACGCCCATGCGCGACAGCAGCCTGATCCGGCTGATGGAGGGGCAGGCGCAGGGCCGTTGCGGTCTGGTCGATGCGGCGACCGTCGATCAGGGGCCGCAGGCGGTGCGCGACCGCATCGCCGCGCTGCGGGCGGACGGGGTCAGTTACGTGGTGCTGGACGCGATCAGCGACGCGCATCTGGCGACATTGGGTCAGGCCGTGGCGGACATGGCGCTGGTCACCGGCGGGTCGGGGCTGAGCTACGGCATCGCGCGGGCGGTGTCCGGCGGGGCCGATGCCCAGGCCCAGGACGCGGGCGCGCCGCTGGCGGGGCCTGCGGTGGTGATCTCGGGGTCGTGCTCGCTGATGACCAACCGGCAGGTGGCGGCCTATCGCGACCTTGCCCCCACGCTGGACGTCGATGTGGACCGCTGCCTGGCGGATGCCGACGCCTATGGCGCCGCGCTGGCTGAATGGGTGCTGGCGCAGCAGCAGGGCCGCGCCCCGATGATCACCGCGACCGCCGACCCGGCCCGCCTGCGCGCGATCCAGGCGCAGCATGGCGCCGCCGCATCCGAGGCGGTCGAGCGCACCTTCGCCGCCGCCGCCGCGCGTCTGGCGCAGGGCGGCATCACCCGCTTCATCGTCGCGGGAGGAGAGACCTCGGGCTCGGTCACGCAGGCGCTGAAGGTCACCGGTTTCGCCATCGGGCCGCAGATCGCGCCCGGCGTGCCTTGGGTCCGCGCGGTGGACAAGCCGCTGTCGCTGGCGCTGAAATCCGGCAATTTCGGGGCCGAGACCTTCTTCACCGACGCGCAGGAGGTCCCCGCATGAGCGCCGCCGACCGCATGGTGATGCTGTGCCGCAGCCTGTTCGAGCGCGGCTATTCCGTGGGCGGGGCGGGCAATGTGTCGGTCCGCAATCCCGATGGCGGCTTCACCGTGACCCCCACGGGCAGCAGCCTGGGCCGCCTGTCGGCCGATGCGCTGTCGGTGATCGGCGCGGATGGCGAACCGCTGCCCGGACCGAAGCCGTCCAAGGAATTCGCCTTCCACCGCGCGCTGTACGACGTGCGGCCGAGGGCGGGGGCCATCGTGCATCTGCACTCGACCTATCTGACGGCGCTGTCCTGCCTGGAGGGGCTGCCGCGCGACAATGCGATCCGGCCCTTCACCCCCTATTACGTCATGCGCATCGGCCACATGCCGGTCATCCCCTATTCCCGCCCCGGATCGCCGCAGATCGGGCTGGACCTGGCCGCCGCGGCGCAGGGCAGCAGCGCGCAGGCCTTCCTGCTGGCCTCCCACGGGGTCGTGGTGCTGGGCCGCGACATCGACGATGCCGTGAACAACGCCGAGGAACTGGAGGAGACCGCCAAGCTGCAGTTCATCCTGCGCGGCGAGAAGCTGCACTACCTGACCGAGGACGAGATCGCCGAACTGGGCGGAGGATACTGACATGACCCGCATTGCCGCGAACCTTTCGATGCTGTTCACCGACGCGCCCTTTCTGGACCGGTTCGACCGGGCGGGCGCCGCGGGCTTCGACACCGTCGAGTTCCTGTTCCCCTATGACCACCCCATCGAGGTGGTGAAGACCCGGCTTGACCGCAACGGGTTGCGTCTGTCGCTGATCAACGCGCCCGCGGGCGATTGGGCGGGGGGCGAGCGGGGCTTTGCCGCGCGTCCGGGCAAGCGCGCCGAGTTCCGCGCCAGCGTGGAGCAGGCGATCACCTATGCCACGGGCCTGGGCTGTCCGCGCATCCACGTGATGTCCGGGATCACCGCCGATGAGCCGGACCGCGCCGCCTGCGAGGCGGTCTGGACCGAGAACCTGCGCGAGGCCGCCGACATGGCCGCCGCGGCGGGCCTATTCATCAGCATCGAGCCGCTGAACAGCCGCGACGTGCCGGGATACTTCATCGCCCACCAGGACCCGACGCTGGCCCTGATCGAAGGCCTGGATCGCCGCAACGTGCTGCTGCAGTTCGACGTCTATCACACGCAGATCATGGACGGCGACATTATCCGCCGGATCGAACGGTTGAAGGGCGCCTATGGCCATGTCCAGATCGCGGGCGTGCCTGACCGTCACGAACCCGACACGGGCGAGCTGAACTATGCCGAGATCTTCGCGGCCTTCGATCGCACCGGCTTCGACGGGCCGATGGGCTGCGAATACAACCCGCGCGGCCGGACCGAGGACGGTTTGGGCTGGGCCGCGCCCTATCTGCGCGCGGTGCCATGATCCCCGCTGAACGCCAGCAGTTCATCCTGTCCTGCCTGGCCGAACGCGACATCGTCAGCATCGCCGACCTGGTCGAGCGCATGGGCGTGTCGCACATGACCGTGCGCCGCGACATCCAGGCGCTGGAGGAGGCGGGGCGCGTCTCCTCGGTCACCGGGGGCGTGCGCCTGTCGCGAAGGTTGGCGCAGGAGCTGCCGCATCTGCAGAAGGCCGCGATGAACACCGGGGCCAAGCGCGCGGTGGGGCAGGCGGCGGCCGATCTGGTCCGTGACGGGATGGTGATATATCTGGACGCGGGCACGACGCTGTTGGAGCTGGCGCGCCAGATCGCCGGGCGGCGGGGGCTGACGGTGGTCACGAACGACTTCGTCATCTGCGCCTGGCTGTCCACGCATTCGGACTGCACCCTCTATCACAGCGGCGGGCTGGTCGAACGCGCGAACCAGTCCTGCGTGGGCGGTGCGGCCTCCGAGGCGCTGGCGCGGTTCAACTATGACATCGCGTTCATCTCGACCTCGTCCTGGACGGTGGCGGGGCTGAGTTCGCCCTCCGAGGCCAAGGGCCCGGTCAAGCGCGTCGCGGTCGATCGCACGCGGCGCGCCGTGCTGGTGTCGGATTCGACGAAATACGGCGCGGTGGCGGCGATGAACATCCTGCCCGTCTCGGTCTTCGACACGGTCGTGACCGATGCGGGCATCGACGCAGGCGCGGCGGACGCCCTGCGCGAGATGGGGGTGCAGGTGATCCTGGCCCCCGACCTGAAGGGAGAGAGCCTATGACCATCATCGTGACCGGCGGCGCCGGTTTTCTGGGCGCGCGCCTGATCGCGGCCCTGCTGAAGGACGGCGCGGACCGCATCGTGTCGCTGGACCGGGTGGCCTGCCCTGTCGATGACGCGCGGGTGGAGAGCCTGGTCGGTTCCATCGACGACGCGGACGCCGTGGCCCGCGCGCTGTCAGGTGGGGCCAACACGGTCTATCACCTGGCAGCCGTGCTGTCGGGCCAGTCCGAGGAGGATTTCGACACCGGCCTGCACATCAACGTCGATGCCACCCGCCTGCTGCTGGAGGCCTGCCGCAAGCTGGACCGCGCGCCGCGCTTCGTCTTCACCAGCTCGCTGGCCGTCTTTGGCGGAGAGATGCCGCAGATCGTGCCGCCGACCATGGCCCTGATGCCCCAGTCCTCCTATGGCTGCGGCAAGGCCATCGGCGAACTGCTGGTCAGCGAATACAGCCGCAAGGGTTTCGTCGACGGGCTGACCGTGCGCCTGCCCACGATCTGCGTGCGCCCCGGCGCGCCCAATTCGGCGGCCTCCAGCTTCGTCTCCGGCATCATCCGCGAGCCGGTGGCGGGGCAGGCGTCGGAATGCCCGGTGCCGCTGGACACGCGGCTGTGGATCAGCTCTCCGGGCGTGGCGGTCGCGAACCTGGTCCGCGCAGGGCGCATCCCGGCGGCCGATCTGGGCATCAACCGCGTTATGGACCTGCCCGGTATCACCGCGACGCCCGCCCAGATGCTGGACAGCCTGGAGCGGCTGGTGGGTGCGGACGCCCGCGTCCGCGTGTCCCTGACCCGCGACCAGCGCATCATCGACATCGTCTGCAGCTGGCCCGGCGCCTTCGACGTGACGCGCGCGCGCGCCTTGGGCTTTGGCGCGGATACCGATTTCGACGCGATCCTGACGCAGTTCCTGGCGGATCGCTGAGCCTTTTCAACTGGAGGCGCCCCGTGACGGGCGCAGTGGAGGACTAACCCATGGCTGAACCCGGAACGGAGTTCCAGCTGATCGCGGGACTTGGCTTTGCCATCTTCCTGCTGATCTTCCTGGTCGTGAAGACCAAGGTCCACGCGATCATCGCGCTGGTCATCGCCGCGTCCGTGTCGGGCCTGATCGGCGGCATGATGCCCGCCGAGGTGATCAATTCGATCACCACCGGTTTCGGTCGCACGCTGTCCACCATCGGCCTGGTCATCGGCTTCGGCGTGATGATGGGCCGCATCCTGGAGGTGTCGGGCGCGGCCGAGCAGATGGCCTATTCGCTGATCCGGTGGGTCGGGAAGAAGCGCGAGGACTGGGCGATGGTCCTGACGGGCTATATCGTGTCGATCCCGATCTTCTGCGACAGCGCCTTCGTGATCCTGTCGCCGCTGGTCAAGGCGCTGGCGCGGTCCTCGGGCAAGTCGGTGCTGACGCTTGGCATCGCGCTGGCGGGCGGGCTGATGCTGACCCACCATGCCGTGCCGCCGACCCCCGGCCCCCTGGGCGTCGCGGGCATCTATGGCGTCGATCTGGGGCTGATGATCCTGTGGGGCATCGTCTTCACGATCCCCGGCATGGCGGTCATCGTCTTCTATGCCCGCGCCATGGGCCCCCGGATCGAGCGGATGATCCAGACCGACACCGGCGAGGACCTCTCGGCCGCCTATCGTCAGTTCGAGGAGGCCGTGGACGACCGCCAGAAGGTCCTGCCGTCCCTGGGCCTGTCGGTGCTGCCGCTGCTGCTGCCGATCGTGCTGATCTTTCTGAACACCATTGCCACGGCGGTCGTGCGCACCTCGGGCGACCCGGCGCTGGAGACGAACCTGCTGGTGCAGGCGATGTCCTTCTTCGGCAACCCGGTGATCGCGGTGGCCATCGGCCTTCTGGTGTCGATCTATACCCTGCTGCCCGGCCGTCCGCGCGACGAGGTGCTGGGCTACATGGAGCAGGGCGTGGAAAGTGCGGGCATCATCCTGCTGGTGACCGGTGCGGGCGGGGCATTGGGCTCGGTCCTGCGCGATTCGGGCGCGGGCGACGTGATCGGCCAGGCGGTGGCGGGTCTTGCCATCCCGGCAGTGCTGATCCCCTTCGTGATCAGCTCTCTGGTGCGCCTGATCCAGGGTTCGGGCACGGTCGCGATGATCACGGGCGCGTCGATCTCGGCGCCGATCCTGATGAACATGCCGAACGTGAACATGGTCTTTGCCGCCCAGGCCGCGGCCATCGGGTCGATGGTCTTCGGCTATTTCAACGACAGCTACTTCTGGGTCATCAACCGGATGCTGGGCGTCAAGCAGGCCAAGCACCAGATGCTGCTGTGGTCGGTGCCGACCACGCTGGCCTGGGGATCGTCGCTGGCCATGCTGTTGATCTGCAACGCGCTGTTCGGCTAGGGTCGGATCGCTGCCGCACGGTCGACCTTGATCGTGCGGCAAACACTTCCTTAATGGAACCGAAGGTCGCCCTTCGTGTTGCGCTGACGCGCCGCATGGCGGGGCAGCAGCAAAAGGGACGGCGGGACAACATGGATGCTTCGAGTGATCGGCTGGCCCGTCCGGGATGGAACTGCTGGCGGGTCGAACAATCGGGGCGGTTCGCGTTCATCGCTGATGCCGACGAATATTTCCGTGCCGTGCGCCAGGCCATGCTGCAGGCGCGCCATTCGATCCTGATGATCGGTTGGGACTTCGACGCCCGCATTCACCTGGGCGACGCCGCGGACGGCGGCCCCCCGGCCTTGGGCGATTTCGTGATGTGGCTGGCCCGCCGCCGCCCCACGCTGCACGTGCGCCTGCTGCGGTGGGACACCGGTGCCTTCAAGGCGATGTTCCGGGGCAGCACGCTGTTGACGATCCTGCGCTGGAAGATGCATCCGCGCATCACGCTGCGCCTGGACGGCAAGCACCCGCTGGCCAGTTCGCATCACCACAAGATCGTCGTCATCGACGACTGCCTGGCCTTCTGCGGCGGCATCGACATGACCGAGGGCCGGTGGGACACGCGCGAACACAAGGACGACGATCCGCGCCGCACCAGCGCCAGCGGCAAGCTGATGAAGCCTTGGCACGACGCGACCAGCGCCTTTGACGGACCCGCCGCGCGGGCGATGGGCGATCTGGCCCGCGACCGCTGGCGCATCGCCTGCGGCGAGGAGCTGTCGGCGGTCAGCGACGCGTCGGGATGCTGGCCCGACGCGATCAAGCCCACGTTCCGCGACGTCGCGCTGGCCATCGCGCGGACCCGTCCGGACATTCCCGACGTCCAGCCGGCCTACGAGGTCGAGCAGATGTATCTGGACCTGATCGCGCGGGCGAAACGGGTCATCTATGCCGAAAGTCAGTATTTCGCGTCCCGCCGCATCGCCCAGGCCATCGCCAAGCGCCTGGCCGAGGACGATCCCCCCGAGATCGTCATCATCAACCCGGTCAGCGCCCAGGGCTGGCTGGAGCCGATGGCGATGGACACCGCCCGCGCCCAGCTCGTCGAGGCGCTGCGCAAGCTGGACCATCGCGACCGGCTGCGCATCTATCACCCGGTGACCGATGCGGGTGCCGAGATCTATGTCCATGCCAAGGTGACGATCGTCGACGACACCTATCTGCGGGTCGGGTCGTCGAACTTCAACAACCGCTCGATGCGGCTGGACACGGAATGCGACGTGATGCTGGCCGCCGAACGTCCGGGCGCCGAGGCGACGCGCGCCACGATCACCGCGCTGCGCGACGACCTGCTGGCGGAACATCTGGCGATGACGCCCGATCAGGTCACGCAGGGCATCAAGGAACATGGCAGCCTGATCGCGATGATCGATGCCAATCGCGGCACGCAGGGGCAGGGCCGCACCCTGATCCCCTACGAGATCCCCGAACTGAGCGGCTTCGAGGCCTGGCTGGCCGAGAACGAGATCCTGGACCCGGAAGGGCCCGACAAGATCTTTGAGCCTTTGGGCAAGCGCAAGGGCCTGATCCGTCGCTGGCACTGGCCCAAGCGGCTGAAATGGCGCCGGCGCAAGTCGGCCTAGTCCTGGTCGGGCCCGGTGGGAAGCCCCTTGCTGAGCCCGGACACGCTGATCCCATTGAGCAGCCCTGCATCGATGGCCTTGCGGATCGCATGGGGGTTGTCCTCGACGCCCAGGGCGGTGCGCGCCATGCGCAGCCGATAGCGCAGCGCGGTGCGCGAGATGCCAAGCGCCTCGCAGGCCTGGTCATAGGTCATGCCGCAGGCGATCGCCTCCAGCGCGTCGACCAGGATCGGGCGCAGCGAGGCGGTGCGGTCGACCATGTCATGCGCCCGTTTCAGCAGGTCGGCCATGCTGGCGATCTCGGCATCCGTGAACTCGCGCTCGCCATGGGACGCCCCGATATAGGACCGCGATTCGGCCGGGCCGTAGGACAGCGCCGCGCCATAGGTCAGGCCGTGATCGCGCGCCTGGCCCATCACGTTCAGCGGATCGGGCAGCAGGCGGGTCAGGGCGCTCCACCGGATCTGGCCCTCGTTCAGGACGCACCACATGACCATCGGGTCGCCGACGCCCAGATTGCAGCGGGTATAGGTCTGGATCCACTGCGAGGGATAGGTCGATACGCGCCTGACCGGGCGCGAATAGCGGATATGCAACCCCAGGGTGAAGCCGCGGGGTGCCAGTACCGACAGGGCATCGTCGATCTGGGCAAGGGCGTGCACGGACATCCGGAAGACACCTGGAACAGCGAAAACGACACGGGGTGAACAGATTTGTTCGCCCATTTAAGAGCAGCCGGCGGGTACGGCAAGGGGGGCTTTCCTGACTGTCGTTGCAGCGGGGCAACATAGCCTTACGGGGCTATAGTCCCGCGGGGTCATTTGCCCTTATGCGATGTCTTGCGCACGTCGTGCCTGTCGGGACGGTTAGCGGGCGCTATGCCCTCATTTCAGTCATGTCAGGACGCCCCTTCGGGGGTGTCCTTTTTTTCATGTCCGACGCGGGCTTGCGCCCGGCGGGGGGATCGCTAGCCTGCGCCCGAAATCGCAAACAGGGAAGTGGTCCGATGGAACGTGTGAAACTGGGCGGCAGCGCGGTCGAGGTCAGCCGGATCTGCCTGGGGACGATGACCTTCGGCAACCAGACCGCCGAGGCGGAGGCCCATGCGCAGATGGATGCCGCCCTGGAGGTCGCGATGACCTTCATGGACTGCGCCGAGATGTATCCCGTGAACCCCGCCCGCCGCGAGACGGTCGGCCTGTCCGAGGAGATCATCGGGCGCTGGCTGGCGCGGACCGGCAACCGCGACCGGGTCGAGATCGCGACCAAGATCACCGGACCCAGCCAGATGGTCCGCGACGGGGCGCCGTTCGACGGGGCGACGGTCACGGCCTGCATCGACGCCTCGCTGCGCCGGCTGCAGACGGACCGGATCGACCTCTATCAGCTGCACTGGCCGGTGCGCGGATCCTATGGGTTCCGGCAGAACTGGGCCTTCGATCCGTCGGGCCAGGACTAAGGCTCAGACGCTGGCGCATATGCGCGACGTACTGGGCGCGCTGTCGGATGCGGTCGATGCGGGCAAGATCCGCGCCGTGGGCCTGTCGAACGAATCGGCCTGGGGCCTGACGCGGTGGTGCGACGTGGCCGATGAGATCGGCGGGCCGCGGATGGCCGCGATCCAGAACGAGTATTCGCCGCTTTATCGTCTCTACGACACCGATCTGGCCGAGGTCGCGGTGAACGAGGACGTCACGCTGCTGTCCTATTCGCCGCTGGCGGCGGGCCTGCTGACCGGGAAATACGCCTCGGGCGCGATGCCCGAGGGCAGCCGCGCGGCGGTCGACGAGGCCACCGGCGGGCAGGGCAACCTGGGTGGGCGCAAGACCGACCGCGGGGTGGCCGCGGCAGAGGCCTATGGCCGCCTGGCGGCGGAGCATCGCTGGGACGTGGTGCACATGGTCATCGCCTGGCAGCTGACGCGGCCCTTCAAGGTGGTGCCGATCATCGGTGCCACGACGATGGATCAGCTGCGCCATCTGATCGCGGGTCTGGACCGGGATCTGCCCGACGAGCTGCGTCGCGGGATCGAGCGCCTGCACCGCGCCCACCCGCTGCCCTATTGATGTGAACCCGACCGTCTCTATCTTACCGACAGGACGGATGAACACGAAGGACCAGGCATGGCAGGCGATCCCTATGCAGCACTCGGCGTGTCGCGAAGCGCCAGTGCCGATGAGATCAAGAAGGCCTATCGGCGCATCGCGAAGACCGATCACCCGGACCTGAACCAGGATCCGGCCGCCGCCAAACGGTTCGCGGCGGCCTCGGCTGCCTATGACCTGCTGAAGGATGCCGACCAGCGCCGCCGCTTTGACGCGGGCGAGATCAACGCCCAGGGCCAGGAACAGGCACCCCGCTGGCAGGGTCGCCCGGGGGCGGGCGGCAACCCGTTCGGTGACGCGCCTGGCCATGGCGGCGATCCGGACCTGTCGGATGTCTTTGCCGACCTGTTCGGACAGCGCGCCTCTCCGCGGGGCGGCGGCGGTTTTGGCGGGTTCGGGGGCTTTGGCGGGTTCGGCGGCGGGCGCACGTCCGACATGCGCGGCCAGGACCTGCGGCTGGCGCTGCAGGTGGATTTCCTGACCGCGGTCCGTGGGGGGCGCAATCGCATCACCCTGCCGCAGGGCGGCACGCTGGAGGTCACCATCCCCAAGGGCGTGCGCGACGGCCAGGTGATCCGCCTGCGCGGCAAGGGCGAACCCGGCATCGGCCGCGGAGAGCCCGGCGACGCCTATCTTGAGGTTCGGGTCGCCGAGCATCCCCAGTTCACGCGCGACGGCGACGACATCCACCTGATCCTGCCGATCAGCCTGGACGAGGCGGTGCTGGGCGGCAAGGTCGCGGCCCCGACCATCGACGGGCCCGTCAACCTGACCATCCCGCGGGGCGCGACCTCGGGGCAGCGGCTACGGCTGCGGGGGCGCGGCGTGAACGGCGGCGATCAGCATGTCGAGCTGCGCATCGCCATGCCGGCCAAGGTGGACGCCAAGCTGGCGGCGTTCTTCGAGGAATGGCGGCGTGAGAACGCCTATGACCCGCGGCGGGGCATGTCCGAGGCGTCCTGACGCGCGGGCAGCACGGCCATGATGCGGGCGCGGGCATCGGGGGTCATGCGGCCTCAGGCCGCGATCTCGGCCAGGGTGCGGTGGCAGCCGAGACACAGTTTGCGGACCGCGTCGATGCGGCACAGCTTGATGCAGGGGCTTTCGATCATCGGCGGCTGTCTTTCTGATGCGCGGAGCGGGGTTCGGGTCGCGGGGGACGGGCCGTGCGGAGCCCGGCCCGGACGCTGCCGCTTGGCCCATGGCCGCGCTGACGCGCGGCGGTCGCGCCCTTATCCATGGGTCGCGATGTGGCGCAGGCGGTCGAGGGCGCCCTGCAGGATGTAGCCCGCGGCGACCTGGTCGATGACCTCGGCCCGGCGCTTGCGCGAGGTGTCGCCCTCTAAGAGGGCACGTTCGGCGGCGACCGTGGAGAGGCGTTCGTCCCAGTAGGCGATGGGCAGGTCGGTCAGCCGGGTCATGTTGCGCGCGAAGGCGCGGGTGGCCTGGGCGCGCGGCCCTTCGGAGCCGTCCATGTTGCGCGGCAGGCCCAGGACCAGCCCGGCCAGCCCCCGGTCCGCGATCAGTGTCAGCAGCGCCTGCGCATCTTGGGTGAACTTGGTCCGGCGGATCGTGGTGATGGGGGACGCCACGCCCCGCATGCCGTCGCTGACGGCGACGCCGATGGTCTTGGTGCCCAGGTCCAGCCCGGCCAGCGCGCCGAAGCGGGGCAGGGCGGCGGCGAAATCGGTCATGTCCTCGTGGATCATCCGTCCAGCCCCGCCTCGGTCGCGGCCCGTTCGATCGGGGCCAGGGCGTCGGGGGCGCTGCCGAAACGCTGGCGGGCCTCGGTCAGGATCGCGGTCGCCTGGTCGCGCTGGTCCAGCATCGCCAGTGCCGCGATCAGCCTCGCCCATTCCTCGGGAGAGCCGCCCTGCGTCGCCAGGCGCTGCTGCAGGCGGTCGACCATGTCCTGGATCATGCGGGCACGATCCTCGGGGGACAGGTCCTCGGCCGCGGCCAGGGCGTCGGCATCGGGGCCGGGCAGGTCCGCGGCGGGGGGTGCCGGCGCGCGGTATTCGTCATCGCCCGCCAGCCAAGCCAGATCCTGGATCGCGGCGCGGATCGGGGCGATCCAGGGCGCACCCTCGGGGCCTTCGTCCAGCAGGCCGCGCCACAGCGGAAAGGCCCGATCGGGGCGGCCGTTCTGGATCAGCAGGACGCCCTGCAGATAGCGTGCCTGCGGCTGCGTGGGGTCCAGCGTCAGGGCGCGCCGCAGGACGGCCTCGGCCTCGGGGGTGACGACGCCGCCTGCGGCATCGACCATCAGCGTGGCCAGCTGCATCAGCTGGACGGCATCGGCCTGATCGCCGCGCAGGTCGACCAGCCGCTGCTGGGCCGCGCGGGCGGCGGCCAGGTTGCCCAGGCGCATCTCGTTGCTGGCCAGCAGCGCCAGACCCTGCTGGTCGTCCGGGTTGCGCCCGACGGCGTCGCGCAGCTGGTCGATCATCGTCAGGTATTCGGGATCGGCCTGCGACAGGTCAGGCGCGGGACGGGCGGGGGCCGCCGCCTCGGCCTCGGCCTGGCTGGGGCGGTCGCGATAGGCGGCGTCGGCGGCGGCAAAGCGTTCGGCCAGCGGCATGTCGGGGGCGCCCGGCACGCCCTCGCGCAGATACAGCGCCACGGCACCGGCCAGCATCGCGGCCAACGCGACCGCGGGCCACAGCGCGCGGCCGGCGCGCGTGGCAGGGGCCGACAGCGCGGCGCGACGGTCGGCGTCCAGCACCTTGCGCCCGATCTCGGCGCGCAGGCGCTGCGCGTCGTCGGGGCCGATCACGCCGCGGTCCAGGTCGCGTTCGACCTCGGCCAGCTGGTCGCGATAGACGCGCAGGTCGTAGGCCGCGGCAGGGGCGGCACCCCCGCGACCCCGCCGCAGGGGCGACAGGATGGCAAGGGCCGTGATGGCCGTCAGGGCGGCAGCTAGGATCCAGAACATGCGTCACCTCCGGTTGGCCCCGTTCCTAGCGCGGATGGCGGCGGACCGAAAGCGCGCTGCGACAGGGCTGTCCGAATGTCGCATGTCGCATTTCGCCGCGATCTGCCGCAAGCCGCCTTGAGGGTCGGGCCCGCCGCAGCCATGGTGCAGGCAACCCGTTTCCTGAGAGGCACCATGCCCGAAGCCCCCCGCGCCCGACGCTATTCCGTCTTTGCCATCGCCCGCGAGGCGCTGCGTCAGCACAAGGGCTGGACGCGGGCCTGGGCCAGCCCGGAACCGAAATCACGCTACAAGGTGATCGTGGTCGGTGCGGGCGGGCACGGGCTGGCGACGGCCTATTACCTGGGCAAGAACTTCGGCATCACCGACGTCGCGGTGATCGAGAAGGGCTGGCTGGGCGGCGGCAACACGGGTCGCAATACGACCATCATCCGGTCGAACTATCTGCAGGACCCGTCGGCGGCGATCTATGAGAAGTCGCGCAGCCTGTACGAGACCCTGTCCCAGGACCTGAACTACAACATCATGTTCAGCCCGCGCGGGCTGATCATGCTGGCCCAGACCGAGCATGAGATCCGCGGCTACAAGCGCACCGTCTATGCCAACAACCTGCAGGGCGTTCAGACCGAATGGCTGGATCCCCAGCAGCTGAAGGCCAAGGTGCCGATCATCAACCTGGACGGGCCGCGCTATCCGGTGCTGGGCGGCCTCTATCAGGCCCGCGGCGGAACGGCGCGCCATGACGCGGTGGCCTGGGGCTATGCGCGGGCCTGTTCCGACATGGGCATGCACATCATCCAGAACTGCGAGGTGACCGGGGTCGAGACCGAGGGCGGGCAGGTCCGCGCCGTCAATACCTCCAAGGGGCGCATCGGCTGCGACAAGCTGGCGATCGTGGTCGCGGGCCATTCCAGCCAGCTGGCGGCCATGGCCGGGTTCCGCCTGCCCATCGAAAGCGTCGCGCTGCAGGCGCTGGTCAGCGAACCGATCAAGCCCTGCATGGATGTGGTCGTGATGGCCAACACCGTCCACGGCTACATGTCGCAATCCGACAAGGGAGAGATGGTGATCGGCGGCGGCACCGACGGGTTCAACAACTTTACCCAGCGCGGCTCCTGGCAGCATGTCGAGGAAACCGTCCGCGCCCTGATCGAGACCTTTCCGATGATCAGCCGCCTGAAGATGCTGCGCCAATGGGGCGGCATCGTCGACATGACCGGCGACCGGTCCCCGATCCTGTCGTCGACCCCGGTGGGCGGCATCTTCGTGAACTGCGGGTGGGGCACCGGCGGGTTCAAGGCGATCCCCGGTTCCGGCTGGGCGATGGCCGAGCTGGTCGCCAAGGGAACGCCGGGTCCGCTGGCCGCCGATTTCGGGCTGAACCGCTTCCGCGAGGGCCGGTTCATCGACGAATCGGTCGCCGCCGGCGTCGCGCATTAGGCGAGGGCGCGCCGATGTTTTCCCGCGACGGAACCCCGGACGCCATCCGCGAATTGCCTTGCCATGACAGGTCCGACCGAAAGGGTTCATCATGGCTGACCGCAACAACAATGGTCTCTACTTCATCGTCGGCGGCATCGTCGTCGTCGTTGCACTGCTGTTCTTCTTCATGTCAGGCGAACCGACCGGCGTTGCCACGACCGATCCGGTCGAAGGCGACACGACCAACATCAGCGTCGAGACGCCGGCGGCCGAACCTGCGGCCGACGCCCCTGCCGTCTCTGTCGAGACCGACAGCCCCGCGGCCGTCGACGCCCCTGCCGAACCGGCAACCCCGGCTCCGGCCAACTGATGCCCTGACGCGCGGGACGGCCCGGCCGTCCCGCGCGACCACGGGGGTCCGGGGGCGGTCAGCCCCCGGCCTGCGTCCGACGGCATGTCGGACAGACGGCACCGCCGGCTTGCGCCGCTGCGGTGCCTTTTCGCATCCGCAACTCTCGCACCCCAAGGAAGCCCGATGCTGATCCTGACCTGTCCCTATTGCGGTGTGAACGCCGAGGAAACCGAACTGCATCCGGGCGGAGAGGCGCACCTGGCCCGCATCGGCCCGAACGGCACCGACGAGGAGTTCGAAAGCTACCTGTTCGCGCGCAAGAACGCCAAGGGCGTGCACTTTGAACGCTGGCGCCATGCCTATGGCTGCGGAAAGTGGTTCCTGGCCGCGCGCTGCACCGCCACGCTGCAGGTGTTCGGAACCTACAGGGCGCAGACGCCCCATCCCCCTGCCCAGATCGTGGAGGCGATCCGCAAGGTCCGCCCCGACTGGACACCCGACTGGACCCCCGCCGAAGGCATCGCCGAATGACCCACACGCCCCCCTTCCGACTGCCCGCCGGTGGCCGCCGCATCGACCGTGCCTGGCAGGTGCCGTTCCGCTTTGACGGCCGCCACCTGCGCGGGCTGACCGGCGACACCATCGCCTCGGCGCTTCTGGCCAACGGCCAGATGCTGATGGGCCGGTCCTTCAAGTATCACCGCCCACGCGGTCCCCTGGCCTCGGGCGCCGAGGAGCCGAACGCGCTGCTGGGCCTGGGCCAGGGGGGCCGGTTCGAACCGAACCAGCGTGCCACCACCACGCCCCTGACCCACGGCATGGTCACGCGCAGCCAGAACTGCTGGCCCAGCCTGGATGCCGATGTGGGCGCGGTGAACAACTGGCTGTCGCCGGTCTTTCCGGCGGGCTTCTACTACAAGACGTTCATCCATCCGCGCCCCTTCTGGAAGCACCTGTTCGAACCGATCATCCGCCGCAGCGCGGGCCTGGGCCGGGCACCGACCGACCCCGATCCGGACCGCTATGAACAGGCCTACGGCTTTGCCGACACGGTCGTGGTCGGCGGCGGCATCGCGGGCCTGACCGCCGCACGCGACGCGGCACTGGCGGGCGGCACGGTCCTGGTCCTGGAACAGGGCGCCCATTGGGGCGGGCGCACGCCCACCGACCACGACGGCGGACGGGCCGCCATCGATGCGCTGCTGGCCGACCTGCAAGGCCGCGACACCGTCACCCTGCGCCGCAACACCATGGCCACCGGCCTTTACGACCACGGCTATCTGATCGCGCGGGAATCGCTGGCCGATCATGACCCGAACCAGGGCATCCCCCGCCAGCGCCTGTGGCGCATCCGGGCGGGCCGGGTAATCGCCGCGACCGGCGCGCTGGAGCGTCCCTTGTCCTTTGCCTGCAACGACGTGCCGGGCGTGATGCTGGCCAGCGCCGTCCGCGACTTCATCACCGATTACGCCGTGGCACCGGGGCGGCGCATCGTCGTGGTCACGAACAACGACGACGCCTATCGCACCGCCCTGACGGCCCATGCCGCGGGGCTGGAGGTGCCGGCCATCATCGATGTCCGTCCCACCGCCGACGGGGCGCTGCCCCAGGCCGCGCGGGCCGCGGGCATCACTGTCCTGACCGGCACGGCCGTCGCCAAGGTCAAGGGGGGCAAGCATGTCGAGGGAGTGGTGCTGTGCGACCACCAAGGCGACGGCGCGCCGCGCCAGACCGTCGATTGCGACGTGGTGGCCATGTCGGGCGGCTGGTCGCCGGTCGTGCACCTCTATTCGCATTGCGGCGGCAAGCTGACCTGGGACGAGTCGCAATCGATGTTCCGCCCCGACCCCGACCGCCCGCCCCTGGGTGCGGACGGGCAGGGCAACGTGACCGTCGCGGGGGCCGCCAATGGTGATCTGCACTGCGCCGGCGATCTGGAAAGCCCTGCGGGTGCGACCATGCCTGTCTGGGTCATGCCCGCCCGCGCGCCCTACAAGCTGCGCGCCAAGATGTGGCTGGATTTCCAGAACGACGTGAAGGTCACCGATGTCGAACTGGCTGCCCAGGAGGGCTATGCCAGCGTCGAGCACACCAAACGCTATACCACGCTCGGCATGGCGACCGACCAGGGTAAGCTGTCCAACATCAACGGCTTGGCGGTGCTGTCCAACGCGCTGAACCAGCCCATCCAGGCGACCGGCACTACCACGTTCCGTCCGCCCTACACGCCGCTGACCCTGGCCACCATCGCGGCCGAGGCCAAGGACGAGGCGTTCCAGCCGCTGCGCAAGACGCCGATCCACGCCTGGCACGACCGCAACGGCGCCAGCTGGGAGCCGGTGGGCCACTGGCGCCGCCCCTATGCCTATCCCCGCGCGACCGAGGATCGCCACGCCGCCGTCAACCGCGAGATCCTGGCGGTGCGGGCCGGCGTCGGCACGCTGGACGCCTCGACCCTGGGCAAGATCATCGTCAAGGGGCCCGATGCGGGGCGGTTCCTGGACATGCTGTACACCAATATGATGTCCACCCTGCCGGTCGGAAAATGCCGCTATGGCCTGATGTGCAACGAGAACGGCTTCCTGATGGATGACGGGGTCGTGGCGCGCCTGTCCGACGACACCTGGCTGTGCCACACCACCACCGGCGGCGCGGACCGCATCCATGGGCACATGGAGGACTGGCTGCAATGCGAATGGTGGGACTGGAAGGTCTATACCGCCAACCTGACCGAACAGTTCGCCCAGATCGCCGTGGCCGGACCCAAGGCCCGCGCCCTGCTGGAACGCCTGCCGGGCAGCATCGATCTGTCGGCCGAGGCGCTGCCCTTCATGCAATGGGCCGAAGGCGACATCGCGGGCATCCCCGCCCGCATCTTCCGCATCAGCTTCTCGGGTGAGCTCAGCTATGAGATCGCGGTGCCCGCCAATCGCGGTCTGGAGCTGTGGGAGCGTCTGCACGAGGTCGGCCGCGATCTGGGCATCACCCCATACGGGACCGAGGCCATGCACGTGATGCGCGCCGAAAAGGGCTTCATCATGATCGGGGACGAGACCGACGGCACCATCATCCCCCAGGATCTGGGGCTGGACTGGGCGATATCCAAAAAGAAGGCCGACTATATCGGCAAGCGCGCCCAACGCCGCAGCCACATGACCGACGGCACCCGCTGGAAGCTGGTGGGGCTGGAGAGCCTGTCCGGCAAGGTCATACCCGACGGCGCCTATGCGGTGGCGGACGGCACGAACGGCAACGGCCAGCGCAAGACCCAGGGGCGCGTCACCTCCAGCTATCACTCGCCGACGCTGGACAAGCCCATCGCGATGGGCCTGGTCCGCCACGGTCCGGCCCGCATGGGGCAGGTCCTGGATTTCCCGATGCCGGACGGTGCGGTGATGCAGGCCCGGATCGTCGATCCGGTCTTCTACGACAAGGAAGGAAGCCGTCAGAATGGCTGAAGCGCTGGCTACCATCACCCCCGTCGCGGGCCTGGGCATGATCACCATCCGGGCCGACCTGGACCGCGCGGGCGACGCCCTGGCCGAGGCCGCGGGCCTGGCGATCCCCGACGCGACCGGCACCGTGACCGACGGCAGCCGCACCCTGGCGTGGATGTCGCCGGACGAGCTGTTGCTGATCCTGCCCGCATCGGACCTGTCCGCCGCGCTGTCGGACCTGACGCAGGCGCTGACGGGTGAACACGGGCTGGTGGCCGACGTGTCGGATGCCCGTGCGGTGTTTGACGTGACGGGCCCCCATGCCGCGGACGTGATCGCGAAACTGGCCCCCGTCGATGCCCCGGCCCTGCCGTCAGGCGTCTTGCGCCGCACGCGCATGGCGCAGACCGCCGCGGCCTTCTGGCGGGTGGACGGCGGGTTCCGCGTGATCGGCTTTCGCTCGACGGCGGATTACCTGTCGCTGATCCTGACCAATGCGGCCATGCCGGGCAGCCAGCTGGCGCCGCGCTGACCACCTTGGCGCAGGGGGGGATCGGAACCCCGGTCCACCCCTTGCGTTTGTCCCCCGAATGCGCGACCGTTCGCGCCGAGCCGAACCAACCCTTTCGAAAGGACCGCAAAATGGCCTTCACCCTTCCCGATCTTCCCTATTCGCACGATGCCCTGGAAGCCGGCGGCATGTCGCGCGAGACGCTGGAGTATCACCACGACAAGCACCACAACGCCTATGTCACCAAGCTGAACGAGCTGGTGGCCGGGACCGAGTGGGAAGGCAAGTCGCTGGAAGATATCGTCAAGGGCACCTACCAGAAGGGCGCCGTGGCGCAGAACGGCATCTTCAACAATGCCAGCCAGCATTGGAACCACGCCCAGTTCTGGGAGATGATGGGCCCGAACCCCGGCCCGATGCCCGCCAACCTTGAAGCCGCGATCAAGGACAGCTTCGGTTCGGTCGAGGAGTTCAAGAAGAAGTTCGCCGAGGCCGGCGTCGGCCAGTTCGGGTCGGGCTGGGTCTGGCTGGTCAAGAATGCCGACGGCAAGCTGGAGATCACCAAGACCGAAAACGGCGTGAACCCGCTGTGCACCGGTCAGACGGCGCTGCTGGGCTGCGACGTGTGGGAGCACAGCTACTACATCGACTTCCGCAACGCGCGGCCCAAGTACCTGGAGAACTTCCTGGACAAGCTGGTGAACTGGGAGAACGTCGCCTCGCGCATGTGAGGTCGGACGCATCGATCGAAAGGCCCGCCCCCTGTGGCGGGCCTTTTGCGTGGCGCCCGCGCCGGCATTGGCATTTCCGTCCATCGCGGTATAAGACCACGGGAACACAGGACAGATCGGCAGGGCGGGCATGGCCAACCAGAGCGACACCTTCATCGACGAAGTCACCGAAGAGCTGCGGCGCGACCGCCTGTACGGGGCGATGCGCCGTTACGGCTGGATCGTGGTCCTGGTGATCGTGGCGGTGGTCGGCTTCACCGCGTGGCGCGAATACAGCGCCGCCCAGGACCGCGCCGCGGCGCAGGCCTGGGGCGATGCGATCCTGGCGGCCGAGGCCGAGAACGACCCCGCCGCCGTTCTGGCCGTCGATCCGCGCGGCTCGGCCGGGCGGCAGGCGCTGACCGGGCTGCTGGCCGCGGGCGCGCAGACCGATCCCGATGCCCGCGCACAGGCGCTGCAGGGCGTGGCCGATGCCCAGCCCGACAGCGTGCTGGGAGAGCTGGCGCAGCTGAAGCTGGTGATGGCGCAGGGCGCGCAGATGGATGCGGCCGAACGCGACGCCATCCTGACCCGCCTGTCGCGCGCCGGTGCGCCGTTCGAGCTGCTGGCGCTGGAACAGAAGGCCGTGGCTCTGATCGGTGCCGGGCGCCCCGAGGATGCGATCACCCTGATCCGCCAGATCCAGGACAAGGACGGCCTGACCGAGGCCTTGCGTCGTCGCCTGTCCGAGATGATGATCGCCCTGGGCGAGACGCCCGAACCGACCGAATAACGGACTGAGAGACAGGGATGACCGCCATGCTGCGACTGACCTTGGCGATGGCCGCCGGACTGGGACTTGCCGGCTGCGGCGACCGCGAAATCATCCTGCCCGGAGAGCGCCTGGACCCCCTGGCCGTCATCTCGGCCGACGGTCCCGCGGTCGAGGGTGCGGCGGGCATCACCGGCACCGCGCTATCCCTGTCCGCCCCGGTCACCAACGGCGAATGGACCCATCGCGGCGGCAACGCCGCCCATGCGCCGGGCCATCTGTCCCTGGGCGCGGGCGGCACGGCCCTGTGGTCCGCATCCATCGGCCAGGGCGAAACCCGTCGTCACCGCATCACCGCCGACCCCGTCGTGGCGGCGGGCCGGGTCTTCACCCTGGACAGCCGCGCCCGCGTCACTGCGACCGCGCTGAACGGCGGGCGCGCCTGGTCCACCGACGTGACGCCCGCGCTGGAGAATGTCGACAGCGCCTCGGGCGGCGGTCTGGCCTATGAGGGCGGGCGAGTCTTCGTCACCACCGGTTTCGGCGAACTGGTCGCGCTGGACGCGGCCAGCGGCGCCGTGCTGTGGCGCCAGCGGGTCGAGGCCTCTATCGGCGGCGGCCCGGCCGTGCAGGACGGCGTGGTCTATGTCGCGGCCCGGAACGCCGTGGGTTGGGCCGTGCGCGCCAGCGACGGGCGCGTGCTGTGGCAGGCGGCAGGCACGCCGTCGGGGTCGGGCGTCATGGGCGTGTCGGTCCCGGCCGTGCAGGGCGACACGGTGGTGTTCCCGTTCTCGTCGGGGCAGATCGTGGCGGTGGACCGCCAGTCGGGCCTGACCAACTGGACGTCGCAGATCGCGGGCACCCGTCCCGGACGCGCCATCGCGGTGGTCCGTGACGTGACCGGAGATCCGGTGATCGCGGGCGGGCGCGTCTATTCGGGCACCTCTTCCGGGCGCATCAGCGCGGTCGAGCTGTCAACCGGCCTGAACGACTGGACCGCGGACGAGGGCGCCAACAGCCCGGTCGTCGTCGCGGGCGGGTCGGTCTTTGCCGTGAACGACCAGGCCCAGCTGGTCCGGCTGGATGCGGCGACGGGCGGCGTCGTCTGGCGCCAGCCCCTGCCGTATTACACCACGCAGCGCGTGCGGCGTCAGGATGCGGTCCACGCGCATTACGGTCCCGTGCTGGCCGGGGGGCGGTTGCATATCGCCTCTAGCGATGGCATGTTGCGCAGCTTCGATCCCGCCTCCGGCGCGCTGGTCGGTCAGGTGGCGATCCCCGGTGGGGCGGCATCGGCCCCGGTGGTCGCCGGTCAAACCCTTTACGTCGTTGCGCGCAACGGCCAGTTGCATGCGTTCAGATGACATTCACCCTTGCGATCGTCGGGCGGCCCAATGTGGGCAAGTCCACCCTGTTCAACCGCCTGGTTGGCAAGAAACTTGCGCTGGTCGATGACCAGCCCGGCGTGACCCGCGACATCCGCGAGGGCGCGGGCCGCCTTGGCGACCTGCGCTTTGTCGTGATCGACAGCGCGGGCCTGGAGATGGCCGAGGATGACAGCCTTCAGGGGCGCATGCGCCGCCTGACCGAACGCGCCGTGGACGAGGCCGACATCTGCCTGTTCGTCGTCGACGCGCGCATCGGCATCACCGCGGCCGACGAGTATTTCGCCGAGATCCTGCGCCGCCGCGCCAAGCACGTCATCGTCGCCGCCAACAAGTCCGAGGGCCGCGCCGGAGAGGCGGGGGCCATGGAGGCCTATGCCCTGGGCCTGGGCGAGCCCCTGCGCATCTCGGCCGAGCATGGCGAGGGGATGGACGACCTTTACGGCGTGCTGATGCCCCTGGCCGACAGGATCGAGGCCGAGCGTCCCGCCCCGATCGAGGCCGTGACCGACCTGGACCTGTCCGAGGAGGACGCCGAATCGGGCGAGGGTTCCGAGGACTGGCGACCGTCCGAGGCCCGTCCCCTGCAGATCGCCGTGATCGGCCGCCCCAATGCGGGCAAGTCGACGCTGATCAACAAGATCCTGGGGCAGGACCGCCTGCTGACCGGCCCCGAGGCCGGGATCACCCGCGATTCGATCAGCGTGACCACGAACTTCATGGGCACGCCCATGCGCATCTTCGACACGGCCGGCATGCGCAAGCGCGCCCGTGTGACCGAGAAGCTGGAGAAGCTGTCGGTGGCCGACGGCCTGCGGGCCGTGCGCTTCGCCGAGGTCGTCGTCGTCCTGCTGGACGTCGAGATCCCCTTCGAGACCCAAGATCTGCGCATCGCCGATTTCGCCGAGACCGAGGGGCGCGCCGTCGTCATTGCCGTCAACAAGTGGGACACAGAGGACGACAAGTCCCACAAACTGAACGAGATGCGCGCCAGTTTCGAAAAGCTGCTGCCGCAGCTGCGTGGCGCGCCGCTGATCACCGTGTCGGCCAAGACCGGCAAGGGGCTGGACCGCCTGCACAACGCCGTCATCAAGGCGCACGAGGTCTGGAACCGCCGCGTGCCGACCGCCCGCCTGAACCAGTGGCTGGGTGCGATGACCGAAAGCCATCCGCCCCCGGCCCCCGGCGGCCGTCGCATCCGCCTGCGCTACATGACGCAGGTCAAGACGCGTCCGCCTGCGTTCATCGTGAAATCGACCCATACTGACCAGATCCCCACCAGCTATCAGCGGTATCTGATCAACGGGCTGCGGACCGATTTCGACATGCCGGGCACGCCGATCCGCCTGTTCTTCCGCGATCAGGGCGGCGAAAACCCCTACAAGGCCAAGGCCACCAAGATCGTGCAATCTGGTGCGCTGTCCAAGCACAAGCATCGCCAGAAACCCAAGGGCAGCTGATCCGGCTCAGCTGGCCGCGCGGATCAGCACCGTGGCCATCGCGCTGATCCCGATGATCGCGGCCAGCGCGATCATGGGATCGCTGCCCATGGTCGAGATGGCCAGCCCGCAGAATGCCCAGATCAGCGCCACGGAATAGCCCACGCTTGGGCCGATCCACATCTGCGCGGCCATGCCGAGGGCCGCGGCGGGCAGGATCGCCACGGCCGACACGATCTGCGCGGACAGGCCGAACTGCACGGCGGTCAGTTCCGCCAGCGCGGCCGAGGCCAGGGCGGTGGCCCATCCGGCCAGAAACCCGATCGCGGGGCGATGCCGACCCGCCGCGCGCCGGGCGCCCACCGTCGCGGCGACGGCCCCGGCCACGGAGGCCAGGGTCAGCACGCCCGGATTGTCGATCAGCAGTGGCCAGACCGATGCCAGGACCAGCGCCCCCAGCAGCATCGGCCACACGCGCGGTCGGCCCGCACGGATCGGCTCGTCATCAGACGGGTCGATCCACTGCCCGACCGCATCCAGCATCACCATCATCCAGACGGCGATCAGCAGCATCCACATCAGCAGGTTGTCGGGGTTCAGGTACAGGTGGGGAATGGCGATGCTGGTCGGCGCGACAGGCGGCAGCAGCGGCGCCGCCAGACGCGCCGCGTCTGTGATGATGCGCGCATCGGGCTGCATCGCGAAGATCACGCCGCAGATCACGAAGATCGCGGCGACCACCAGATGCAAGACTGAACCGATCCGTGTCATGCAGGCCAACGCGCGCCGGCCTGCGGCAGTTTCGCGCCGTCCGCAATCGGGGTGTCAGGCCAGCGATCCCTGCGCGGTCAGCGTGGTCGCGCCCTTCAGATAGGGGTGCAGGACCGCAGGCAGGCGGACCGATCCGTCGGCCTGCTGGCCGTTTTCCAGCACCGCGATCAGCGCGCGCCCGACGGCCAGGCCGGACCCGTTCAGGGTGTGCACGAATTCCGGCTTGCCCCCGCCTGCCGGGCGATAGCGCGCGTTCATCCGCCGTCCCTGATAGTCGCCGCAATAGCTGACGCTGCTGATCTCGCGATAGCGGTCCTGTCCGGGCAGCCAGACCTCCAGGTCGTGGGTGATGCGCGCGCCCGCGCCCATGTCGCCGGTGCACAGGATCATCGTGCGATAGGGCAGCTCCAGCGCCTCCAGCACGGCCTCGGCGCAGCGGGTCATGCGGTCATGTTCGGCCAGACCGGTATCCGCGTCGGTGATCGACACCATCTCGACCTTCTCGAACTGGTGCTGGCGCAGCATGCCGGTGGTGTCGCGGCCCGCGCTGCCTGCCTCGGATCGGAAGCACTGGCTGTGGGCGACCATGCGGCGGGGCAGGGCGGCTTGGTCCAGCAGGTCGCCGTTCACGGTGTTCGTCAGCGTCACCTCGGATGTGGGGATCAGCCAGTACCCTTCGCGGGTCAGATAGCTGTCCTCTCCGAACTTGGGCAGCTGGCCGGTGCCCAGCATCATCTGTTCCAGCACCAGGACCGGGGTCCAGGTCTCCTCCAGCCCGTGCTGGTCGACATGCAGGTCGACCATAAACTGCGCCAGCGCGCGATGGATGCGCGCGACCGCCCCCTTCAGCACGACAAAGCGGCTGCCGGACAGCTTGGCGCCGGTCTGGAAATCCATGCCCGGCACGACACCGGCGATCTGGAAATGCTCGACCGGGGCGAAGTCCAGTGCCGCAGGCGTGCCCCACCGGCGCAGTTCGACATTGTCGTCCTCGTCCCGGCCCTCGGGGACACGGTCCAGCGGCAGGTTCGGGATGCCCAGCAGCAGATCGCGCAGCTGCGCGTCCAGATCGGCGGCTTCGGCCTGCATGACCGATACAGTGGCTTTCGTAACCGCAATTCGTCTGCGCAGATTCTCAAATTCTATTTCATCGCCAGCGGCCTTGGCTGCGCCAACAGCTTTGCTGGCTTTATTTTGTTCGGCTTGAGCAGTTTCGGCCATGCTTATTTTGTCGCGGCGGGCCTCGTCCAGCGACAGGATCTGCGCGGTCAGGCCGGTCAGCCCGCGGCGATTCAGCGCCGCCTCGAAGGCATCGGGATTGTCACGGATCGCACGGATGTCATGCATGGCGGCACCTTCGCAAATTGTCTGGGTGCCTGACTAGCGCATGCCGACCGCGACAGAAAGCCCGGCCCGCCGCCACCGCGGGAATATCACGCGCCCAGTGTCAGTCCCGCACCGCGCATCATCTCCTCCAGCACGGGATAGAAATAGCGCTGGCCGACATAACCCTCGATCCGGCCCGCCTCGGATCCGTCCGACAGCAGCACGAAGGTGGGCGTGATCCAGGGCCGCCGCGCCAGTGCCAGCCCATCGGGATAGGGGCCATCCACGTCGACATGCAGGATCGGCGCGGCCCGCCCCGCGGCCGAGGCCGCATATCCCGGCCCGATCTGCGCGTGCCAGGCGCGGCAATGGTGGCAGGCGGGCGATTCGACCATCATCAGCCGCCAGCCCGACGGCGGCGCAGCCCGCACCCCCAGGGGCAGCATCACGGCCGCGGCGCCCATCAGGACGGTGCGGCGGGACAGGATGGGCATGACCGGACCTCCACGCGGGATGGCGCCAGATTACGCCCTGCCGGCCCATGGCACAAGGTCGACGGGGTTGCCCCCCGGCGGTGGCTGGTCCAGTGTCTCGCGCAAAGCGGGACAAGGCAGCGATGACGACGGACGATCTTCTGACACCCTTGCTGCAAGGCGATCGGCGGGCGCTGTCGCGCGCGATCACCCTGGTGGAATCGACCCGCCCCGACCACCGCGACCGCGCAGGCCGCCTGATCGCGGCGCTGCCCGACAGCACGGCCCTGCGGATCGGCCTGTCAGGCACGCCGGGGGTGGGCAAGTCGACCTTCATCGAGGCGTTCGGCACGATGCTGACCGAACAAGGGCTGCGCGTCGCGGTGCTGGCGGTCGATCCGTCCTCGACCCGGTCGGGCGGTTCGATCCTGGGGGACAAGACGCGGATGGAGCTTCTGTCGCGCAACCCGCGCGCCTATGTCCGGCCCAGCCCGTCCAGCGCCCATCTGGGCGGCGTCGCCCGCCGCACGCGCGAGGCGATCCGCCTGTGCGAGGCCGCGGGCCACGACGTCGTCCTGATCGAAACGGTGGGCGTCGGCCAGTCCGAAACCCTGGTCGCACAGATGTCGGACCTGTTCATCCTACTGCTGGCGCCTGCGGGCGGCGATGAATTGCAGGGGGTCAAGCGCGGCATCATGGAGATGGCCGACCTGATCCTGGTGAACAAGGCCGATGGCGACCTGCTGTCGCCCGCGCGCCGGACGGTGGCCGATTACGCGGGCGCGCTGCGCCTGCTGCGCAAGCGCCCGCAGGATCCCGACGGCTTTCCCAAGGCCATGCCCGTCAGCGCGACCACCGGCGCGGGCCTGCCCGAGGCCTGGTCCTGCATGCGCCATCTGGCCGACTGGCGCCGCGATGCCGGTCATTTCGACCGCATCCGGGCCGAACAGGCGCGCGACTGGTTCATGGCCGAACTGCGAGGCGGGCTGCTGGCGCAGCTGGACGCCCCGGACGCCCGCGCGCGCATCAGTGATCTGGGCGCCCGTGTCACCCAAGGCGCGCTGCCCCCGGTCGAGGCGGCGCGCCAGATACTGGACTGGTTGCGGCAGCCGCGATGAAATGCCCGAAAACGCGCCCCGCCCTGTCCGCGAATCGGCTAGACCGGTCCGCACAGGAGGGGGCGATGCCGGACCATGACGATCTGTATGCCGCGCTGCTGGCGCGTGATCCGGGATATGACGGGCGGGCGCTGGTCGGCGTCACCTCGACCGGGATCTTTTGCCGGCTGACCTGCCCGGCGCGCAAGCCGCGGCGCGACAACTGCCGCTGGTTCGCGGATGCCGCCGCCGCGCGGGCCGCGGGGTTCCGCCCCTGCCTGCGCTGCCGTCCCGAAGGGCAGGTGCCGCCGCTGGTCGCCACGTTGGGCGCGGCGCTGGCCGCCGACCCCGCCCGCCGCTGGTCCGAGGCGGACCTGACCGCCCTGGGCCATGACCCCTCGACCGTGCGGCGGCTGTTCCGCCAGCATCTGGGCACCAGCTTTCTGCAGCTGGCGCGCGCGGCACGGCTGCGCGCGGGCCTGACCACATTGACGCAAGGAGGCAGGATGATCGACGCACAGCTGGACGCGGGGTTCGATTCGGCATCGGGGTTCCGGCAGGCCTTTGCACGCCTGTTCGGGCATGCCCCGCACCAGATGCGGGGGGCCGCGGACCTGCGCGCGGACTGGATCGATACGCCCCTGGGCGGGATGATCGCCATCGCCGATGACGACGCCCTGCACCTGCTGGAATTCACCGACCGCAAGGCGCTGCCCCAGGGGCTGCGGCGGCTGTCGGTGATGGCGGGGGGGCGGATCGGGCTGGGCCGCACCGCGGTGACCGACCGGGCCGAGGCCGCCTTGGCCCGGTTCTTCGCGGGCAGCGACGGGCGGCTGGACCTGCCGGTGCGCCTGCGCGGCACGCCGTTCCAGACCCGCGTCTGGCAGGAACTGCAGGCGATTCCCGCGGGCCGGACGCGCAGCTATGCCCAGCTTGCGGCGGCCATCGGCCATCCCACCGCCGTCCGCGCGGTCGCGGCGGCCAATGGGGCGAACCGGCTGGCGCTGGTCGTGCCCTGTCACCGGGTCATCGGCACAGATGGCACCATGACCGGATATGCGGGCGGCCTGTGGCGCAAGGAGCGCCTGATCGCGCTGGAGCGCGGCTATGGAATCACCTGACAAGGCTTGACGACGCGCCCCTCATGCGGTAGCCACCCGCGAACGGAATTCCGGGCGCTGCCTCGCGGCGCCTTTTCACATTGGGACGGACCCCCCGCCCGCACAGCTGAGACGAAGGAACACACCATGTCGCGCGTCTGCGAACTGACCGGCAAAGGCCCGATGAGCGGTAACAATGTCAGCCATGCCAACAACAAGACCCGTCGCCGGTTCCTGCCGAACCTGAACGAGGTCACGCTGCTGTCCGAAAAGCTGGGCCGCGGCTACTCGCTGCGCATCTCGGCTGCGGCGCTGCGTTCGGTCGATCACCGTGGCGGCCTGGACGCCTTCCTGGCCAAAGCCAAGGACACCGAGCTGTCGGACCGCGCCCAGAAGATCAAGCGCGACCTGGTCAAGGCCGAATCGGCTGCCGCGACCGCCTGATCCGATGATCGTCGGATGATGCATGGCCCTGCCGTTCCGGCGGGGCTTTTGCATGTCCGGAACCCCGGCCCGTGCGGTGCGGCCTGTGCGCGCCCCGGCCCCATCCAAGGACCTTGCCGAATGAAACTGTCGATCCTGGCCGCCGTCGCGGTGCTGTCCCCGGTGGCCGCCCTTGCCCATGACGGCATGCACGCCAACGACGCCTATGCGCGCAGCACCAACCCCAAGGTGGGCGCGGTCTTCATGCAGCTGGAAAACCACCGTCAGGTCGCCTGCACCCTGCAGGGCGTGTCGTCCGACGCGGCCGAGCGGGTCGAGCTGCACACCCATGTCGAGGAAGGCGGCGTCATGAAGATGACCCGGATCGAGGACGGGATCGCCGTCGCCGCCGGTCAGACCCACGCCCTGAACCGCGGCGGCGACCACATCATGATGCTGGGCCTGGCCGAACCGCTGGCCGATGGCGACACGCTGACCCTGTCGATGGATTTCGGCGATTGCGGCACCGAGGAGGTGCAGGTCGTCGTCGACAACCAGCGCGAGGATGCCGCCCCCGCCGATCACGACCACGGCGACCATCAGGGCCACTGAGGCCCCTCAGGCCGCCCGTTCGACCAGTTGGGCGGCCACCGGACCCAGGTGCCGGACGATCAGCGCCACCCCCTGCGCCGACGGGTGAACCCCGTCCCGCAGCAGCAGGGGCGCCCGGTCGGTCGCGGGCACCTGTGCCAGCGGCGCATACAGATCCTGCAGCAGCAGCGCGCCGTGGCGTTCGGCCAAACGCGGCCAGATGCCGCTCCAGGCGCGGCGCCAGTCGGGCTGGCCCGCCGGGGCATGGATGCCGACCAGCAGCAGGGGCCGCCCGCCGCTGCCCGCGGTCTGCAGGATCGCGTCCAGGTTCGCCTCGGCATCGGCGGGCTGCCAGCGGCGCAGCATGTCGTTGCCGCCCAGCTCGACCATGACGGCATCGGGGCGGTGGCGGCGCATCGACAGCTCAATCCGCACGCGGCCGCCATAGGTCGTGTCCCCCGACAGCCCCGCATCGATCAGATCCGCCGGGCGCCCCGCATCGGCCAGCCAGGCCGACAGCTGCGGGACCAACCCCTCGGTCGGGCCCAGGCCGAAACCGGCGGTCAGGCTGTCGCCAAAGCACAGGATGCGCGGCAGCGCCTGTGCCTGGGCGGGGCGGACCAGCGTGGCGGCGGCGGCGGTCAGCAGGTGGCGGCGGGTCAGGATCATGCGGCAGTCCTCAGGCGCAGGGCATTCGTCACCACGAAGACCGAGGACAGCGCCATCGCGCCGGCCCCCAGCATGGGCGACAGTTGCGGCCCACCAAAGGGCACCAGCGCGCCCATGGCAACCGGGATCAGCGCGGCATTATAGGCGAATGCCCAGAACAGGTTCTGGCGGATGTTGCGCATCACGGCGCGCGACAGGCGGATCGCCCGGGCGACGCCCTGCGGATCGCCCGCCATCAGCACCGCATCGGCGGCCTCGATGGCGATATCGGTCCCGGTGCCGATGGCGATGCCCGTGTCGGCGGCGGCCAGCGCCGGCGCATCGTTGATGCCGTCGCCCACGAAGACGCTGCCCGGCCCCATCGCGCGGATCGCCGTCAGCTTGTCGTCGGGGGTCAGCCCGCCCTGCGCCCGGTCGATGCCAAGCCGCGCGCCCATGGCCTGCGCGGTGGCGGGCAGGTCGCCCGACAGCATCTGGGTCCGCAGGCCCATGTCGCGCAGGGCGGCGATGGCCGCGGCGGATTCCGGTCGTTCGGGATCGGCCAGCGCGAATGTCGCCACGTGGCGGCCGTCGGCGGCCAGATGCACCGGGGTCGCGCCATCGGTCGATACGGCATCGGCATGGCGGATCAGGGCGGCGTCCGGCACGATGCCCGCCGCCTGCAGCGCGGCGGCGTTGCCGATCAGCAGCGACCGCCCCTCGACCATCGCGGTCAGGCCGCGTCCGGGCAGGGCGGTCACCGATTGCGCCGGGGGCAGCGTCATGCCGCCTGCCTCGGCCAGGATCGCGCGGCCCAGGGGGTGTTCGGATCGGGCCTCGGCCGCGGCGGTCAGGCGCAGGGCCGCGTCGCGGTCGATGCCGTGGGTCCAGATCTGCGTCACACGGGGGCGGCCTTGCGTCAGCGTCCCGGTCTTGTCAAAGGCCACCACCCGCGCGCCCGCCAGTTTCTGCAGGGCATCGCCCTGGCGGAACAGGATGCCAAGCCGCGCGCCGCGCCCGCTGCCCACCATGATCGACATCGGCACTGCCAGGCCCATCGCGCAGGGGCAGGCGATGATCAGCACCGACACCGCCGCCACGACCGCATGCGCAAGGTCGGGGCCAAAGGTCAGCCACAGCGCAAAGGCCAGCACCGCCAGGCCCATAACCACTGGAACGAAGATCCGCGTGACCCGGTCGACCAGCGCCTGCACCGGCAGACGGGCGGCCTGCGCCTCTTCGACCAAGGCCACGATCCGCGACAGCACGGTGTCCGGCCCCGTGGCCGTGACGCGAAAGGTCAGCGCGGCCGCGCCGTTGACCGTGCCGCCGGTCACCGTGTCGCCGGGCGCGCGCAGCACCGGGACGGGTTCGCCCGTCAGCATGGATTCGTCGACATGGCCCGCGCCTTCGGTCAGCACGCCGTCCAGCGCGATGCGTTCGCCGGGTGCCAGCTGCACCAGATCGCCCGGCTGCAGGTCGGCAACCGCGACACGCACCGGATGCCCGTCGCGCAGCGCGGTCGCGTGATCGGGCGTCAGGGCCAGCAGCGCGCGGATCGCGGCGCCGGCCTGGCCCTTGGCGCGCGCCTCCAGCCAGCGGCCGGTCAGGATCAGTGTGACGATCACCGCCGCGGCCTCGAACCACACCTGGCGCGAGGCGGCGGGGACCAGGCCGGGGGCCAGGGTCACGACGGCGGAAAAGGCAAAGGCCGTGCCCGCGCCAAGCGCCACAAGGCTGTTCATCTCAGGCGCGCCGCGGCGCAGGGCGGCAAGCCCCGTGCCAAAGAACCGCCGCCCCGGTCCGGCCAGAACCACCAGCGTCAGGATCATCTGCACGACCCACAACGCGCGCATGGGAACCAGCGCATGCAGCCAGTGATGGAAGGCCGGGACCAGATGGCCGCCCATCTCGACCACCGCGACGGGCAGGGTCAGGGCGGCGGCGGTCAGGGCCGCGCGGCGCAGGGCCGGGGCCTCGTCCGGGGGTGGGGGCGCGCGGTCGGCGATGACGGTCGCGGGATAGCCCAGATCCGTCACGATTTGCGCCAAGGCCTGCGGGGTCAGGGCGGGATCGTGGCTGACCTGGGCGCGGTGGGTGGCCAGGTTCACCTGCGCATCCGCCACGTCGGGGCGGGCCGACAGCACGCGGCCCACGCGTCCCGAACAGGCCGCGCAGCTCATGCCCCGGATGGCCAGGCGGGTGACAGGCAGGCCATCGGCGGGGATCGGGGCTGCGGCTTGTGTCATGGGTGACAGATGTGGCGCGAGGGACGCGCGGTCAAGGCCGCGAGGCGGCCGAACGCCCTCGTGAGTTGCGGGCCGGGGGCGTTTCGCTGTATCCGGGGGAAAAGCAAACCGATTGGAACTGCGCCATGAACCGTCGTCAGATGATCTCTCTGGCCGCCCTGCTGGTGGCCGCACCCGCCCTGGCCCCGACGCTGGCCGGCGCCCAGGAGGCGGCGGTCGATCCCTATGCCCCCATCGAGGTCGAGATCCGGGACGATTTCGAGACCGGCAGCATCGTCGTCGTCAGCCGCGATTTCTTCCTGTATCACGTCGTCGCACCGGGCAAGGCGGTCCGCTACGGCGTCGCCGTCGGCACGGCCGAACTGGTCTGGAAGGGCAAGGCCACGATCGGCCGCAAGGTCGAATGGCCCAGCTGGCGGCCGACCGACGACATGATCGAACGCAACCCCGGCGCCTATGCCAAATACGCCGACGGCATGCCCGGCGGTCCGCAGAACCCCCTGGGGGCGCGGGCGCTGTACCTGTATGACGACCGGGGCAACGACACCGCCATCCGCATCCATGGCACGACCGATCCCGGATCGATCGGGCGGGCGGTCTCCAACGGCTGCCTGCGCATGCGCAACGAGGCCGTGATGAGCCTGTTCGACCAGGTGCCCATCGGCACGCCCGTCTACGTCTTCTGATCTTGGATCTGACGCTTGCCAGTGCGGCGGACCCGGTTCTGGCCGGGTTCGACGACATCATCGATGTCCGCGCCCCGGCGGAATTCGCCGAGGATCACCTGCCCGGAGCGATCAACCTGCCGGTCCTGTCGGATGCGGAACGTGCCCGCGTGGGCACGGTCTACAAGCAGGTGTCACCCTTTGACGCCCGCAAGCTGGGGGCGGCGCTGGTCGCGGCCAATGCGGCGCGGCACCTGCAGGGGCCGCTGGCCGATCGGGGCGGCGCGTGGCAGCCGCTGGTCTATTGCTGGCGCGGTGGGCAGCGCTCGGGCAGCTTCGGCACGATCCTGAGCCAGATCGGCTGGCGCGTGGCGCGGGTCCAGGGCGGCTACAAGGCATGGCGGTCGCTGGTCGTGGACCGGGTGCAGAACGGTCCGATCGCGGCCCCGGTGATCGTGCTGGACGGCAACACGGGCAGCGCCAAGACCGCGATCCTGCAGCGGCTGGCGCAGCGCGGCCATCAGGTGATCGACCTGGAGGGGCTGGCCAACCATCGCGGCAGCCTGTTCGGCGGCCACCCCGAGGGCCAGCCCAGCCAGAAGATGTTCGAAGGACGCCTGGCCGTCGCGCTGGAGCGTCTGGATCCCGCCCGCCCCCTGCTGGTCGAGGCCGAGAGCAGCCGCATCGGCCAGATCACCGTCCCCAAGGCAATGTGGCAGGCGATCTGCGCCGCGCCCCGCCTGCAGATGCAGGTGCCGGTTGCCGCGCGCGCGGCGTTTACCGCCGCGACCTATCGCGACATGGTCGACGATCCCGCGCGCGTCGCCGCGATCCTGGACCTGATGGCCCCCCTGCACCCCGCCGAGCGTGTCGAGGGCTGGCGGCAGGCGCTGGCGCAGGGCCGGTGGCAGCAACTGTCCGAGGGGTTGCTGCGGGATCATTACGACCCGCGCTATGACAAGCACCGGTCGCGCCATGACGACGGGCGCGGACAGATCGTCGCACTGGACGACCTGTCCGACCTGGACGCCGCCACCGGCCGGGTCGAGGCCGCGCTGGCCCGCATGACCGCGAACGGTGCGCGTTCGGCGGTGGATGCGGGCGACACCCGCGCGGCGGTCTCTGATTTGTGATCGGGCAGGGGCGCGGGCTGGCCTAGTCTGACTGCGACCCCATGTCAGGAGAGCGCGATGACCCGGATGAGTGCCAAGGATTTCCCGCAGGAGCTGCTGGAGCTGTACGATTTCTATGCCCACGGCCGCATCACCAAGCGGCAGTTCCTGGACCGGGCGGGCAAGTTCGCGGTCGGCGGCGTCACCGCGCTGGCGCTGCTGAACATGCTGCGGCCGAACTATGCGCTGGCCCAGCAGGTCAGCTTTACCGATCCCGACATCCTGCCCGAATACGTGACGTATCCGTCGCCCGAGGGGCATGGCGAGGTTCGTGCCTATCAGGTGGCCCCGGCGGGCGAGGGGCCCTGGCCCGCGGTCCTGGTGATCCACGAGAACCGCGGCCTGAACCCCTATATCGAGGACGTCGCGCGGCGCCTGGCCAAGGCGGGCTATCTGGCGCTGGCGCCGGACGGGCTGACCTCCAAGGGCGGCTATCCCGGCAATGACGAGGAGGGGCGCGCCCTGCAGGCCGAGGTCGATCCGACCCTGCTGATGAACGATTTCTTTGCGGGGGCCGAACATCTGATGGCGCATGAGCAGTCGACCGGCAAGGTCGGCGCGGTGGGCTTCTGCTATGGCGGGGGCGTGTGCAACGCGCTGGCGGTGGCCTATCCGGAACTGGGCGCGTCGGTGCCCTTCTATGGCCGGCAGGCCCCCGTGGCGGATGTTCCCAAGATCGAGGTGCCGCTGCTGTTCCAGTTCGCCGAGATCGACGAGAACGTCAACGCCACCTGGCCCGCCTACGAGGCCGCGCTGAAGGAGGCTGGCAAGACCTATGAGGCGCATGTCTATCCGGGCACCAACCACGGCTTTCACAACGATTCCACGCCGCGATACGACCCCGAGGCCGCGGAACTGGCGTGGCAGCGGACGCTGGACTGGTTCGCCCGCTACCTGGCCTGATCCTTCAGGAAACGGCGCAGCACGGTTTCCAGCTTGGCCGCGCCCAGAGGGGCCATTGCCTTGGTGTGGTCGTGGCTGATCGATTCGTCGGACAGCCCCGCCCCCATGTTGGTGACGACCGAGATGGCCGCCGCCCTGAGGCCCAGGAACCGTGACAGGATGATCTCGGGCACCGTCGACATGCCCACCGCATCTGCGCCAAGCGTGCGCGCGGCGCGGATCTCGGCCGGGGTCTCGAAGCTGGGCCCCGAGAACCAGCAGTAGACACCCTGCGGCAGCGCCACCCCCTCCGCCTCGGCGGCGGCCAGCAGGGCCGCACGCATCGCGGCGTCATGCGCGTCGGTCATGGGCACGAAGCGCGCGTCGGTCGCCTCTCCGATCAGGGGGTTGGTGCCGGCAAACGCGATGTGGTCGTTCAGCAGCATAAGCCCGCCGGTCGGGATGTCGGGGCGCAGCGACCCGGCGGCGTTGGTCAGGATCAGCTTGTCGCATCCCAGGGCCGCCAGCACCTCCAGCGGCAGACGCATCGCGTCCGCCCGCCCGGATTCATAGTAATGCGACCGCCCCCCGAAGACCGCGACCCGCACCCCCTCCAGCTGGCCGATGACCAGCTGGGGCACATGGCCCGACACGCCCGCATGGGGAAAGCCCGGCAGATTGTCATAGGGGATCGCCACGCCATCGACGCATGCCGACAGGTGGCCCAGCCCGGACCCCAGGATCAGGCCGTATTCGGGCGCCTCCTGACCCGCGCGGTCGCGGATCAGGGCGGCAAGCTCAGCGCTCCTTGACATAGGGCTCTCCTCCGGCGCGGGGCGGGATGGCGCGGCCGACGAAGCCGGCCAGGATCACCACCGTCAGGATATAGGGCAGCGCGTTCATGAACATGGACGGCACCGTGATGATCCCCAGGTCCAGGTTCGGATAGAGGTTGGCGATCGCCTCCAGCAGGCCGAACAGGAAGGTCGCGAACAGCGCCTGCCACGGCCGCCACTTGGCGAAGATCAGCGCGGCCAGCGCGATGAAGCCGCGCCCGGCGGTCATCTCCTTGACGAAGCCCGCCGACAGGCCGGTCGCCAGATAGGCGCCCGCGATGCCGCACAGCACCCCTGCGATGGCCACCGCGGTATAGCGCAGACGTGTGACAGACACGCCCGCGGTATCGACCGAGGCGGGGTTTTCCCCCACCGCGCGCAGGCGCAGGCCGAACCGGGTGCGGTACAGCACCCACCACGTGATCGGCACCAGCGCGAAGGCCACATAGACCAGGATCGTCTGCCCCGAGATCAGCCCTGAATAGATCGGGCCCAGCACCGGGACATTGCGCAGCGCCTCGGCGCCGGGCAGGGTGATCGGGTTGAACCGCCCCGCACCGGTCAGGGCCGGCGTGCGCCCGCCCAGTCCGAAGGCGTTCTGTCCGACCAGCACCGTCAGCCCCGAGGCCAGGAAGTTGATCGCCACGCCCGAGATCAGCTGGTTGCCCATGAAGGTGATCGAGGCGAGGCCATGGATCAGCGACAGCGCAAGCGACCCGGCGATGCCCGCGGCCAGGCCCAGCCATGCGCTGCCGGTGATATAGGCGACCGATGCGGCGGTGAAGGCTGCCATCAGCATCTTGCCCTCCAGCCCGATGTCGAAGACCCCGGCGCGTTCGGAATAAAGCCCCGCCAGGCAGGCCAGCAGCAGCGGCGTCATCAGGCGCAGCGCGCTGCCGATGCCCTGCTGGGCGGCGGCGCCGTCGGCAAAGGCCCAGACCAGGCAGATGGCCAGGACGATGATCGCGATCAGCGAGTCGCGGATGTTCATTTCACCGCCCCCCGGCTGGTCCGTTTCATGGTCAGGAACAACCGTTCCAATGGCATACGGACCATGTTGTCCAGCGCGCCCGTGAACAGGATCACCAGGGCCTGGATCACGATGATCAGCTCACGCGGGATGGTGGTCCACAGCGCCAGCTCTCCGCCGCCCTGATAGAGGAAGCCGAACAGCAGGGCCGCCAGCAGGATGCCCAGGGGGTGGTTGCGGCCCATCAGCGCGACCGCGATGCCGATGAAGCCCGCACCCTCGACCGCGTTCAGGACCAGGCGTTCGGATTCGCCCATCACGTTGTTGATGGCCATCATGCCCGCCAGCGCGCCCGAGATCAGCATGGCGATGACGGTGATGCGCACCGGGTTGATGCCCGCATAGACCGCACCCGGTTCGGACTTGCCGAAGGCGCGGATCTGATAGCCCAGACGCGTCTGCCAGATCAGCACCCAGATCAGGAAGCAGGCCGCCAGCGCCACCAGGAAGGTCACGTTGACCGGGGTGTTGCGGCCCCATTCAAACCCCATGCCCGCCGCGATGTCGGTCAGCGCGGGCAGGTTCGTGGCCTCGGGGAAGCGGGCGGAGGCCGGGTCCATGCTGCCCGTCGGGCGCAGCTGGTTCACCAGCACATAGTTCAGCGTGGCCGCGGCGATGAAGTTGAACATGATCGTGGTGATCACGATGTGGCTGCCGCGTTTCGCCTGCAGGATAGCGGGGATGAAGGCCCAGGCCGCCCCGAAGGCCGCGGCGCCCAGCATCGCCACCGGCAGGGCGATCGCCCAATGCGGCAGCGGCAGGAACAGCAGCACCAGCGCGACCCCCAGGCCGCCCATCGCCGCCTGCCCCTCGCCGCCGATGTTGAACAGGGCGGCGTGATAGGCGACCATCACCGCCAGCCCCGTGAAGATGAAGTTCGTCGCGTAATACAGCGTGAAGCCCCAGCCATAGCTGGAGCCGAGCGCCCCTTCGACCATCGTGGTCAGCGCCATCCAGGGGCTTTCCCCGATGGCCAGGATCACCAGCGCGGAAATGCCCATCGCCAGCACCAGAGAGATCAGCGGCGTCAGGATGACGTCCGCCCATTTCGGCATCTTGTCCATCAGGCGCGTCCTTCCGGCAGGTCATGGGCGATTCCCGGCGGGATGCCCGCATCGTCGGGGACGCTCCTGGTGTCGGTGATGCCCGCCATCAGCAGGCCCAGTTCCCCGGTGGTGGTCTGTGCGGGCAGGCGTTCGCCCATGATGCGGCCGTCGAACATCACGGCCACGCGGTCGGACAGGGCCAGGATCTCGTCCAGCTCGACGCTGACCAGCAGGATCGCCTTGCCCGCGTCGCGCAGGGCCACGATCTGCTTGTGGATGAACTCGATCGCGCCGATGTCCACGCCGCGCGTGGGCTGGCCGATCAGCAGCAGGTCGGGGTTGCGCTCGATCTCGCGGGCGACGACGATCTTCTGCTGGTTCCCGCCCGAAAAATTGCGCGCCGCCAGGTGGCAGTCGCGCGGGCGCACGTCGAACCGCTCCATCTTGGCCTGGGCGTCGCGGCGGATGGCGTCGTTGTCCATCAGCCAGCCCCTGTTGAACTCGGGCGCGTCGTGCCAGCCGAAGGCCACGTTCTCCCACGCGGCGAAATCCATGATCAGGCCTTCGACCTGACGGTCCTCGGGGATGTGGCCCACGCCGTCGCGGCGGCGCTGACCGGCATCGCAGCCCGATCCGGCCAGGGGCAGGGCGGCGCCGTTCATGCGCACCTCGCCCGTGACCCTGGCGCCCTTCTCGGGGTATCCGCCCAGGATCTCCAGCAGCTGGGTCTGGCCGTTGCCGCTGACGCCCGCGATGCCCAGGATCTCTCCGGCGCGAATGTCCAGGTCGATGCCGCGCAAGCGCTCCACCCCCTCGGCATCGACCATGGTCAGGCCGCGCACCTCAAGGACCGGGGCCTGCGGCCGCGCCGGCTGCTTGTCCACGTTCAGCAGCACCTTGCGGCCGACCATCAGCTCGGCCAGTTGCTCGGGGCTGGTCTGGGCGGTCCGGACCGAGGCGACCATCTCGCCGCGGCGCATCACGGACACGTTGTCGGTGATCTCCATGATCTCGCGCAGCTTGTGCGTGATCAGGATGATCGTCTTGCCCTCGTCGCGCAGCCCCTTGAGGATGCGGAACAAATGGTCGGCCTCGGCGGGCGTCAGCACGCCGGTCGGTTCGTCCAGGATCAGGATGTCGGCCTGGCGATACAGCGCCTTGAGGATCTCGACCCGCTGCTGGTGTCCGACGGAAAGGTTTTCCACCACCTCGTCGGGGTCCACGTTCAGCTGGTATTCGGCGGCCAGGCGCTTCAGGACGCCGCGCGCCTTGGACAGCGACGGGCGCAGCAGGGCGCCATCCTCGACGCCCAGGATGATGTTCTCCAGCACGGTGAAGTTCTGCACAAGCTTGAAGTGCTGGAACACCATGCCGATGCCCGCACGGATCGCGGTCTGGCTGTCGCTGATGCTGATCGGCTTTCCGCCCACCAGGATCTGGCCCGCATCGGGTTTGTAGAAGCCGTAGAGGATCGACATCAGCGTCGACTTGCCCGCGCCGTTCTCCCCGATGATGCCGTGGATCGTGCCGCGCGGCACCGACAGGCTGATGTCGCGGTTCGCCTGAACCGCCCCGAACGCCTTCGAGATGCCCCGCAGCTCGATGGCAGCGGGGGCGGCCGTCGCCGACCGCCCCCCCAGCATGTCGCCCGCAGTGGTCATTACGACGCCGGGCAGGCGTTGTCGGTCATGAAGTCATGCACCGTGACCTCGCCCGAGGCGATGGCAGCCTTGGCCTCGTCCACGGCGGCCTGCATCTCGGCGGTGACCAGCTCGGCATTGTTGTCGTCGACCGCGACGTCCACGCCGCCCGCGGCCAGGTCCATGACCTTGACGCCCGGCTCCAGGTCGGTGCCAGCAGTGAAGGCGTCGAAGACCGCATTGTCCACGCGCTTGACCATCGAGGTCAGGATCTGGCCCGGATGCAGCGCGTTCTGGTTGCTGTCCACGCCGATGGCCAGGATGCCCTCGTCGGCGGCGGCCTGCAGCACGCCGATGCCGGTGCCGCCGGCGGCCGCATAGATCACGTCGGCGCCCTGCGATTTCTGCGCGCGCGCCAGCTCACCACCCTTGACGGGGTCGTTCCAGGCGGCGGGCGTCGTGCCGGTATAGTTGCTGACCAGCGAACCTTCGGGCTGGACCGACTTGAACCCCTGGGCAAAGCCGCATTCGAACTTGCGGATCAGCGGGATGTCCATGCCGCCGATGAAGCCGACGGTGCCGGATTCGGACGCCATCCCGGCCATGACGCCGGCCAGATAGCTGCCCTGCTCCTCGGTGAAGACGACCGATTGCACGTTCGGCGCCTCGACCACCATGTCGATGATGGCGAATTTCGTGTCCGGGTAATCGCCCGCGACCTTGGTCAGCACGTCGCCAAAGGCGAAGCCGGTCATGACGATGGGGTTCGATCCGCTCTCGGCCAGGCGGCGGAGGGCCTGCTCGCGCTGTGCCTCGGACTGCATCTCCAGCTCGCGATAGGTGCCGCCGGTCTCCTCGACCCAACGCTGCGCGCCGCCGAACGCCGCCTCGTTGAACGACTTGTCGAACTTGCCGCCCAGGTCATAGATCAGCGCCGGATCGGCCAGCGCCGCACCGGTCGACAGCACGGCCAGGGCCGAGCCCGCCAGCAGCGATTTCATCAGGGACATAAAGGAACCTCATCCTGTTTTTCGCGGGCGATTCAACGGGCCCGCTGATCGCCCGATTAGGGCGCATCGCACGGGGTCCGGTCAACCGCCTTCTTGGGTCGCACGCAGCGTCAGACGCATCACGATCGCGTCCGTCGCAGGCCCGTAATATCGCCGCCGGACGCCCGCTTCCAGCCATCCCGTGGCCTGATACAGCCGCCGTGCCGCAAGGTTGTCATGCGCGACCTCCAGAAAGGCCTCCTCGGCCTCCATCGCCGCCGCTTTGCCCGCGAATGCGGCAACCAGCGCGCGGCCCGTGCCCGCCCGCCGCGCCTGCGGGTCCACGGCCACGGTTAGCAACTCGGCCTCGCCGGCGATGGCGCGCCCCATCAGGAAACCGTGCGGCGCCTCCAGCAGGAACGTCCCACGACCCGCCAGAAGGCTGGCGAACTCGTCGGCCGACCAGGGGCGCGGGCTGTCGAAGCATCGCGCATGCAGCGCGGCCAGATCGTCGGGCGTCACGCCAGGATCACCGGGGGTGCATCGCGGGCGGGCGCTGCATCCGCCGGGCGCAGATAGACTGGCGCGGGGCGGGGCTGCGGCAGATGCGCGCGGGCCGCGGCCAGGCGCGCCACGCCCTCGGCAATTCCTGTCGCAGGCGCAGCCTGCGCCGGGCCGGGCGGTAGCGCGCCGGCCGCAGCCTGCTGCGGCCGGCCCTCCGCGCCCTCGGCAAAGTCCTGCCAGATGACCATGTCGCCCCGCCCCGCGATCACCACCCGGCAGGGCCGCGGCAGGCCCCAGGCCAGCGCCTCGGGCGCCTCGACCCCGATGGCGGGGATGCCCAGGGACAGGGCCAGTCCGCGAGCCGCCGCCACCGCCACCCGGATGCCGGTGAAGTTGCCCGGCCCCGTGCCCACGCCGATCGCGTCCAGGTCGCCCCAGCCCAGGCCCGCGCCGGCCAGCATCTCCTCCAGCATCGGCATCAGGCGCTCCGCCTGGCCCTTGGTCATGTCCTCATGGACCGCCGCCAGAACCGCGTCGCCGCGCAGCAAAGCGGCCGCGCAATGCGCGGCCGATGTGTCGAACCCCAGAACCACTGGATCGGGGGTGATCCGGTCAGGCAACGGGCCTGACCTCGACAACCTCGGGGATGTAATGACGCAGCAGGTTCTCGATCCCCATCTTCAGCGTCAGGGTCGAGGACGGGCAGCCCGCGCAGGCCCCCTGCATGTGCAGATAGACGATGCCGCGATCGAAGCCGTGGAAGGTGATGTCGCCGCCGTCCTGCGCGACCGCGGGGCGGACGCGCGTGTCCAGCAGCTCCTTGATCTGCACCACGATCTCGGCGTCCGGACCTGCTTCATGGGCGACATGGCCGCCCGTGTCCGCCGCCGCGCCCTCGATCGCCGGGGCACCCGACTGGAAATGCTCCATGATCGCGCCCAGGACGGACGGCTTCAGGTGATCCCACGGCACCTGGTCGGCCTTGGTGACGGTCACGAAATCACGGCCCAGAAACACGCCGGTCACGCCGTCCACCGCAAAGATCCGCCGCGCCAGGGGCGATGCGGCCCCGGTCTCGGGGGTCGGGAAATCGGCCGTGCCGCTGCCCAGCACCGTCTCTCCGGGCAGGAATTTCAGCGTTGCGGGGTTCGGCGTCGTCTCGGTCTGGATGAACATGGGGGCGCTCCTTTGATCCCGATATGGCGATCCGGGGCGCTTGGGTCAAGCCGCCGGGGCTCTCAGGTGATGGCCTCCAGCCGCTCCTTGGACAGATCGCCGGGCACCAGCGAAATGGCGCAGGGCAGGGCGGTCGGGTCGCGCATCAGGCGCGTCAGGACCGGGTTGGTGCTGCTCTTGTCCGAGGACAGGCCCAGCACGACCACGCCGATCTCTCCGTCCTCGGTGATCTGGGCCAGCAGCTCCTCGGCGGTGTCGCCCTCGCGGATGACCAGCTCCGGCTCGACTCCGGGGCGCGACCGCATCCATTTGGCAAAGACCTCGAAATGCGCCTCGATCCGCTCGCGGGCCTCGGCGCGCATCACGTCTGCCACGCCGAATCCGTGCTGGATCTCCTCGGCGGGAATGACCGACAGGATCACGACCGCTGCCCCCTGGGACTTGGCCGCGCGCATCGCGGCAAAGCGCATCGCGTTCAGGCATTCCCTGCTGTCGTCCAGAAGGACCAGAAATTTCCGCATCGTGTCGCCGGACCTCCGCCTCTTTCGCCCCGACAGTGGCCGAAGTGCCATGCCCGCGCAAGTCAGTGCGCAGGAAAGCGCCGCACCCGTTTCCAATGCTTGCATGTCGTGCTAGTCGCGATGAGGTTGACTGGCGTGAAATGTGCAATGCGGACGGTGTCGTGACGATCCACCATGATTGGGAAAAGGCCGATGCCGCGCATCTGGGACCGCTCAGCGCGCCCCGGATGGCATGGTTCATCGGCGAGGCGCGGGCTCCCGGCGTCAATCCCATGCCGGTCTCCAAGCGCGCGTTCGACCTGATCCTGGTGCTGATCCTGCTGGTGCCGCTGTCGGTCGTGATGCTGACCGTCGCGGGATTGCTGCTGCTGCTGCAGGGCCGGCCGATCCTTTATGCCGCGCACCGCATGCGCGCCCCGAACCAGCCCTTCACGCAGTGGAAATTCCGCACCATGCTGTGCGAGGAGGACGATTTCGGGGCCACCGGCGCGCACAAGGCGTGGCGCATCACGCCGATGGGCCGCTTCCTGCGCCGGTCGCGCATCGACGAGCTGCCGCAGCTGTTCAACATCCTGCGCGGCGACATGAGCTTTGTCGGACCCCGCCCGCCGCTGCGCGAGTATGTCGAACGCTTTCCCGCCGTCTATGCCCAGGTGCTGCATTCGCGCCCCGGCGTCACCGGGCTGGCCACGCTGATCTATCACCGCCACGAGGACCGCATCCTGGCCCGCTGCAAGTCGGCCGAGGCGACCGAGATGGCCTATTACCGCCGCTGCCTGCCGGCCAAGCTGAAGATCGACCTGATCTATCAGCGCCATCGCAGCCTGCGGCTGGATCTGTGGATCCTGTGGAACACGCTCAAGATCGTGATCTCGCGCCGCGACGAACGCCCGCGCCGTCGCCGTCGCGGTCAGTCCTACCTGCCGATCGGCCCGTCGAAGGGGTCGCAGGGATAGCCCACCCCGGTCAGGTACAGGCCGTGGGGCGGACAGACTGGCCCGCAGGCCGCCCGGTCGCGCGCCGCCAGCGCCTGTCCCACCCGTTCCGGCGCCCATGATCCCGCGCCGACCCGTTCCAATGTTCCAACGATGGACCGGACCTGGTTGTGCAGGAAGGACCGCGCGCGCAGGTGAAAGCGGTATTCGTATCCCTGCGGGATGTCCGTGACCTCGATCCTGATCTCGTCCAGCGACTTCACCGGGCTTTTCGCCTGACAGATCGACGACCGGAAGGTGGTAAAGTCGTGATGCCCGACCAGATGGGCCGCGCCCGCGCGCATCGCATCCACGTCCAGCGGGTTCAGCACTTGCCACACTTGTCCGCGCCCATGCGTCAGCGGCGCCCGCCGCGCCACCAGCCGGAACAGATAGCGCCGCTCCACGGCCGAGAACCGGGCGTGGAAATCATCCGGCACCCGCGCCGCCCGCAGGATGGCGACGGGCGCGGGCTTCAGGTGCCAGTTCAGCGCCTCGGACAGGCGGAAGGGGTCCCATTCGCGATCCAGGTCGGCATGCGCCACCTGTCCGGTGGCATGCACGCCCGCATCGGTGCGCCCGGCGGCGGCAATGCGGAGGGTGGCGAAAGCGGGGTCCAGCCGCGCCAGCGCGGCTTCGATCGCGCCCTGGACGCTGGGCTGGTCGGCCTGCGCCTGCCATCCGGCAAAGGGCGCGCCGTCATATTCGACCTGCAGGGCAAAACGGGGCATCAGTCGCGCGGGACCTTCTGTCCCGGGAACGGGGTGCGCAGCAGATCGTCCAGCGTCTGCGCCTCGGCGCTTTGCAGGGCGGGGCATTCGGCAGGGTCGACGCGCGTCGCGGCGCCGGTCAGCCCCTCGCGGGCCAGCCGGTCGCGCAGGACCGACATCTCGACATCCAGCGCATCGCGGTCGCCGTCCATCAGCCGGTCGGCGCGGGCGATGAAGTCCTTTTCCAGATCGTCCAGGAACACCTCATAGTCGCGCCGCGCCTTCTGATCCTGCGTCCGCGCATAGAGGTCGGCAAAGCGGATCGTCGCGTCGCGCGCGCCCATCAGGTACACGCCCAGATAGCGCCGCGCGGATGCCAGCCCGGCGGGATTGTCGCGCACCCGGTCGAACAGGTGCCGCACGGATGCGTCGAACATCGCGACGCGCGCCACCAGCCTGCGGTCGCCGCTGCGCGCGATCGCGTCGCGCATCTGGTCCAGATGGCCCTCGGCCTCGTCGATCATGCGCTGTGCGCGATCCTGCTGAAAGCTGTCCACGCCCGCCGCGGTCTTGTCGCGCCACGGGTCAAGGCCGAAGGACAGCTGGTGCAGGGCCAGACCGGCCATGCCGATCAGCCCGGCCTCGGCCCAGACCCCCGGTTCGGCGGCCCCCAGGCCCAGACCGATCCCTGCCAGCACGCCGCCGAACAGCTTGCGCGGAATGGCCGGGCGCTTGGCCACGCGACGCGCGGCATAGGTCGCCTGCGCGACCAGCCCCTCGCGCGTCAGGACCATGCCGCTGGCAACCAGGCCGAAGGCTGCAAGGTCGGTGACCATCCCCGTGGCCCCCTGGAAGAACGCCCCCAGCAGGAAGGGCGTCGCCGCCAGGGTGATCCACTTGGGCCGACCCTCGTGCGGGTGGCGGGGGGTGGGGGGCAGGGATGCGCCCGGGCGCGTCCCCGGCTGCGCGTCGGGCGAAAAGCGCCCGCCGAAACGTTGCGACATGATGCCCCCTCAGCCCGCGCCGGCCACGGCCGCGTACAGCGTCAGCAGCAGCAGCAGGTAAAAGCTCAGCCGGCTTTTGGCAGTGGGCGACATGGTGATCCTTTCGGGCATCGTTCGCTCTTATATCGGCATCGGGGGCGCGATTTCAAACAGCCGGTCCAGCGCGGCCGTCAGCGGCGCGTCGTCTGCCAGGGCCAGCCGCACGGGCAGCGCCATCACCTTGGGGCGGAAAGGGCGGGGCAGGCGGGCCGCGTCCTTTTCGGTGGTGACCAGCTGCGCGCCGACCAGCCGGGCCTCGGTCTCCAGCCGGGTCAACAGCGCCGGGGTGAAGGGCTGATGGTCGTCCAGCGCCTCGGCCCGGACGATCTGGGCGCCCAAGCCCGTCAAGGTGGCAAAGAACTTCTCGGGGTGGCCGATGCCGGCAAAGGCCAGCACCCGGTGGCCGCGCCAGTCGAACCCCATCTGCAACGGTGCCAGCTGACCGCGCAGATGTACCGGCGCGCCGGGGGGCGGGGCAAACCCCGCCTGCGCCGCATCCGGTCCGATGGAAAGCAGCAGGTCGGCCCGCGCCAGCCCCACGGCCACCGGCTCGCGCAGCGGACCTGCGGGGATGCACAGCCCGTTGCCGAACCCCTTGGCCGCGTCCACCACGACGATGCCCAAGTCATGCGCCAAGGCCGGGTCCTGGAAGCCGTCGTCCAGGATGATCGCCTGCGCGCCGTCGGCCGCCGCGGTCCGCGCCCCCGCCACGCGGTCGCCCGCGACCCAGACCGGGCCGAACGCCGCCATCAGCAGCGGCTCGTCCCCGGTCAGGGCCGCGTCGTGGCGCCGTTCGTCCACGCGCAGCGGCCCCGTGGCCGACCCGCCATAGCCCTTGGAGACGACATGCGCCGCCACCCCGCGCGCGGCCAGCGCCATCTGCAGGTGGATCACCGTGGGCGTCTTGCCGGTCCCGCCCGCGTTCAGGTTGCCCACGCAGATGACCGGCACGCCGACCCGCGCCCGCACACCCTGCGCCAGGCGGCGGGCCGTGGCGCGGGCATAGGCCGCCCCCAGGGGCGCCAGCAGGCGGGCCGTGGCGGTGGGTGGGGTGCGGAACCAGAAGCCGGGGGCGCGGGTCATCGTCATGGGGCGGGGCTTTCGACAGGGTCAAGGGCGGCGATCACCCGGTCGGCGATGCGGATCGCGACATCGGCGCCGCCGGTGCTGACCATCCAGGCATTGCTGGCCAGCGTGGCGATGGTTTCCGGCTGGGTCAGTTCGGTGACGGCCTGGGCAAGGTCGTCCGCGGTGCGGACCTGACGCACCGCATGGGCGCCGGTCAGCTGCTGCCATTCGGTCGCATGCGGTCCGTCCTGCGGCCCGTGCACGATGGCCGATCCCAAGGCTGCGGGTTCGAAGGGGTGGCGCATCGCGTCGGCGTCGCCCGACAGGGTGCCGCCCATGAAGCTGACGGGCGCCAGCCGGTACCACAGGCCCATCTCGGTCGGGCCGTCGGTCAGCAGGACCTGGATCTCGTCGCCAAAATCCTCGTCCTCGCTGCGGCGGGCGACGGTCAGGCCGCAGGCCTCGATGTCGCGGGCCAGGCCGTCGATGCGCCTTGGATCATCGGGCGCGATGATCAGCAAGGCCCGGTGCGACCGGCGCAAGGCGGCCTGATGGGCGGATAGGATGGCCTGTTCCTCGGCCGGGGGCAGGCTGGCCGCGAACCAGGCGTGGCGGCCGTTCATCTGCTGGGCCATCGATGCCCGTTCGGTTTCCGAACAGCGCAGCGGCTCGCGGATCTCGGATACGGGGCCGGTCATCGCCAGATCGCCCGCGCCCAGGCCCATGCGCCGGGCCAGATCGAGGCTGGTCGCGTCGCAGACCATCACCGCCCGCATCTGCGACAGCAACTGGCGACGCATCCGGGCATGCAGGCCCCAGCCCAGATCGTTGCCGGTCAGCCGGAATTCGGCCAGGATGACCGGGATCTGGCGCGCGACGGCGGCCGCGATCAGCGCCGGCGGCAGGTCGGTGCCCAAGAGCAGGACGGCACGCGGCCGTGCCCGGTCCAGCACCTGCGACACCAGCGCCGGGTCGTCGCCCGGATCGTCCGGTCCCTGGGCCGACAGGCGGACCAGGCGCAGGCCGGGCCGCGCGCGCGACAGGCGGCCCAGGATCTGGGGTTCGGCGCGCAGGGCGTCGGCGCTGGTGTGGATGGCCAGCGCGGGGCCGGTGCCGGCGGGGATGGTGGGCAGGGCGGGGCCGTCGCCGCGGCGGCCGCGCAGATGCAGCCACAGCCCCAGCTGGCCCAGCCCGGACCCCGCCGTGGCCATCAGTCGCCCAGTTCCTCGGTCGCGCTGACGGCGCGTTCCTCGTCGCGCAGGCGGTGCAGATGGGCGATGAAATAGCGGGTATGGGCGCTGTCGACGGTGCGCTGCGCCTCGGATTTCCAGGCGGCGAAGGCGCTGTCGTAATCGGGGAAGATGCCGACCATGTGGATCTGCGAGGGGTCGCGGAACTTGGTGCTGGACGGGTCGACCAGCTCTCCTCCGAAGACAAGATGCAGACGTTGGGACATGGGACCTCCAAGGGGATGTGCAGGGATGGGAACGGCCGCGACCCTAGCGCGCGACCGCCCGGGATTGAAGCGCAAACGCGTAAAACTGGACGCGTTTGGCCTTTGCCAGCCGCCCCCGCGCGCCCCTATGCTGGGGTGAGGGCAGAAGCCCGGAACCATCGCGGGGACGGGGTGTGCCCGCAGCGCGGCCGCGATCCGGCGCCTTGGCGGGCCGGTCGCGCGCCGCAACCGACGCCGTCAGCCCCGGTCGCCCGCCAGTTCCAGGATCACCGCCCATTCCGCATCGCTGACCGGCTGCACGGACAGGCGCGAATTGTTCACCAGCACCATGTCGCGCAGCCGGGGTTCGGCCTTGGCCTCGTCCAGGCTGATCGCGCGGGGCAGCTTGCGCACCGCGCGGATGTCAACGCATTCCCATTTCGGGTCGGACGCGGTGGTGTCGGGATGGGCGAGGGCGATCACCTCGACGATGCCCACGGCCTCCTTGCCGATGTTGGAATGATAGAACAGGCCCAGTTCGCCCACCTGCATCGCGCGCATGTTGTTGCGCGCCTGATAGTTGCGCACCCCGTCCCATTGCTCCCCCGCGTCGCCCCGGGCGACCAGGTCGTCCCAGCCGAAGACGTCGGGTTCGGACTTGAACAGCCAATGCGCCATCAGCCGATGACCTTGTTCCAGGCGATCACGTCGACCGAGGCGAACAGCCCCGCAGCCTTGTAGGGATCGGCCGCGGCCCAGGCCTGGGCGGCGTCCAGATCGTCGGTGTCCAGGACGACCAGCGATCCGCACATCTGCCCGTCCTCCATCAGGGGGCCGGCCATCGCCACGATGCCGCTGTCGCGGATATGGGCCAGATGGGCGTCGCGGGTGTCCAGGCGGACTTGCAGCGCACCGGGCTTGTCCCGGCAGATCACGGCGAACAGTGGCATCATTCCTCCTTCAGGGGTCGGCTCAGCAGGTGGTCCATGGCCTTTTCCACCGAAACGCGCCCCTCGGCAAGGCGGGCGACCATCGCGGCGATGGGCAGGTCCAGCCCGTCGCGCGCCGCCATCAGCGCCAAGGCGCGGGCGGTGGCGGCACCTTCGACGGTGGTCGCGCTGTCCCAGGCCGATCCCGACCCGATCGCACAGCCGAACCGGAAGTTCCGCGACCCCGCAGAGGTGCAGGTCAGCGTCAGGTCGCCCAGGCCGGACAGCCCGGTCAGCGTCTCGGGCCGCGCGCCCAGATGGATGGCCAGCCGCGTCATCTCGGCAAAGCCGCGGGTGATGATGGCGGCGCGCGCGCTGTCGCCCAGGCCCGCGCCGATCACCGTGCCCGCGGCGATGGCGATCACGTTCTTCAACGCGCCGCCCAGTTCGGCCCCGGTCACGTCCGTCGTGCGGTAAAGCCGCAGGACCGGCGTCGACAGGCGGTCCTGCAGCACCTGCGCCGCGGCCCCGTCCGCACAGGCCAGCGTCAGCGCCGTGGGCAACCCACGCGCGATGTCGGCGGCGAAGGACGGCCCCGTCAGGACCGCCACCACCGCATCGGGCGCCGCCTGCGCGATCAGCGCCGACGGTCCGGTCAGATGCTGCAGGTCGATCCCCTTGGCGGTGCTGACCAGCGCCTTGCCCGCTAGGCGCGGGCCCTGTTCGTCCAGGAACGACCCCAGGGCCTGCGCGGGCAGCGCCAGCAGGATCGTGTCGCAGGCCAGCGCGGCGTCCAGGTCCTGCGTCACGGTCAACGCATCGGGCATGGCCACGCCGGGCAGACGCGGGTTTTCCCCCTGCCAGTCGATGCGGCGGCCCCACAGGGTCACCGGCCCGTTGGCGGTCAGCGCCACGGCCAGCGCCGTGCCAAAGGCGCCCGCGCCCAGAATGCCGATCATGCCTTGGCCCCCCGCTTGCCGCTGCCCAGCATAGGCGCGGCGCCCTGATCCAGCGGCCAGCGCGGGCGCGCTGACAGCGTCATGTCGTCCCGCTGACCCATGCGGAACCGCTCGATCCCGGCCCATGCGATCATCGCGCCGTTGTCGGTGCACAGGCGCAGGGGCGGGGCCAGGAACCGCGCGCCGGCGCGTGCCGCGACCTGTTCCAGCGCCGCGCGAATCTCGCCGTTCGCGGCGACACCCCCGGCCACGGCCAGCACCGGCACCGGCGACAGCGCCAGCGCGCGGCGCGACTTTTCCGCCAGCACATCGGCGACGGCCGACTGGAAGGCCGCGCACAGGTCGCGCCGGTCGGCGGCGCGCAGGCCCCCCTGATCCGCGATCAGCGTGTCGCGGGCGCGCAGCACAGCGGTCTTCAGCCCCGAAAAGCTCATATCGCAGCCGGGGCGGTCCAGCAGCGGGCGGGGCAGGGAGATGCGATGGGCGTCGCCGCCTGCCGCCTCGGCCTCGACATGCGGGCCGCCGGGCTGCGGCAGGGCCAGCAGTTTCGCGACCTTGTCAAAGGCCTCTCCGGGCGCGTCGTCGATGGTGCCGCCAAGGCGGGTGAAGGCGTCCGGCCCGTCCACGCGCAGGAACTGGCAATGCCCGCCCGACACCAGCAGCATCAGATAGGAATAGTCGATCCCGTCGGTCAGACGCGGGGTCAGGGCGTGGCCCGCCAGGTGGTTCACTCCCACCAGCGGCAGGCCGGTGCCCGCGGCGATGCCCTTGGCGCACATCACGCCCGCCATCACGCCGCCGATCAGGCCGGGCCCGGCGGTGACCGCGACGCCCGTCAGCGCGTCCAGACCCAGCCCGGCATCAGCCAGCGCCTGTTCGACGACCAGGTCCAGGCGTTCGGCATGCGCGCGGGCCGCGATCTCGGGCACGACGCCGCCGAAATCGGCATGCAGGTCGGACTGGCTGCTGACCACGCTGGACAGGATGCGCCGGTCGCCGGTGACCACCGCGGCGGCGGTGTCGTCGCAGCTGCTTTCGATGCCCAGAAAGATCGTCTCGGTCATGGCTCTTGCCCGGATGAGGGGGGACGCGTACCCACAGGGGCGTAACACCCGCCCGACAGGATGCCAATGCCGCCCGCGCCCCGCCCGATCCTGCTGATGACCCGCCCCGGCGACGATTCCGAGCGTACCGCCGCGCGGATCGGCGCGGATGTCATCGTGGCACCGATCCTGCAGATCGTGCCGGTGGACCATGACGGCGCAGCCTTGGCTCGGGCGCCCGGTCTGGTCTTCACCTCGGCCCATGCGGTGGCGTCCGCGGGGCCGGGGCGCGGCCGGCCCGCGATCTGCGTCGGTGAACGTACGGGCCAGGTGGCGCGCGACGCGGGATTCGCGGTGATCCAGGGGGCGGGCACCGCCGACAGCCTGGTGCCCCTGATCGCGGCCAGCCCGGTTCCGTTGGTCCATCCGCACGGGCGGCACCTGGCACAGCGGCTGGCCGTGCCGGGAATCGTCGTCTATGACCAGCGGCCCCAGCCCCTGACGGCCCGCGCCCGCGCGGCGCTGATGGGCGCGCGCCCGGTGGTGGTGCCGGTCTATTCGCCGCGATCGGCGCGGCTTCTGGCGGGGATGGCGGCGGGGGCGCGGGCGCCCCTGTGGCTGGTCGCGATCAGCGATGCCGCGGCTGCGGCCTGGACCGCGCCCGCCGCGCGCCGGGCGGTCGCCGACCAGCCGTCGGGCCGGGCGATGGATGCGGCAATCCGCGCGATGCTGGCTGCGGAACAAAGCTGAGATGGGCGGGTTGAGCGTTCAGCCCGCGCTGATTAGGCTGCGGCCGGCGCATGTGCCGCGCGACCGCCATCCATACGGGCACAAGACGGGGACAGGGACGTGAAGACACCGAAAGACACCATCAGCGGGGACAAGTCCCCGGCCAACGAATCCACTACCGGACCCGAGATCCGCAAGATCCCTGCCCATGTCGGCGTGATCGACCACGCGCCCGTGGGCGCAGGCACCCCCGCGCAGGCGGGCCTGCCCGGAGAGGTTCGCCCCGCGTCGTCGGCCTTGGTGGGCGACGGCACCGACACCATGCCCGCGGCGGAGAAGAAGCCCGCGCCCGGCACGCGCGCGAAGGCTGCGCCGAAGGACACCCCCTTCGCCCCGACATCCGATCAGCCCAAATCCGATCAGCCCAAGACCGACAGCGTGCCCCCGCACACGACGCCCGCGAAAGCGGCGGCGCCGGTGCGCAAGACCGGCTTCTGGCCCGTGGTCCTGGGCGGCGTCGTCGCGGCCGGGCTGGGGTCCGCCGCCACGATCTATGCGCTGCCGCATCTGCCCGCGGGTTGGCTGCCTGCCGCGCCGATGGCGCAGCAGGGTGACGATCAGGCGATGATCGACGCAGCCTCGCAGGCCGGACGCGAGGCCGCCGAACAGGCGATCGCCGCGGCCCCGGCCGCCGGTGGCGTGCCCGACGATCTGATGCCCCGCATCGAGGCGCTGGAGGAGCAGGTCGCGGCCCTTGGTCAGCCCGCCCCCGAATCGGATGTCCCGCAGGCCGTCGGCGACGCGACGCCGGCTGCTGGCACCGAGGAGCTTGCCGCCCTGCGCGACCGTCTGGACGAACAGCAGGCCCGCCTGGACGAACTGGCGGCCCGCCCGGCCTTCGACCCCGAGGCCGCGGCCGAACTGAAGCAGCAGATCGAGGCAGCCGCCGCCGAGGCGCAATCCAGCTTGGACCAGACCCGCGCCCAGGCCGAGGTGCTGCAGAGTGCCGCCACCGAAAGCACCCGCCGGGCCGAGGCCGTGGCCGCCATCGCCGCGCTGCAGACCGCGCTGGACGCGGGCGTGACGCCCGACCAAGCCCGCGAGGCGCTGGAAGGTGCGGGGCTGGACACGCCCGAAGCGCTGCAGGCGCAGGTGCCCAGCCTGACCGAACTGCAGGCCGATTTCCCCGAGGCCGCGCGTGCCGCGCTGCGCGCCAGCCTGCGCGACACCAGCGCCAGCGGCGAGGGGAACCTGCTAACGAACTTCCTGCGCGCCCAGACGGGCGCCCGGTCGGTCGAACCGCGCGAGGGCGACGATGCCGACGCGATCCTGTCGCGGGCCGATGCCGACGTGCAGGCGGGCCGGATCGACGCCGCGCTGACGCAGATGCAGGCCCTGCCGGAGCCCGCCACGGCAGCTCCCGCGATGGCCGATTGGCTGTCCCGCGCAACCGCCTATTCCCAGGCACGGGCGGCATTGTCCGACCTGTCCTCGGGCACGAACTGAGGGCCGCCCGATGCTGTTGTCACTGCTGAAAATCTTGTTCTTTTTTGCCGTCGTCCTGGCCTTGGCCCTGGGGGCGGTCCAACTGTCCGAAACCGGGCAGGTGCTGCGCATCGAATATGGCGGCATCGAATACGCTTTATCGCCGCTGAAGGCGCTGGTGGCGCTGTTCGTGCTGATGATCGCCGCCTGGCTGATCTTCAAGCTGCTGGGGCTGGCACTGGCCGTCCTGCGGTTCCTGGTGGGCGACGAGACCGCCATCAACCGACATTTCGCCCGCTCGCGCGAGCGCAAGGGTTATGCCGCCTTTGGCGAGGGAATGCTGGCCGTCGCCTCGGGCGAGGGGAAGCTGGCGCAGGATAAGGCTGCGAAGGCTGCGAAGTACCTGAACCAACCGCATCTGACGAACCTTCTGGCCGCGCAGGCGGCCGAGACGTCGGGCGACACCGGCAAGGCCATCGGCATCTATCGCACGCTGCTGGACGACGACCGCACCCGCTTTGTGGGCATCCGCGGGCTGATGCGCCAGAAGCTGGCCGAGGGTGACACCCACAAGGCGCTGCTGCTGGCGCAGAAGGCCTATGCGCTGAAGCCGCGCCACAAGGAGGTTCAGGACACCCTGCTGGACCTGCAGACCCGGGAACAGGACTGGAAAGGTGCCCGCCAGACCCTGAAGGACAAGCGCACGCAGGGCGACCTGCCCAAGGACGTGGCACTGCGCCGCGATGCCGTCCTGGCCCTGCAGGAGGCCAGCGACGTGCTGGCGCACGGCAATTCCATCAGCGCGCGCGAGGCGGCAATCTCGGCCGCCAAGGCGTCGCCGGACCTGGTCCCCGCCGCCGTTCTGGCCGCGCGCAGCTATGTCGCGCAGAAGGATTACCGCAACGCCTCGCGGATCCTGGAGAAGACCTGGTCGGTGCGTCCGCATCCCGACGTCGCGGCCGCCTATGCCGAGATCGTCCCGGACGAGACCCCGGCCGCCCGCCTGCGCCGTTTTGACGCCCTGATCAAGAAGAATGCCGATCACGAGGAAACCCGCCTGCTGAAGGCCGAACTGCTGCTGGCCGCAGAGGACTTTCCCGGCGCGCGGCGCGCCTTGGGCGATCTGGCGGAAAAGCATCCGACCGTGCGGACCCTGTCGATCATGGCTGCCGTCGAACGCGGCGAAGGTGCCGACGACAGCGTCGTGCGTGGCTGGCTGACCCGTGCCCTGTCGGCATCGCGTGGACCCCAGTGGTGCTGCGACAAGTGCCACAATGTCATGCAGGCCTGGGCCCCGGTCTGCGACAGCTGTGGCGGCTTTGACACGCTGACCTGGCGCGAACCCGAGACGCGGCACAGCACGACATCGGCCACGGGGGCCGAGATGCTGCCGCTGCTGGTCGGTGCGCCCAAGCCCGCGGATGACGTGCCGGACCTGACCGAACCCGTGCAGCCGCACCCGCCCGGCCCGGCAGAGCCCGAAGGCAAGCCCGCCCCGCGTCGGGTCGAGCAGGCGGTCGTCGCCCCCGGCATGGTCCCGCGCGAAAGTGACTATCGGGTCATCGACGAGCCGTCCTCGACCGTGACCACGCCCGAGCCTGTGCTGGTCACCGAGCCGGAGCCCATGCCCCAGCCCGCGCCGCTGCCCGAACCGGAGCAGGCTGCCACCCCGGCCGCGGAACCGGTCATGGTCCGCCCCGATGTCGAACCGACGGATGCGGCGGACTGGACGGACACCCGCGCACGGCGCTGATCCGGTGATGCGAATTTTTCGCAGCTGACCCCTTTTCGTCATGGCGCGAAGATGCTATCCGCGCGCCATGACCAGAATGCCGCAGTAGCTCAGCTGGTAGAGCACATCATTCGTAATGATGGGGTCGGGGGTTCGAGTCCCTTCTGCGGCACCATGATCCGAGAGCCAAAGGCCGCCCCATCGGGCGGCCTTTGTCGTTCTAGAGCGGCAGGGCAGGGGTACGCCCGCTGTCCTCCAGGTCCCAGGCCGCCTGCCATGCGCCCTTGCGGCGGTCCAGCACCAGGAAGTTGCGCTGCGCGATGTAGCGGTGGCGCTGTCCGGGCAGGGGCCGGATGCGGATCGGATGGTCCGGCAGCGGGTCCTCTCCCAGCCAGGCCAATGCGCCCAGAAACCGGGCCCAGCCCTTTGGCGGCGCGCGATGCGCGATGCCCGAGGCCACCAGCTGATGCAGATGCAGCCCGCCGCCCAGGTCCATCTCGGCCCGCGTGGCCAGGTGGATCTCGCCCGACAGGGCGGTCACGTCATGGCCGTCGCGGCGCGCCATGTCGCGCACCAGGCGCAGGATGCGGCGCCATTCGTCGCGATGGGTGCGGCTTTGCCACTGGTCGCGCAGGTCGTCCTCGTATTTCTGCATCCGCGGAATGGCCACCATCAGCGCTTCCAGGATCGACATGCGCGGCCCCAGCAAGGGCACGCTGGACATCAGCATGGTGCGGCCCTGCGTCTGGCGACGCGCCTCCGCGTCCATCATCTGCCAGCCGCCCGGCCCCATGATGTCGCGCCGCGTGCGTTCGGACCGCATGTCGGGCGCCAGCAGCCGCAGGCCGGGCGCGTTGATCACCCAGCCCAGATGCCCGCCCTGCGGGTCGGCGAAGCGGGCGGGCAGATCGCCCGCCACGGTGCAGTGCTGGAACAGAAGGAAGCTGTCGCGCGCGGCGGCGAACAGCGCCTGTCCCACCGCCGATTCGGTGCGCGACCGGGGAAGCGAGCCCCACCCGTCGCAGATGTCGTGATCGTCCCACTGCATCAGCGACGGCACCCGTGCGGCAAGCCAGGCCAGTTCGGGCGCACCATAAAGCGCGGCATAGCGGTCGAAGAATCGCTGGCGCAGATGCGCGCGCAGGCCGTCCAGCGCCTGGGGCGACGGGCTGTCGGGCACGCGGTCAGGCCAGTCGTCGCTGAGCGGGTGGCCCTCGGTGACCTCGTCAGCATAGACCTGATCGCCACCATGCAGCAGCAGCGCGAAGGGCGCGCGGCGGTGGTCGTCGCGCAGGCGCGCCCACATGGCGTTGCGCTCGGACCCCTCGCGGTCCATGTCGCCGACCTCCTCGCCGTTGCACGAGACATAGGCCAGCCGCAGATCCCCGGTCAGATCGCTCGCGACCTCGAACCGCTGGCCATCCCAGTCATAGGTCGAGGCCCGGTCCGCAGGCAGCGCGAATCGCGCCCGCCAGACGGTGGCGCCGTCATAGCGGGCCAGCGCCACAGGCGCGACCGGACCTGAGGGCGCGGCGACCGGGGCCGGGGACTGATCGCCCGGCATAATGAACAGGGCCGACAGCGACATCCGCCCCAGGGCGACGTCGTCAAGCAGCAGGATCGGGCCGATGGGGCGGGTGATCTGGATGGACATGCCGATCAGCTAAGGCGGAACCTGCGGCTTCGCAATTCGCGATCGTGCCGCAGGCGATCACATCAGGCGGCGTCCTGCCGGGGTGCCGCGCGACACAGCATACCGAACAGGTCGCGCGCGTCGTCGGGATCGGCGATCATGTCCAGGTCCAGGAACAGCCCCGTGCCCTGCAGGCGCTTGTGGATGTGGCGCAGGGCGCTGAAATCCTCGATCGCGAATCCCACGCTGTCGAACAGGGTGACCTGGTCGGCGTGGGTGCGGCCGGGCACGTGGCCCGCGATGACCTGCCACAGTTCGGTCACGGGATGGTCGGGGTCCAGCTGCTGGATCTCTCCCTCGACGCGGGTCTGGGGCGGGTATTCGACAAAGATGCCCGCGCGCAGCAGGATGTCGCGGTGCAGTTCGGTCTTGCCGGGGCAATCGCCGCCGACCGCGTTCAGATGCACGCCCGCGCCCACCATGTTGTCCGACAGGATGGTGGCATATTGCTTGTCCGCGGTGCAGGTCGTCACGATCTGCGCGCCCAGGATCGCCTCCTCGGCACTGGCACAGGGGACGACGCGCAGCCCGCGCCCGGCCAGGTTCGCCGCGCATTTCGCGGTGGCGGCAGGATCAATGTCGTAGAGGCGCACCTCGGTGATGCCGCAGATCGCCTTGAAGGCCAGGGCCTGGAACTCGGCCTGCGCGCCGTTCCCGATCATCGCCATCACCCGCGAATCGCGCGGGGCCAGCCAGCGGGCGGCCATGGCGCTGGTCGCGGCGGTGCGCAGCGCGGTCAGGATGGTCATCTCGGACAGCAGCAGCGGATAGCCGGTAGCGACATCGGCCAGCACGCCGAAGGCGGTGACCGTCTGCAGCCCCTGGCGCATGTTGCCGGGATGGCCGTTCACGTATTTGAACCCGTAATGCTGTCCGTCGGATGTCGGCATCAACTCGATCACGCCGATGTCGGAATGGCTGGCGACGCGGGGGGTCTTGTCGAAATCGGGCCAGCGGCGGAAGTCGGCCTCGATCGCGTCGGCCAGTTCGACCAGCAGCGGCTCGATGCCCACGTGATGGACCAGCTGCATCATGTGATCGACGCTGACAAAGGGAACAAGCGCCTGGCGCGAGGGCGGGGTCATCGGTCTTCTCCTGCAGGGTTTCGTCCATGATGCTGCGCGATATGGGTCGGTTTCAACTGGACAGGCAGCAGGAATGGCGGGATCATTGGCCATATTGGCGGGGAACGGTGCCATTATGGACGATCTGGATCAGGCGCTGATCGCGCAGCTGCGCCGCGACGGGCGGGCCTCGGTGCTGCACCTGGCGGACAGGCTGGGTGTCAGCCGCGCGACCGTCCGCCTGCGCCTGGCCCGGCTGCTGGAGCGGCAAGATATCCTGGGCTTCACCGCCATCACCCGCGCCGATGCGCAGGATGCGCCGGTCCGCGGCCTGATGCTGATCGGGATCGAGGGGCGGGGCGCAGACCGCATCATGGCCCGCCTGACCGCGATGGCGCAGGTGACGGCGGTGCATTCGACGAACGGGCGGTGGGATCTGATCGTGGACCTGGCGGCGGGGTCGCTGTCGGAACTGGACGACGTCCTGCGCCGCATCCGCGACCTGGACGGCGTCATGACATCCGAGACGAACCTGATCCTGTCCACCCGCCGCGCAGGCACCCGCTAGACCAGCGCGCGATACAGGTCCAGCATCCGTATCAGCGCCCTGTCGAACCCCTCCGGATCGGGCGCCGCCGCATCCCAACTGCGCGACAGGACGCAGCCGGCCTGATAGCCCTGCGGCAGCGTCGCGTCCGACCCCAAGGCGATGGGCCTCGTGTCAAAGCCATGTCCCGGCAGGCCGTCCCGCGTGCGTGCCGCCCGGTCGCGCAGATGGCGCAGGCCCGCGTCGTGGCCATGCTCGCGCAGCGCGTCCGCCGCGCCATGCTGCAGCGACAGCACGATCCGTTCGTCCGGGGCGTTCACGAAGCAGGCGACGTAAAGCCCGTGGCGCATGCTGCGCGTCACATGCGGCGCGAACCACGCGACCCAGGGCACCGCCGCCCAACCCGGCGCACCGGTGCTGGCCCGCACCAGCAGGCGTTCGGGACGCCCGGCCACCGCCGCCCGCGCCAGCGCCGCCACGTCGCGGCGAAAGAACCCGGCCAGCGGATGCCCGGCCACCGGTTCGACCCGCGCGAATGCATACCGCCGCGCCGTCAGGGACAGCGCGGCGGCAAGCCGGTCCGGGTCGGGCGCGGGCGCGGTCAGACCAGTCGCCCTTCCTCCATCGCCGCGCGGACGAAGCCTGCGAACAGGGGCGCGGGCTCGAAGGGCTTGGATTTCAGCTCGGGGTGGGACTGCACGCCGATGAACCACGGGTGGTCGGCATATTCCACGACCTCGGGCAGCTTGCCGTCCGGCGACATGCCCGAAAAGCGCAGGCCCGCGGCCTCCAGCTGCGCGCGATAGGTCGCGTCGACCTCATAGCGATGGCGGTGGCGATCCTCGATCTCGGTCGCGCCGCCATAGACGTCCGAAATCCGCGACCCTTGGGACAGGACGGCGGTGTAGGAGCCGAGGCGCATGGTGCCGCCCTTGTCGTCGCCGACCTTGCGGCTGACGGTATAGTTGCCCTGCACCCATTCCTTGAGATGATAGACGACCGGGGTGAACCGCGTCTGCCCGGCCTCGTGGTCGAACTCCTCGGAACCCGCGTCGGGCATGTCGGCCAGGTTCCGCGCGGCCTCGATCACGGCCATCTGCATCCCAAGGCAGATGCCCAGATAGGGCACCTTCTTCTCGCGGGCATAGCGGGCGGCGGCGACCATCCCCTCAGTCCCGCGTTCGCCGAAGCCGCCGGGCACGATGATGCCGTGATAACCGTCCAGAAGATGCGCGCCCTCTCCCTCCAGCTTTTCGCTGTCGACCCAGTCGGCCTTGACGCGGACCTTGTTGGCCATCCCGCCATGGGTCAGTGCCTCGGCGATGGATTTGTAGGCGTCCTCCAGCTGGGTGTACTTGCCGACGATGGCAATGTTCACCTGCCCCTCGGCATGCTCCAGCCGGTCCATCACGTCTTCCCACCGCGACAGGTCGGGGCGCGGCGCGGGGCTGATCTGGAAGGCGTCCAGCACGGCGCGGTCCAGACCCGCGCGATGATAGGCCAGGGGCGCCTGATAGATGGTCTTGAGGTCATAGGCCGGGATGACCGCATCGGGACGCACGTTGCAGAACAGCGCGATCTTGGCGCGTTCCTTTTCCGGGATCGGGTGTTCCGAGCGGCAGACCAGCACGTCGGGGGCCAGGCCGATGGACTGCAGCTCCTTGACGCTGTGCTGGGTCGGCTTGGTCTTCAGCTCGCCGCTGGCGGCCAGATAGGGCAGCAGGGTCAGGTGCATCAGGATGCATTCGCCGCGCGGCCGCTCGTGGATGAACTGGCGGATCGCCTCGAAGAAGGGCAGGCCCTCGATGTCGCCGACCGTGCCGCCGATCTCGCACAGCATGAAGTCGACCTCGTCGTCGCCGATTGCAAGGAAGTCCTTGATCTCGTTGGTGACGTGCGGGATCACCTGGATGGTCTTGCCCAGGTATTCGCCCCGGCGTTCCTTCTCCAGCACGTTGGAATAGACGCGCCCGCTGCTGATGCTGTCGGTGCGGCGCGCGGCGACGCCGGTGAATCGTTCGTAATGACCCAGGTCCAGGTCGGTCTCGGCCCCGTCATCGGTGACGAAGACCTCGCCATGCTCGAACGGGCTCATCGTGCCGGGGTCGACGTTCAGATACGGGTCCAGCTTGCGCAGCCGGACGGTGAACCCCCGCGCCTGCAGCAGCGCCCCCAACGCCGCCGAAGCCAGCCCCTTGCCAAGCGAGGATACGACGCCGCCGGTGATGAAGATGTAACGCGCCATGAGGCCCCCGTGATGTGCAATTCTGTCTTAGCGGGCCGTCCGAATGACGACGATCACGGGACCCACGAAATAACCGATTCGCCCCGTGGCCGCAACGGACCGCAAGTGGAAGGGGGGCGCCTGGCGCCCCCCGCAGTGGTGTCTGTCGTCAGTTCGCCGGTGCGGGCGCGGTGTCCGAGGTGGCGGGTTCCGCCGCGGCGTCGGGCGCCGCCGCCGGGGCCGTCGCGGCCGGTGCCGGGGCCTCGGGCGCGGGCGGGGTCAGCGCGTCGGCGGGTGCCGTCGCGGGTGCCTCTGCCGGGGTCTGGGCCGCGGGGGCCGGGGTCACGGCCGCGTCTGTCGCCGGGGCGTCCGTCGCGGGGGCTTGGGTCGCCGGGGCGTCGGTCGCCGCATCGGGGCTGGGCGGGGTCAGCGGGTTGCCCGCGGTCGAGGGCGGCGGGGTATAGGCCGGCAGACCCGGCAGTCCGGTCGCCGGTGCCTCGGTCGGGGCCTGGCCGCCGAACTGGTCCATGATCGAGCTGTTGTTGGCCTGGCGCGCCGCCAGGATCGTCAGCGCGATCGAGGTCGCGAAGATCGCCACGCCCAGGATCCACGTCACCCGGGTCAGCACGTTGGCCGCCTGGCGGCCCGACATGACGCCGCCACCAGCACCGCCACCGCCGCCCATGCCCAGCCCGCCCCCTTCGGAACGCTGCAGCAGGACGACCCCGGCCAGCATCACTGCCAGGATCAGATGGACGGTCAGGATGACGTTTTCCACGGCTTTCGGCCTTTCATTTGCGGACGCGCCTATCTAGTCACCTGTCAGGGTGATGGCAAGCAAGAGTGTCCGATGGTTGCGGTGATGATCCAGGGCACCGGCTCGAATGTCGGCAAGTCGATGCTGGTGGCGGGCCTGTGCCGCGCCGCGACCCGCCGCGGCCTGTCCGTGGCGCCCTTCAAGCCGCAGAACATGTCCAACAATGCCGCCGTCACCGCCGACGGCGGAGAGATCGGCCGCGCGCAGGCCCTGCAGGCCCGCGCCTGCGGGCTGGAGCCGCATACCGACATGAACCCGGTCCTGCTGAAGCCCGAGACCGACCGCGGCGCGCAGGTGATCCTGCAGGGCCGCGCCATCGGCCGGGCCGAGGCGCGCGATTACCAGGGGCTGAAGCCTCGCCTGCTGGGCGGGGTTCTTGACAGCTTTGCCCGCCTGTCGGCCGCCCATGACCTGGTGATCGTCGAGGGGGCGGGCAGCCCCGCCGAGGTCAACCTGCGCCCCCGCGACATCGCCAACATGGGCTTTGCCCGCGCGGCGGGGGTGCCCGTCGTGCTGGCGGGCGACATCGACCGGGGCGGGGTCATCGCCCAGATCGTCGGCACTCAGGCCGTGATCGACGCTGGCGACGCCGCGATGATCCGGGGCTTCCTGGTCAACAAGTTCCGCGGCGATCCGCGCCTGTTCGACGACGGTTACCGGATGATCGAGGCGCGCACTGGCTGGCGCGGCTTCGGCGTCGTGCCGTGGTTCGCGGACGCGCACCGCCTGCCGGCGGAGGATGCGGTCGACCTGCGCACCAGTGGCGGGTCGGGGCTGCATGTCGTCTGCCTGACCCTGTCGCGCATCGCCAATTTCGACGATCTGGACCCGCTGGCGGCGGAACCTGGCCTGCGCCTGACCATGCTGGCGCCGGGACAGGCGATCCCGGGCGACGCCGGTCTGGTGATCGTGCCGGGCACGAAATCGACGCTTGGCGATCTGGCCTTCCTGCGGGCGCAGGGCTGGGACATCGACCTGGCCGCGCATCACCGGCGCGGCGGGCATGTGCTGGGCATCTGCGGTGGCTATCAGATGCTGGGCCGGATGATCGACGATCCGTCGGGCGCGGACGGGGTGGCAGGGCAGGTGGCGGGGCTGGGCCTTTTGGACGTGACCACCGTCATGGCCCCCGACAAGCGGCTGACCCGCGTGACCGGCACCGCCCTGGGCCAGCCCGTGTCGGGATACGAGATCCACATGGGCCGCACCGACGGCCCGGACTGCGCGCGCCCCTTTGCCCATGTCCCCGACCCCGACGGGGCCAACAGCGCGGATGGCCGCGTGACGGGCAGCTATCTGCACGGGCTGTTTTCCGACGACGCGTTCCGCGCGGCCTTCCTGGCACGGCTTGGTGCCGCCTCGCGGCCGGGGTTCGAGGCCGGGGTGGATGCCGCGCTGGACGATCTGGCGGATCACCTGGAGGCGCATCTGGACGTGGCGGCCCTGCTGGCCGTCGCGCGCTGATCCCCGATGCGGGCGCCCCCGCCATGCGCGCAGGGTGCAGCAGATGTGACCGCGTGGCGCTGGACGAAACCGGGTCGGCGCGCTACCTGAGGGGCATGGAACAGATCAAAGCCCCCCTGACCCTGTATCTGGCCGCCCCGCGCGGCTTCTGCGCAGGCGTCGACCGCGCCATCAAGATCGTGGAACTCGCGCTGGAAAAGTGGGGCGCCCCCGTCTTTGTCCGCCACGAGATCGTGCACAACAAGTATGTCGTCGACACGCTGCGCGACAAGGGCGCGGTCTTCGTCGAGGAACTGGACGAATGCCCGGCCGACCGGCCCGTGATCTTTTCCGCCCATGGCGTTCCCAAGGCCGTCCCGGCCGAGGCGCAGCGCCGCGAGATGGTCTATGTCGACGCGACCTGCCCGCTGGTCAGCAAGGTCCATATCGAGGCCGAGCGGCACAACGCCGCGGGCCTGCAGATGATCATGATCGGCCACAGGGGCCACCCCGAGGTCCTTGGCACCATGGGCCAGCTGCCCGAGGGCGAGGTGATCCTGGTCGAGGACGTGGCCGACGTCGCCCGAGTCGATGTCCGCGACCCCGCGCGCCTGGCCTTCATCACCCAGACCACCCTGTCGGTCGACGACACCGCCGCCGTGGTCGCGGCCCTGCAGGCGCGGTTCCCCGCGATCATTGGGCCCGCCAAGGAGGACATCTGCTATGCCACCACCAACCGCCAGGCGGCGGTCAAGGCGGTGGCGCCGCATGTCGATGCGCTGCTGGTGATCGGGGCCGAGAATTCCAGCAACTCCAAGCGTCTGGTCGAGGTCGGGCGTGCCGCGGGCTGCGGCTATGCCCAGCTGGTGATGCGCGCGGCCGAGATCGACTGGCGGGCGCTGGACGGTATCCGCAGCATCGGCGTGACCGCCGGCGCCAGCGCCCCCGAGGTGCTGATCAACGAGGTCATCGACGCCTTCCACGCCCGCTATGACGTGACCGTCGAGGTGGTCGAGACCGCGGTGGAACGGGTCGAGTTCAAGGTCCCCCGCGTCCTGCGCGAGACGGCCTGACCGAACCGGCCCCTTGCCGGATCGCCCGCCCCGGTCCTATCCTCCGGCGACAGGTTGGAGGATCCCACATGACCGTCTATCTGATTGCCGAAGTCACCGTCACCGACGACGCCTGGATCGCCCCCTATGCGGCGGCGGTCCATGACATCGCCGCCCGCCACAACGGCCGCTACCTGTCCCGGTCCGGCCATATCGAGACGCTGGAAGGCGAGGCCCGTGACGTCACCCTGATCGCGTTGATTGAGTTCCCGACCCGCGAGGATGCGATGGGCTTTGTCAACGATCCCGACTATGCGCCCCATGCGAATGCCCGCAAGGGCGGGTCCATCAGCCATTTCCGGCTGATCGACGACAGCGACGCGGCCGGCAGCATCCCCTATCTTCCCGCGCCCGCCTGAGGCCCGCTGGCCTGCCGCGCCGATCGCGGCTATAGCGGCGCGGACAAGGCGGAAAGGGACAGCATGCGGCTCTATTCGATGCCCTCATCGGGCAACAGCTACAAGGTCAGGCTGCTGGCGGCGCTGACCGGCCAGTCGCTGGACCGGGTCGATTGCGAATACGGATCGGCCGCCCTGCAGCAGGCCAAGGACCAGGGCGCGCTGCCCTTCGGCAAGCTGCCGGCGCTGCGTCTGGACGACGGGACCACGCTGGCGGAATCGAACGCCATCCTGTGCTATCTGGGCGAGGGCACGGCCTATTGGCCCGCCAGCCGGACCCTGCGGGCGCAGATGTTGGGCTGGATGTTCTGGGAACAGTACAACCACGAACCGGTCATCGCGGTGCGTCAGGCGCTGGTCAGCTATCCCCATCGCGCGGCGGATGCCACGCCCGACCGGCTGGCTGACCTGCTGGATCGCGGCCACGCGCTGCTGTCCGTGATGGAGGATCACCTGGCGACCCAAGACTGGCTGGTGGGCGACGCGGCCAGCCTGGCCGACATCTGCCTCTATGCCTATACGCACAGTGCGGGTGCGCGCGGCGGGTTCGACATGAACCGCTTTCCGGCCGTGCGCGGCTGGCTGGCGCGGGTGGTGGCCCTGCCGGGGCACGTGACCATCGATGGCTGAGCTGTTCGCCTGGACCGACGGCGCCTGCAGCGGCAATCCCGGCCCCGGCGGCTGGGGCGTGCTGATGCGCGCGCTGGACGGCGCGAACGTGGTCAAGCAGCGCGAGTTGCAGGGAGGAGAGCCTGCCACGACCAACAATCGGATGGAGCTGATGGCCGCCATCAGCGCGCTGGAGGCCCTGACCCGGCCCAGCACCATCGTGATCGTGACCGACAGCAATTATGTCAAGAACGGCGTGACCCAGTGGATCCACGGCTGGAAGCGCAACGGCTGGAAGACGGCCGACAAGAAGCCCGTCAAGAATGTCGAATTGTGGCAGCGGCTTGATGCGGCGCAGGCCACCCACAGCGTCGAATGGCGCTGGATCAAGGGCCATGCCGGCCATGCCGAGAACGAACGTGCGGACGAACTGGCCCGCGCGGGCATGGCGCCGTTCAAATGACGCTGGATACGCTGGTCACGGCTCTGGACTACGGCTCGGTGCTGATCTTTGCGCTGACCGGGGCGCTGGTTGCCAGCCGGGCGCAGCTGGACCCGGTGGGCTTCGTCTTCATGGCGGCGCTGACGGCGGTGGGGGGCGGCACGTTGCGCGACCTCATCCTGAACCGCGAGGCGGTGTTCTGGGTCGCCAACCCCTCCTATGTACTGCTGGCGGCGGGGGCAGCGCTGACCGTCTTCTGGACGGCGCATCTGTTGGAGAGCCGCCAGCGCTGGCTGGTCTGGCTGGACAGCATCGCGCTGGCCGTTGCCGTTGCCGCCGGGGCAGGCGTCGCGATGGAGATGGGGTCGCCCCCGGTCATCGTGGTCATCATGGGTATCGCCACCGGCACCTTCGGCTGGCGGCTGCCGCTGTATCGCCCGCGCCCGCCGCGGCGCTAGCGCAGCACCGGGGGCCCGGCGCGGCCCGCGTCGATGTTCTGCACGCCCGCGCGCAGCCCCTGGCCGATGCGATGCGCCATCTGCGACCAGGCGCGGGCCGACCAGGGCGGCAGGGTGCGGCGCAGCGCCTCGTCGAACAGCGCCAGCCAGATCTCGAAATGCTCGGGGCGGACGTTGCCCGCGGACAGGTGCGCGCGCATCGGGCTGCCGTTGTAGCCGGCCTTGTGCAGGATCGCACCCTTCCAGAAGGCGGCGATGCGATCCTCATGCGCGGCCCAGTCGCCGACATGTTCGGCAAAGATCGGGGCCAGCACCTCGTGCCGCCGCACGGCGCCGTAGAAGACGGCGACGGTGCGGGCAATCTCTGCCTCGGTGATGTCGAAACGCGGGTCCATGCGCCGCATCTGGGGCAGGGGTGGCGCGGTTGCAAGGGGCCGCGTGCCGCCGTAAGGGGGGCCACCCGGTCGCAGCCCACCCGGACAAAACAGGAGCGAGCCATGAGCCACTATACCGACGCGCTGACCCAGCTGGGCAGCGACACCCCCCTGCCGCAGCACCCCGACCAGGCCGTGCTGGAACGTGTGCCCAACCCCCAGCCCGGCCAGACCTATGCCGTGCGCTTCACCCAGCCCGAATTCACCAGCCTGTGCCCGCTGACCGGCCAGCCCGATTTCGCGCATCTGGTGATCGACTATGTCCCCGGCGACTGGCTGGTCGAATCGAAATCGCTGAAGCTGTTCCTGGGCAGCTTCCGCAACCACGGCGCCTTCCACGAGGATTGCACCGTGGGCATCGGCCGCCGCATCGCCGACCTGCTGGAGCCGGCTTGGCTGCGCATCGGCGGATACTGGTATCCGCGCGGCGGCATGCCGATCGACGTGTTCTGGCAGACGGGCGCGGCGCCTGCGGGCCTGTGGCTGCCCGATCAGGGCGTGCCGACCTATCGCGGGCGCGGCTAGGCGGCGTTCAGCCGCGCCAGGATCGCAGCGCGATCAGCGCCGTGTCGATCACGTCGCCAAGGCGGGCCAGCAGGTGTTCGGGTTCTGGCGCGCCGCTGTCGGTCTCGGCATCCAGCCGTGCCATCAGGCGCGACAGGCGCCGCCGATGGACGCCGGTCCACAGTTGGACCGGGTCCGCGATCAGCCCCGCGAAGGTGGTCACCAGCGACCCCGCCACGGCTAGCGCCACCCCGGTCGCGACGACCGTCAGCGGCGCGGTCTCCACCGGAAAGGCCCAGTACCACGCCCGCCCCAACGTGTCGCCCAGGGCGAAGTCGCGCACCGCGGCACCATGCGCGCGCATCTGCGCCATGGGCCCGGCAAGCGAGATCATGCCCGGTGTCGCGCGGTGAAACAGCGCGATCCCCACGGTCAGCACGATTAGCGAGGTCGTGATCTCGGCTACGGCATTGCGGGTGTCGGCATGGCTGCGGATGGCGCGGGCGATGCGGTCGGGGGACGTGTCCGGACCCAGGCCCTGCCGCTGCAGATCGGCGATCAGCGCGACCAGATCACGCTGGATCACCGCCGAGACGTCGGACCGCAGGAACACCCGCCGGCTGCGCAGCCAGCCGCCCGCCCGCGTGGCCCCCATTCGCGTCAGGACCCAGCCCGCGCCCAGCATCAGCAGGGCCACCGGCGCCAGCATCACGTTCACCGGTGCGCGCAGCAGGTCCGCGCCGATCGCGTGGCGGTGCAGTGCCAGCGTGCCGCGCGGTCCGTAGCGCAGCCGTGTGAACCGGCGCAGCGCCGCATCGCGACGGGTCAGGCGGCTGCGCAGGGGGGCGGGGGGCATCGGGCTCTCCGAAGGCGGTGGCCGCAGTCTAGCGGGACGGGGGCCCATGCGCTAGGTTCGGCGCTTGCAGCGCCAAGCGGCGCTTTCTATAGAGGGCGGATGAAATTTCCGGCGTTCGGATCTCGAATTAGCAGCCCGGTGGCGTGAGGTTTCACGCCGCCGGGTCAGTCTTGTCCGAACATCTCTCAAAGGAACGCCCCGATGGCCGACGCCACGCAGCCCGATTACCGCGATACCGTCTTTCTGCCCCAGACCGAGTTTCCGATGCGTGCGGGCCTACCTGCGCGCGAACCCGAATGGCTGGAGCGGTGGGCGCGCATCGGCGTCTATGACCGCCTGCGGTCCACCGCGGCGGGGCGCAAGCCGTTCGTGCTGCATGATGGCCCGCCTTATGCCAACGGGCATCTGCATATCGGCCACGCGCTGAACAAGACCATCAAGGACATCGTCGTGCGGTCGCACCAGATGATGGGTTTCGATGCGCGCTATGTGCCGGGCTGGGACTGTCACGGCCTGCCGATCGAATGGAAGATCGAGGAGAAGTACCGCAAGGAAGGCCGCGACAAGGACGCGGTCGACATGGTCGAGTTCCGCCAGGAATGCCGCCGCTTTGCGGATGAATGGGTCGACATCCAGCGCGAGGAGTTCAAGCGCCTGGGCGTGACTGGGGCCTGGGACCGGCCCTATCTGACGATGGACTACCACGCCGAGGCCGTCATCGCGGCCGAGTTCATGAAGCTGGTGATGAACGGGTCCCTCTATCAGGGGTCCAAGCCGGTGATGTGGTCGCCCGTGGAAAAGACCGCCCTGGCAGAGGCCGAGGTCGAGTATCACGACCATACCAGCCACACGATCTGGGTGCGGTTCGGGGTGCAGGGGCAGGGCGCCCTATCGGACGCCAAGGTCGTCATCTGGACCACCACCCCCTGGACCATCCCGCAGAACCGCGCCGTCGCGTTCAACCCTCAGATCGCCTATGGCCTCTATCAGGTCGCTGCCGTGGCCGAAGGCTCGACCGCCGTCGCCGGAGAGCGTCTGGTGCTGGCCGATGCGCTGGCCGGGGGGGTGATGGCGCAGGCCAAGGTCACAGGCTTCACCCGCGCGGCGGACGTGACCGCGGCCGATCTGGACGGGCTGATCCTGTCCCACCCCCTGCGCGGAGTCGAGGGAGGCGCGGGCGAGTGGGATTACGACGTCCCCATGCTGCCCGGCGATCATGTCACCGACGAGGCGGGGACGGGCTTCGTCCACACCGCGCCCAGCCATGGCGACGACGACTATCAGCTGGGCCTGCGCTTCAAGCTGCCGATGACCTACAATGTCGAGCCGGACGGCAGCTATCGCAAGGACCTGCCGATCTTCGGCGGCGAGGCGATCGTGGCGCCCGACGGCAAGGACGGCCCGGCCAATGTCAGCGTCATCAAGCAGCTGGCCTGGGCCGGGGCGCTGCTGGCCAAGGGCAAGATCAAGCACTCCTATCCGCACAGCTGGCGGTCCAAGGCGCCGCTGATCTATCGCAACACGCCCCAGTGGTTCGCGGCCATCGACAAGCCCTTGGACGACGGGCTGGGCCAGCATGGCGACACGATCCGGGCGCGGGCGCTGACCTCGATCGACCAGCTGGTCAAGTGGTGGCCCAAGACCGGGCGCAACCGCATCCATTCCATGGTCGAGAACCGCCCCGACTGGGTGCTGTCGCGCCAGCGGGCCTGGGGCGTGCCGCTGACCTGCTTCGTCAAGAAGGGCGCCAAGCCCACCGACGACGACTTCCTGCTGCGCGATGCGCGCCTGAACGACCGGATCGTCGCGGCCTTCGAGGCGGATGGCGCGGATGTCTGGTACAGCGCGGGCTTCAAGGCGCGGATGCTGGACGGGATCGCAGACCCCGAGGCCTATGACCAGGTCATGGACGTGCTGGACGTGTGGTTCGACAGCGGCTCGACCCACAGCTTCGTGCTGCGCGATCGCGAGGATGGCGCACCGGACGGGATCGCCGACGTCTATCTGGAAGGCACCGACCAGCATCGCGGCTGGTTCCAGTCGTCACTGCTGCAGGCGTCAGCCACCAAGGGCCGCGCGCCCTATCGCAACGTGGTCACGCATGGCTTCACGCTGGACGAGAAGGGCATGAAGATGTCCAAGTCGCTTGGCAACACCATCGTGCCCGCCAAGGTGATCGAACAGTACGGCGCCGACATCCTGCGCCTGTGGGTGGCGCAGGCCGATTATACCGCCGACCAGCGGATCGGCCCCGAGATCCTGAAGGGCACCGCCGACAGCTATCGCCGCCTGCGCAACACGCTGCGCTTCCTGCTGGGCGCGCTGGCCGGGTTCGACGATGCCGAACGCATCGAGCCCGCCCAGATGCCCGAGCTGGAGCAGTGGATGCTGCACCGGCTGGCGCAGCTGGACCACCAGGTCCGCCAGGGCTATGCGGCGTTCGATTTCCAGGGCGTGTTCCAGACGCTGTTCCAGTTCTGCACCGTCGATCTGTCGGCCTTCTATTTCGACGTGCGCAAGGACGCGCTGTACTGCGACGCGGCGGACAGCGACCGCAGGCGGGCAGCGCGGGCGGTGCTGGACCTGCTGTTCCATCGGCTGGTGACCTGGCTGGCGCCGATCCTGCCCTTCACGATGGAGGACGTCTGGCTGTCGCGCTTCCCGTCCGAAGATGACAGCGTGCATCTGCATGATTTCGCGCAGACCCCCGCCGATTGGCTCAACGAACCGCTGGCCGCGAAATGGGAGCATGTCCGCCGCGCCCGCCGCGTGGTGACCGCCGCGCTGGAGGTCAAGCGGACCGACAAGACCATCGGCGCCAGCCTGGAGGCCGCGCCCGTCGTCCATGTCGAGGATGCCCAGATGCTGGCCGCGCTGAAGTCGGTGGCCTTCGCGGATGTGTGCATCACGTCGGACCTGTCGCTGACCGCGGACCCCGCGCCCACCGAGGCGTTCCGCATGGCCGAGACCCCGGGCATCGGCGTCGTCTTCGAGACCGCCGAGGGCGAGAAATGCCAGCGCTGCTGGAAGATCCTGCCCGATGTCGGCACGCATGCCCATCCGGGCGTCTGCGCGCGCTGCGACGCGGCCCTGGGATGACCGATGACGACCTGCGCGGGGCGATCCTTGCGCAGGTCGCCCGGTTGCGGCCGGGCACGACCTGCTGCCCCAGCCGGATCGCCCGCGATCTGGCCGATGACTGGCGCCCGCTGATGGACCCGCTGCGGCGGCTGGCGCTGCAGATGGCGGCGGAGGGGAACATCGCCGTCCTGCAGAAGGGGCGCCCCGTGGGGCCCGATCCGCGCGGCCCGATCCGATTGGCGCGGCGCTAGACCAGCCACCACCCCCGTGCCTTCAACTGGTTGCGAATCGTCTTTTCCGGGGCAGGGGTCGGCCTGTCGGCAAAGATCGGGCGCACCTTCTGGCGTCCCTTGTCCTGATAGATCAGCTTGCGCGCAGGCTCCCACTCCCGCAGCACGCGCTTGACCTTCTTGGCGGCGACGGCGCCCTCCAGCGCGGTGATCGCGGCCTCGGGGTCGCGGGCATAGAGGAGCGGCAGCCGGCGGTAATGGCAGGTCACGTCGCCGTCCAGACCGTCCAGCGCAGGGCCGGGCCGCCCGCCGCCCAGGCTGTGGATGACCAGCGGCAGCACCGCCTGGTCCAGCCACGGGTCCATCACCTGGCAGGCCAATGCGTCATGCGGGCTGTCGCGCAAGGCCAGCGCCCAGGCCAGGAACCGCTGGCCGAACTCTGCCGGGTCGGACCCGAAGAACCAGCCTGCGTTGAAGTAAAGATAGCGTTCCCAGTGTTCGTCAGGCTGCGACAGGTCCAGCGTGGGGGCGAAGGACAACCCGAACCGGTCGTAAAGCGATTGCCAGATGCCGTGATATCCCGGGCCGTAAAGCGGCGGCTTGGGCCAGGTCCCCTCGCGCCGCATCGAGGCGGATGGCCGGGCGAAGTCGAAGCGGACCCGGTCCAGTTGCCCGGTGATTAGCGTGTCGGTGTCCAGAAACAGGAACGGTTTGCCCGCAGGCAGGACCGACAGGGCCTCGATCTTGTTGCCCTGGGGATAGGAGGCGCCGAAATGGCGCGCGGTGAACGGCACGATCATGGCGCCGAAATCGGTCAGCAGTTGGCGGCACGGGTCGGATATGGCCGTATCATGCCCGCTCCAGGCGCCGTCGGGGGTGGGTTCGGCGATGAACACCGTGCCCGTGAAGTCCGGGGCATGCGCGCGCAGGCTGGCCATGAAGATCACGGCCTCGAACTCCAGCCGTCCGGCCTGGGCGACGATCAGCAGATTGGGCTGCTTAAGTTTCCTGGGGGGCACCCGACATCCTTTGCGGAACGTGATCGGGTTCAGCCTAGCGATTGTGCGGGGACAGCAAAAGCCCCACCGCAAGGATGGTCCCTGCCACCACTTGATCATCCGGAATGCCGGGAAAGTGGTGGGCGACCCTGGAATCGAACCAGGCGTGGGTCTCCCCGGCGGAGTTACAGTCCGCTGCCGCACCTTGCAGCACGTCGCCCGCCGATCGCTTTCGGCGTGCGGGGTGATTAGCCGCCCCGTCGGGGGGCGTCAAGCGGATTTCCGGGGCTTGCGCGATGCGCGCCCTGCGCGCAGAGAAGGGTCCACAAGGAAAGGAGGCCGCGCATGTCCGACAAGAGCGGAAACGCCAAGAAGCCCACATGGGTCATCGACAAGGAACGCGCCCGGCGCGCGGCCGCCGCCGAGACGGTCTGGCTGTTCGGCCTGCACGCGGTCCGCGACGCACTGGCCAACCCTGTGCGCCAGAAGCTGCGCCTGGTGGTCACCCAGAATGCGCTGGCCCGGCTTGGCGATCTGCACGGGATGGAGCCCGAGATCACCGATCCGCGCATCTTCGACAAGGCCGTGGGGCTGGCCGCCGAAAGCGTCCACCAGGGCGCTGCGCTGGAGGTCAAGCCGCTGAAATGGGGCAGCCTGTCCGAGGTCGCGCTGCGCGAGGCTCCCGGAGAGACGCGGCCGCTGCTGGTCGCGCTGGACCGGGTGACCGACCCGCACAACGTCGGTGCGATCCTGCGGTCGGCCGAGGTGTTCGGCGCGCGCGCGGTCATCGCCCCGCACCGCCATTCCGCCCCCGAGACTGGCGCCCTGGCCAAGACGGCGTCGGGCGCGCTGGAGCGTCAGCCCTATCTGCGCGTGCCGAACCTGGCCGAGGCGCTGACTCAGCTGAAGAACATGGGCTTCATCCTGGTGGGTCTGGACGGCACCGGCACCGAATCATTGCCCGACCTGATGTCGGACCTGTCGGGCAGGGCGGTCTGCCTGGTGATGGGCGCCGAAGGGCCGGGCATGCGGGAGCTGACGATGAAGACCTGCGACCATGTCGCGCGGATTCCCTTTGCTGCCGATTTCGGGTCGCTGAACGTATCGAATGCCGCCGCCGTGGCCCTGTATGCCGCGGGGCGTGCCTGAATATCACATCCCTGCGACGATTATGTCACGCGCGTTGAGATTTGGTCCGGCTGCTGTCAAGTAGACCGGACCGCAACCGTCGAGTCGTCATGAAAGCCTCTGTCCTGTGCCTGCTGATCAGCCTTGCGGCCGCGCTTCCCGCGGCGGCGCAGGACTGGGCCGTGGGCGGGTTCGACCCGGTGGGCTATGCGCAGGCCGGTCGCCCGACCCCGGGGCGCAGCGACATCGCGACGATGTGGAAGGGCCAGTTGTGGCATTTCGCATCCGAGGAGAATCGCGCCCGGTTCGAGGCCAACCCGCGATCCTTTGCCCCGGCGCTGGACGGGATGTGCCCTGTGTCCATCGTGGACGGACGTCCGCAGATGGGTGATCCGCGCCACTTCGCGGTGGTGGCGGGCAGGCTGTACCTGCTGGAATCAGGTGCCGCGGAACGGCGCCTGTCCAGTGACCCCGCCGGGATCGTGGCAGAGGCTCAGCGCCTGTGGCGCTGACGCTGGCGACACAAGAATCACAAATGCGTGAGCGGGGTGGAACTTTTCTGCCTGATGCCCATTTACACCGCATGGCATGACCCCGGAACGGTCATGTCCAGATCACTGTCCCTCGTTCCGCGACTTGCGCCCGGCCATCGTATGGACCGGGCGCTTTTTCTATGAGAGGCTGCAACCTGCGGCTGCGGCCCGGAGGAGGGACGATCATGGACATCCACACGGACGAGGATCACGACATCGCGCGCATCGCCCGCGACACCAAGGTCGTGGCGATGGTGGGCCTGTCCCCCAACGAGGCGCGGCCAAGCTGGGGCGTCGCCCGCTATCTGCAGTCCCAAGGCATCCGCGTCATCCCGATCAATCCCGGTCACGACGGCCAGACCATCCTGGGAGAGCGCGTCTATGCGACGCTGGCCGACATTCCGGCCGCCGAAGGGGTGCAGCTTGTCGACATCTTCCGCCGCTCGGACGCGGTGGGGCAGGTGGTCGACGAGGCGCTGGCCCATCTGCCCGACCTGCAGGTGATCTGGACCCAGCTTGGCGTGCGCGACGACGCGGCCGCCGAACGTGCCCGCGCACGCGGCATCACCGTGGTTCAGGACCGCTGCCCCAAGATCGAGTTTCCGCGCCATCTGTAGCGGTCCGATATCTGCTTGACGGGCGGACAGGGTGGCACTAATCAGGCCCGACCTCAGGGGTATAGCTCAGTTGGTAGAGCATCGGTCTCCAAAACCGAGGGTCGTGGGTTCGAGTCCCCCTGCCCCTGCCAGGTCCTTCCGCCAGACCTGCGTCCTGACCGCGATCAGGGTTGAAAAGCCGGGCGTGCCCGGCTAGACCCGCGGTCGCATTTGCCCAAGGAGCCGCCCGTGGCCAATCCCGTCCAGTTCATCAACCAGGTCCGCGCCGAAGCCGCCAAGATTTCCTGGCCGACGCGCCGCGAGGTGATCACCACGACCATCATGGTCCTGATCTTCGCCTCGATCACCAGCCTGTTCTTCTTCCTGGTCGACCTGACGATCCGCACCGGTCTGACGCAGGGGCTGCGCCTGATCAGCGGCTGATCGGGGCTTGCAATTGCGGGCGGGGGGCGGTATTTCCCCCCGACTGTCCGGGACACGGCGTGCATCGAATGCGCATGCGCGCCGATTTGCATATTTCCGGACGACATGGAATTCAAAGGGTTGGCGCGCTGTCCGCGTGATTCCCGAAAGATGAGCAGGGGTCGATCGAGACATGGCAAAACGTTGGTATTCGGTCAGCGTCCTGTCGAACTTCGAAAAGAAGGTCGCCGAGGCGATTCGCCAGTCCGTCGCCGAGAAGGGCCTGGACGACCAGATCGACGAGGTCCTGGTCCCGACCGAGGAAGTGATCGAGATCCGTCGCGGCAAGAAGGTGACGTCCGAGCGCCGCTTCATGCCCGGCTATGTGCTGGTGCACATGGAGATGTCGGACCGGACCTATCACCTGGTCAACTCGATCAACCGCGTCACCGGCTTTCTGGGCGCGCAGGGCAAACCGATGCCGATGCGCGACGACGAAGTGAACATGATGCTGCACCGCTCGGACGACGGCGCACCCGCCGCGCCGCGCAACTTGATCCGCTTTGACGTGGGCGAAAAGGTCAGCGTGACCGACGGCCCGTTCGAGGGGTTCTCCGGGATGGTCGAGGAGATCGACGAGATTTCCTCGCGCATCAAGGTGACGGTGTCGATCTTTGGCCGGCCGACGCCGGTCGAACTGGAATTCACGCAGGTTTCGAAATCTTCGTGATCGGCTGCGGGAGGCCGTGAGGCCGCACCGCTAAATCGGCCCCCGCGCGGGGCTTGATGACAAAGGAGAAGGCCAGATGGCCAAGAAAGTTGTTGGCAGCCTGAAGCTGCAGATCAAGGCGGGCCAAGCGAACCCGTCGCCCCCCGTCGGCCCGGCCCTGGGTCAGCGCGGCATCAATATCATGGCGTTCTGCAAAGAGTTCAACGCCAAGACCCAGGAGATGGAGCAGGGTTCGCCCGTGCCCGTCGTCATCACCTATTATGCCGACAAGTCGTTCACCTTCGAGACGAAGACGCCGCCCGCGTCCTTCCTGCTCAAAAAGGCAGCCGGCCTGAAGCCGGTCGGCAAGCGCAACCGCGCCAAGGGTTCGGACAAGCCGGGCCGTGCCACCGCAGGCACCGTGACGGTCAAGCAGATCCGCGAGATCGCCGAGACCAAGATGAAGGACCTGTCGGCGAACGACGTGGATGCCGCGATGAAGATCATCGTCGGTTCCGCCCGGTCGATCGGCATCGAGGTGAGGGGCTGATCATGGCAAACGTTTCCAAGAAGAAGACCGCCGCCCGCGCCGCCTTCGAAGGCAAGGCCAACCTGACCGTCGAGGACGCCGTCAAGCTGGTCAAGGCACAGGCCTCGGCCAAGTTCGACGAGACCGTCGAGATCGCGCTGAACCTGGGCGTCGACCCGCGTCACGCCGACCAGATGGTCCGCGGCGTGGTGACCCTGCCCGCAGGCACCGGCAAGGACGTCCGCGTCGCCGTGTTCGCCCGTGGCCCCAAGGCTGACGAAGCCAAGGCCGCCGGTGCGGACATCGTCGGCGCCGAGGACCTGATGGAGACCATCCAGTCCGGCAAGATCGAGTTCGACCGTTGCATCGCGACGCCGGACATGATGCCGCTGGTCGGCCGTCTGGGCAAGATCCTGGGACCGCGCAACCTGATGCCGAACCCCAAGGTCGGCACCGTGACGATGGACGTGAAATCGGCCGTCGAAGCAGCCAAGGGCGGCGAAGTCCAGTTCAAGGCCGAGAAGGCGGGCGTCGTCCATGCCGGCATCGGCAAGGTCTCGTTCGACGAGGACAAGCTGGCCCAGAACCTGCGCGCCTTCGTGGACGCAGTCAGCCGCGCCAAGCCGACGGGTGCCAAGGGCACCTACATGAAAAAGGTCTCGATCAGCTCGACCATGGGTCCGGGCGTGTCGATCGACGTGGTCTCTGCGACCGCGAACTGACCACAGGAATTTCCCCGCCGGACAAGGGCGGGGAATGGCGGGGCCGCACGCGGCCCTGTCCTGTCCGAGACGGAGGGTGCGGGGGAAACCTTGCTTAATTGCCTTCCTGAGATGGGGAAGCGTTTTTCCGAAGGCCCAGTCCTTCGGGTGATCTTGCCCTAACGGACCCGACCCGGTCCCGTTCGAGACCGGGAAAAGTGAGAGCCGGGGGGAAACCCCCAACTTGGAGTGAAACCGTGGATAGAGCACAGAAAGAACAGCTGGTCGAGGAACTCGGCCAGATCTTCGAAAGCTCTGGCGTCGTGGTGGTTGCCCACTACGAGGGGATGACGGTTGCACATATGCAGGACCTCCGCGCGCGCATGCGCGAAGCGGGTGGTTCGGTTCGCGTTGCCAAGAACAAGCTCGCCAAGATCGCCCTGGAAGGAAAGCCTTGCGCAAGCATCGCCGACTACCTGACGGGCATGACCGTGATCACCTATTCGGAGGATCCGACCGCTGCTGCGCGGATCGCCGACAAGTACGCCAAGGATAACGATCGTTTCGTGATCCTGGGCGGTGCGATGGGTGGTTCGGCCCTGGATCCGGCCGGTGTGAAAGCCGTCGCCTCGATGCCGTCGCGTGATGAGCTGATCGCTCAGATCGTGTCGTGCCTCGGTGCGCCCGCTTCGAACATCGCCGGTGCCATTGGCGCGCCTGCTTCGAACATCGCGAGCATCCTCACGACCCTCGAGGAACGTGAGGCTGCGTAAGCAACCTATTCCCGACTGGTGGTTGAAGACCCGACGTTGGAACATTAACTGGAAAGAACGGAAAAATGGCTGATCTGAAGAAACTCGCCGAAGAAATCGTGGGCCTGACCCTGCTGGAAGCCCAGGAACTGAAGACCATCCTGAAGGATGAGTACGGCATCGAGCCGGCTGCCGGTGGCGCCGTCATGATGGCTGGCCCCGCTGCTTCGGCAGAAGCCGCCGAAGAGAAGACCGAATTCGACGTCGTCCTGGTCGAAGCCGGCGCCAACAAGATCAACGTGATCAAGGAAGTTCGCGGCATCACCGGTCTGGGCCTGAAAGAAGCCAAGGACCTGGTCGAAGCCGGCGGCAAGGTCAAAGAAGGCGCTTCCAAGGCCGACGCCGAAGAAGTGAAGAAGAAGCTGGAAGCAGCCGGCGCCAAGGTCGAGCTGAAGTAATCGATCCTTTGATCGGTTGAAGACAGGCAGGGTCCGGGGTTTCCCGGTCCCTGCCGAACCTGTCTTGAAGGGCGGTCCGGCTGGCGGACATTCCTTCAGGGCATGTTCGAGGTTCGGGAGCCGCGCGGTGGGACGCGTGGCACGAATGGAACCTCACCCCTGCATTCGTAGGTGCGTTCCGGGGGCCCCGACCCGGACGCGCGCGAAGACGAAAGGTGACAAGACCCCATGGCGCAAGCTTATGTCGGCCAAAAGCGGATCCGCCGCTATTATGGCAACATCCGTGAAGTTCTGGAGATGCCGAACCTGATCGAGGTTCAGAAATCCTCCTATGACCTGTTCCTGAACTCGGGCGAGGGCAGCGGTCATAACGATGGTGACGGCATCCAGGGCGTGTTCCAGTCGGTGTTCCCGATCAAGGACTTCAACGAGACGGCCACGCTGGAGTTCGTCAAGTACGAGCTGGAGAAGCCGAAATACGACGTGGACGAGTGCCAGCAGCGCGACATGACCTATGCCGCGCCGCTTAAGGTCACCCTGCGTCTGATCGTGTTCGATGTCGACGAGAACACCGGGGCGAAATCCGTCAAGGACATCAAGGAGCAGGACGTCTTCATGGGCGACATGCCCCTGATGACGACGAACGGCACGTTCATCGTGAACGGCACCGAGCGCGTGGTCGTCAGCCAGATGCACCGCAGCCCGGGCGTGTTCTTCGACCATGACCGCGGCAAGACCCATTCCTCGGGCAAGCTGCTGTTCGCCTGCCGCATCATTCCCTATCGCGGCTCGTGGCTGGACTTCGAATTTGACGCCAAGGACCTGGTGTTCGCTCGGATCGACCGCCGCCGCAAGCTGCCGGTGACGACGCTGCTCTATGCCCTGGGCATGGATCAGGAGGCGATCATGGACGCGTTCTACGAGACCGTGACCTACTCCCTGCGCCGCGAGGGGCGCGAGCAGGGCTGGGTGACGCGGTTCTTCCCGGAGCGCGTGCGCGGCACCCGGCCTGCCTATGACCTGGTGAACGCCGATACCGGCGAGGTCATCACGAAGGCCGGCGAGAAGGTCACCCCGCGCCTTGTGAAGAAGCTGCTGGAATCCGAAGAGCAGCTGAACCTGTTCGTCCCGTTCGAGCGCATCGTCGGCCGCTTCGTCGCCAAGGACATCGTCAACGACCAGACCGGCTTCATCTATGCCGAGGCCGGCGACGAGATCACCGCGGAATACGACAAGCAGGGCGAGATGACCGGCGGCCTGCTGAAGGTGCTGCTGGACAACGACATCACCGACGTGCCGGTTCTGGACATCGACCACGTCAACGTGGGTCCCTACATCCGCAATACGATGGCGGCCGACAAGAACATGGGCCGCGAAGGCGCGCTGATGGACATCTATCGCGTCATGCGCCCGGGCGAGCCGCCCACCGTCGAGGCCGCGTCGAACCTGTTCAACTCGCTGTTCTTCGACAGCGAGCGTTACGACCTGTCCGCCGTGGGCCGGGTCAAGATGAACATGCGCCTTGATCTGGACGCCCCTGACACGCAGCGCACGCTGCGCCACGAGGACATCGTGTCCTGCATCAGCGGCCTGGTCGAACTGCGCGACGGCAAGGGCGAGATCGACGACATCGACCACCTGGGCAACCGCCGGGTGCGTTCGGTCGGCGAGCTGATGGAGAACCAGTACCGTGTCGGCCTGCTGCGCATGGAGCGTGCCATCCGCGAGCGCATGTCCGGCGTCGAGATCGACACCGTCATGCCGCAGGACCTGATCAACGCGAAACCCGCAGCGGCGGCGGTGCGTGAATTCTTCGGCTCCAGCCAGCTGTCGCAGTTCATGGACCAGACGAACCCGCTGTCCGAAGTGACGCACAAGCGTCGCCTGTCGGCCCTTGGGCCGGGCGGTCTGACACGCGAACGCGCAGGCTTCGAGGTTCGCGACGTCCACCCGACCCATTACGGCCGGATGTGCCCGATCGAGACGCCGGAAGGCCAGAACATTGGCCTGATCAACAGCCTTGCCACCTTTGCACGGGTGAACAAGTACGGCTTCATCGAGACGCCCTATCGCAAGGTGGTCGACGGTCACGTGACCGACGACGTCGTCTATATGTCCGCGACCGAGGAGATGCGTCACACCGTGGCGCAGGCCAACGCGACCCTGGACGAGAACGGCAACTTCACCGACGAGCTGATCTCGACCCGCCAGTCGGGCGACTTCATGCTGAACCCGGTAGATGCGGTCGACCTGATCGACGTGTCGCCCAAGCAACTGGTTTCGGTCGCGGCCGCGCTCATCCCGTTCCTTGAGAATGACGACGCCAACCGCGCGCTGATGGGCTCGAACATGCAGCGTCAGGCCGTGCCTCTGCTGCGTGCCGAGGCGCCGTTCGTGGGCACCGGCATGGAAGCCACCGTGGCGCGCGATTCGGGCGCCGCGATCATGGCGCGCCGCGGCGGCATCATCGACCAGGTCGATGCGCAGCGGATCGTGGTCCGGGCGACCGAGGACATGGGCGCGGGCGACGCGGGCGTGGACATCTATCGTCTGCGCAAGTTCAAGCGTTCGAACCAGTCCTCGACCATCAACCAGCGCCCGCTGGTGAAGGTCGGAGAGAAAGTCGTGGCCAACCAGGTCATCGCGGACGGTCCCTCGACCGACCAGGGCGAACTGGCGATCGGCCGGAACGTGGTCGTCGCCTTCATGCCGTGGAACGGCTACAACTACGAGGACTCGATCCTGATCTCCGAGCGGATCCACCGCGATGATGTGTTCACCTCGATCCATATCGATGAATACGAGGTTGCGGCCCGCGACACCAAGCTGGGGCCGGAAGAGATCACCCGTGACATCCCGAACGTGGGCGAAGAAGCCCTGCGCAACCTGGATGAAGCCGGCATCGTCTATATCGGCGCCGAATGCGGTCCGGGTGACATCCTGGTGGGCAAGATCACCCCCAAGGGCGAAAGCCCGATGACGCCGGAAGAAAAGCTGCTGCGTGCCATCTTCGGTGAGAAGGCGTCCGACGTCCGCGACACCTCGCTGCGTCTGCCGCCGGGTGCCTATGGCACGATCGTCGAGGTCCGGGTGTTCAACCGCCACGGCGTCGACAAGGACGAGCGTGCCCTGCAGATCGAGCGCGAGGAAGTCGAGCGTCTGGCGCGCGACCGCGACGACGAACAGGGCATCCTGGACCGCAACATCTATGCGCGTCTGAAGACCCTGATCCTGGGCAAGACCGCCCTGAAGGGGCCGAAAGGCATCAAGTCGGGGACGGAGATCACCGAGGAGCTGCTGGGCACCATGTCCCGCGGCCAGTGGTGGCAGCTGGCCGTCAGCGAAGAGGACATCGCCAAGGATGTCGAGGCGCTGAACGGTCAGTACGACACCCAGAAGAAGCTGCTGGAGGCCCGCTTCGAGGACAAGGTCGAGAAGGTCCGTCAGGGCGACGACCTGCCGCCGGGCGTGATGAAGATGGTCAAGGTGTTCGTCGCCGTGAAGCGCAAGCTTCAGGCGGGGGACAAGATGGCCGGTCGTCACGGCAACAAGGGCGTCGTGTCCAAGGTCGTCCCGATGGAGGACATGCCGTTCCTGGCGGACGGCACTCCCGTCGACCTGGTTCTGAACCCCCTGGGCGTGCCGTCGCGCATGAACGTGGGTCAGATCCTGGAGACCCACATGGGTTGGGCCAGCCGCGCCCTGGGCCTCAAGATCGACGAGGCGCTGGAAGAGTATCGCCGCAACGGCGACATGACTCCGGTCCGCGAGGCGATGCGCATCGGTTACGGCGACGAGCTGTATTCCGAGATGTTCGACGGCCTGGACGACGAGACCCTGCGCGAGCATGCGGGCACCGTCCGCACGGGCGTGCCGATCGCGACGCCGGTCTTCGACGGCGCCAAGGAGGCCGACGTCAACGACGCGCTGACCCGTGCCGGGTTCGACACGTCGGGCCAGTCGGTGGTGTTCGATGGCCGTTCGGGCGAACAGTTCGCCCGCAAGGTCACCGTGGGCATGAAGTACGTCCTGAAGCTGCACCACCTGGTCGACGACAAGATGCACGCGCGTTCCACGGGTCCGTACTCGCTGGTCACGCAGCAGCCCCTGGGCGGCAAGGCCCAGTTCGGCGGCCAGCGTCTTGGCGAGATGGAGGTCTGGGCCCTGGAAGCCTATGGCGCGGCCTACACGCTGCAGGAAATGCTGACGGTCAAGTCGGACGACGTCGCCGGCCGCACGAAGGTCTATGAGTCCATCGTCAAGGGCGAGGACAACTTCGAGGCGGGCGTGCCGGAATCGTTCAACGTGCTGGTCAAGGAGGTCCGGGGTCTGGGCCTCAACATGGAACTCCTGGATGCGGACGAGGAGGAGTGAGGGCCCGCGCCCTCACCACCCCTTCCTCCGTGCCCTTCATTAGGAATTGAGAATGAACCAGGAACTCGCCACCAACCCCCTGAACCCGCTGGCCCCGCCGCGGCAGTTCAATGAAATCAAGATCTCGCTGGCCTCGCCCGAAGAAATTCTGGCCTGGTCCTTCGGCGAGGTGAAGAAGCCCGAGACCATCAACTACCGCACGTTCAAGCCCGAGCGTGACGGCCTGTTCTGCGCGCGCATATTTGGTCCGATCAAGGACTATGAGTGCCTGTGCGGCAAGTACAAGCGCATGAAGTATCGCGGCCTGGTCTGCGAGAAATGCGGCGTCGAGGTGACCCTGCAGAAGGTCCGCCGCGAGCGGATGGGCCATATCGAACTGGCCGCGCCGGTCGCGCATATCTGGTTCCTGAAGTCGCTGCCGTCGCGCATCGGCCTGATGCTGGACATGACGCTGCGCGATCTGGAGCGGATCCTCTACTTCGAGAACTATGTCGTTATCGAGCCGGGTCTGACCGACCTGACCTATGGCCAGCTGCTGTCCGAGGAAGAGTTCCTGGACGCGCAGGACAACTTCGGTGCCGACGCCTTCCAGGCGGATATCGGTGCCGAGGCCATCCGTGCGATGCTGTCGAACATCGACCTGGCGGCGACCGCCGACCAGCTGCGCGAGGACCTGAAGGCCGCCACCGGCGAGCTGAAGCCGAAGAAGATCATCAAGCGCCTGAAGATCGTCGAGAGCTTCCTGGAATCGGGCAACCGTCCGGAATGGATGGTCCTGACCGTGATCCCGGTCATTCCGCCGGAACTGCGCCCGCTGGTCCCGCTGGACGGCGGCCGGTTCGCCACGTCGGACCTGAACGACCTGTATCGGCGCGTCATCAACCGCAACAACCGCCTCAAGCGGCTGATCGAGCTGCGTGCGCCCGACATCATCGTGCGCAACGAAAAGCGCATGCTGCAGGAATCGGTCGACGCGCTGTTCGACAACGGCCGTCGCGGCCGCGTCATCACCGGGAACAACCGTCGCCCGCTGAAGTCGCTGTCCGACATGCTGAAGGGCAAACAGGGCCGCTTCCGCCAGAACCTTCTGGGCAAGCGCGTCGACTTTTCGGGTCGTTCGGTCATCGTGACCGGTCCCGAGCTGAAGCTGCATCAGTGCGGCCTGCCGAAGAAGATGGCCCTGGAGCTGTTCAAGCCGTTCATTTATTCGCGGCTTGAGGCGAAGGGTCTGTCCAGCACCGTCAAGCAGGCCAAGAAGCTGGTCGAGAAGGAGCGCCCCGAAGTCTGGGACATCCTGGACGAGGTCATCCGCGAGCACCCGGTCCTGCTGAACCGTGCGCCCACGCTGCACCGTCTTGGCATCCAGGCATTCGAGCCGATCCTGATCGAGGGCAAGGCGATCCAGCTGCACCCGCTGGTCTGTTCGGCCTTCAACGCCGACTTCGACGGCGACCAGATGGCCGTGCACGTGCCCCTGTCGCTGGAGGCGCAGCTGGAAGCGCGCGTCCTGATGATGTCGACGAACAACGTGCTGTCGCCCGCCAACGGCGCGCCGATCATCGTGCCGTCGCAGGACATGATCCTGGGCCTGTACTACGTCTCGATGCAGCGTGACGGCATGAAGGGCGAGGGCATGGCCTTTGCCAACATCGACGAGGTCGAGCATGCCCTGGCCGCCGGCGAGGTGCATCTGCACGCCAAGATCCAGGCGCGCCTGAAGCAGATCGACCAGAACGGCAACGAGGTCTGGAAGCGTTTCGAGACCACCCCGGGCCGCCTGCGGCTTGGCGGTCTGCTGCCGCTGAACGCCAAGGCGCCGTTCGAGCTGGTCAACCGCCTGCTGCGCAAGAAGGACGTGCAGGTCGTCATCGACACCGTCTACCGCTACTGCGGCCAGAAGGAATCGGTGATCTTCTGCGACCAGATCATGGGTCTGGGCTTCCGCGAGGCCTTCCGTGCCGGCATCAGCTTCGGCAAGGACGACATGGTCGTGCCCGACACCAAGTGGACCATCGTCGGCGAGGTCCAGGAGCAGGTGAAGGAGTTCGAACAGCAGTATCTGGACGGCCTGATCACCCAGGGCGAGAAGTACAACAAGGTCGTGGACGCCTGGTCGAAGTGCAACGACCGCGTGACCGAGGCCATGATGTCCACCATCTCGGCCAACAAGCGCGACGAGAACGGCGCCGAGATGGAGCCGAACTCTGTCTACATGATGGCGCATTCCGGTGCGCGGGGTTCGGTCAACCAGATGAAGCAGCTGGGCGGCATGCGGGGCCTGATGGCCAAGCCGTCGGGCGAGATCATCGAGACGCCGATCATCTCGAACTTCAAGGAAGGTCTGACCGTTCTTGAATACTTCAACTCGACCCACGGCGCCCGGAAGGGTCTGTCGGACACCGCGTTGAAGACCGCGAACTCGGGCTATCTGACGCGTCGTCTGGTCGACGTCGCCCAGGACTGCATCATCCGCGAGCATGACTGCGGAACCGAGCGCGCGATCACCGCATCCGCCGCCGTGAACGACGGCGAGGTCATCAGCCCGCTGGCCGAGCGCGTGCTAGGCCGGACCGCGGCCGAGGACGTGCTGGTGCCGGGCGAGGACGAGATCATCGTCCGCGCCAACGAGGTGATCGACGAACGCAAGGCCGACGCCATCGAGGCGGCGGGCGTGCAGTCCGTGCGCATCCGTTCGGCGCTGACCTGCGAATCCGAGGACGGGATCTGCGCGCTGTGCTATGGCCGCGATCTGGCCCGCGGCACGCTGGTCAACATCGGCGAGGCTGTCGGCATCATCGCCGCGCAGTCGATCGGCGAACCGGGCACCCAGCTGACGATGCGGACCTTCCACATCGGCGGCATCGCGCAGGGTGGCCAGCAGTCGTTCCAGGCCGCCTCGCACGAGGGTACGATCGCCTTCCGCAACGAGAGCATCCTGGAAAACGCCAATGGCGAGCAGGTCGTGATGTCGCGCAACATGCAGATTCTGGTCATGGACGATCAGGGGCAGGAGCGCGCCAGCCACAAGCTGTTCTACGGCTCCAAGCTGTTCGTGAAGGAAGGCGAGCGGGTCATCCGCGGCGCGAAGCTGTTCGAATGGGACCCCTATACCCTGCCGATCATCGCGGAGAAGGGCGGCATCGCCAAGTTCGTCGACCTGCTGTCGGGGATCTCGGTCCGCGACGAGACCGACGATGCGACGGGCATGACCCAGAAGATCGTCACCGACTGGCGGTCGGCCCCCAAGGGCAACGACCTCAAGCCCGAGATCATCATCATGGACGCCAACGGCGAACCGGTGCGCAACGACCAGGGCAACCCGGTCAGCTATCCGATGTCGGTGGATGCCGTGCTGTCGATCGAGGACGGCCAGGAGATCAAGCCCGGCGACGTGGTGGCCCGCATCCCGCGCGAAGGCGCGCGGACCAAGGACATCACCGGTGGTCTGCCGCGCGTGGCGGAACTGTTCGAGGCGCGTCGTCCCAAGGATCACGCGATCATCGCCGAGATCGACGGCTATGTCCGCTTCGGCAAGGACTACAAGAACAAGCGCCGCATCACGCTGGAGCCGTCCGAGGAGGGTCTGACCCCCGTCGAGTACATGGTGCCGAAAGGCAAGCACATCCCGGTGCAGGAAGGCGACTTCGTGCAGAAGGGTGACTACATCATGGACGGCAATCCTGCGCCGCATGACATCCTGCGCATCATGGGGATCGAGGCCTTGGCCGACTATCTCATCGACGAGGTGCAGGACGTCTATCGACTGCAGGGCGTGAAGATCAACGACAAGCACATCGAGGTGATCGTTCGCCAGATGCTGCAGAAGATCGAGATCCTGGACGGCGGCGACACCACGCTGCTGAAGGGCGAGAACGTCGAGCGTGACGAGTTCGTCGAGGAGAACGCCAAGATCGAGGCACGCGGCGGACGTCCCGCCACGGGCGAGCCTGTCCTGCTGGGCATCACCAAGGCCAGCCTGCAGACCCGCAGCTTCATCTCGGCCGCCTCCTTCCAGGAGACGACCCGCGTGCTGACCGAGGCTGCCGTCCAAGGCAAGCGCGACAAGCTGGTCGGTCTCAAGGAGAACGTCATCGTGGGCCGCCTGATCCCGGCGGGCACCGGTGGTGCGACCACGCGCGTTCGCCGCATCGCGACCGAACGCGACGCCGAGGTGATCGAGGCACGCCGCGCCGAGGCCGAGGCTGCCGCAGCCCTGGCCGCGCCCGAGCCGTCCTTCGCCACCCCGGCGGCCGATCCGGTGGATCTGCCGCAGGACGGCAGCGACGATTGATCGCGACGCCTGACTGATGATGCAAAGGCCCGGCACCCAGTGCCGGGCCTTTGTCTTTTGGGTTGACCGCCCTTGCGGGCTGCACATACTGCATCTGCCGTTCAAGGAACCGTGATGCGCATGCAAGCCCTGGGTCTGTGCCGTTTCCCCCTGCCGGTGCAGGGCGGGTTGCAGATCGTGGCACGAGACGCCCAGGCCCGCATGGGCCGCCATTCCGAACCCCTCACGATGCGGAAGGGCCAGCGTCGTCCGATTGTCGGCATGGTCCAGCCTTCCGTGTGTGACACCGATGGCGGAGTCGGCAATCAGGCCGATCGGGGCCTGTTGCGTCAGCATCCTGTCACTGTCGGCAATGCCGATGCGCGAGTGTCGATCGACCGGTCCAAGGCGCAGCCGACATCCGTGCCCGCACCGCGTCCCGCACGGGCAGGGCGGTTGCGGCACCCCGCGCAGGATGCCGACAGCGGGGATCCTCCGGCGGCCTGACCCGTCGCCGCAAGCCCCCTGCCATCCTGTTCCGGAAAGCCGCCATGTCCACGCCCCTGATGTCCCCGCTGCGCCGCACGCGGCCCGCCTCGATCCGGCCAGAACCGCTACAACCGGGCGACAACCTGCGCGGGGCAGGGCTGATGACGCTGTCGATGATGGGGTTCACCTGCAACGATGCGATCATCAAGTTCGTGGTCCAGGACATTCCGCTGTACCAGGCGATCACGCTGCGGGGGGTGTTCGTGCTGCTGGCCCTGATGATCCTCGCGCAGCGTGCGGGGGGCCTGCGGCTGCGCATTCCGGCCCCCGCCCGCGCGCCGATGGTCCTGCGGCTGGTCGGAGAGATCGGCTCGACCCTGCTGTTCCTGAACGCGCTGCAGCGCATGGCCATCGGCGACCTGACGGCGGTGATGCAGTCGCTGCCGCTGGTGGTGATGCTGGGGGCGGCGCTGTTCTTCAAGGAGACCCTGGGCTGGCGGCGCATCCTGGCGGTGGGGGTGGGCATGCTGGGTGTGCTGATCATCCTGCGTCCGGGCAGCGGCACGTTCGGCATCTGGTCGCTGGTCGCGCTTGGGGCGATGCTGCTGGTCGCGGTGCGCGACCTGTCGACGCGCCAGTTCGGGCGCGACATCAGTTCGAACACCATCGCGTTCTATGGCGCGGTGCTGGTCACGCTGACCGGGTTCGTCCTCAGCCTGGGGCAGGGCTGGGTGATGCCGCAGCTGTGGCACCTTGCCCTGCTGGCCCTGGGCAGCGCCTTCCTGACCGTCGGTTACCTGTGCGCCGTGGCCGCCATGCGCGTCGGAGAGATCGCGGCCGTATCGCCCTTCCGCTATACCTCGCTGCTGATGGCCATCTTTCTGGGACTGGTGATCTTCGGCGACTGGCCGGACCTCTGGACCTGGGTCGGATCGGCCCTTGTCGTGGGGGCGGGCATCTATACCATCTGGCGCGAGGCTCAACTGGGACGGCGGCGCTGATGCGGGTGCAGATGCTGGGACTGTGCCGCTTTTCTTATCTGGGACTGCGCGGCTATCAGGTCGAACATGACAGCATCGCGGCGCGCCGTGCCTATCTGTACGATCCCGACCGGCTGGCCCGGCGCTGGCTGTGGTTCCAGACCGTGGCCCTGCCGGGTTGGCTGGCGCAGACTGATCCAGACTTCACGCTGGTGATCATGACCGGGCCGGACCTGCCCGAACCCTGGCTGGGCCAGCTGCGCGACCTGTGCGACCGGGTGCCGCAGCTGCGCCTGTCGCTGGTGCCGGCGATGGACTATCACCTGGAGGCCTGTCACGCGGCGGTGGCGCCGCATCTGGACCCGGATGCGCAGGTGATCGGTCATTTCCGCCATGACGACGACGATGCGGTGGCTGTCGATTACATCGCCCGCGCGCGCGCCGATTTTGCGCGCGTCAGCCCGCTGTGGCAGGTCGAGGGCAAGCTGTCGCTGGACTATGGGCGCGGCCTGATCATCGCGGCGCGCGACGGTCAGCTGAAGATCACCCCGCGGATCTGTCACAACATGGGGGTTGCGCTGACAATCTTCCTGGCGCCCGACGCACCGCGGACGGCGCTGCATTTCAACCACACCAAGCTGGCGCAGTGGATGCCGGGGGTTCAGGTGACGCGACCCCTGATGTTCATCCGCTCGATTCATGCCGACAGCGATTCCGGCGACATGGGGCCGGGCCTGCCCTGGCAGCCCGAGGAGGGCACGATGAACAGGCTGCTGCGCAGCCGTTTCGGCCTGCGCCGGGCGGATCTGGCCGCGCTGGCGCGCAGCCTGGGCTAGGCCGCAGGGCCATGGGGGCTTGTTGACAGGGGCGGGGATTCCCCCTATGACCACGCGACCCGGCGGGAAACCGCATCGGGTGCCAGAACCTGTGAGGTCAGGGTCCGGGCAGAACAGCCTCGATCCTCTGGAATTATGCCCGTCAGCCCTTTATGGGCGGGACGGGCTTGGCATTTTGCGATTCGCGCAGGATGCCGTCGAGAAGCGGCGCAACCGGTGGGTTGCGAGTATTGACAGAGCAAGACGGGGAACCGAATGCCGACGATCCAACAGCTGATCCGCAAGCCGCGGCAGCCGAGAGTGCAGCGGTCTAAATCCATGCACCTTCAGGGCTGCCCGCAGAAACGCGGTGTCTGCACGCGCGTCTACACCACGACGCCGAAGAAGCCGAACTCCGCTATGCGTAAGGTGGCCAAGGTCCGCCTGACGAATGGCTTCGAGGTCATCTCCTACATCCCGGGCGAAAAGCACAACCTGCAGGAACACAGCGTCGTGCTGATCCGCGGCGGCCGCGTCAAGGACCTTCCGGGTGTCCGTTACCACATCCTGCGCGGTGTGCTGGATACCCAGGGCGTCAAAGACCGTCGTCAGCGTCGTTCGAAATACGGCGCGAAGCGTCCGAAGTAAGGAGAGGCATCCATGTCACGTCGTCACGCCGCTGAGAAGCGCGATGTCCTGCCCGACGCCAAGTATGGCGATCGCGTGCTGACCAAATTCATGAACAACCTGATGGTTGACGGCAAGAAGTCGATTGCCGAGCGGATCGTCTACAACGCGCTGGAGCGCGTCGAGACCCGCCTCAAGCGCGAGCCCATCGAGGTCTTCCACGAGGCGCTGGAAAACGTGAAGCCGTCCGTCGAGGTGCGTTCGCGCCGCGTCGGTGGTGCCACGTACCAGGTCCCGGTCGAAGTCCGTCCGATCCGCCGCGAGGCGCTGGCCATCCGCTGGCTGATCACGGCCGCGGCCAAGCGCAACGAGAACACGATGGAAGAGCGCCTTGCGGGCGAGCTGTCCGATGCCGTCAACGGCCGCGGAACCGCCGTCAAGAAGCGCGAAGACACGCACAAGATGGCCGACGCCAACAAGGCGTTCAGCCACTACCGCTGGTAAGGCGAAAGGATCCACTTCATGGCACGCGAATATCAGCTTCCGCGTTATCGCAACTTCGGCATCATGGCCCACATCGATGCCGGCAAGACGACGACGACCGAGCGCATCCTTTACTACACCGGCAAGTCGCACAAGATCGGCGAAGTGCATGACGGCGCTGCGACCATGGACTGGATGGAGCAAGAGCAGGAGCGCGGCATCACGATCACGTCTGCCGCGACCACCACGTTCTGGCAGCGTCAGGAAGACCCCACCACCGAGGGGACTTCGGACACGAAGTACCGCTTCAACATCATCGACACCCCCGGCCACGTGGACTTCACCATCGAGGTCGAGCGTTCGCTGGCGGTTCTGGACGGCGCGATCTGTCTGTTGGACGCCAACGCCGGCGTCGAACCGCAGACCGAGACCGTCTGGCGTCAGGCCGACCGCTACAAGGTTCCGCGGATCGTGTTCGTCAACAAGATGGACAAGATCGGCGCGGACTTCTTCAACTGCGTCCGTATGATCAAGGACCGCACCGGCGGCATCCCTTGCCCGATCGCCCTGCCGATCGGCGCCGAGGACAAGCTGGAAGGCATCGTCGACCTGATCAAGATGGAAGAGTGGGTGTGGGAAGGCGAAGATCTGGGCGCGTCCTGGGTCCGCAAGCCCATCCGTGACGAGCTGAAGGACCTGGCCGACGAGTGGCGCTCGAACATGATCGAGCTGGCCGTCGAGATGGACGACGCCGCCATGGAAGCCTACCTGGAGGGCAACGAGCCCGACGAGGAGACGCTGCGCGCGCTGATCCGCAAGGGCACGCTGTCGCTGTCGTTCTTCCCCGTCACCGCAGGTTCGGCGTTCAAGAACAAGGGCGTGCAGCCCCTGCTGAACGCGGTCATCGACTTCCTGCCGAACCCGCTGGACGTGCCGGCCTACATGGGCTTCACCCCGGGCGACGAGACCGAGACGCGCAACATCGAACGCCGTGCGGACGATGCGATGCCCTTCTCGGGCCTGGCGTTCAAGATCATGAACGACCCGTTCGTCGGCTCGCTGACCTTCACGCGCATCTATTCGGGCGTGATGAAGAAGGGCGATCAGCTGCTGAACGCCACCAAGGGCAAGCGCGAGCGCGTCGGCCGCATGATGATGATGCACTCGATCAACCGCGAGGAGATCGAGGAGGCCTTTGCAGGCGACATCATCGCGCTGGCCGGTCTGAAGGACACCACCACGGGCGACACCCTGTGCGATCCGGCCAAGCCGGTGGTCCTGGAGACCATGACCTTCCCCGAGCCGGTGATCGAGATCGCCGTCGAGCCCAAGTCGAAGGCCGACCAGGAGAAGATGGGCCTGGCCCTTCAGCGCCTGTCGGCGGAAGACCCGTCCTTCCGTGTGGAAACCGATCTTGAATCGGGCCAGACGATCATGAAGGGCATGGGCGAGCTTCACCTCGACATCCTGGTCGACCGCATGAAGCGCGAGTTCAAGGTCGAGGCGAACATCGGTGCGCCGCAGGTGGCCTATCGCGAGACCATCTCGCAGTCGGCCGACATCGACTACACGCACAAGAAGCAGACCGGTGGTACGGGCCAGTTCGCCCGCATCAAGCTGACCATCACCCCGACCGAGCCGGGCGAAGGCTATTCGTTCGAATCGAAGATCGTGGGCGGTGCGGTGCCGAAGGAATACATCCCCGGCGTCGAGAAGGGCATCAAGTCCGTCATGGACTCGGGCCCGCTGGCAGGCTTCCCGGTCATCGACTTCAAGGTCGCGCTGACGGACGGTGCGTTCCACGACGTCGACTCCTCGGTCCTGGCGTTCGAGATCGCGGCCCGTGCCGCGATGCGCGAAGGCCTGCGCAAGGCCGGCGCCAAGCTGCTGGAGCCGATCATGAAGGTCGAGGTCGTCACGCCGGAAGAGTATACCGGTTCGATCATCGGCGACCTGACCAGCCGTCGTGGCATGGTCCGGGGGCAGGACAGCCGCGGCAACGCGAACGTCATCGACGCCTTCGTGCCGCTGGCCAACATGTTCGGCTACATCAACAACCTGCGTTCGATGTCGTCCGGCCGTGCTGTGTTCTCGATGCAGTTCGACCACTACGAGGCCGTTCCGCAGAACATCTCGGACGAGATCCAGAAGAAATACGCCTGATCTTGCGGCGGGGCGTCACGCCCCGCCACTTTACAAGCATTGAAGAACAAGGAGCCATTCCATGGCAAAGGCAAAGTTTGAACGGAACAAACCGCACGTCAACATCGGCACGATCGGCCACGTTGACCACGGCAAGACGACGCTGACGGCGGCCATCACGAAGTACTTCGGCGAATTCCGCGCCTATGACCAGATCGACGGCGCGCCCGAAGAGAAGGCCCGCGGGATCACGATCTCGACCGCGCACGTGGAATACGAATCCGAGACGCGCCACTATGCGCATGTCGACTGCCCGGGCCACGCCGACTACGTCAAGAACATGATCACCGGTGCCGCCCAGATGGACGGCGCGATCCTGGTCGTGAACGCCGCCGACGGCCCGATGCCGCAGACGCGCGAGCACATCCTGCTGGGTCGCCAGGTGGGCATCCCCTACATGGTCGTCTACCTGAACAAGGTCGACCAGGTGGATGACGAGGAACTGCTGGAACTGGTCGAGATGGAAGTCCGCGAGCTGCTGAGCTCGTACGACTATCCGGGCGACGACATCCCGATCATCAAGGGTTCGGCGCTGGCAGCCATGGAAGGCCGCGACAACGCCATCGGCGAGGATTCGATCCGCGCGCTGATCGCCGCCGTCGACGAGTACATCCCGACCCCCGAGCGTGCGATCGACCAGCCGTTCCTGCTGCCGATCGAGGACGTGTTCTCGATCTCGGGCCGCGGCACCGTGGTCACCGGCCGCATCGAGCGCGGCGCGGTCAACGTGGGCGACGAACTGGAGATCGTGGGCATCCGCGACACCAAGAAGACCACCTGCACGGGCGTCGAGATGTTCCGCAAGCTGCTGGACCGCGGTGAGGCCGGCGACAACGTGGGCGTCCTGCTGCGCGGCATCGACCGTGACGGCGTCGAGCGCGGCCAGGTCCTGGTCAAGCCGAAGTCGGTCACCCCGCACACCCAGTTCGAGGCCGAGGCCTACATCCTGACCAAGGAAGAGGGCGGCCGCCACACGCCGTTCTTCGCGAACTACCGCCCGCAGTTCTACTTCCGGACCACGGACGTCACCGGCACCGTCAAGCTGCCCGAGGGCACCGAGATGGTGATGCCCGGCGACAACCTGAAGTTCGAGGTCGAACTGATCGCCCCGATCGCGATGGAAGAGAAGCTGCGCTTCGCCATCCGCGAAGGCGGCCGCACCGTCGGCGCAGGCGTCGTCTCCAAGATCATCAAGTGATCCAGGGCCCGAACGGGCCAAGGAATGCTGATGCTGCCGGATGATCCTTTCGGGGATATCGCGGCGGACAGGGCCACCCTTCGGGGTGGCCCTTGTCGTTTGTGTCTGGCGACGGTGCCAATATGGATGACATGACAAAAAAGTCGCGTTGACCGACGCGGGGCCGCACGCGAGACTGCAGGTCAGGAACAGGACATGATCAAGCTGATGTGCCAGATCTTTGCCGGGCAGCACCCGGACCGCTATGAGACCGTCACCCGCCGTTTGCGCCTGAACGGCCAGTCGACATCGATCCGGCTGGAGCGTGCATTCTGGTGCATCCTGGACCGCATCGCCGCCCGCGAAGGCGTGACGACGCCCGCCTTCATCTCCAAGCTGCACGCCGAAGTGCTGGAGCTACACGGAGAGGCGCGGAACTTCACCTCGCTGCTGCGCTGCGCCTGCACGATATATCTGGGTGAGGACGACGTCGCCCCGGCCATCGCCGCGGAGTGACACGAATATTTTCGCTGTAGTAATCCGATACTACCCGGCCCGTCCCCAAGCCCCTAGCCTCGATCAGGCAAGACACGTGCAGGGAGGGCCAGATGGCCAAGTACATCCACTCGATGATCCGCGTTCTGGACGAGGCGGCCTCGGTCGATTTCTATGACCGCTGCTTTGGACTGAAGGTGGCCGAGCGGCTGGATTTCGAGAAATTCACGCTGATCTACCTGTCCAATGGCGAAAGCGGGACCGAGCTGGAGCTGACCGTCAACAAGGGCCGCACCGAACCCTATGACCTGGGCGACGGCTATGGGCACGTGGCCTTTTCGGTCGACGATGTCGATGCGACCCACGCCCGGTTGGAGGAGACCGGCTTTGCCCCCCGCAAGCTGGTCGATTTCGCGCCGGGCGGCGAGGTGATCGCCCGCTTCTTCTTCATCAAGGACCCGGACGGATACGAGATCGAGGTCCTGCAGCGGGGCGGCCGCTACAGCTGATCAGCCTGCCGCGCCCTTGGGAGGGGGCGCGGGACCACATCAAGGGAGGAGGAACCCATGTCTGAACCAACGACCAAGGGCCTGACCCGTCGGGCGCTGCTGTCGCGGGCCGTCGCGGCGGGCGCGCTGGCAGTGGCCGGCGCAGGCTTCATCGCGGCACCCGATGCGGCCTGGGCCGTCGAGGTGACCGCGATCAGCGAGCACGAGATGGCCACGCTGCTGCAGATGGCCCGCGACATCTATCCGCATGACCGCGTGGGCGACCGTTTCTATGCGATCGCGATCAAGGGATACGACACCGCCGAGAACCAGCCCATGGTGGCCGAGGGCATCGCCGCGCTGGACGCCGCCGCGCAGGCGGCCGGGCATGACGACTATGTCTCGATCGGGTGGGAGCAGGACCGCGTGGCGATCCTGCGCGGGATGGAGGACAGCGCGTTCTTCCAGACCGTCCGGGGCGGGCTGGTGACTGGTCTCTACAACCAGAAAGAGGTCTGGCCGATCTTCGGCTATGAGGGAGAGAGCTTCTCCCAAGGCGGCTACATCTATCGTGGCTTTGACGACATCGACTGGCTGTAAGGGGGCGGATCATGGCTACGGCAGCGAAATTCGAACTGACCGACGACAGCGTGGTCGTCATCATCGGCACCGGCGCGGGCGGCGGCGTGCTGGCCAACGAACTGGCGCAGAAGGGCGTCAAGGTCGTGGCGCTGGAGGCGGGCGGGCGCTATCTGCCCGAAGACTATATCAACGACGAATGGGAAAGTTTTGGCCAGTTGGCCTGGACCGACCCGCGCACGACCAGCGGAGACTGGCGCGTGGCCAAGGATTTCAGCGGCTTGCCCGCCTGGATCGTCAAGGCGGTCGGCGGCACCACGACTCATTGGGCGGGCGCCTCGATCCGGTTCCAGGAACATGAATGGAAGGCCCTGACCACCTATGGCACGGTCGAGGGGGCGAACCTGCTGGACTGGCCCATCGACGCGGCCGAGATGGCGCCCTGGTACGAGAAGGCCGAGGCCAAGCTGGCCGTGACCCGGACCGGCGACTTTCCGGGCCTGCCGGGCAGCAACAACTACAAGGTGTTCGAGGCGGGGGCCAAGGCCATCGGCTATACCGAGGTCTCGACCGGGCGCATGGCGATCAACAGCATCGACAACGACGAACGGCCGGCCTGCCAGCAGACGGGGTTCTGTTTCCAGGGCTGCAAATGGGGCGCCAAGTGGTCGGCCGCCTATACCGACATCCCCAAGGGCGAGGCGACCGGCAACCTTGAGGTCCGCGACCACGCCCATGTGGCCCGCATCCTGCACAATGACCAGGGCCGCGTGACCGGGGTCGAGTATTTCGACAAGGACGGCGCCCTGCAGTTTCAGGCCGCGCGCATCGTGGCGGTGGCGGGCAACAGCTTTGAAAGCCCGCGGCTGCTGCTGAATTCCGCCAGCGAGATGTTCCCCGACGGTCTGGCCAACAGCAGCGGTCAGGTGGGACGCAACTACATGCGCCACACGACCGGGTCGGTTTATGGCATCTTCGAAAAACCCGTGCGCATGTGGCGGGGTACGACCATGGCCGGCATCATGCAGGACGAGGCGCGCCACGATCCCTCCCGCGGCTTCGTCGGCGGATACGAGCTGGAGACCCTGTCCTTGGGCTTGCCCTTCATGGCGGCCTTCCTGGACCCCGGCCGGTGGGGGCGCGAGTTCACGACCGCCTTGGACCAGTACGAATACATGGCCGGGCTGTGGATCGTCGGAGAGGACATGCCGCAGGAGACGAACCGCGTCACCCTGTCGGACACGGTCGACAAATTTGGCCTGAAGGTCGCCAACGTGAATTTCAGCGACCATCCCAACGACGTGGCGATGCGCAATCACGCCTATGAGCGGGGGCAGGCGATGTACCGGGCGATGGGGGCCACGCGGACCCTGCCGACGCCTCCCTATCCGTCCACGCACAACCTTGGGACCAACCGAATGTCGGAGCGGCCGGAGGACGGCGTGGTCAACAAATGGGGGCAGACGCATGACATCGCGAACCTGTTCGTGTCCGATGGCAGCCAGTTCACGACGGGCGCGGCGGAAAACCCGACCCTGACCATCGTCGCGCTGGCGATCCGTCAGGCCGACCATATCGCCAAGGAAATGGCCGCGGGCACGATCTGAGGAAAGACGACCGCCCGGGGTGTCCTCCGGGCGGTCGTGGTGGATCAACCGTTGGCGGCCTTCTGGTTGACGCCGCCCTCGGCGATGCGGGTCATGTGCTTGTCGCCGTCGCGGGTGCTCTCCAGGCATTCCTGCAGCACGCCGCCATCGGCATCCAGATCCAGGCGGTTGGCAAAGCTGCGCACGCAGCCATAGCCCGCGATCGCGTAATGGGTCAGGCGCTGATACTGGGTGATGATCGCCGCGTCGCGGACGTCGTCATCACCGAAATCGGCCTGCAGCGCGTGCTTGCGGGCCTCGGTCACCAGACCTTCCATGCCCTTGCAGTGCTCTCCGGTGGGGTCGACGCCGTGCTGGCTGCACAGGGTCGCCAGATGCTCCATGCCGCGGGCAATGCCTTCGTTGCCGGCGATCAGCGCCTCGGCCAGTTCGCGCGACTTGGCGACGCGACCCATCTCGGTCACGACGGGCATGGACTGCTTGCAGGCGGAATACAGATCCTGCAGCTGGTCCAGATACAGGTCCTTGAGGGAATTCATGGTCATGATACGGCCTTTCTGATGGTGCTGGATGACCAACGATCCCCGGCCCGCCCCGTTCCATCGCGATGGCAAAGATCGCCCCTGCGCGCTTGACTTTGCGGGCGGTCCGGGTCAGCACTGCGGCCCCTTCAGCAGCGGAGGACATCCCCATGTTCGCCTGGTTCGAACGACGCATCGACCCCTATCCCGACCAGACCCCAACCATGCCCCCGTCGGGTCTGTGGCGGTTCGTGCTGCATTACAGTCGCGGCACGCTGCCTTGGCTGGTGCTGCTGGCCGTGGGATCGGGCCTGATCGCGCTGATCGAGGTGGCGCTGTTCGGCTGGCTGGGGCAGTTGATCGACCAGTTGGCCGACACCCCGCGAGAGGTCTTCTGGGACCGTCATGGCGGCAGCATCGCGCTGATGGCGCTGGTGCTGCTGGTGGTGATGCCGGCGTTGAACGTGGTGACATCGCTGGTCCTGCACCAGTCGCTGATGGGCAATTTTCCGCAGCGCATCCGCTGGCAGGCGCATCGCTGGCTGCTGCGCCAGTCGGTCGGCTACTTCCAGGACGAATTCGCGGGCCGCATTGCGCAGCGCCTGATGCAGACCGCGCTGGCCGTACGCGAGGTGTCCATGAAGATCATGGACGTGGGCAGCTATGTGCTGATCTATTTCCTGGGCGCGATGGTGCTGGCCGCCAGCCAGGACTGGCGTCTGGCCTTGCCCTTCCTGGTCTGGGCCGCAGCCTACGGCGCGCTGCTGTGGTATGTCGTGCCGCGCCTTGGCCGCGTGGCGCAGGAGCAGGCCGATGCCCGCAGCGCGATGACCGGACGCATCGTCGACAGCTATACCAACATCGCGACGGTCAAGCTGTTCTCTCACTCCGACCGGGAGGAGGCGTGGATGCATCAGGGCATGGACCGGTTCCTGGGCACCGTCCACGCGCAGATGCGCCTGTCCAGCCTGCAGGACATGGTGCTGAACCTGCTCAACGTCTGGCTGGTCGCGGCGGTGGCCGGGCTGGGGCTGTGGCTGTGGACGCAGGGGCTGATCGCGGTCGGGGCGGTGGCCATCGCGGTGCCGCTGGCCCTGCGGCTGAACAACATGTCGCACTGGATCATGTGGGAATTCGCCGCCCTGTTCGAGAATATCGGCACCGTGCGCGACGGCATCACCAGCCTGTCCCTGCCACGAGAGGTGCGCGACGCGCCGGGGGCGCAGCCCCTGCTGCCCGGTCCTGCGGCGGTGCGGTTCGACAACGTCACCTTCCGCTATGGCGGTGCTGCGGGGGCGCAGCCGATGGCGGTGCTGGACGACCTGACGCTGCATCTGCGGCCGGGTGAACGGGTGGGCTTGGTGGGCCGGTCCGGCGCGGGAAAATCGACGCTGATCAACCTGCTGCTGCGCTTTCACGACATCGACGCGGGGCGCATCACCATCGACGGCCAGGACATCGCGCAGGTGACCCAGGACAGCCTGCGCGCGGCCATCGGCGTGGTCACGCAGGACAGCTCGCTGCTGCACCGGTCGGTGCGCGAGAACATCGCCTATGGCCGCCCCGACGCGACCCCGGATCAGATCGACCACGCCCTGCGCATGGCCGAGGCGGACGGGTTCGTCCCGTCGCTGTCCGACAGCCAGGGCCGGCAGGGGCTTGATGCGCATGTTGGCGAACGCGGCGTCAAGCTGTCGGGCGGCCAGCGCCAGCGCATCGCCATCGCGCGGGTCGCGTTGAAGAACGCGCCGATCCTGATCCTGGACGAGGCCACAAGCGCCTTGGACAGCGAGGTCGAGGCCGCGATCCAGTCCCGGCTGGAGGCATTGATGCAGGGCAAGACGGTCATCGCCATCGCGCATCGCCTCTCCACCATCGCCGCGATGGACCGGCTGGTGGTCATGGACCAGGGCCGGATCGTCGAACAGGGCAGCCATGCCGAACTGCTGGAACGCGACGGTCTGTACGCCCGGCTGTGGCATCGCCAGTCCGGCGGCTTCCTGGCCGCGGACTGACGACAGGACGTGAAAAAGGCCCCGGCGCGATGCCGGGGCCTTCGTCGTTTCGTGGGTGCGCTTACTGCGCCAGCAGGTCGGTGATCCGGCGGACCGAGGCGCGACGGTTGTCGCGGATGTCGCCCTCGGCACGGACGCGCAGGAACTGCTCGCCATAGCCTTGGGTCACCAGGTTCTCCGGCGGCACGTCAAAGTACTCGGTCAGTGCCAGCGCCACCGATTCCGCGCGACGGTCCGACAGCGCCAGGTTGGCGGCGTCCGACCCGACCGTATCGGTATGACCCTCGATCATGAAGATCTCCTTCGGGTTCTGGGCGATCTGGTCTTGGATCGCACGACCCAGACCCTGCAACTGCTGCGCCTGATCCGACCGGATCGCGGCAGAGCCGGTATCGAAGGTTATCGCGTCGATGTTGACTGGCGCCACCAGCGCCCGCACCTCGGGGATGTTGCGGATCTGGGACAGCGTAAAGCGGCGGTCGACATTCGCCTCGCGCAGCAGGGCCTCGCGCAGCTGATCCTCGTTCAGGGGCGCATTGCCGGTCTGGACGGGGGCGGGGGCGGGCAGGGCGCCGATATCGACGGGCTGCACGTCGGCGGTGTCGTCGATCAGCTGCGTGGTCGTGCCGTCGGCGCTGACCAGGGTGCGCCGCAGCACCTGCAGGTTCGCGTCACGGATGGTCACAACGCGGCTGCCGTCCTGGCGCGTCACGATGGTGCGCGACGAACCGTCGTCGAAGTTCTCGGTCTGCACGGTCGAGCCGGGCTGGCGCAGCAGGGCGACCTCGTCCTTGATGACCTCTTGGCTGCCATCGGCGCGGGTGACGACCACCCGGTCCGGCGCGGACAGCGCAACTTGGCGGTTGTTGTTCAGGTAGGACCCGACCGCCACGGCACCCAGACCCAGCAGCAGGGCATTGCGCAGGCGGTTGTCGTCGTCCTCCTCCTCGGCCTGCGGTGCAGGCTGACCGGTGGCGCCCGCCAGCGCATCGCGCAGGCTGGTGGTAAAGTCCTCGGACGAAGACCGGGCGTTCTCCTCGGTCACCTGCTGCTCGGTGATCTCGCCCGATCCATCGGCTGCGTCCAGCGCCGCCGCGGTGGCCGGTGCGGTCGCCTGAGCGGCCTCGCGCGATGCCTCGGTCTCGACGGTGTCCTCTTCGGCGGCACGACGGATCATCTCTCCATTCTGGCCGACGCGGTACATCTGCGCCTCGGTCGGGGCCAGGCGCAGCTCGCCCGCCTCGTTGGTCTCGACGACGACGCCGTTCGGGGTCATCGCACGACCGCCATCTGCACAGGGGAACGCGCTGCCGTCCAGACAGGTCAGCGCCGAGGTGTCCAGGCCACCCTGAACCTCTTGCGTCAGCACTCCGGCCAGACCCGGCAGGGCGCCAGCGCGTTCGACCTGCGTTGCACCGGTCGCCAGGGTCAGGCCACCCTGAGCCGCAGGCGCTGCGGGTTCCGCAGGTGCATCGGCCGTCGCGGCCGGATCGGCTGCGGGCTGCTCGCCCTGCTCCTGCGCGCGCAACTGCTCGGTCAGGGCGTCGAGGTCGCTTCCGACGGGTTCTTCAGCGGCATCCGCCGGCTGCTGGTCGTTTTGCGCGGCAGGGCGTGCGTTCGGACGCGGCTCCGCCGGAGCGTCGGCGGCAGGAGGCGCCTCGCGCTGCGGGTTGGCGCGCGGCGCGGCATCGCCGGCGGCCGGGGCCTCTGCGGCGGGCTCGGCGGCGCGGTTCGGATTCGGCGCGGGTGCGGCCTCGGGCTGCGGTGCGGGGCGGGCCTCGGGCGCTTGGTCCGGCATCGCATCAGGTGCGGGCGGCGGCGGGGTGCCATCCGGTGCGGGCTGCGGTGCAGGTGCGGCTGCGGGGGCCGGCCGGGCTTCGGCCTCGGGCGCTGCTGCCTCGGGTGCCGCCGGGGGCGCGGGCTCTGCGGCGGGCGCGGGCTCGGTAGCCGGGGCGGCTTCTGCCGCGGGCGCGGGAGCAGGTTCTGCGGCGGGGGCAGGCTCCGCCTCTGCCGCGGGGGTTGCGTCAGGCGCCTCGGCAGGTTGCTCCGCCGGGGCTTCGGCCGGTGCTTCCTCGGGGGCAGGGGGCGCCTCGGCCGGGGCTTCCGGCGCGGGCTCCTCGACCGGCGCGGGCTCGGGCGCAGGCTCTTCCGCGGGCGCGGGCTCCGCCGGCGGCGGGTTCTGAGCTTGGTTCAAATCGGCACCGTCCTGCGGTCCCTCCTCGCCGGGGGCCGCGGGCGGGGGCGGGACCTGACCTTCGGGCGCGGCCTGCGCCAGGATCAGGTTCTGGGGGGCCGCCTGATCGGGGGCGGGCATCGCGGTCTGGGCCATCGCAAGATGCGGCGCCATCAGCGACAGGCAGGCCGCGATGGCGGTTGTGTTATGGATAATCCGGCGCATGAGACGCTCCTTGTGGAAAATCGAATGACTGTCTTTTGTGCTTTAACAGGCACTTGCGCCAAGGGTTCCCAAACTTGCCGTGACCATCGCGTGATGGGCGGCGGTGCGCCATGCAAAAGGCCGCGCCGAAACGGCGCGGCCCATGGGCGGTTCGATAGAAACGACGTCAGACGCCGTCGCCGACAAAGGCCTTTTCGACGACGAATTCGCGCGGCTCGGAATTCGCGCCCTCGTTCAGGCCGAACCCTTCCAGGACCGCCTTGACGTCGACGTTGAAGGCTAGGCTGCCGCAGATCATCGCGCGATCCTGTGCCGGATCGATGGGCGGCAGGCCCAGATCCGACAGCACCTTGCCCGAGGTCAGGTTGTCGGTGATGCGCCCCATGAAGGGCGAGGGCTCTCGCGTCGTCGTCGGGTAGTATTTCAGCCGCTGGGCGAAATCGTCGCCATAGATCTCGGTCAGCAGCGGGTCGTGGCGCAGGTTGTTCACCAGCTCGGCGCCATAGACCAGCTCCTCACCGGTGCGGCATGTATGCATCATAATGACCTGCTCGAACCGCTCATAGGTCTCGGGGTCGCGCATCAGGCTGGCAAAGGGCGCGAACCCCGTGCCGGTGGCAAGGAACCACAGCCGCTTGCCGGGCAGCAGGGCGTCCAGGACCAGCGTGCCCACGGGCTTGGGGCGCAGGATGATCTCGTCGCCGGGCTTGATGTGCTGCAGCTTGGAGGTCAGCGGCCCGTCGGGGACGATGATGGAATAGAATTCCAGCTCGTCGTCCCAGTTGGGCGAAGCGATGGAATATGCCCGCAGCAGCGGCTTGCCGTTGTCTCCCGGCAGGCCGATCATCACGAATTCACCCGACCGGAAGCGCAGCGAGGCAGGCCGCGTCACCCGGAACGAAAACAGGCTGTCGGTCCATTTCGTGACCGAGGTCACGGTTTGGGCATCGGGAACGGTAATCTTGGCGGCCTCGGTCACGGGCAGATCCAGCGTCATTGTTGCAATCCTTGTCGTCTAATCGAAGGGGCGCGCGGGCGAAAGGGTCAGCCCGCCAGCTGCGCCCGATGGTCCCAGGCCTTCCAGTCGGCACGGGCCCGCCATTGGTCCTCGGGCTGGCGGGCGGCGATGTCGGGGGCGACCTCGACCTCGTCGAAGCCCACGCGGCGCGCCATGGCGTATTGATCGGCGATCAGCCGCCCCGTCGCGCGCAGGCGACCGGTATATCCCAGCTCGCGCAAGCGGCGGGCCAGCGTGAAACCGCGCCCGTCGCTGAAGGACGGAAAGGCGATCCCGATCAGCGGCTGATCGAGATGGTCGGCCAAGGTCGCGGGGGCGGTGTCGGGGGCCAGCACCACGGCGGGCTGGTCGGTCACCGGATGAAACCCGTCGTCACGGGCCAAGACGGGTTCGCTGTTCAACTGCTCGCTCATGCCGAGACCTTTCCGCGGACCATGCGCCCGCCGATGAAATGGATGCCGCATTCGGATTTCTCCTGGCCGCGCCAGCGCCCGGAACGGGGGTCCTCGCCCGGCTTGACCGGAGAGGTGCAGGGCGCGCAGCCGATGGACGGATAGCCCTTGGCGACCAGCGGATGCCGGGGCAGGCGGTTCTCGACCATGTAGTCCTGCACGTCCTCGGGGCGCCAATGCGCCAAAGGATTCACGCGCAGGCGCGACGGGGGTTCGGGCTCGAAGAACTCCAGCGCGGCGCGCTGGCCGTTCTGGAACCGCTTGCGGCCCGTGATCCAGGCGTCATAGCCCGACAGCACGCGCTCCAGCGGCACCGTCTTGCGGAAATCGCAGCAGGCGTCGGGGTTCGACTTGTGCAGCGTTCCGTCCGGGTCATGGGCCGCGATCTCCGCCTCGCTGGCGGTGATGACCTGCACGTTGGTCAGCGAAAGCCGCTCCGCGACTTCTTGCTGATAGGCCAGGGTCTCGGGGAACAGCATCTGCGTGTCGATGAACAGCACCGGCAGGCCCGGTGCGACCCGGCTGACCATGTGCAGCAGCACGACCGATTCAGCGCCGAAAGACGACACCAGCGCCACCTGCCCCAGATCGGGGTCGGTGACCGCGCGGCGCAGCACCTCGATGGCGGCATGGTGGCGATAGCGGTCGTTCAGCCGCCCCGCGCGTGTGTCCAGGTTCCCGTCAAGCATCGGCGGCCACGGGATAGAGCGCGGCCTTGAACGGGGCCTGACCCAGACGGCGATAGGCGTCGATGAAGCGTTCGGACGCGTCCTCACGGACCTCCAGATAGGCGCGCAGCAGCCGGTCGATGGCCGGGACCACCTGTTCGGCGGGGAAACCCGCGCCCGCGCGTTCGCCGATGGCCGGGATGTCATAGGCATCGCCGCCAAGCGTGATCTGATAGTTTTCCACGCCCGCACGATCCAGCCCCAGGATGCCGATATGGCCCAGGTGGTGATGCCCGCAGGCGTTGATGCAGCCCGAGATGCGGATGTTCAGGTTGCCGATCTCCTCCTCCAGCCCGACGGAGCGGAAATGGTCGGCGATCTCTTCGGCGATGGGGATGGAACGGGCGGTGGCCAGCGCACAGTAATCCATGCCGGGGCAGGCGATGATGTCGCTGGTCAGCCCGGCATTGGCGGTGGCAAGGCCCGCGGCGCGCAGCTCGGCGTACAGCGCCGGCAGGTCCGACTTGTGCACATGCGGCAGGGCCACGTTCTGGTCGTGCATCACGCGCAGGTCGTCGTGGCCGAACCGTTCGGCCAGATCGGCCAGCAGGCGCATCTGGTCCGCGCTGGCGTCGCCCGGCGTCTGGCCCGGCGCCTTGAAGGTCACGACGACGCTGGCATAGCCCTCGACCCGGTGCTGATGCAGGTTCGTATCAGACCAGCTGCGGAAGGCCGGGTTCGCCTGCCGCTCGGCCTCATAGCCATCGACGGGCGCGTTGCGGAAGGACGGCGCGCGGAAGCGGTCCTTGAACACGGCCAGCGCGTCGCGGTCGGCGCCGTGGAAATCGCGGCGGCGGGCCAGGAACTCTTCGTCGATCTCGGCGCGCATGACGTCGATACCGCGCTCCAGCACGGTGATCTTGATGCGGGCCTTGTACTTGTTGTCGCGGCGCCCGGCCAAGTTGTAGGTCGCGATGATCGCCTCGACGTAAGGCAGCAGGTCCTCCTCGGGCAGGAAGTCGCGGACGACCTGACCCAGGAGCGGCGTGCGGCCCAGACCGCCGCCGATCCAGACCTCGAAGCCGGTCTTGCCGTTCCGCTCGGTCAGGCGCAGGCCGATGTCATGGGCGGCGATGACGGCACGGTCCTTCTTCCCGCCGGAAATGGCGATCTTGAACTTGCGCGGCAAGAACTGGAATTCGGCGTGATCGGTGGACCAGCTGCGCAGCAGCTCCGCATAGGGGCGCGGATCGGCGGCCTCGTCGAAGGCCGCGCCAGCGAAGGCGTCGGTGGTCACATTGCGGATGGTGTTGCCGCTGGTCTGGATGGCGTGCATGCCGACATTGGCCAGCGCGTCCAGCATGTCCGGGATGTCCACCAGCTTGGGCCAGTTGAACTGGATGTTCTGGCGGGTGGTCCAGTGGCCGTAACCCTTGTCCCACTTCTCGGCCAGCAGGGCCAGGGTGCGCATCTGGTCCGGGCTGATCGTGCCATAGGGAATGGCCACGCGCAGCATGTAGGCATGCAGCTGCAGATAGACGCCGTTCATCAGGCGCAGTGGCTTGAACTCGTCCTCAGTCAGGCTGCCGTCCAGGCGGCGGGCGACCTGGGCGCGGAATTCGGCCGCGCGCTGGCGGACATAATCGGTCTCGACGGGGCGGATATCAAACATGGGCGGTTTCCGTCTTCTGGGCGTCGGCTTGCCGATCGGCCTGGATGCCGTGGAAATAGTTGGACGGTCCGCGCTGGCGGAAGGCCTCGCGGAAATGGACGGGCTCGGGTCCGTCGGGACCGCGCCTGGCCTCGACCAGATAGGGACCGACGACGATCTCGGATTGCGCCACGGCCTGCAGCAGGTCCAGGTCGGCGATGGCCTCGTCGTCATAGACGGTCGCCTGGCGCGGATCGCGGGTCCAGCCGTCGGCGCACATCCACACATTGTGGCCTTCGCGAAGGTCGTTCGCGGTGATGACGCCGGGGCGTGCGGCCGACAGGGGGAAGGATTTGCTCATGACTGGACCTCGCGGTTTTGCTGACCTCTATATAGAATTTCGTTCTGGATTCTGCACAGTGGTCGCGGCAAATAAGGACGATCGACCAAGGAGCGCGCCATGCCGGAACCGATTTCCCCCGATGCGGGCGCAGGCCAAACGCCTGTCCGCCTGGACGAGGTGGACCGCAAGATCCTGTTCCTGCTGCAGCAGGATGCCAGCCTGTCGCTGGACCAGATCGCCGATCGGGTGGGGGCCTCCAAGACCCCGGTCTGGAACCGAATCCGCAAGCTGCGAGAGGCAGGCGTGATCCGCCGTCAGGTCGCCATCCTGGATCCCGAGGCGCTGGGGCTGGAGGCCTGCTTCTTCGTGCTGATCCGCACCAGCGAGCATGACCGCGACTGGGCCGCGCGCTTTCTGCGCGCGCTGCGCGAGCGGCCCGAGGTGGTCGAGGCACACCGTCTGGCGGGCGACATCGACTATATCCTCAAGGTGCAGGTCAGGAACGCCCGCGCTTATGACCGCTTTTACCAATCGCTGATCGGCGAGGTGAAGATCCACAACGTCACGGCCCTGCTGTCGATGGAGGAGATCAAGGCGACCAGCGCCCTGCCCATCCCGGACGGGGAGCGCTGAGATGGGTTGGGTGATCTGGCACAAGCCGACCTGCTCCACCTCGCGCTGGGTTCTGGCCGCGCTGCGCGAGGCGGGGATCGCACCCGAGGTGCGCGACTACATCACCGCGCCGCCGTCCGAGGATGCGTTGCGCGATGCGCTGTCGCGTCTGGGCATCGGGGCGCGGGGGTTGCTTCGGCGCAAAGGAACGCCATTCGCGGAACTGGGCCTGGGCGATCCGGCGCTGTCCGATGACGCGCTGGTCGCGGCGATGGCGGCCCATCCGATCCTGATCGAACGGCCGGTCGTCTTCGCGCCGCATGGCGCGGTGCTGTGCCGGCCCAAGGAGCGGGTCAGTGAGCTGATCGCCCGCAATCACGCAGGTGGTCCGCCGTGATCCGGTGGGGGTGCGGGGTGCGAACCGACAGATGACGCCCAGACTGCGGCGACATCGGCAGATGCCTTACGGATCGATCGGATCGAACGCCCCGACAGAGATGCCCAGCAACAGCCAACGCCGCCCCTCCAGCCCCAGGACCAGATCGAAGCTGACATGACGCGGCTGCAGCGGGACAAAGCCGGTCAGGCGCAGCTCCTGCCCGGTATCGGACAGCGCGCTGTCCAGGATGACCGGGTCGACGACCATCGCCTGCAGCAGGTCCAGCCGTTCCTCGCGCAGCGGCGTGAACAGGCCCGCCAGGCGCGTCGGATCGTTGGCCAATGCGAATTCCGGGGCGGCGATGTCGCGCAGCACCGTGTAGTTGCCCGTCCAGTTGCCGTGGTTCACCGCCGCCAGCACGTCGCGGATCAGGGCGGTGGCATAGCTGGGTTCGACAAGGGGGGCCTCGGCCCGGGGTTCGGGCTGCGGTTCGGCGGGGGCGTCCTGCGCATGGGCGCTGGCGCCGACCAGCGCCAGCGCCATCGCGATGGCCAGGGACAGCGCATGCGCCGTCCCCGTCCGTGTTGCGGCGTGGCCTACCACGCGTAGGTCACGCCGATGCGGCCGCCGACCTGGTTCTGGTCAAAGCCATAGGTGATGCCCGCGTCGAACTGGGTGTTCGCGTCGAAGCGGTAGCCCATCGACGCGGCCAGTGCCTGCGAGCCTTCGAAGCTGCCGATGCTGGTCGACACGGCATAGGTCTTGTCCTCGGGGACATAGGGGGTGTTCAGCGCCATCGCCATGGCAATGCCTTCCTTGTTGTCCTCGACCTGCTGGCCCAGAGAGCGCACGCGGCCGTTCAGCGACGACATGCTCTCGCCGATCGACCGGTCGACCGCCAGGTTGCCCTGCGCGTCCGAGGTCACGACGCCGATGGGGGTGCCCTGCGCCGCCGTGCTGGCATCCGACGCGATGCCCGCCGCGCGATAGGTGTTGGCGCCGTTGCCCAGCACGAACTCGTTCGCGCGGGTCGCGGTCGCGCCATCACCGATGGCGACCGAGTTGTCGGCCGCAGCGACCGCCTGGTTGCCAAGCGCGATCGACCCCGATCCCATGGCCATCGCGGCCTCGCCGATGGCGGTCGAGCGCACGCCGCTGGCCGCTGCCAGGTGGCCGAAGGCATGGGCGCGTTCGGCGGTGGCCTGCGCCTGCCAACCGAAGGCGGTGGCGGCGGTGCCGTTCGCGACCGATTCACCGCCGACCGCGGTGGTCGAGGTGCCGGTCGCGACCGAGGTGTCGCCGATGGCCAGCGCGTCGGTGCCGTTGGCGATGGATTCGTTGCCGATGGCGGTCGAGAAATCCGACTGGGCGTCGGCATTCTCGCCCACGGCCAGCGAGCGGACACCCTGCGCGGTGGCCAGGTGGCCGATGGCCTGGGCGCGTTCCGCGGTCGCCATGGACTGCCAGCCGATGGCGCTGGCACCCGGCCCGGTCGCGACCGATTCGCCACCGATGGCGGTGGTCGAGTTGCCGTTCGCCGCGGCCGTGTCGCCCACGGCCAGCGCATCGATGCCGTTGGCGATGGATTCGTTGCCGATGGCGGTGGACAGGTCGGTCTGGGCGTCGGCATTCTCGCCGATGGCCATCGACCGGACGCCCTGTGCGGTGGCCAGGTGGCCGAAGGCCTGGGCGCGTTCGGCGGTGGCTTGGGCCTGCCAGCCGATGGCGCTGGCGCCGGGGCCGGTCGCGACCGATTCGCCGCCGACCGCAGTGGTCGAGTTGCCGTTCGCCGCCGCGGTGTCGCCCACGGCCAGCGCGTCGACGCCGTTGGCGGTGGATTCGTTGCCGATGGCGGTGGAAAGGTCGGTCTGCGCGTCGGCGTTCTTGCCCACGGCTAGGGACCGGACGCCTTGGGCGGTGGCCAGGTGGCCGATGGCCTGCGCGCGTTCCGCGGTGGCCTGCGCCTGCCAGCCGATGGCGCTGGCGCCCGGCCCGGTCGCAACCGATTCGCCGCCGACCGCGGTGGTCGAGGGGCCGGTGGCGGTCGCCTCTCCGCCGATGGCCACGCCGTCCACGGCGGTCGCATCGGTCGAGGCGTTGTCGCCGATGGCGACCGACAGCGGGCCCTCGGCGATGGCGGTCGGGCCGCAGGCCAGCGATCCGGCGCCGCCTGCGCCCTGCTGGCACTCCTGTGCGGCTGCCGTGCCGACGGCGCCGGTCATCGCGATGGCGGCAGCACCGCCTAGCAGCATGGCACGGGTACGGGTCAGGTGGGTCATGGGATTCTCCTCATCCGTTGGACAGGGCCTTTTGCGGGCCTCTGACCGGGGGACGCGGGAAACCGCCGACCGGATCCAGGATTTGTCGAATTAATTCCCGGGCGGCCTCAGTCGTCCACGACGTTGAGGATCTTGGGCAGCGCGGGGCAGGGCAGCAGCTGGTTCTTCGCCACGTCGGCCAGCGTGTGATTGTGCAGGAAGACATAGACATGCGCGGACAGGCTTTCCCACAGCCGGTTCGACAGGGTCTGCGCCCGCGACCCGGAAATGCCGCCCGACGCGCCCGCGCCGATATGCATGGCGCTGACGGTCTCGTCCACGGCCTCCAGGATCTCGGCCACGCGGATCGTCTCGGGGGTGCGGGCCAGGCGGTATCCGCCGCCCGGACCGCGCACGGACGCCACCAGCCCCGCCCGGCGCAGGCGCACGAACAGCTGTTCCAGATAGGGCAGCGAGATGTCCTGGCGTTTCGAGATTTCGGCCAGCGAGGTCAGGTCGCCCCCCTTGGCGATGGCCAGGTCGGTCAGCGCGATGATCGCGTAGCGTCCCTTGGTGGACAGTTTCATGGCGCGTCTTCCCCCCGATGGTCCCTGCCGGGCCTGCCTTTGCATTGACGCGCGCCGTCGTCGCGCGCTATGCCCGGCCCAGCATGTTTCTTGCCAAACCTGTGCCGGCTGCCCAGATATCCCGTCTAGAAGCCATGCGCGCACGCGTCAAGAAACCCGACAGGACCTGTGAAGGACAACCATGCCCGAGCTGATTTTTCCCGGCCCCGAAGGCCGTCTCGAAGGCCGTTACCACCCTCAGCCCGGCAAGCCAGACGCCCCCATCGCCATCGTGCTGCATCCGCACCCGCAATATGGCGGGACGATGAACAACCGCGTCGTCTACAACCTGCACTATGCGTTCCACCGCATGGGGTTCACGGTGATGCGGTTCAACTTCCGCGGCGTGGGCCGCAGCCAGGGCGAATTCGACCAGGGCATCGGAGAGCTGTCCGATGCCGCCTCGGCACTGGATTACCTGCAGGCGATGAACCCCAATTCCAAGCATTGCTGGGTCGCGGGATTCAGCTTCGGTGCGTGGATCGGGATGCAGCTGCTGATGCGCCGCCCCGAGATCACCGGCTTCATCAGCGTGGCCCCGCCCGCGAACATGTACGATTTCAGCTTCCTGGCGCCGTGCCCGTCGTCAGGCCTGATCGTGAACGGCACTGCCGACCGCGTTGCTCCGCCCAAGGACACCGCCACCCTGGTGGGCAAGCTGCGCGAGCAGAAGGGCATCACCGTCACCCATGAGGAGATCGAGGGCGCGGACCATTTCTTCCGCGACGACGAGACCCACATGAAGCCGATGATCGACCTGGTGCAGGGTTACGTCAGGAAGCGCCTGACCGAGACGTCGCGCTGAGGGCTGCGGCCATGCTGGACGATGCGTTCGCCTTTCTGTGCGAGGCGGACCGGCTGAAGTCGGTCCACCGCGCCAGCGTCCTGATGGACCTGTCGCGCCCCGAGAACAGTGCAGAACACAGCTGGCACGTCGCCCTGTGGGCAATGGTGATGGGCGCCAGCGACCGCGCCATCGCGATGATCCTGATCCACGACCTGGTCGAGATCGACACCGGCGATCAGCCGATCCACCTGGATCATGACGTGGAAGGCCTAGCCATCGCCGAGGCCGCGGCGGCGGATCGCATCTTTGGCCTGGCGCCGGACGGGGCGCGTCTGGCCGCCCTCTGGCGCGATTTCGAGGGGCGCGCGGACGCTGCCGCGGTGACCGCCAAGCGCATGGATCACGCACAGCCCATCTTTCAGGTACTCCAGGCGCGCGATCCGATCCCCGACCATGTCCGGATCGTGCGCGACAACCTGTCGGCCGGACGCGCGGCGCGGTTCGAACGCGAATGGCCGCAGGGGTGGCAGGCCGCGCAGGCGCTGCTGTCCGGGCAGGAGGTCGCCCAGGGCGATCTGGCCCGCCGCCTGGCCTTTCTGGCCGAGGCCGACGCGCTGAAGGGCGTCCTGCGCGCAAACCGCCTGCTGGACGGATCGCGTCGCGAGAACAGCGCCGAGCACAGCTGGCATCTGGCGCTGTACGCGCTGGTGCTGGGCGGTCTGGCGGGGCCGGGCGTCGATCCGGGCCGCGTCATCCGGATGCTGCTGATCCACGATCTGGTCGAGATCGACGTGGGCGATGTGCCCCTGCATTCCGCCGGCGGGCAGGCGCATGGATCGGCGGCGATCCAGGCCGCCGAGGAGGCCGCCGCGCGGCGCCTGTTCGGCCTGCTGCCCGACCCGCAAGGACAGCAGATGCTGGCCCTGTGGCAGGAGTTCGAGGCGGCGGCCAGCCCCGATGCCGTCTTCGCCAAGGCGCTGGACCGCTGCCAGCCCGCCGTCCAGAACCTGCGGTCGGGCGGCGCGGGCTGGGTCGAATACGACGTGACCCTGGCGCAGGTGGAAAGCCGCGTGGGCCCTTGGGTCGAACGCGGCTGCGCGCCGCTGTGGCAGTGGCTGCACAACGGTCTGCGCGCCCATTTCGCGGGCAGCTAATCACCGGACGGGTGTCTTGCATACCATCGCATACCGTCTTTCAATCGGACGCTTTTGCGGCTAGAAGCGGCGCGACCGTATCCACCGCACAAGGGGCAGTTCATGTCGAAGATCAAGGTTGCCAATCCCGTCGTCGAGCTGGACGGGGACGAGATGACGCGGATCATCTGGGACTTCATCAAGCAAAAGCTGATCCTGCCCTATCTGGACATCGACCTGAAATATTATGACCTGGGCATCGAGGAGCGCGACCGCACCAACGACCAGATCACCATCGACGCGGCCGAGGCGATCAAGCGCCACGGGGTCGGCGTGAAATGCGCGACCATCACCCCCGACGAGGCGCGGGCCGAGGAATTCGGCCTGAAGAAGATGTGGCGCAGCCCCAATGGCACGATCCGCAACATCCTGGGCGGCGTGATCTTCCGCGAACCAATCATCTGCAAGAACGTGCCGCGGCTGGTGCCGGGCTGGACGCAGCCGATCATCGTCGGCCGCCACGCCTTCGGCGACCAGTACAAGGCCACCGATTTCCGTTTTCCGGGCAAGGGCAAGCTGACCATCAAGTTCGTCGGCGAGAACGGCGAGACGATCGAGCACGAGGTCTATGACGCCCCCGCCGCCGGGGTCGCAATGGCCATGTACAATCTGGACGATTCGATCCGCGATTTCGCCCGTGCCTCGCTGAACTATGGCCTGGCGCGCGGCTATCCGGTCTATCTGTCAACCAAGAACACGATCCTCAAGGCCTATGACGGCCGCTTCAAGGACCTGTTCCAGGAGGTCTACGAGGCCGAGTTCCAGGACCGGTTCAAGAAGGCCGGCATCCATTACGAACACCGCCTGATCGACGACATGGTCGCAAGCGCGATGAAATGGTCGGGCGGCTATGTGTGGGCCTGCAAGAACTATGATGGCGACGTGCAGTCGGACACCGTCGCGCAGGGCTTTGGCAGCCTTGGCCTGATGACCTCGGTCCTGATGACCCCGGACGGCAAGATCGTCGAATCCGAGGCCGCCCATGGCACCGTCACCCGCCACTATCGCGAACACCAGAAGGGCAATGCGACCTCGACCAACTCGATCGCGTCGATCTTTGCCTGGACCGGCGGCCTCAAGCACCGCGCCAAGCTGGACGACAACGCCGCCCTGCTGACCTTTGCGCAGACGCTGGAGAAGGTGACCGTCCAGGCGGTCGAGGACGGCCACATGACCAAGGACCTGGCGCTGCTGGTGGGTCCCGACCAGAAATGGCTGACCACGATGGGCTATCTGGAAAAGGTCGACCAGTACCTGAACAAGGCGCTGAACTGATCACGAAGGCCGGGCAATCGCCCGGCCTTCTGCTTTCCGAGGGCGCAGGATGCATTTCTCCGTTGTTCAAATACCCCCGGGGGGATCGCCGCAAGGCGATGGGGGGCTGGCCCCCCTTTCTTTGGAACCCGGCCTGCGCTAAGGGCAGGGCGTCCCAAGCAGGAGTCCCGCGATGAAAGCCGCCGTCGTCACCTTTCCCGGATCGAATTGCGACCGCGACCTTGCCGTCGCGCTGGAACAGGCGGGGGCCGAGGTGGTGCGCGTCTGGCACAAAGACAGCCAGCTGCCCGACGGGATCGACCTGGTCGGCGTGCCGGGCGGGTTCTCCTATGGCGACTATCTGCGCTGCGGGGCGATCGCCGCGCATTCCCCCATCGCCGACGCGCTGCGGGCCCATGCGGCGCGGGGCGGCTATGTGCTGGGGATCTGCAACGGCTTGCAGGTGCTGACAGAACTGGGCCTGCTGCCCGGCGCGCTGATGCGCAACACCGGGCTGACTTTCCTGTGCAAGCCGTCGGTCCTGACCGTGGGCACCGCGGACAGCGCCTTCACCGGCGGTTACGCCAAGGGCCAGCGGATCTGCATTCCGGTGGCCCATCACGACGGCAACTATCAGATCGGCACCGAAGGCTTGGCGCAGCTGCGCGATCAGGACCGCATCGCCTTCACCTATGCCCCGGCGATCAACGGGTCTGTCGGCGACATCGCGGGCGTGCTGTCGGAAAACCGGCGCGTCCTGGGCATGATGCCGCATCCCGAACGCGCCGCCGACCCGGTCACGGGCGGCACCGACGGGGCGGCGCTGTTCACGGGGCTGGCCACGGCGCTGACGCACGCCTGACTTGAGCCGGACCGTTCTTCGCCATAGATTGCGTCAGCCGATCTTGTGGGACGGGTCCGTGCGTGGTCACTGAGGATCATATCGAAGACAGCGCCGAACGCAGGCGCGGCAGGGTCGGCCAGCCGGTCAACCCCTGGTGGCTGCGTGCGACGATCGCACTGATCTGCCTGGCAGCGCTGGGCACGATCTGGGTCACCAACGCATGGCTGACCGACCGCTTCTCCGAGAACACGCGCGTGCGGTCCGAACTGCGTCTGGCGCTGTATTCGGGCAACCTGATGTCGGAACTGCAGCGCAATTCGGTCGTGCCCTTGCTGCTGGCGCGTGACCCGGCGCTGATCGGGGCGCTGAACGGCAACGATTTTTCCACCACCTCGGCGCGGCTGATGACCGCGCAGAAGGAGATCGGCGCGGCCTCGATCCGCCTGTTGGACGCATCGGGGCGGGTCGTGGGGGCCACCGACCGCTATCAGATCGGCACGAACAGCGTCGCGGCCCCGCAATATGTCGAGGCGCTGCGGTCGCGCGACACGGTCTTCACCGTGTCCGAACTGGCATCGGGCGCCCATGAGTTCGCCTATTCCCGCGCCGTGGTGTCCGAGGGGCGGACGCTGGGTGTGATCGTCGTGGGGGCCGACCTGACCCGGCTGGAGCGGTCCTGGGCGGGCATTTCCGATGCCGTGGCCGTCACCGACAGCGAGGGTGTGATCATCCTGTCGACCGAGCCGCGCTGGCGTGGCCTGACCGTCGCCGAGGCGCAGGCGGTGCGCGATGCGCCCTCTGCGATCCGGCGGGCGTTCCAGGTGACGGCGGACTGGACCTCCAGCCCCGCCGACGCCTATGTCCAGGGCCGCGCGGTGATGCAGTCCGAGGCGCGGGTGCCGTTCCGCGGCTGGCGGATGATCAGTTTCACCGCCTATTCGTCCGTGCGCGAGCGCGTCAACGCCATTCTGGCGCTGCAGATCATGGGTTTTGCCATCCTGCTGGCGGGGGCGTTCTGGATGCTGTCGCGGCGCGCGCGCATCCAGAGCCAGGCCTATATGCGCGAATCGGCCGACCTGCGCGCCCTGAACGCCCGCCTGACCCGAGAGATCGCGGAACGCGAGCGCGTGCAGAAGGAGCTGCGCGTGGCCGAGCAGACCATGCAGCAATCCTCCAAGCTGGCCGCCCTGGGAGAGATGTCGGCCGGCGTCAGCCACGAGCTGAACCAGCCCTTGGCCGCGATGAAAACCTATCTGGCGGGGGCGCGGCTGCTGCTGCAGCGCGGCCGCCCCGAGGAGGCGCTGTCCAGTTTCCAGCGCATCGACGACCTGATCGACCGGATGGGCGCGATCACCCGGCAGCTGAAGTCCTATGCCCGCAAGGGCGGCGAGGCGGTCGAGCCGGTCGATCTGCGCGCCGCGGTCAGCAGCGCGCTGACCATGATGGAGCCCCAGCTGCGCACCCGGCCCATCCGCATCATCCGCATCGTGCCGCGCGAACGGGTGATGGTCATGGCCGATCGCATCCGGCTGGAACAGGTGCTGATCAACCTGCTGCGCAACGCGGTCGACGCGGTCAAGGGCCGCCCCGACGCCGCGATCGAGATCACGGTCGAGGCCGCGGCTCACGCCTATGTGTCCGTCCGCGATAACGGGCCGGGTGTCTCGGACCTGGAAAAGCTGTTTGAACCCTTCTGGACCACCAAGAAGCCCGGCGAGGGGACCGGGCTGGGGCTGGCGATCTCGTCCACGATCGTCGCCGATTTCGGGGGTCGCCTGACCGCCCATAACGAAAACACCGGCGGAGCGGTGTTCCGGGTCGAGCTGCCGCTGCACCGCCCCGGACAGCCCCGTCAGGCCCTGGCGGCCGAATGACGCAACACGAGAGGATGACAAGAATGTCCCGCAAGCTGAAGATCGCCATCGTGGATGACGAACCCGACATGCGCGAATCGATCAGCCAGTGGCTGGTCCTGTCGGGCTTCGAGACCGAAACCTTTGCCAGCGCCGAGGACGCGCTGAAGGTCATCGGGTCCGACTGGCCCGGCATCGTCGTCAGCGACATCCGCATGCCCGGCATGGACGGCATGGCCTTTCTGAAACGCCTGATGGGCCTGGATTCGAACCTGCCCGTCATCATGATTACCGGCCATGGCGACGTGCCCATGGCGGTCGAGGCGATGCGCCTTGGCGCGATGGATTTTATGGAGAAGCCCTTCAACCCCGACCGCATGACCCAGCTGGCCAAGAAGGCCACGCAGGCCCGGCGCATGACCCTGGACAACCGCGCCCTGCGCCGCGACCTGTCCGAAGGCCAGCAGGTCATGTCCAAGCTGATCGGCGCCAGCCCGGTGATGGAGCGCCTGCGCGAGGACATCCTGGACCTGGGCCAGGCCGACGGCCACGTGTTGATCGACGGCGAGACCGGCACCGGCAAGACGCTGGTGGCGCATGCCCTGCACGCGGTCGGGCCGCGCGCGTCCAAGAAGTTCGTGCCGGTCAGCTGCGCGGCCTATAACGACGAGGCCCTGGCATCGCGCCTGTTCGGCCCCATCGAGGACGGGCTGCCCGCCGTCGAGGAGGCCCGCGCCGGCACGCTGTGCCTGGAGGATGTCGAGGCCCTGTCCGAGGCAATGCAGGCCCGCCTGCTGGCGTTTATCAGCGAGCAGGGCACACCTGCCGAGACGCGCATCATCGCGATCAGCAACGCCCGTGGCGAGGGCCGAAAGGCCGAGGATTCGCTGCGTCCCGACCTGTTCTATCGCTTGTCGGCGCTGAAGATCACCCTGCCGCCGCTGCGTGCGCGGGGCGAGGACATCCTGGCGCTGTTCACCCGCATGACCGAGCAGTTCAGCGAGGAATACGGCTGCGAGCCGCCCCAGGTCAGCGCGCAGGAGGCCGCCCAGCTGCTGCAGGCGCCCTGGCCGGGCAACATCCGCCAGCTGATCAACGTGGCCGAACGCGCGGTCTTGCAGAACCGCCGCGGATCGGGGTCGATCGCATCGCTGCTGATGGCGGATGGCGAGGACAACCAGCAGGCCACCACCACCGAGGGCAAGCCGCTGAAGGAATATGTCGAGAGCTTCGAGAAGATGCTGATCGACAACACCATGCGCCGCCACAAGGGCAGCATTTCCGGGGTGATGGACGAGCTGTGCCTGCCGCGCCGGACGCTGAACGAAAAGATGGCCAAGTACGGCCTGCAGCGCGGCGACTATCTGTAAGGGACCATTGGGGGCGGCGCGACCTGCCGCCCCCAACTGTCCGGGTCCCGCCGTCCGAATAAACACGCGATGGTCACAGCAACACACTGGACCGCAGGAACCGTCTTCAGAAAACTTGTGACACGACCCCGCACCTGCGGGACGCTGGTGAAAGCGGGGCGAAAGCCCCGTACCGGTTTTGGGTGAACATCACCCGACCGTGGTTCAACCATAGCTTGCGACCCGTCGGTTTCCAACTGTCCATTTGGACAGGAAGATCAAGCATCCCCCTGTAAAATAACCGTTTATCTGCATTTCCTGCAATTTGTCGGCTAGGCGACAGTTCGGCGCGCCCGGGGTCGCGGGACTTGCGAAAGATGCCTGTGGGGATTACGCCGCAGGGGACCACGGAAAGGCAGCCCGCATGAGCGTTTCGTCCGACGACAAGTTCACCCCCCGCACCCCCCATCCCCGGACCCAGGCCGTCCATCACGGCACCCGGCGCAGCCAGTATGGCGAGATGGCCGAGGCGATCTTCCTGACCCAGGGCTTCGTCTATCCCGACGCCGCCTCGGCCGAGGCGCGGTTCCAGGGCACCGGCCCGGACGAGTTCATCTATGCCCGTTACGGCAACCCCACCAGCCGCATGTTCGAGGACCGCATCGCCGCGCTGGAGGGGACCGAGGACGCCTTTGCCACCGCCAGCGGCATGGCCGCCGTCAACGGCGCGATGTTCGCGATGTGCAAGCCGGGCGATCACGTCGTCGCGGCGCGGGCGCTGTTCGGGTCCTGCCTGTACGTGCTGGATCTGCTGGTGCGGTTCGGGGTCAAGGTCAGCTATGTCGACGGCACCGATCTGGACCAATGGGCCGAGGCGATCACGCCCGGCACGCGGGCGGTGTTCTTCGAAAGCGTGTCGAACCCCACGCTGGAGGTGATCGACATCCGGGCCGTCGCGGACCTTGCCCATGCGGCGGGCGCGACGGTGGTGGTCGACAACGTGTTCGCGACCCCGGTCTTTTCCCGCGCGGTCGAGCAGGGGGCCGATGTGGTCGTCTATTCCGCGACCAAGCATATCGATGGCGGCGGGCGGGCGCTGGCCGGGGTGATCTGCGGCACGCGTCAGTTCGTGCGCGAGGTGGCCGAGCCCTATCTGAAGCATACCGGCGGCGCGATCAGCCCGTTCCATTCCTGGATCATGCTGAACGGGCTTCAGACCATGGACCTGCGCGTGCGCGCCCAGGCCGAGGCCGCCGCGGGCATCGCCGCCGCGCTGCACGGCCATCCGGCGCTGAGCCGCGTGATCTATCCGGGCCTGGCCGATCATCCGCAGCACGACCTGGCCATGCGGCAGATGGGGTCGGGCGGCACGATGATCGCGATGGAACTGGCGGGCGGCAAGGAGGCGGCATTCGCCGCGCTGGATCGTCTGCGGATCATCGCGATCTCGAACAACCTGGGCGATGCGAAATCCATCGTGACCCATCCGGCCACCACCACCCATTCGCGCCTGACCGACGAGGACAAGGCGCGCCTTGGCATCACGCCGGGCCTGTTGCGCCTGTCGGTGGGGTTGGAGGACGCGCGCGACCTGACCGCCGATCTGATGGACGCGCTGCAGGGCTGAGCCGGGCTGCGTCATCGTGGCGTGGCGCATCTGCGGGGGCGGGCTGACATTTGTTGTGCCGCCCCCTATATCTGTGGCGATCACGCCGGAGGCACCATGACCGAGATCCGCCCCCTGACCCCCGCCTATCCCGCGCTGGCGCGCAGCTATGACGCGGAGTTCCGCGTCGACCCCGCCTACAAGGACAGCCTGCCGGACCTGCAGAACGGGCCTGCCAGCCTGATCGTGGGCGCGCGCACCGCGATCCAGCATGTGGGCATCTCGAACTTTCGGCTGCCGATCCGCTATCTGGTGCGCGACGGCGGAGAGATCACGCTGGAGACCAGCGTGACCGGCACCGTCAGTCTGGAGGCCGACCGCAAGGGCATCAACATGTCGCGGATCATGCGGTCATTCTATGGCCATGCCGATCATGCGTTCAGCCTGTCGGTGCTGGAGGCGGCGCTGGACGACTACAAGACCGACCTGGACGCGCTGGATGCGCGGATTCAGATGCGGTTTTCGTACCCGGTGCGGGTGGACAGCCTGCGGTCGGGCCTCTCGGGCTGGCAATATTACGACATCGCGCTGGAGGTGATCGACGTGGCCGGCGCGCGGTTGCGGGTCATGCATGTCGATTACATCTATTCGTCGACCTGCCCCTGTTCGCTGGAACTGTCCGAGCATGCCCGACAGACGCGCGGGCGGCTGGCCACCCCGCATTCGCAGCGGTCGGTCGCGCGGATATCGCTGGTGATGGACGGCCCCGAGCGGATCTGGTTCGAGGATGTCATCGCGCTGTGCCGCGCCGCGGTGCCGACCGAGACGCAGGTCATGGTCAAGCGCGAGGACGAGCAGGCCTTTGCCGAGCTGAACGCGGCGAACCCGATCTTTGTCGAGGATGCGGTGCGGGCCTTTGCGGGCCAGCTGATCGCCGATCCGCGGGTAGGCGATTTTCGTGTCGTGGCCAGCCACCAGGAATCGCTGCATTCGCATGATGCGGTCAGCCTGCTGACCAGCGGGCCGACCTTTGCCCAAGCATCGCTGGACCCCGCGACTTTTGCAGGGTTGCGCGCCTGATCTGCGTCCCGCGGTGGCCGGGGGAGCTGCGCGCCCCCCGGACCCCCTGCTGATGGGGCGCACCATTTCGGCACGGATGAGAACATAGGGCGAACGTCGGGCTTTCCTTGGCGCGCGGCGATGCCTATGTTGGCGGAATGGAGCATTTCGACGATTCCGATGATCTGGCGGCGGTGCCGCTGTCGCAGCGCGCGATGGCCGCGCGGCCCGCGCCGTATCTTGACGGGCTGAACGCCGCACAGCGCGCCGCTGTCGAAGCGCTGGACGGGCCTGTCCTGATGCTGGCGGGGGCCGGCACGGGCAAGACCCGTGCGCTGACCACGCGAACCGCGCATCTGCTGATGCTGGGCAAGGCGCGGCCCGGGCAGCTGCTGGCCGTGACCTTCACCAACAAGGCCGCGCGCGAGATGAAGGACCGGATCGGCCGCCTGCTGGGCGATGCGGTGGAGGGGATGCCTTGGCTGGGCACCTTCCACAGCATCAGCGTCAAGATCCTGCGCCGCCATGCCGAGCTGATCGGGCACGGCAACCTGCACCTGAAGCCCAGTTTCACTATTCTGGACACGGACGATCAGATCCGCCTGCTGAAGCAGCTGATCGCGGCCGAGAACATCGACGAGAAGCGTTGGCCCGCACGGCAGCTGGCGCATCTGATCGATGGGTGGAAGAACCGCTGCATCACGCCCGGCAACCTGCCCCGGGGCGAGGGTGAGGCGTTTGACGGGCATGGCGGCAAGCTGTACGCGGCCTATCAGGACCGGCTGCTGACGCTGAACGCGGTCGATTTCGGCGACCTGCTGATGCATTGCGTGACGCTGTTCCAGGCGCATCCAGACGTGCTGCGCCAATGGCAGGACCGGTTCCGCTATATCCTGGTGGACGAGTATCAGGACACCAACGTCGCGCAGTACATGTGGCTGCGGCTGTTGGCGCAGGCGCATCGCAACATCTGCTGCGTGGGCGACGACGACCAGTCGATCTATGGCTGGCGCGGGGCCGAGGTTGGCAACATCCTGCGGTTTGAGAAGGACTTTCCGGGCGCCGAGGTGATCCGGCTGGAGCAGAATTACCGGTCCACCCCGCAGATCCTGGCGGCGGCGTCCGGCCTGATCGCGGCGAACCAGGGGCGGTTGGGCAAGACGCTGTGGACGGATGCCGAACCGGGCGAACCGGTGCGCCTGATCGGGCATTGGGACAGCGAGGCCGAGGCCCGCTGGATCGGCGAGGAGATCGAGGCGTTCCAGGGCGGCCATCGACAGGCCCTGGGCCGCGTCAGCCTGAACGACATGGCGATCCTTGTGCGCGCGTCGCACCAGATGCGGGCCTTCGAGGACCGGTTCATGACCATCGGGTTGCCTTACCGCGTGATCGGCGGCCCGCGGTTCTATGAGCGGCAGGAAATCCGCGACGCGATGGCCTATTTCCGGCTGGTCGTCAGCCCGGACGACGATCTGGCCTTCGAGCGGATCGTGAACACGCCCAAGCGGGGCCTTGGCGACAAGGCGCTGCAGACGGTCCAGCATGCGGCGCGCCAGAACGGCGTGAACCTGCTGGAGGGCGCGCGCATCGTGGTCGAGGACAAGCAGCTGGGCGGCAAGGGGCTGGCCAACCTGCGCGATTTCGTAGGCCTGATCGGGCGGTCGCATATGGCGGTGCGCGACGGTGTCGGCCATGTGGAGCTGGCCGAGCGGGTGCTGGACGAATCGGGCTATACCGCGATGTGGCAGAACGACAAGTCGCCCGACGCGCCGGGGCGTCTGGACAACCTCAAGGAACTGGTCAAGGCGCTGGAGGAGTTCGAGAACCTGCAGGGGTTCCTGGAGCACGTGTCGCTGGTCATGGACCGCGACAATGCCGACGACGACGAACAGGTCAGCATCATGACCCTGCACGGCGCCAAGGGGCTGGAGTTTCCGGTCGTCTTTCTGCCCGGATGGGAGGACGGCCTGTTCCCCAACCAGCGCGCCATGGACGAGCAGGGCACCAAGGGCCTGGAGGAGGAGCGGCGGCTGGCATATGTCGGCATCACGCGGGCCGAACGGCTGGCCACGATCACCTTCGCGGGCAACCGGCGCCTGTACGGCCAGTGGCAGAGCGCCCTGCCGTCACGCTTCATCGACGAGCTGCCCGAGGAGCATGTCGAGGTGCTGACCCCGCCGGGCCTGTATGGCGGCGGCTATGGTGCGGCGATGGCGATGGCGGGCGGCACGCGGATGGACGAACGGGTGGCCAAGGCCGATGTCTATGCCTCTCCGGGATGGAAGCGGATGCAGGCGCGGGCCGCCGATCGCGGCCAGCCGGTGCATCGCACCCCCGTCACGATCAACGCGGCGCCCGCGTCGCGATTCAGCGTGGGCGACCGCGTGACCCACGCCAAGTTCGGCGAGGGTCTGGTCATGGGGATCGCCGAGGACACGCTGACCGTTCAGTTCGAGGCCGGGTTCAAAAACATCAAGGCGGCCTATGTTCAACTGGCAAGCGGGGGCGACGACGTCCCCTTCTGACGGCGGGATAGGCGGGGCTGTCCCGCGCGGGTCAGGGCTTGGGCATAGGCCGCGTCGACATCCGTGCCCGGATGGTTTTCTGCCAGGCGCAACAGGCGGAAATGGATGTCTGCGACCCGTTCGTAGTAATCCAGGAAGGCATAGTTGATCGCGGCCCCCGTCGCCGCGCCCAGGACCGGAACGGCCTGCGCGCCCAGCTTGGTCGTCAGGCGGGTCGCGAACTGACCGGCAAAGCGGGTGATAAGCGTCGACACGGTCTGCCCATTGGTCAGCAGGCGGTTCGCCAGGAACGATTGCGCGGCCGCGTCTCCCTCTTGTCCCGGCTCGCCGTACTGGAACACCGCCAGGCATTCCAGCCGCACCCGCGGATCGGTGGTGTCAAAGCCATGCTTGCGCGCGACCTTCTGGATGGAATTGAAGATGACCGTGGTCGAGGCCACCAGGTCCGGCACGATGCCCGCCAGCCCGAACCATCCGCCCGTGGCCCCCGACATCACCGCCGCCGCCCTGTTGGCGACCAGCGGCGCGTCACGCACCACGCTGATCCCGTCACCGCGCGCAGACAGGTCGTACAGTTGGCGGAACGCGCTTTCCATGACCTTTTCCAGCGACAGGGGCGACAGGCCCAAGACCGTGGTGGCCGCGCCTTCGGTCAGCCGGCCCACCGCCTCGACCCCGCGCATCAGCAGGCCGCGACCGGCCAGCTGGCGGGCGGCCAGGCGGTCCAGTTCGGCCTGCAGGTCGGCGGTCGGATCGGTCAGCGCGGTCGAGGTCATGGTGATGCTCCTGGTCAGTCGGCCCATTCGGGGTCGGTGGTAAAAGCGATGGTCAGCCAGCGGTTCGTGATGTCGCCGCCGATGGCGTCGCCGATCTGGTCGCGGATGGCGTCCCATTCCTCCAGCGGGCGGGGGGGCTGGCCCTGGGGGACGATGAAGTACAGCTCTATCTGGCGGCCACGGCCGACGCGGGCGACATAGGCGCGGTGGTCCAGGAATCCGTGCCGGGCCACCACGTCGCGGGCCACGCGGTCGACCTGCGCCATCATGTCCGGCGGCGTGATCAGCAGGATGTCGGCCAGTGCCCTGCGGATGGTCGGCACCGGCAGCGGGATCACGATCACGCAGACCAGCGCCAGCACGGCCGGATCGACATAGGGCGACAGGGGCGCCAGCGCCGTTCCCTGGATCGCCCAGCCAAAGACGAAGGCCGCCAGCAGCGCCCCCGTCAGCGCCGCCGAGATGGTCCAGCCCTGCACGTCCAGCGCCACGAAGTTGGACCGGATCGACAGGTTGGCGTGACGGTTGTGGATCGCCATGCCCACCGCCACGATCACCACGACGACCGCATAGACGATGGCCCGCCCGAAATCGAGTTCGCGCCCCCCGGCCAGCAGGCTGCCCACCGCGGTGACCAGCGCATAGATCGCCGCCCCCGACAGCAGGACGCCGTTCAGGCCCAGGACCATCGGCTCCAGGTGCCAGAACCCCATCGTGAAGCGCTGGACCAGCCGCGCCTGGCGGCGTTCCGACAGGCGTTGCGTGATCAGCGACGACACCAGCAGCGCGACCGACGTCATCACCGCATCCGTCAGCGAATAGATGCCGTCGAAGATGATCGACGCCGACCCCGACGCCACGCCGAAACCGATCCCCACCGCCGCCACGACGAAGGTCATGGCGATCGACAGGCGCAGGACGGCTTGTTCGGACATCGGGCGGGTCATGGGGGTCCTTTCGGCCGCCGAACGCCGCACGCGTTCAAAGGGTTGCACGCTGCGCCGCCGTGACGCGACGCGACATCTGGCCCCTGCCGCGCGGGGCGTGCTAACGTGGTCGCCAATGATGACGGGGGCTTTGCGGTGGCGGTGATCCGGCTGTGGCTGTTCGTGCTGGCGGCGCAGGTGGTGTTCTATGTGCTGCTGCGCATGCATATCCGGTCCGGACAGGTCGAACGCCTTGAGAACCGGTGGGATGCCCGCCATCCCGACCAGGCCGGGAACACCGCCGCACGGCGCGCGTTCATCGCCAAGGCGATGGTCGGGTTCAACCGAACCCTGCGGGCGCGGCTGGCCGGCTTGGTCTTCGTGTTGCCCACGCTGGCCGTTGTGGTCATCGTCATCCTGGTCAACTGGCAATAGGAGCTGCCATGTCTTATGTGCGCGTCGTCGCAGGCGTCCTGTTCGGCATCCTGGTCTTTGGCCTGCTGGATTACACCCTGCCGTCCCAGAACACGCTGCGGATCAGCAACACCTACAACCGCCTGACGGAGATCCCGCCCTCGGCCGCGATCTTCTGGGCATCCGACAGCACCGGCACGGTCGAGAACGCCCAGGGCCAGCGCGACGTGCGCTTCATCGACGCGGTGCGGCCCGGCGGGCGCGTCTTCGTCTATCGCAACGAGGATACGGGCTGGGTCTGGCCGCCCTATTTCAAGTATGACAGCGCGAACCTGCAGGCCGAGGCCACGAACCTGCAGTCCTCGGCGCGTGATCCGATCTGGGTCAGCGTGACCGCCTATGGCTGGCGTCTGCCGTGGATGTCGACCTATCCCAATGCGATTTCCATCAACACCGTGGCGGGCCCCGACGACCGCCCGACCAACTGGGCCGCGCTGATCGTATGTGGCGTGCTGCTGGCCTTGCTGACGCTGGTCTGGCGCATGTGGGCGCAGTTCCGTCAGCGCAGCGCAAGGAGACCGGCATGACCAACCCCGGAACCGACCTCCACCCCGACTGGTTCGAGGGCATCCGCATCAACACCCCGGCGGTCGAACGCCGCGCCGCGACGTTACCCGCGCGCCGCAGCCTGAAGAAGGATCACCAGACCGCGTGGCTTTTGAACGCGGTGCGCTGCATCGACCTGACCACGCTGGCGGGCGATGACACGCCCGACCGGGTCGCCCGTCTGTGCGCCAAGGCGCGCCAGCCGATCGCCGCCGATCTGCTGGAGGCCGTGGGCGTGACCGGGCTGACCACCGGCGCGGTCTGCGTCTATCCGACGATGGTCGCGCCCGCCAAGCGCGCCCTGGGCAACAGCGGCATCCCCGTCGCCAGCGTGGCGACTGGCTTTCCCGCAGGCCTGATGCCCCTGGACCTGCGCCTGGCCGAGATCCGCTATGCCGTGGATCAGGGCGCCGATGAGATCGACATCGTCATTACCCGCGCCCATGTGCTGCAGGGCAACTGGGCGGCGCTGTATGACGAATTGCGCGCCATGCGCGAGGCCTGCGGGGCCGCGCGGATGAAGGCGATCCTGGCCACCGGCGATCTGAAGTCGCTGGAGAATGTCGCCAAGGCCAGCCATGTGGCGATGCACGCCGGGTCGGACTGGATCAAGACCTCGACCGGCAAGGAGGGCGTGAACGCGACCCTGCCGGTCAGCTTGGTCATGGTTCGCACCATCCGCGACTTTCATGCCCGCACCGGCATCAAAGTCGGGTTCAAGCCCGCGGGCGGCCTGCGCACCGCCAAGGACGCGATCAGCTGGCAGGTGCTGATGGCCGAGGAGCTGGGCCGCGACTGGCTGGCCCCGGACCTGTTCCGCATCGGCGCCTCCAGCCTGCTGGGCGATATCGAGCGCCAGATCAGCCACCATGTGACGGGCCGCTACGCCGCCGCCCACCGCCAAGCGATTGCCTGAGGATCCGATGACCAAAGTGAGCGAGATCATGCAGACGATGGAATACGGCCCCTCGACCGAGGACGCGTCCGCGGCCCGCGACTGGCTGGCCCGGCGCGGGACGTTCGGCCATTTCATCAACGGCAGCTTCACCAAGCCGGGCGACACCTTCGAGACCCGCGACCCCGCCACCGGCGAGGTTCTGGCCCGCGTGACGCAGGGAACGGCGGACGACGTCGCGACGGCGGTCAAGGCCGCGCGCCGCGCGCAGAAGGGCTGGGCCGCGCTGACCGGCACCGAACGGGCGCGGCATCTCTATGCGCTGGCCCGCCATGTGCAGAAGCGCGAGCGCTTCCTGTCGGTCCTGGAGACGCTGGACAGCGGCAAGCCGATCCGCGAGGCGCGCGACATCGACATCCCGCTGGTCGCGCGGCATCTCTATCACCACGCGGGTTGGGCCGAACTGCGCGACACGCGGTTCCCGGGCCATGCGCCCCTGGGCGTCTGCGGCCAGATCATTCCGTGGAACTTTCCGCTGCTGATGCTGGCTTGGAAGGTGGCGCCCGCGCTGGCCGCGGGCAACACGGTCGTGCTGAAGCCCGCCGAATACACCCCCCTGACCGCCCTGGCCTTTGCCGAGATCTGCCAGGAGGTCGGCCTGCCCGCGGGCGTCGTGAACATCGTGACCGGCGACGGCGCGACGGGCGCGGCCCTGGTCGCGGCGGACGTGGACAAGATCGCCTTCACCGGCTCGACCGAGGTCGGGCGCGGCATCGCCACCGCCCTGGCCGGGACCGGGCGCAAGCTGACGCTGGAACTGGGCGGCAAGTCACCCTTCGTGGTGATGGAGGATGCCGACCTGGACGCCGCCGTGGAGGGCGTGGTGGACAGCATCTGGTTCAACCAGGGCCAGGTCTGCTGCGCGGGCTCGCGCATCTTGGTGGCGGAATCCGTCGCGGAGCGGTTCGAAACGCTGCTGTCGGCCCGCATGGCGCGGCTGCGCGTGGGCGCGCCCTTGGACAAGTCCACCGATATCGGCGCCATCGTCGATCCGGTGCAGAAGGACCGCATCCTGTCGATCTGCCGTGCCGCGACCGATGCCGGGGCGGAACTGGTCGGCGGGCAGGCGCAGGAGGGCTGCTTCATCGCACCCGGATACCTGAAGAACATCGCCCCCGCCAATCCCGGCATGGAGCAGGAGATCTTCGGCCCCATCGCCACGCTGTCGACCTTCCGCACCGCGGATGAGGCGGTCGAGCTGGCCAACAACACCCGCTATGGCCTGGCCGGATCGGTCTGGTCGGAAAGCGCGACGGTCGCCACCGACATCGCCGCGCGGATCAAGGCCGGGGTGATCTGGATCAACGGCGCTAACATGTTCGACGCCGCGGCCCCCTTCGGCGGCTATCGCGAAAGCGGCTATGGCCGCGAGGGCGGGGCCGCGGGGATGCGCGACTATCTGGCCGAACCTGCGGTGAAACCGGCGCGTGAGATTGCGTTGAAACCGGTCGTCGCGGTAACGGACGGGGCCGCGCCGCAGCAGGGCATCGACCGCACGGCCAAGCTCTATTACGGCGGCGTGCAGAAGCGGCCGGATGGCGGCGCGATGTATGCGGTGCCGGGCGGGCTGGCCCCCCTGGGCAGCCGCAAGGATATCCGGAACGCCGTCGAGGCGGCGACCAAGGCCGGCAAATGGGCCGCGGCGGGCGGTCATGCCCGCGCGCAGGTCCTCTATTACATCGCCGAGAACCTGTCGGCGCGGGCCGCGGAATTCGCCGCCCGCACCAGCCGGGCCGAGGTCGATGCCGCCATCGCGCGCGCCTTCCATTATGCGGCCTGGGCCGACAAGTTCGACGGCGCCACCGTGCAGGCCAAGCCCGGCCATCTGGTCAACGTGATCCCCGAACCGATGGGCGTCATCGGCATCGCCTGTCCGAATGCGCAGCCGCTGGCGGGGTTCCTGTCGCTGGTGCTGCCCGCCATCGCCATGGGCAACGCGGTCGTGGCGATCCCCGCGCAGGACGATCCGCTGGCGGTGACGGACCTCTATCAGGTGTTCGACACGTCGGACCTGCCTGCGGGCGTGGTCAATATCGTGACCGGGGTCACCGCCGATCTGGCCGTGCCCTTGGCTGCCCATGAGGAGGTCGCGGGCTTCTGGCACGCGGGACCCGCGGCAGGGCTGGCGGCGGTGGACCGGGCGGCGGCGGGGAACCTGAAGCCGGTCTGGGCCGTGCCCGCCCGCGACTGGACCGGTGGTCACGCGCAGGGCGAGACCTTCCTGCATCACGCGACGCGGTCCAAGACGATCTGGCTGCCCTATGGCGCCCTGCCTGCGGGCAGCGGCAGCGCGGCCTATTGAAACGAAGAAGGGGGGGCCGCTTGGCCCCCCTTTACCGTCAGCGCCCCCGGATGCGGGGGTCCATGGCGTCGCGCAGCCCGTCGCCGATATAGTTCACGCACAGCACCGTCAGCGAGATCAGCAAGCCGGGAAAGATCACCCGCCACGGATACAGCACCATCTGGTCCACGGCGTCGAACAGCAGCCGTCCCCAGGTCGGGAAGTCGGGCGGAAAGCCCAAGCCCAGGAAGGACAGCGCGCTTTCGGTGATGATCGCGGTGGCAATGCCCAGGGTCGCGGCCACCATGATCGGCGACAGCACGTTGGGCAGGATGTGGCGCGTGATCATCCGGTGCGACGGCGTGCCGATGGACCGCGCGGCCAGGATGAACTCGCGTTCCTTCAGGCCCAGCACCTCGCCGCGCACGATGCGGGCGGCCTGCATCCAGCTGGTCGCGCCGATGGCGGTCACGATCAGGAAGAAGATGCCAAGCGCCGGGCCGAAGGTCTGCGACAGCGGCTCGCGGAACAGCGTCACCATCAGCAGCAGCAAAGGCAGCAGCGGCAGCGCCAGGAACAGCTCTGTCAGGCGCATCAGCGGCGCATCCAGCCGGCGGAAGTAGCCCGACATCACGCCGATCAGGCTGCCCAGGAAGATCGCGATGATCATCGCGGTCAGGCCGACGGCGATGGACACCTGGCCGCCCGCCATCAGGCGCGCCAGCAGGTCGCGGCCCAGCTGGTCGGTGCCCAGGGGATGGGCCGCGGAGAAGCCCGAGTTGCGGGCGCGGATGTCCACATAGGTCGGGTCGATCGTCCAGATCAGCGGTCCGACGGACACGAACAGGATGATCGCCACGAACAGCACCAGCGCCACCATCGCGCCGCGGTGGCTGCGGAACTGGCGCCAGACGTCGGACCACTGGCTGCGGGTCTCGACCGCGCCCTGGGGGGGCACGACCGGGGGGCTGGCGGCGGCGGGGACGGCGGCGTTGCCTGCGGCGGCGCGCAGGTCGTCGGGGGATTTGGGGTCAGTCATAGCGGATCCTCGGGTCCAGCACCCCATAGAGGATGTCTGCGATCAGGGTGAAGACGACGATCAGGATGGCAAAGATGAAGGTCAGCGTCAGGACCATCGGGATGTCGTTGCCGTGGATCGAGGTGATCAGCAGCTGTCCCAGCCCGTTCACCTTGAACACCTGTTCGGTGATGATGGCGCCGCCGAACACCGCCGGCAGGCCAAGCGCGATCACGGTCACGACCGGGATCAGGCTGTTGCGCAAGACGTGCTTCAACACGACGACGCGTTCGGACAGGCCCTTGGCTCGGGCGGTGCGGACATAGTCCTGGCCCAGGTTGTCCAGCATGGACGAGCGCATGAAGCGGCTGATCTGCGCCGCGTTGTAAAGCGCCAGCACCGTCACGGGCATCACCATCTGGCGGGCCTGCTGCTTGAAGCTGGCCCAGTCGTCGACCTGCAGCGTGGTGTCATAGACCGACGGGAACCACTGCAGGTTCACCGCGAAGATGATGATCAGCACGACGCCGGTGAAGAAGGTGGGCATCGAGAACCCGATCATCGACACGAAGGTGCCGATCTGGTCGAACCAGCTGTACTGCTTGTAGGCCGAGATGATCCCGATGGGGATCGCGATGAGGATGCCCACCAGATAGGACATTCCGACCACGGTCAGGGTCTGCGGCACGCGCTGGGCGATCACGTCGAAGACGGGGCTGCGCGACTGGAAGCTGATGATGCGCTGGGCGCCGTCGCTGAAGTTCGTGCCGAACCACTGGTCGGTCCAGTACAGCGGCTCGACCCAGAAGAACTGCTTCAGCCACAGCAGGTAGCGGACCGGCCAGGGCTCGCCCAGGCCCAGGGCCGCACGCATGCGTTCGCGGACCTCCGGGGGCACGGTCAGGGGCACGTCGCCCAAGGGGTCGCCGGGCGAGGCTTCCAGCAACAGGAAGATCACCAGCGAGATGAACAGCAATGTCGGAATGGCCAGCAGCAGCCGGCGGATGGTGAAACTCAGCATGGTGCCTCGATCCGGTGGTTTCTGGGCATCTGTGTCCCCCCGTCACGGTCCCGCGCGCCCGCGGGCCCCTGAGAGAGGGGCGCCGCCCCGGCGCAGGGCCAGGGCGGCAGGATGCATTACTGTTCGACGCGGGTCCAGTCCGCGACGTTCCAGATCTCGCTGTCCCAGGCGTTCAGCTGCACGCCGCCAAGCGTGTTCGAATGCGCCGAGGCCGTGCCGCGATAGACCAGCGGGATGATCGCGTTGCTGTCCTTGGTCAGCATGTCGTTCATCGTCCGGCCCATGGCGGCGCGTTCGTCGGCGTCGACGATGCCTTCGATCTCGTCGACCATGCGGTCGTATTCCGGGTCGCAGAAGCGGCTGATGTTCTCGCCCTGCCACTGGTTGGCGGGCGAGGGCGCCTTGTCGCAGGTCCACTTGGACAGGTAGGGCGCCGGGTTGTTGCCGTCGAAGTTGTCGGCATACATCTCGACGTCGGCATAGAACTTCTGCAGCGTGTCGGGCGAGCCCGCATCCGAGCCGAAGAACACCGACGCGTCGACCGTCTTCAGTTCGGTCTGGACGCCGATTTCCGACCACCACTGCTTGATCAGCGCCTGGAAGTCCTGGCGGACCGCATTGACCGAGGTCTGGAAGACCATGTTCAGCTGCACGCCGTCCTTCTCACGCACGCCGTTGCCGCCCATCGTCCAGCCTGCCTCGTCCAGCAGGGCGTTCGCACCGGCGATGTCCTGGGTCAGGCATTCGGTGTTGTCGGACGCCCAGGCCTCGGGGGCGGGGACATAGTTGCAGGTCGGCTGGCCCGACGTGCCATAGCCGATCTCGACCAGCAGGGCGCGGTCGATGGCCATGGACAGCGCCTTGCGCACCGCCGGGTCCGACAGGAACGGATGCGGATGCGCGGCGGTCGAACGCTCGCCCTCGGGCAGCGACGATGACGGGTCGGTCAGGTTGACGTGGATGCGTTCCACCAGCGTGCCGAAGGCGGCCGAGACCTTGCCGCGGCCCGCGGCCTCCATGCCGGCGATGACGTCGGGGGCCAGCTGGGTGTTCCAGGCATAGTCGAACTCGCCGGTCTCCATGACCGACCGCGCGGCGCCGGCCGCGTCGCCGCCACCCTTGACCAGCACGGTCGCGAAGGCGGGCTTGGCCGCGTCGCGGTATTCCGGGTTCGCTTCCAGGCTGATCGTGTCGTTGGTCAGGAACTGGGTGACGCGGAACGGGCCGGTGCCGATCGGGCCAAAATTCTGGTCGGTGCAGGTCGGCGCGTTCACGCCCTTGCAGGCCTCGAACTGGGCCTTCTGCAGGATCGGCGACTGCGATCCGACAAAGGCCGAGAACGGGTCGGCGCGCGGTGAATCGAAGGTGACCTTGACGGTCTGCGGATCGACCGCCTCGACCGCGGTGATGCCCTCGAACTTGGCCAGCTGCGCGCAGCCACCCTCGGGGTCCATGCAGTATTCGGCGGTGAAGACGACGTCATCGGCGGTCAGCGGCGTGCCGTCCGACCATTTCACGTCGTCGCGCAACGTCCAGGTGACCGAGGTCAGGTCCTCGGCGATGCCGCCGTTCTCCAGCGACGGGATTTCCGTCACCAGGCGGGGATAGATCTGACCTTCGGTGTCATAGCCCGCCAGCGGTTCCAGGACCAGGCTGCCGGCGATGACCTCTTTGGTGCCGCCCGACAGATAGGGGTGCATCAGGGTCGGGGCCTGCCACATGATGATGTTCAGCTGGCCGTCGCTGCCGCGTTCCGCGAAAGCGGCAGGGGCCATCGCCAGCGTGGCGGCGGCGCCCATCAGACCGGTTCTCAGTTTCATTACACTCTCCTGTTGGGTGTTGCGGCCCGCGGGGGGTTCCACGCCACCTTCAGCCATTCGGGGGCTGATCGTCTTGTCGCGTCCCCGATTGTCCGGGTGGTTGTTCGTGTTGTCATCGTCCCTGCGGAATGCGCGCATCATCAAACGAAGCCTCTGCGAAAGGCAAGACCCATCGCACATGCGTTTGGGCTTTGACTTTCCCCGGGCAATGGCTAGCCTGCTGGCTTGATCTTTCCCGGGGGCCCCAGATGCTTGACGACAAACCTCTTGTTTCCATTGAGAAACTGCGGGTCGAATTCGAAACCAACGATGGGGTCGTGGTCGGCGTCAAGGATGTCAGCTTCAACATCAAGCCGGGCGAATGCGTCTGCGTGGTGGGCGAATCCGGGTCGGGAAAATCGGTCAGCTCGTTGTCGCTGATGCGGCTGGTGGAATTCGGCGGGGGCACCATCGCGGGCGGCCAGCTGATGTTCGAACAGGATGACGGCAAGGTCGTCGACCTGGCCCGCCAGAACAGCGCCGCGATGCGCGACATCCGCGGCAACCAGATCGGCATGATCTTCCAGGAGCCGATGACCGCGCTGAACCCGGTCTTCACCGTCGGCGACCAGCTGGTCGAGGGGTTGATCACCCATCGCGGCCTGAAGAAGGCCGAGGCCCGCGCCCGCGCGCTGGAGATCCTGCGCCAGGTCCGCATTCCCGAACCCGAACGCCGGCTGGACCAGTATCCGCACGAACTGTCGGGCGGCATGCGCCAGCGCGTCGTGATCGCCATCGCCATGGCCTGCGAGCCGCGCCTGCTGATCTGCGACGAACCCACGACCGCGCTGGACGTGACGATCCAGGCGGAGATCCTGGCGCTGATCGACCGGCTGAAGCGGGAAAAGCAGATTGCCGTCCTTTTCATCACCCATGATATGGCCGTGGTCGCCCAGATGGCCGACCGCGTGGTGGTCATGTATCGCGGCGAGAAGGTCGAGGAAGGCCCGGTCGAGCAGATCTTCGAGAATCCTCAGCGGGATTACACCAAGATGCTGCTGGCCGCCGTCCCGCGCCTAGGCGAGATGACCGGCAAGGCCGCCCCCGAACGCCTGCGCCTGATGAGCGACGGATCGACCGGCGCCCCCGAACCCATCGTCGTCGCCAACCCCACGCCGCTGCTGACGGTCAAGAACCTGACCACGCGGTTCAAGGTCAAGGGCGGCCTGCTGCGCCGCACCGTCGCGCGGGTGCACGCGGTCGAGGATGTCAGCTTTACCATCAACGCCGGCGAGACGCTGTCGCTGGTGGGGGAATCCGGCTGCGGCAAGTCCACCTGCGGGCGGTCGATCCTGCGCCTGGTCGAGCCCGAATCGGGCACGGTCGACCTGGGTGGCACCGACATCATCGGCCTGTCGGCGAACGCGCTGCGCAAGTCGCGCCGCGACATGCAGATGATCTTTCAGGACCCGTTCGCCAGCTTGGACCCGCACATGAAGCTCTACGACCAGGTCGCAGAGCCGATGGAGAACTATGGCATCGGCAGCAAGTCCGAACGCCAGGACCGCATCGCGGCCCTGTTCGACCGGGTGGAACTGCCGCGCAGCTTCATGCGCCGCTATCCGCACGAGATGTCGGGCGGCCAGCGCCAGCGCATCGCCATTGCCCGCGCCCTGGCGCTGAACCCCAAGCTGATCATCGCGGACGAGGCCGTGTCGGCGCTGGACGTGTCGGTCCAGGCGCAGGTGCTGAACCTGCTGATGGAGCTGCAGCAGGACCTGGGCATATCGATGCTGTTCATCAGCCATGACATGGCCGTCGTCGAACGCGTCAGCCACCATGTGGGCGTGATGTATCTGGGCCGCATCGTCGAGATGGGCACCCGCGCGCAGGTCTTCGAGAACCCCCAGCACAGCTATACCCGCCAGCTGATGTCGGCAGTGCCCGTGGCCGACCCGCGCCAGAAGAAGATTACCGAGGATCTGAGCTTCAAGCCCATCCCGTCGCCCATGCACCCGGTCGATTATGTGGCCAAGCCGTCCGTCTACCGAGAGGTCGCGCCGGGGCACCGCGTGCTGGTCGATCCGGTCACCCACGGCTGATCGTTTTTCGGGCAGGGCGTGGCGGGGTGCCCCTGGCCCCTCTTGCAGATCGTGCAGGAAATCGCCACCCTGCGTCCGAAGGAGACAACCATGCCCGTCAAGAACCGCTTTGCCGAACTGCTGCCCGAAATCACCGCCTGGCGCCGCGATTTCCACGAACATCCCGAACTGCTGTACGACGTCCACCGCACCGCGGGCCGCGTGGCCGACCTGCTGCGCGAATTCGGCTGTGACGAGGTCACCGAGGGCGTGGGCCGCACCGGCGTCGTCGGCGTCATCAAGGGCCGGACCGACAGCAAGGGCCGCGTCGTGGGCCTGCGCGCCGACATGGACGCGCTGCCGATCATCGAGCAGACGGGCGTGGAATATGCGTCAAAGACGCCGGGCAAGATGCATGCATGCGGCCATGACGGCCACACCGCCATGCTGCTGGGTGCGGCCAAGTATCTGGCCGAGACGCGCAATTTCGACGGCACCGCCATCGTGATCTTCCAGCCCGCGGAAGAAGGCGGTGCCGGGGGCGAGGCGATGGTCCTGGACGGTCTGGTCGACCGCTGGAAGATCGACGAGTTCTACGGCATGCACAACATGCCCGGCATGCCGGTGGGCCAGTTCTCGATCCGGCCCGGCGCGATGATGGCGGCGGCCGATCAGTTCGACATCACCGTGACCGGCAAGGGCGGCCATGCCGCAAAGCCGCATGAATGCATCGACACCACCCTGACCGCCGCGCAGATCGTCGTGGCGCTGCAGTCGGTCGTGGCGCGCAACATCGACCCGCTGAAGAACGCGGTGATCTCGGTCTGCGTGGTGTCGACGGATTCGACGGCGCATAACGTGATCCCGCAGGTCGTCCAGCTGAAGGGCACCGCCCGCAGCCTGGCACCCGAGGTCCGCGACCAGCTGGAGGAGGGGATCAAGCGCGTCGCCACCAACATCGCCGCCGCGATGGGCGCACGCGCCGATGTCGATTACCAGCGTGGCTATCCGGTCACCATGAACGACCCGCAGGCGACGGAATGGGCCGCCGACGTGGCCCGCGACATCTCGGGCGGGGTGAACATGGACATGCAGCCGATGATGGGCGGCGAGGATTTCAGCTATATGCTGAACGAACGTCCGGGCGCCTATATCTGGGTCGGCAACGGCGACACGGCGATGGTCCATCACCCGGCCTACAACTTCAACGACGATGCGATCCCGGCGGGCTCCAGCTGGTATGCAGGCATGGTCGAGGCGCGGCTGCCGGCGGCCTGATCCGGGCCGCCTGATGTCGCGGGCGGCCCCCCGCCGTCGCAAACGTGATTGCCCTTCGCGGGCAATGCGTTGAAATGCCGGTGGCGTTCGCGCCATCGGCAAAACGGGGACCCCATATGAAGACCTTCACCCTGCGCGTGACCTGCGCCTCGACCCGCGGCATCGTCGCGGCGATTTCCGGCGCGCTGGCGGATGCGGACTGCAACATCACCGACAGCGCCCAGTTCGACGACGTCGAGACGGGTCGGTTCTTCATGCGGGTCAGCTTCCGCTCCGAAGGGGCCGCGACGCTGGAGAGCCTGCGCGCGATGTTCGCGCCCATCGCCACGCGGTTCGGCATGGAGGTCGAGGTCACCGACGATGCCGTCAAGAAAAAGGTGCTGATCATGGTCAGCCGGTTCGGGCACTGCCTGAACGACCTTCTGTACCGCTGGCGCATCGGTGCCCTGCCGATCGAGATCGTTGGCGTCGTGTCGAACCACCACGAATACCAGAAGGTCGTCGTGAACCACGACATCCCCTTCCACATGATCCGCGTCACGCCCGAGAACAAGGCCGAGGCCGAGGCCCGTCAGATGGAGATCATCGACCAGACCGGAGCCGAACTGATCGTGCTGGCGCGCTATATGCAGGTGCTGTCGGACCGGATGTGCCAGCAGATGTCGGGTCGGATCATCAACATCCACCATTCCTTCCTGCCCAGCTTCAAGGGGGCGAACCCCTACAAGCAGGCCTATGAGCGGGGCGTCAAGCTGATCGGCGCGACCAGCCATTACGTCACCGCCGACCTGGACGAAGGCCCGATCATCGAACAGGACACGGTCCGCGTGACCCATGCCCAGTCCCCCGGCGACTATGTCTCCCTTGGCCGCGACGTCGAGGCGCAGGTGCTGGCCCGCGCGGTCCATGCCCATATCCACGGCCGGGTCTTCCTGAACGCTGCCAAGACGGTGGTCTTCCCGCCGTCGCCCGGCAGCTATGCCAGCGAGCGGATGGGTTAACGCACCGCCTCGAACTCGGCCGCATCGGCGTCGCGCTGATCCTGGACGGCCTGGTTTGCACTGTCGCGCGCGGCCTCCAGCGTGCTGCGGATTTCTGCCGCGCGGGCGTCATGGGCGTCATGCGCGGCCGTCAGCGCGGCGCGCAGCGCGGCCTGCTGGTCGGGGGTCAGATCCTGGTCGCGTGACCAGGCACGCACCCGGTTGCTCTCGCGCAGCGAACGACCGCCGATGCAGTTGTCCAGCCGCAGCAGCGCACCTCCGGCGGCGTTGGAATTGCGCAGCTGGGTCATCGACGCCTGGTTGTTGGTTCTCAGCATCTCAAAGCTGTTGGCGTTCCAGCGACGCCTTTCCTCGATCTCGCGCGCCAGCTCGTTTTGCGTGGTGATGGGGGTGAACAGGCCGCCCCCGGCCTGGGCCACGGCCTCCAGCTGGGCGCGTTCGTCGGCGGGCAGGTCCAGCCCCAGGATGTTGACGACGGCGCGGATGTCGCCGTCATGCAGGGCGCGGGCCTGTTCCACCGGATCGCCGCCGCAGGTCTCCTCTCCGTCCGACACGACATAGACGACCTGTTCGCCCGCCGTGTCTGACGGCGCCAGCTGCGTCCCGGCGGCAGCCAGCGCATCCGCCAAGGGCGTCCAGCCCGCCGGTTCCAGCGCCTGCGCCGCGGCCTTCAGCGCCGTGGTATCGTCGGTGGCGGGCACCAGGGTCTCGACTCCCGCACAGCTTTCGGCGCGACCGGCATCATCGTTCGTGCCCCGATGGCCAAAGGCCACCAGGCTGGCGGTCACGTCATCAGGCAGGTCGTCCAACAGGGCATCGACCGCCTGCCGTGCCGCCGCCATCTTGGTGTCGCTGCCAAGCGCACCCGCCATCGACCCGGATGCGTCGAAGGCCACCACAAGTCGCCGCAGGGGCACCGGGGCGTCCGTCGCACCACGGAAATCGGCATCGCGCTGGTCGTCGCGCATCTGTGGCATGTCGGTGAAGCAGGCGTCGATATCCTCGCCCCGGTCCTGCAGGAAGCGCGCCAGCAGCGCGTCGGCGTCCTGGGCCAGGGCAGGGGCGGTGGACAGCAGCAGGGCGATCAGGGCAAACAGGCGCATCAGGCGGCCTCCGGTATCGGTTGCGCACAGTATCGCCGGGGTCGCGGCCGGATGTCATCACCGCGGCCAGGCCTGCGCGGGATGTCGCCGGAACGACGAACGCCCCGGCCGTTTCGGACCGGGGCGCGCAGGGTGTGGGTCAGGGCCGCTTACTGCGGGATCTGGGCGGTGATGCCTTCGACGTAGAAGTTCATCGACTGCAGGTCAGCATCGCTGGCGGTCTCTCCCTCGGCCAGCCAGACGGTGCCGTCGGCCTTGTTCAGCGGCCCGGTGAAGGGGTGGTATTCGCCCGCGCCGATGGCGTCGCGCAGGGCCTCGGCCTCTGCCTTGACCTCGGCGGGGACGGCGTCGGTGATCTCTCCGATCACGACCTCTCCGTCACCGATGCCCGCCCAGCTGGACCCGCTTTCCCAGGTGCCGTCCAGCACCGCGCCGACGCGCTTGATGTAATAGGGCGACCATTCATCAATGATCGAGGCCACCCGCGGGCTGGGCTTGAACGCCGCCATGTCGCTGGCCTGACCGAAGCCGATGGCGCCGGCCTGCTGGGCCTGGGCCAGGGGCGCGGTCGAATCGGTGTGCTGCAGGATCACGTCCACGCCCTCGGCCAACAGCGCCGACGCGGCCTCGGCCTCCTTGGCGGGGTCGAACCAGCTGTAGGCCCAGACGACGCGCATCTCCACATCCGGGTTCACCTTGCGGGCATGGATGAAGCTGGAGTTGATGCCCTGGATCACCTCGGGGATCGGGAAGGACCCGATATAGCCGATCTTGTTCGATTCCGTCATGCGGCCCGCGATGGTGCCGATGACCGCCCGACCCTCGTAGAAGCGCGCGTCATAGGTCGCGACGTTCTCGGCGGTCTTGTAGCCGGTGGCATGTTCGAACTTGATGTCGGGAAACTTGGCCGCAACGTTCATCACCGGGTCCATGAAGCCGAAGCTGGTCGCGAAGATCAGCTCGTTCCCGGCCAGGGCCAGCTGGGTCAGGGCGCGTTCGGCGTCAGCGCCTTCCGGCACGCTCTCGATGAAGGTGGTCTCGACGCGGTCGCCGAACTCGCCCTCGACGGCCTGGCGGGCCAGGTCGTGCTGATAGGTCCAGCCGCCGTCACCCACGGGGCCCACATAGATGAAGCCGACCTTCAGCGGCTCGTCCTGGGCCATGGCCGGGGCGGCCATCGCGGTCATCAGGGCGGCGGCCGTGGCCAGAAGATGTCTGCGGTTCATGGTATCCCTCTTGGTTGGTATGGCCGCGGTTCTACCGCAGCGCGTGGAAGTTGGTCCCAAGCGAGCCGGGGGCAGCCGCCCCCGCGCGCCGCGAGTATTTCTGCCGGGCCGAGATGGCCACCAGCACGATGATGGTCGCCAGATAGGGCGCCATCGACAGCAGCTGCACCGGCACCTGCACGCCCGCCGCCTGCAGGCGCAGCTGCAGCACGGTAACGCCGCCGAAAAGCCAGGCCCCCGCCAGGACCCCCGCCGCCGTCCAGTTCGAGAAGACCACGATCGCCAGCGCGATCCAGCCCGCCCCGGCGGTCATCCCCTCGGTCCATTGCAGGACCGTCGCGATCGATATGAACGCCCCGCCGATCCCCGCCATCGCGCCGCCAAAGGCGATGGCCGCCAGACGGGTCAGGCGCACGTCATAGCCCAGGGCGTGGGCGGCCTCGTGGTTCTCTCCGACGCCGCGCAGGACCAGGCCGCGCCGGGTGCGGTTCAGGAACCACCAGACGACCGGCACCATCGCCAGCCCCAGCCACACGATCCAGTTGATGCGCAGCGGCCCGATCGGCATGGGCGGCGCCTTGACCCCTTCGAACGGCTTGCCGAACATCGCGGCCAGGCCCAGGCCGAACAGGGTCAGCGCCAGGCCCGATGCGACCTGGTTGGCCAGGAACAGCTGCGTCAGCGCCGCGAACAGCAGCGATATGGCCGCCCCCGCCACGGCCGCGACCAGAAACCCCAGAAACGGATTGCCGCTGGCATAGGCGGCGGCGAAACCGGCCAGTGCGCCGGTGATCATCATCCCCTCGACCCCCAGGTTCAGGACGCCCGCGCGTTCCACGACCAGTTCGCCCAGGGCGGCGAACAGGATCGGGGTCGAGGCCGAGATCAGCAGCAGGAAGACGGACAGGGGGTCGATCATGCGGTGCGCCTTCTGCGGATCTGATAGCGGGTCAGGACGTCGAAGCCCAACAGGAAGAACAGCAGCATCCCCTGGAACACCTGCACGGTCGCGGCGGGCAGCGACATGGTCAGCTGAGCCAGTTCGCCCCCGATATAGGTCAGCGCCAGCAGCAGTCCCGCCAGCAGGATGCCCACCGGGTGCAGCCGTCCCAGGAACGCCACGATGATCGCGGTGAAGCCGTATCCGACGCCCAGCTTGTCGGTGATCTGGCCCGCGGGGCCCGCGACCTCGAACAGGCCCGCGGCACCGGCCAGCGCGCCCGACAGGCCCAGGCAGAACGCGACCAGCGTCTGCGGCCGCACGCCCGCGAATCGCGCGGCGCGGGGCGCAGTGCCGGCGGCGCGGATGTGGAACCCGCGGATGTGGCGGCTCATCAGGAACCACGTGGCCAGGACCGCGGCGGCGGCGGCCACGACGCCCCAATGCGCGCCAGTTCCGGCGATCAGCTCGGGGTTCGCGGCCGAGGGGTATTGCTGCAGGTTGCGCGATCCGGGAAAGCCCATGCCCTGCGGGTTGCGCATCGGGCCGAACGCCATCCATGCAGCGATCCGCTGCGCGACATAGACCAGCATCAGCGACACCAGGATTTCCGATGCGCCGAACCAGTTCCTGAGCATCGCGGGGATCATGCCCCAGGCCCAGCCCCCGGCCAGTCCGGCCGCGACCATCAGCGGAAACAGCCACCACGCCTCCAGCGGGTAAAGCGCCAAGGCGACCGCGGCGCCGGTGATGCCGCCGATGATGTACTGCCCCTCGGCCCCGATGTTCCAGATGCCGGCGCGAAAGCCGATGGCCAGCCCGGAGGCGATCAGGATCAGCGGCGCGGCCTTGATCAGCAGCTGCGGCCGGGAATAGCCGGCGGCAGGGCCGAACAGCGGGTCCCAGAAGATCGTGCGGATCGCCGCGACCGGGTCATGCCCCAGCATCGCGAACAGCAGCCCGCCGGCGATCATCGTGGCCAGCACGGCCATGACCGGCGTCGCGACCTGCCAGCCGGTCGAGGCGCTTTGGCGCGGGATCAGCGTGATCATAGATGCGCCTCTTCCATGCCGTGCGCGCCGCCCAGCATCAGGCCGATGCGGTCCAGCGTCAGGCCGTCGGTGGGGACGGGGGGCGACAGGCGGCCTTCGTTCAGGGCGCAGAAACGGTCGGACAGTTCCAAAAGCTCATCCAGATCCTGAGAGATGACGATGACGCCCGCACCCTGGCGGGCCAGGTCCAGCAGCGATTGCCGCACACTGGCTGCCGCTCCCGCATCCACGCCCCAGGTGGGCTGGTTCACGACCAGCACGCGCGGGTTCTGCATGACCTCTCGGCCGATGACGAATTTCTGCAGGTTGCCGCCGGACAGGGCGCGGGCCGCGACATGGGGCCCGGGGGTGCGGACGTCGAACCCGTCGATCACCGCCAGCGCATAGTCGCGCGCGGCCTTGTGGTCGATCAGCCCGCCGCGGACCAGGGACTTGCGGCTGCCCGCGGTCAGCAGCGTGTTCTCGGTCAGGCTGAAATCGGGGACGGCGGCATGGCCCAGCCGGTCCTCGGGCGCGCTGAGCAGGCCCTTGACGCGGCGCGGTTCGGGGCCGGCGGGGGACAGGTCCGCGCCATCCAGCGTGACCGTGCCCGGCGCGCTGCGCACCTCGCCCGACAGGGCGGCCAACAGCTCCTCCTGGCCGTTGCCGGCGACGCCGCCGATGCCCAGGATCTCTCCGGCCCGCAGGGTCAGGGCGATGTCCTTCAGCGCGGTGCCCTCGGCATTGGGGGCGGGCTGGGACAGGGCGCGCACCTCCAGCAGGACGGCGCCGGGCTGGCGACCACTGCGGTCGATCTGGCGCATCTGGCCGCCGACCATCATCGCGGCCAGGTCGCGGGCGGAATGGGCGCGGGGATCGCAGCTGTCGACGACCTTGCCGTGCCGCAGGATCGTGGCGCGGTCGCAATGGCTGCGGATCTCGTCCAGCTTGTGGCTGATGTACAGGATCGCGGTGCCTTGCGCCGCCAGCTTGCGCAGGGTCGCGAACAGCAGCTCGGCCTCCTGCGGGGTCAGCACGCTGGTCGGCTCGTCCATGATCAACAGGCGCGGGTTCTGCAGCAGGCAGCGGATGATCTCGACCCGCTGGCGTTCGCCGGCCGACAGGGTGACGATGCGCCGCGCGGGGTTCAGCGGCAGGCCGAAATCATGGCTGACCTTGGTGATGCGCGCCGACAGTTCGCGCCGCGGCGGCGGATTCTCCATCCCCAGGGCGATGTTTTCGGCGACCGTCAGCGCGTCGAACAGGCTGAAATGCTGGAACACCATCGCGACGCCCGCTGCTCGCGCCGCCCGCGGATCGGAGGGCGCATGAGCGCCGTCGCCCAGCCACATCTGCCCGTCATCGGGACGCACCAGCCCATAGATCATCTTGACCAGCGTCGACTTGCCCGCGCCGTTCTCGCCCAGCAGGGCGTGGATCTCTCCGGGCATGACGTGGAACGACACGTCGTCATTGGCGCGGACGCCGGGATAGGACTTGCCCAGACCCCTGGCGCGGAACACGGGCATGTCGGTCAATTCTGTCCCCTTGGTCAAATTCCTGACCTGCTTAGACCGCAATTCGGCAGCCGCGCAATTGCACTGTTTGGTCACGCTGCGATACTGTCCCGATCATGGCCGCAAAATCCCCCCGATTCATCCATCTTCGCACACATTCCGAGCATTCGCTGCTGGAAGGTGCCATTCCCGTAGGCAAATTGCCAAGCCTTGCCTTCGAGGCGGGCATGCCGGCGGTCGCGCTGACCGACACGAACAACATGTTCGCCGCGCTGGAATTCAGCGTGAAGGCCCGCGACAAGGGCATCCAGCCCATTATCGGCTGTCAGGTGACACTGATGGCCGAGGCCACCGGGCCGGTCGTCCTTCTGGCACAGAACCAGGCGGGGTGGATGAACCTGATGGCGCTGTCCACCTGCCTCTATCTGCGCGAGGGCGGGGCGCTGCCGCATGTGACGGTCGACGAGCTGTGCGCCAAGGCCGAAGGGCTGATCTGCCTGACCGGGGGCGCGACGGGTCCCTTGGGCCTGCTGATCGCGCAGGGCCAGATGCCCAAGGCCGAGGCGCTGGCCGACCGGCTGGCGGCGTCCTTCGGCGACCGGCTCTATGTCGAACTGCAGCGCCATCCCGGCGAGAACGGCCAGCTGATGGCCGCCGAGGCCGCGTCCGAGGGCGGTCTGGTCGATCTGGCCTATGCTAAGGGTCTGCCGCTGGTGGCGACGAACGATGTCTATTTCCCCAAGACCACCATGTACGAGGCGCATGACGCGCTGATCTGCATCGCCGAGAAAGCCTATGTCGACCAGTCCCAGCCCCGTCGCCGCCTGACGCCCCAGCATTACTTCAAGTCCGCCGAAGAGATGGCGGTCCTGTTCGCCGACCTGCCCGAGGCGATCGAGAACACCGTCGAGATCGCCCGCCGCTGCGCCTTTGCGGTGTCCAAGCACGCGCCGATCCTGCCCAGGTTCGCCGATGACGAGGTGACCGAACTGCGTCGCCAGGCCCATGCCGGCCTGGCCGAGCGGCTGAAGGTCATTCCCCACGCGGTCACGGTCGAGGAATACACCGCGCGCCTGGATTTCGAACTGGGCATCATCGAGCAGATGGGTTTTCCCGGCTACTTCCTGATCGTGGCCGATTTCATCCACTGGGCCAAGGAACAGGGCATCCCGGTCGGACCAGGCCGCGGGTCGGGCGCCGGGTCGCTGGTCGCCTATGCGCTGACCATCACCGACCTTGATCCGCTGCGCTACAACCTGCTGTTCGAGCGGTTCCTGAACCCCGAACGGGTCAGCATGCCGGATTTCGACATCGACTTCTGCATGGACCGCCGCGAGGAGGTGATCCGTTACGTGCAGGGCAAGTACGGGGCCGACAAGGTGGGCCAGATCATCACCTTCGGCGCGCTTCTGTCCAAGGCTGCGGTGCGCGACGTGGGCCGCGTGCTGCAGCTGCCCTTCGGCCAGGTGGACCGCCTGTCCAAGATGATCCCGGTCGAGGGCGTGAAACCCGTCAGCATCGCCAAGGCCCGCGCCGACGAGCCGCGCCTGCGCGAGGCCGCGCGCGAGGAGGTGGTGGCCCGCCTGCTGGATTACGCCGAACAGCTGGAGGGGCTTTATCGCAACGCCTCGACCCACGCGGCGGGGGTGGTGATCGGCGATCGGCCGCTGGACCAGCTGGTGCCGCTCTATCGCGATCCGGCGTCCGACATGCCCGCGACCCAGTTCAACATGAAATGGGTCGAGCAGGCCGGCCTGGTCAAGTTCGACTTCCTGGGCCTTAAGACGCTGACGGTGATCCAGAATGCGGTCGACCTGATCAACGGGCAGGGCCGTCCGCTGCACATCGCCGCCGACGGGCGGCAGTTGTACGACCCCGCGCCGGGGACGGAAAACCAGATCAACCTGATCCCGCTGGACGACAAGGCCAGCTATGATTTGTTCGCCAGCGCGCGCACGGTCGCGGTGTTCCAGGTGGAATCCAGCGGCATGATGGACGCCCTGCGCCGCATGAAACCCACCTGCATCGAGGACATCGTGGCGCTGGTGGCGCTGTACCGTCCCGGCCCGATGGAGAACATCCCGACCTATTGCGAGGTCAAGAACGGCCTGCGCGACCTAGAATCGATCCACCCGACCATCGACGACATCCTGGCCGAGACCCAGGGCATCATCGTCTATCAGGAGCAGGTGATGCAGATCGCCCAGGTCATGGCGGGCTATTCGCTGGGCGGCGCCGACCTGCTGCGCCGGGCGATGGGCAAGAAGATCGCCGCGGAGATGGCCAAGGAGCGGCCCAAGTTCGTCAAGGGCGCGGTCGCCAACGGCGTGCCCGACAAGAAGGCCGGAGAGGTCTTCGACCTGCTGGAAAAGTTCGCCAACTACGGCTTCAACAAGTCGCACGCGGCCGCCTATGCCGTGGTCAGCTATCAGACCGCGTGGCTGAAGGCGAACCACCCGGTCGAATTCATGGCCGCGGTGATGAACTGCGACATCCACCTGACCGACAAGCTGGCCGTCTACAAACGCGAATGCGATCGGATGGGGATCGAGATCGTGCCGCCCTGCGTCAACCGCTCGGCGCCGACCTTCACCGTGGGGCCGGGGCGCATCCACTATGCCCTGGGCGCGCTGAAGGGCGTGGGCCTGGAGGCGATGCGCCTGATCCACGATGCGCGCGCGGACCAGCCGTTCCGCGACATCCACGACCTGGCACGGCGCACCGACATGAAGCGGGTGGGCAAGCGCCCGCTGGAGATGCTGGCCCGCGCCGGCGCCTTCGACGGACTGGACGACAACCGCGCCCGGGTGATGAAGTCCCTGGACGGGTTGGTCGCCTGGTCGGCGGCGGTCCAGAGCCAGGCCGCCTCCAGCCAGACGTCGCTGTTCGGGGGCGGAGAGGATCTGCCGCCGCCGCGTGCCCCCCTGTCGGGCATCTGGCTGCCGACCGAGAAGCTGGGAGAGGAGCACAAGGCCGTCGGATTCTATCTGTCCGGGCATCCGCTGGACGACTATCTGCCGGCCCTGCGCCGCAAGAAGGTGATGACCCTGGCCGAGATCAGCCAGGACGCGCTGAACGGCCCGCTGGTCGCCCAGATCGCGGGCACGGTCGCCGCGCGGATGGAGCGCAAGTCCGCCAAGGGCACTGCCTATGCCTTCGTCAGCCTGTCGGACCCCACGGGCCTGTATGAGGTCACGGTGTTCTCGGACCTGCTGACCGCAAGCCGCGACAAGCTGGAACCGGGCGCCAGCGTCGTGCTGCAGGTCAAGGTCGAGCCGTCGGGCGATCAGGTCAAGATGCTGGCCAATTCGGTCACCGCGCTGGAGGACGCCGTGGCCGACGCGGGTGCAGGCTGCCTTGCGGTCGAGATGCAGGGCGCCGACACGATCCCGCGCCTGGTCGAGGTGCTGACCCGCATCCGCACCGACATCATCGTGCCGCCCCGGTCGCGCGGCCCGATCCGCCTGCGCATCCGAGAGGGCGACGAGATCATCGAGATCGAGGTCGCCAACGACGCCCCCCTGACCACCCCCGCGCGCCAGGCGCTGCGCGCGGTGCCCGGCGTGCTGGACGTGGTCGAGGAGTGAGCCGGGCGTCTTCGTCGCTCGAATACCCATGGCCCGCCGCGGCATGCCCCTAGCCAGATGTTCGCGCTTCGTGCTAGCAATTGGAAAAAAGAGGGCAGCATGAAGGTCTTGGGTATCGATCCCGGTTTGCGGAACATGGGCTGGGGGATGATCGAGGTGGACGGATCGCGCATCCGTCACATCGCCAACGGCACCATCCATTCGGACTGCGCGCAGGATCTGGGCGCGCGGCTGTCGGTTCTGTTCCGGGGCCTGTGCGCGGTCATCGCGACCCATGCCCCCGACGAGGCCGCGGTCGAGCAGACCTTCGTCAACAAGGACGCGACCGGGACGTTGAAGCTGGGGCAGGCGCGGGGCGTGGCCCTGCTGGCGCCAGCCGAGGCCGGGATATCGGTCGGGGAATACGCGCCCAACGCGGTCAAGAAGACCGTCGTGGGCGTGGGTCACGCGGGCAAGGAGCAGGTCCAGCACATGGTGCGCATCCAGCTGCCCGGGGCGGTCTTCGACAGCGCGGACGCGGCGGATGCACTGGCCATCGCCATCTGTCACGCCCGTCATCTGCAGGGACGGTCGCTGCGGGTCGCCACGCCCAAGCGGGGCGCGGCATGATCGGGCGGATCGCGGGGGTCATCCTGCACCGGGCGCGCGATCACATGCTGATCGACGTGCGGGGCGTGGGATACATCGTGCATGTCAGCGAACGGACGGCGGCGGGGCTGCCGCCGGTGGGGCAGGCGGCGGCGCTGTATACCGAGCTGGTGGTGCGCGAGGATCTTTTGCAGCTGTTCGGATTTCCGACCATGCTGGACAAGGAGTGGCACCGGCTGCTGACGTCGGTCCAGGGGGTCGGTGCCAAGGTGTCGCTGGCGATCCTGAGCACGCTGGGCCCCGAGGGGCTGGGCCGGGCGATCGCGCTGGGGGACTGGGCGTCGGTTCGCAAGGCGAACGGGGTCGGTCCTAAGCTGGCGCAGCGGATCGTGCTGGAACTGAAGGACAAGGCGCCGTCGGTCATGGCCCTGGGCGGCGCGCTGACCATCGATGCGGGGGACGTTGCCGCGGGCGGTCATGCGGAGGAGCCGGGCGTCGAGCCCGGCCCCTCCGCGGCATCCGCGCGCGGTCGCGCCGATGCCCCCGGCCCCGCGACCGGCGCGCATCAGGGCCAGGCCATGGCGGATGCGCTGTCGGCGCTGACCAATCTGGGCTATGGTCCGTCCGAGGCGGCATCCGCCGTGGCCGAGGCGCAGGCGCGGGAACCGGCGGCGGCCATGCCCGCGTTGATCCGCGCGGCGCTGCGTCTGCTGGCGCCCAAGGACTGAACCGGAGGTCTGAACATGGCAGGAAACGTCAAGGTCTTCATGCTGATGGCGGCGCTGACCGCGCTGGTCATGGCCTTCGGCTGGATGCTGGGCGGATCGGGCGGTGCGGTGATGGCGCTGGTGATCGCGGGGGGCATGAACTTCTTCAGCTACTGGAACAGTGACAAGATGGTCCTGCGCCAGCAGGGGGCGGTCGAGTTGTCGCCCCAACAGGGGGCCGAACTGCACGCGATGACCGCGCGGCTGGCCGAGCGCGCGCAGATGCCCATGCCCAAGCTGTACCTGCTGCCGACCCAGCAGCCCAATGCCTTTGCCACCGGGCGCAATCCGCAGAACTCCGCCGTGGCGGTGACGCAGGGGCTGCTGAACCACCTGTCCGCAGACGAGATCGAGGGCGTGATCGCCCATGAGCTGGCCCATATTCGGCATCGCGACACGCTGACCATGACCGTCACCGCGACCATGGCCGGCGCCATCGCGATGATGGGGAACATGATGCTGTTCGCGGGCAACCGCGAGGGGCGGGGCGGCATGATCGGCGGCATTCTGGCGATGATCCTGGCGCCGATGGCCGCGATGATGGTGCAGATGGCGATCTCTCGTGCGCGGGAATACGAGGCGGATGCGACCGGCGCGCAGATCAGCGGCAAGCCGCGGGCGCTGGCCTCGGCCCTGAGTCGGATCGCGCAGGCGGCGGGGCGCAGCGTGAACCTGCCGGCCGAGAAGAACCCCGCCGCCGCGGCGATGTTCATCATCAACCCGCTGCACGCGATGCGGGCCGACCGGCTGTTCACCACCCACCCCCCGACCGAGGAGCGGATCGCCCGGCTGATGGCGATGGATGGCACGGCCCCGCGTGACCCGGCCCCCGCCGCAGGACCAAGCCGCATCCCCCGCACCGGCGCCGCGCCGCGCACGCCCTGGGGCCGCGGATGACCGGACCGGACCCTGACCTGCGCCCCGAAAAGCTGGACAGCGATGTCGAGGATCGCGCGTTGCGCCCGCAGAACCTGTCCGAATTCGTGGGCCAGGCCGAGGCGCGCGCGAACCTGAAGGTGTTCATCGAAAGCGCCAAGATGCGCGGCAAGGCGATGGACCACACGCTGTTCTTCGGCCCCCCGGGACTGGGCAAGACCACGCTGGCGCAGATAATGTCACGCGAACTGGGGGTGAACTTCCGCATGACATCCGGGCCGGTCATCGCGCGGGCGGGGGACCTGGCCGCGATCCTGACCAATCTCGAGGCGCGCGACGTCCTGTTCATCGACGAGATCCACCGCATGAACCCCGCGGTCGAAGAGATCCTGTACCCCGCGATGGAGGATTTCGAGCTGGATCTTGTGATCGGCGAGGGCCCGGCCGCACGCACCGTGCGGATCGAGCTGCAGCCCTTCACGCTGGTGGGGGCGACCACGCGGCTTGGCCTGCTGACCACGCCGCTGCGCGACCGGTTCGGCATTCCGACCCGGCTGCAGTTCTATGAGATCGCGGAACTGGACCTGATCGTGCAGCGCGGCGCGCGGCTGATGGGGATCAGCGCCGATCCCGAAGGCACGCTGGAGATCGCGCGCCGCGCCCGCGGCACGCCCCGCATCGCGGGCCGGCTGCTGCGCCGCGTGGTCGATTTCGCGCTGGTGGAGGGGAACGGCCGCCTGACGCGCGAGATCGCCGATATCGCGTTGAACCGGCTGGGGGTGGACGATCTGGGCCTGGACGGGGCCGACCGGCGGTACCTGACGCAGATGGCGCAGCATTACGCGGGCGGACCCGTGGGGGTCGAGACGCTGTCCGCCGCCCTGTCCGAGAGCCGCGACGCCATCGAGGAGGTGATCGAGCCCTATCTGCTGCAGCAGGGCTTGGTCGCGCGCACCCCACGCGGGCGCATGCTGACCCAGGGGGCCTGGCGCCATCTGGGCCTGGACATGCCGGTCCCCACCGGTCAGGCGACGCTGTTCGACGTCTGATTGCGGACGGGACCGATCGCGCGTATTTTGGTCCCCATGAGCCATCACCTGACATTGCGCGTCTATTACGAAGACACCGACCTGGCCGGGATCGTCTATTATGCGAACTATCTGAAATACATCGAGCGGGGGCGGTCCGAATGGATGCGTGCCACCGGAATCGACCAGATGCGCATGAAGGAGACGTCGGGCCACGTCTTCGCCGTCCGCCATATCGAGGCCGACTATCTGCGCCCCGCGCGCTTCGACGACCTGCTGACCGTGGTCACCGACCTGTCGCACGCCACGGCCGCGCGGATCGTGGTCGACCAGCAGGTGCTGCGCGGCGATGAGGTACTGTTTTCGGCGCGGGTGACGATCGTCAGCCTGGACGGGCGGGGACGTCCCGTGCGCCTGCCCGCCGCCCTGTCGCGGGCGCTGCCGGAGGGCTGAACCCGTGGCCTCTGCCGCGCGGATGCGGCAACACGGACGCAGGTTGATGAAAATTGACGCCATTGTGTTGCCGCGGGGGCTGAAACCCGTGGCAATTACAGGGTAACAGGCCGCAACGCCGGGCTGCCAGGGGGCAGTTGCGGCCCCTGATGATGAGGCATTAGACCATGGAACCCATTCAGGCCGCCGAGGCCATAGACTTTTCGGCCGTGGCTTTGTTCTGGCGATCCTCGCTGACGGTGCAGGTGGTCATGATCATGCTGATCGCGGCCTCGTTCTGGTCCTGGGCGATCATCGTGCAGAAGTTCCTGACCTTTGCGCAGGCGCGCAAGGAGGCTGCCCGCTTTGACCGCGCCTTCTGGTCCGGAGAGCCCTTGGACGATCTTTATGACCGGCTTGGCGACCGTCCCAAGGGGCCGTCGGAACGGATCTTTTCCGCGGGCATGACCGAATGGCGCCGCAGCCACCGCGATGACGGGCGGCTGATCGCGGGCGGCATCGGGCGCATCGACCGGGCCATGAACGTGGCCATCCAGCGCGAGGAACAGCGCCTGTTCCGCGGCCTGTCCTTCCTGGCGACCGTGGGGTCGACCGCGCCCTTCATCGGCCTGTTCGGCACCGTCTGGGGCATCAAGTCCGCATTCGAGGGTATCGCCCTGACCCAGGATACCAGTCTGGCCGTCGTGGCGCCGGGCATCGCCGAGGCCCTGCTGGCGACTGCCCTGGGCCTGGTCGCGGCCATCCCGGCCGTCGTCTTCTACAACAAGCTGTCGGGCGATGCGGAACGCATCACTGGCGGATGGGAGGCATTCTCGGACGAGTTCTCGACGCTTCTGTCGCGTCAGATGGACGAGGCCTGACATGGCATCCGGGGTCGTCAAGCGCGTCCGCAGCAAGGGCCGTCGGCGCAACCTGCCGATGTCCGAGATCAACGTCACGCCCTTCGTGGACGTGATGCTGGTGCTGCTGATCATCTTCATGGTCGCGGCGCCGCTGATGACGGCGGGCGTTCCGCTGAACCTGCCCGAAACCGCCGCCAACGCCGTCCCCAACGAGGACGAGGAGCCGTTGATGGTGTCGATCCCGGTCGAGGGGTCGCTGACGATCATGGACCAGCCGGTGGCGGACGAGCAGGTCGTGACGACGCTGCGCACGATCCTGGCGGAACGGCAGTCGGGCCGGGTGTTCCTGCGTGCCGACGGCACCATCCCCTATGCCCGCGTGGTCCAGATCATGGGCGCGCTGAACGCCGCGGGGATCACCGACATCGTGCTGGTCACCGAGACCGGCGGACCGCGGATGGACGGCTGAACCATGGACGAACGCGAAGGGCGCATCGGTTACTGGGTCTCGGGGGTCGCGCACGGCTCCCTGATCCTGTGGGCGATCCTGGGCGGGGCGCTGTTTCGTCCGCAGCCCAGCCCGATGGTGCGCACGACCCAGGTCTCGACCATCAGCGGCGCCGAGTTCGAGGCGATGGCCGCCGCCGCCCGCGGGGCGGGGCCGGTGGGTGCCGATTCGACCGCAGTGGCCACATTGCCCGACCCCGTCGACCCGGCCGAGGACGGTGCGGCGCGGCCCGTCGATGCGATCCCCCCGCAATCGGGGCAGGCCGCGGCGCTGGAACAGCCCGACACGGCCGAATCCGTGCCCGACCTCAGCGATTTCGCGCCCGCCGCGCCGGTCGAGGTCGCGACCGATCTGCCCGCACCGCGCCCGAACCAGACCGACGGCGCCGAGACCGCCCCGCAGGTCCCGGACACCCCCCCGGCCCCCGTGGCAGAGGCCCAGCCCAACCGTCCGGCGTTGCCGACGCCCGACGCCGCGGCCGTTCCGGTCGCCCCGCGGTCGGCGCTGGCGCTTGACGCCTCGCGCCGCCCCGAGGACCGGCCGGCCGACCTGGTCGAATCCTTCAACCGCCGCGTGGCAGAGGCGGCTGCGGCCGAGGCTGCGCGTCAGGCGGCCGCGGATGCGGCTGCCGCCGCCGCGCGTCAGGCCACGGCCGATGCGGCCGCCGAAGCCGCAGCCGAGGCAGACCGCCAAGCCGCCGCCGAACGCGAGCGCCAGGCCGCGGCGGACGCTGCCGCGGAAGCCGAACGTCAGGCTGCGGCAGAGGCGGAGCAGGAACGGCGCGCAGCGGCAGAGGCCGCGGAAGAGCGCCGCGCGGAAGCCGCGCGCCAAGCTGCGGAGGAGGAACGGCAGGCAGCCGACGCCGCCGCCGCAGAGGCCGAACGCCGCGCCTCGGCCGAAGCGGAAGAGGCGCGTCGTGCCGCCGCAGAGGCCGCGGCCGAGGAGGAGCGCCGCGCCGAAGCCGCACGTCAGGCGGCGGAGGCCGAGCGCCAAGCCGCTGAGGAGGCGGAACGCCAAGCCACTGAGGAGGCGGAGCGCCGTGCTGCCGCAGAGGCGGAGGAGGAGCGCCGCGCCGCTGCAGCGGCCGAGGAAGAACGTCGCGCCGAAGCCGCACGCCAGGCCAAAGAAGCGGAGCGCCAGGCCGCCGCGGAGGCGGAACGCCGCGCTGCCGCAGAGGCCGAGGAAGAGCGCCGTGCCGCCGCCGAAGCCGCCGCCGCCGAGGCAGAGCGCCAAGCCGAGGCCGCGCGTCAGGCGGCTGCCGAACAGGCTGCGCGCGAGGCGGCGGATCGGCAGGCGCTGGAAGACGCGCTGCGCGATGCCCAGGGCGGGGCAGGGGGGCAGGACGCCGCCTCTGGCTCCGACACGGCCGGCAGCCCGTCGCAGACCATCGAGGGCGGCAGCGGCGCCTCGGCCGGGCTGGACCCGCTGGCCGCCGCGCTGGCGGGGGCCATGGCGGGGACCGGGGCCGCGGCGGATCCGGCGAACGACCCTTCGGGCCCGCCGGCCGATATGATGCAGCTGACCCCCAGCCCGATCCAGGCGACGCCCCTGCCCGATGCAGCGCAGGGCCTGCCTTTGGGCGACCCGCTGACGCTGTCGGAACGCGACGGGCTGCGCTTTGCGATCCAGGACTGCTGGAACCTGGGCGCGCTGTCGGTCGAGGCGTCGCAGATGACCGTCTCGGTCGGGTTCACGCTGTCGCCGGACGGGGTCCCCGACCAGAACAGCATGCGCATCGCCGGCTATCAGGGCGGCAGCGAATCCGCAGCCCAGCAGGGGTTCGAGGTCGCGCGCCGCGCCATCCTGATGTGCGGACGCGCCGGGTTCGATCTGCCCGCATCGAAATACGGACGCTGGCGCGATGTCGTGGTGGATTTCCGCCCCGACGGCGTCGCGTTCCAATGACTGACCGGCGGGGGCCACCTTCCGCTGTTCGCCGAAAAAAGGTAGTGATGACGCCATGTTCCGCAGATTGATCCTTGCCCCTGCCTTCCTGCTGGCCGCAGCGTTGCTGCCGGCCGGGCCCGTGATGGCGCAGGACACCCCCCTGCGCATCGAGATCACCGACGGCGTGATAGAGCCGATGTCGATCGCCATCCCGGCCTTTCACGGCGATGCCGAGATCGCGGCCCGCATCCGTCAGGTCGTGGCGGACGACCTGACCGGCACCGGCCTGTTCAGCGAGATCCCCGTCGAGACGCATGTCGCCCGCTCCGCCAGCTTTACCGAGGCCGTCAGCTATGACGACTGGCGGGCGGTGAACGCGCAGGCGCTGGTCTCGGCCGAGGTGCGGCAGATGGGCGACAACATCAGCGTGGGCTTTCGGCTGTTCGACGTCGTGTCGGGCCAGCCGCAGGGCGACGGGATGCAGTTCGACGCCCGCGCCGCCGACTGGCGCCGCGCGGCCCACAAGATTGCCGACCAGATCTATGCCCGGCTGACCGGCGAAAAGCCCTATTTCGACAGCCGCGTGGCCTTCGTCCAGGAAACCGGCCCCAAAAGCGCGCGGATCAAGCGGATCGGCGTGATGGATTACGACGGCGCGAACATCCTGTGGATGACCGACAGCTCGTCCCTGGTGCTGGCGCCGAAATTCTCGCCCGACGGGCGCCGCCTGCTGTTCACCAGCTATGACAGCGGCTTTCCCCAGATCCAGCTGATGGACGTGGCGACCGTCAGCGCCCGGCCGCTGACCCGCGATGCCAGCACGATGGCTTTTGCGCCGACCTTCAGCCCGGACGGGCGGTGGGTCGCGTATTCGCGCGAACAGGGCGGCAATACCGACATCTGGCTGATGGACGTGGCCACCGGCGCCCAACGCGCGCTGACCAATTCGCCGGCCATCGACACTTCTCCCGGGTTCAGCCCGGACGGGCAGCGCATCGTGTTCGAAAGCGACCGGTCCGGCGCGCCGCAGCTGTACATCATGGGGCTGGACGGGGCCGAGCCGTCGCGCATCAGCTTTGGGGACGGGCGTTACGGCACGCCCACTTGGTCGCCCAAGGGGGACCTGATCGCGTTCACCAAGCAGATCGGCGAACGCTTTCACATCGGCACCATGCGCACCGACGGATCGTCCGAACGCATGCTGACCGAAAGCTTCCTGGACGAGGGCCCGACCTGGGCCCCGAACGGTCGGGTGGTGATGTTCACGCGCGCCACCCCCGGCGGAAACGGCCAGCCGCGTCTGCATTCGGTGGACATCACCGGGCGCAACATGCGACCGATGAATCTTGACTTTGCCGCCTCGGACCCGTCCTGGGGTCCCCTGTTGCCATGAGGATGAGATGATGAACGCCGCGACCAAGCCTGTCCTGCTGGCCGCCCTTCTGGGGCTGGCGGCCTGTGCCCAGCCCGCGCCGACGGTGGCGCCGCCCGTGGTCGACCCCTATGCCAGCACGGGCGGGGGCGCGGTGTTCCAGGGCGATCTGGCCGGCGGCGTCCTGGGCGCCGAGGCGACGGCCCAGTATTTCCGCGGCACGGTCGGCGACACGGTCCTGTTTCCCGCCGACCAGACGACCCTGACCCCCGAGGCGCGGACCATCCTGGCGGCGCAGGCCGCCTGGCTGACGCGCCACACCGCCTTTACCGCCGTGGTCCAGGGCCATGCCGAGGAGACGGGCACCCGCGAATACAACCTTGCGCTTGGCGCACGGCGGGCCAGTGCGGTGCAGGAATACCTGGTCGCGCAGGGCGTGGCCCCGGGCCGCATCCGTACGCTGTCCTTCGGCAAGGAGCGTCCCGCAGCGACCTGTTCGGACGAGGGCTGCTATGCCCAGAACCGCCGTGCCGTCACCGTCGTGACCGAAGCCGCACCCCCCGCCGTGGCGATGGCCCCCGTGGCAAGCGCCGCCCCTGCCGGGGGCGTTGTCGGGGCAGGCATGTGATGCGGCTGATCCCCGCGCTGATCCTGGCCCTGACGCTTGGGGCGCCTGTTCAGGCCGCCCCCGACGCCGCGACGCTGGCCGACATGCGTCAGCAGGTCACGCAGCTGCGCAGTCAGCTGCAGGGATTGCGGGGCGAACTGGTCGCGTCGGGCGCCGCCGGGTTCCAGGCGGCGGGCGGGGCCAGCGCCATCGACCGCATGAACGCGATGGAGGCGCAGCTGATGCGCCTGACGAACCAGGCCGAACAGCTGCAAAATCGCATCAACCGCATCGCGGGCGACAGCGAACGGCGCCTGTCCGACCTGGAATTCCGCCTGTGCGAGGCCGAACCCGGCTGCGATCTGTCGGCGCTGACCGTGCCGCAGGCGCAGGCGGGGCTCAGCCCGCAGCTGGCGCCCTCGGCCCCGGCGGATGGCGGGGCGGGGCAGCCGGCCTCGACCGCGGCCGAGCAGACCGATTTCGACGCGGCCCGCGCCGCGATGGACGCCGGCGATCACGCCCGCGCGGCGCAGATGTTCGCCGATGTCGCGGAAACCCATGCCGGCGGTCCCCTGACCGCCGAGGCGCTGTTCCTGCGCGGTCAGGCGCTGGATCTGGCCGGCCAGCCGCGCGATGCTGCAGCCGCTTGGCTGGAGGGGTTCGCCGCCGATCCGGACGGCGCACGGGCGGGCGAGAGCCTGCTGGGCATCGCTCGTGTGATCGAGGCGCAGGGTGACGCGACCGCCGCCTGCCTGTACCTGGCAGAGATTCCCGCGCGCTTTCCCGGCAGCCCGCAGGCCGTCGAGGCCGAGGGCCACGTGACCCGCCTTGGCTGCGGCGTCAGCGACCTGGGCGTTCTGGACCCGCTGCTCGATCCGTCGATGGACCCCGAAGCGGCGGCCGATCTGGCCGAATATCCGTGATCCGCGACCCCGGCGCCCGCATCAGGTCCGTCCTGGACCGGCTGGCGGGGGACCTGCCGGCGCTTGGACTGGCGGTGTCGGGGGGCGGTGATTCCATAGCCCTGATGCATGTGGCCGCCGAATGGGCGCAGGGGCGGCGCGTCATGGTCGCCACCGTCGATCACGGCCTGCGCGAGGGCAGCGCGGCCGAGGCCGAGGAGGTCGCCCGCGCCGCGCGTGCCCTGGGCCTGTCGCATGCGGTGCTGCTGTGGCGGCGCGACACGCAGGTCGGCAACCTGATGGCGCAGGCCCGCGATGCGCGGCTGCGGCTGCTGTCGGGCTGGGCGCGGCGCAACGACCTGCCGGCGGTGGCGCTTGGCCACACGGCCGACGATCTGGCCGAGACCCTGCTGATGCGCCTGGCGCGCGGGTCCGGCGTGGATGGGCTGTCGGCGATGGCGGAATGGCGCGACGCGTTCGACATGCGCTGGCTGCGGCCGATGCTGGGCACCGGGCGGGCGGAGCTGCGCGACTGGCTGACGGCGCGAGACATCACTTGGATCGACGATCCGACGAACGACAATGCCGACTATGACCGCATCCGGGCACGTCAGGCCATCGCGGCCCTGGGGCTGGAGGTGTCGGGCCTAGCCCGATCCGCCGCCCATATTGCCGAAGCGCGCGACGCGCTGGCCGATTACGCGGCCCTGCTGAGCGCCGATGCCAAGGTCGATCGCGGCAGCCTGATCCTGTCGCGCGGCCCCCTGCGCGACGCGCCGCCAGAGATCCGGCGCCGCATTCTGGTCGCCGCATGCCGGTGGGTAACGGGCGCCGACTATCCGCCGCGCCGCGCGACGCTGGTCCACGCGCTGGAGGCGATGCTGGCACAGGGGCGGGTGACGCTGGACGGGGCGATGATCTCTCCGACGGGCGGGGGGCTGCGGGTCACGCGTGAGGCCGCGGCCGCGCTGCGCACCGGCCCAACGCCCGACCAGGTCTGGGACCGTCGGTGGCGGGTGCGCGGTCTTGCCCCCGGCCAGACGATCGCGGCCTTGGGGACCGAGCCGCTGGCCCGCCTGCCGTGGCGCGATTCGGGCCTGCTGCGTGACGAGGCTGCGGCCAGCCCCGGCATCTGGCAGGACGGACGGCTGATCGCCGCGCCGCTGCTGCGCGACCATCCCGGAATCACCCTGATTCCGGTCCGGGGCGCGGCAGATTTCCGCAGGTTGGTGAAGGCGCATTGAACCTGTCGCGATAATCCCTATTTTCAAGTCAAACCGCATTCCGTCGGAGGACCCGTATTGGGCAATGCTCGCAACTTCGCCTTCTGGGTGGTTCTGTTCCTGATGATCCTCGCGCTGTTCAATCTGTTCAGCGACGGGTCGGGCACCATGAACAGCCGCCAGATCAGCTATTCCGACTTCATCGAACGGGTGCAGAACGACCAGGTCAGCGCCGTCACGATCGACGGAGAGGACGTGGCCATCACCGGTACCAACGGCGAACAGTACGCGACCGTGCGCCCGATGGGCGAGGATATCAGCGACCGGCTGATCCAGCAGGGCGTGGACGTGCGCGTGGTCAAGCAGCAAAGCAGCGGCTTCATGTCGATGCTGGGCGTCTGGCTGCCGTTCATTCTGCTGATCGGGGTGTGGATCTTCTTCATGAATCGCATGCAAGGCGGCGGCAAGGGCGGCGCGATGGGCTTTGGCAAGTCCAAGGCCAAGCTGCTGACCGAAAAGCACGGTCGCGTGACCTTTGACGACGTCGCGGGCATCGACGAAGCCAAGGAGGAGCTTGAGGAGATCGTCGAGTTCCTGCGCAACCCGCAGAAGTTCAGCCGCCTTGGCGGCAAGATCCCCAAGGGCGCGCTGCTGGTGGGCCCTCCGGGCACTGGTAAGACGCTGCTGGCGCGGGCCATCGCGGGCGAGGCGGGCGTGCCGTTCTTCACCATCTCGGGGTCGGACTTCGTCGAGATGTTCGTGGGCGTCGGTGCCAGCCGCGTGCGCGACATGTTCGAGCAGGCCAAGAAATCGGCCCCCTGCATCCTGTTCATCGACGAGATCGACGCCGTGGGTCGCGCCCGTGGCGTGGGCATCGGCGGTGGCAACGATGAGCGCGAACAGACACTGAACCAGCTGCTGGTCGAGATGGACGGCTTCGAGGCGAACGAAGGCATCATCATCATCGCTGCAACCAACCGCAAGGACGTCCTAGACCCCGCACTGCTGCGTCCGGGCCGGTTCGACCGCACGATCCACGTGCCGAACCCCGACATCAAGGGCCGCGAGCGGATCCTGTCGGTCCATGCTCGCAAGGTTCCGGTCGGACCGGATGTCGACCTGCGCCTGATCGCGCGCGGTACGCCCGGCTTTTCGGGCGCGGACCTGATGAACCTGGTGAACGAGGCTGCCTTGGGCGCCGCGCGCATCGGGCGTCGCTTTGTCAGCATGGCCGATTTCGAGAACGCCAAGGACAAGGTGATGCTGGGCGTCGAGCGTCGCAGCCTGGTCCTGACGCCCGAGCAGAAGGAAAAGACCGCTTATCACGAAGCCGGCCACGCCGTCGTCGGCCTGTCGCTGCCGAAATGCGATCCGGTCTACAAGGCCACGATCATCCCGCGCGGCGGCGCCTTGGGCATGGTCGTCAGCCTGCCCGAGATGGACCGCCTGAACTTCCACAAGGACGAGGCCAAGCAGAAGATCGCCATGACCATGGCCGGCAAGGCCGCCGAGATCATCAAGTACGGCGAGGAGGGCGTCTCGAACGGCCCTGCTGGCGATATCCAGCAGGCCAGCGCGTTGGCCCGCGCGATGGTGATGCGGTGGGGCATGTCCGACAAGGTCGGCGCAGTCGACTATGCCGAGGCGCATGAGGGCTATAACGGCAGCACCGGCGGCTTCTCGGTGTCGGCCTCGACCAAGGAACTGATCGAGCAGGAGGTTCGCGACCTGATCGAGGAGGGCTATCAGGAAGCCCGCCGCATCCTGCTGGAGAAGGAGGTCGAGTTCGAGCGCATGGCCAAGGGCCTGCTGGAATACGAGACCCTGACCGGAGAGGAGATCGCCCGCATCCTGCGCGGTGATGCGATTGGCGGGGATGACGACGACACCCCGGCCAGCGTGATCCCCTCGGTCACGGCCATCCCGCGAACAAAGCCCGCGCCGGGTGGCGACCCCGCCCCTGCCTGAGACGACAAAACCCCGGTCCGATGGACCGGGGTTTCTTCTTGGATCACACCAGGGTCGGCGTGATGGTCAGCGTGCCGGCCGTGGCATGCGAATAGGGACAGACCTTGTGACCGCCCTCGATCAGGTCCTGCGCCACGGCGGGGTCCAGGCCGGGCAGGGACACGGCGATCTGGACGTCCAGCCCGAAGCCCGGATCGCTGCGGGGGCCGATGCCGACGCTGACATTGACCGCCGCATCATCCGGCACCTTGACCTTTTGCGACGCAGCGTAATGGCGCATCGCGCCCATGAAGCAGGCGGCGTAGCCGAGCGCGAACAGCTTTTCCGGGTTCAGCCCGTCGCCGCCGGGACCGCCCAATTCCTTCGGAACGACCAGGTCGATGGCCGAAGTGCCGTCATTTAAGGCGGTTTTGCCGTCACGGCCGCCCCCGGTGGCCGTCGCGGCGGTCCGATAGAGGATCTTTTCCGGCATGGCATTTCCTTTCTTCGATAATAGATAGCGCACTATATAAATTAACCCTTCGAAATTGCAACAGTTGCGGACTGCCCTTTGTGCAATTACACCATGTTCATGAGCGATGATCCCGCCTTGTCCAGCCTGTCGCCTTTCGAACAGATGCTGTGCTTTGACGTTTATGCCGTCAATCTTGCCTTTGGGCGGATCTACAAGCCGTTGCTGGACCCGCTTGGGCTGACCTATCCGCAGTTTCTGGTGATGATGGCGTTGTGGGCCAACGATCATCAGTCCGTCGGCGGCATCGGCGACAGCCTTGGGCTGGACAGCAGCACCCTGACCCCGCTGATCAAGCGGCTGGAGGCGGCGAACCTGGTCACCCGACAGCGTGATTCGCGCGACGAACGCCGGGTGATCGTGTCGCTGTCCCCGCAGGGCGCCGACCTGCAAAGTCAGTCCGAACGCGTCATCGCCTGCGTGACCGGCAATACCGGCCTGGATGACCGGACCGCCCAGGCACTGCGCGAACAGCTGCGCCGCCTGCGACATCAGCTGCAGCAGAGCCCGCAGGGCTAGGCTGGGCCTTGCGATTTTGCGCGCGACGGTGCATGGGACGGACAACATGACCCGGACCTGTGACATTCCCGACATGCCCGCGCTGCGGGCCCAGATCGACCAGCTGGACGAACAGCTGATGGCGTTGCTGGCGCGACGCCATGCGCTGATCGACCGCGCCGCGCAGATCAAGGCAGGCAACGGCATGCCCGCGCGCATCGACGCCCGCGTCGAGGAGGTCGTGGCGAATGTCCGCCGCCACGCCGAGGGTCACGGTCTGGACCCCCAGCTGTACGACCGCCTGTGGCGGCAGCTGATCGAGGCCGCCATCGCCCAGGAAGAACGCCAGCTGAACAAGGACCGCCCATGACCGCCCAGACCCTTGACGGCAAGGCCTTTGCCGCCCGCCTGCGCGCCCGGATCGCCACGCAGGTCGCCGATCTTGCAGGGCAGGGCATCGTGCCCGGCCTGGCCGTCGTCCTGGTGGGCGAGGATCCGGCCAGCCAGGTTTATGTCCGGTCCAAGGGGCGCATGACGCGAGAGGTCGGCATGACCTCGTTCGAACACCGGCTGCCGGCATCGACGGATCAGGACACGCTGATGGCGCTGATCGCCAAGCTGAACGCCGATCCGGCCGTGAACGGCATCCTGGTCCAGCTGCCCCTGCCCAAGGGCATGGACGAGGCGGCGGTCATCAACGCCATCCTGCCCGAAAAGGACGTGGACGGGTTCCACATCCTGAACGTCGGGCGCCTGGCCACCGGGCAGAAGGCGATGGTGCCCTGCACGCCGCTTGGCTGCCTGATGCTGCTGCGCGACCATCTGGGGTCGCTGGCCGGCCGAAATGCGGTGGTCATCGGGCGCAGCAATATCGTGGGCAAGCCCATGGCGCAGCTGCTGCTGCGCGACAGCGCGACCGTGACGGTGGCGCATTCGCGCACGACCGATCTGGCCGCGCTGTGCCGTCAGGCCGACATCCTGGTGGCCGCCGTCGGGCGGCCGCATTTCGTGCAGGGCGACTGGATCAAGCCGGGCGCCACCGTCATCGACGTGGGCATCAACCGGACCGATGACGGACTGGTGGGCGATGTCGACTTTGCCGCGGCAGTGCAGGTGGCCGGTGCGATCACCCCGGTTCCCGGGGGCGTGGGGCCGATGACCATCGCCTGCCTGCTGGCCAACACGCTGACCGCGACCGCGCGCAGCCACGGCCTGCCCGACCCCGAGGGGCTGACCCCCTAGGCGGCCATCCGCGCCGACAGCCGAAGCGCATGGGCCGGCTGTGTCGCGGCCACCGGCAGCACCGGGTCATAGGCGGCGCGGATCAGCGCCGCCAGCGCGGCGGATGGCGTCACCTCGGTAGAAAAGGTCAGCGCGGATTGCATCGTGATGCGTTCCGCAAGGGCCGCTGGATGCGCGTCGGCCAGCGCGCCCCCCATCCTGACGAAGGTCAGGCAGGCGCGGATGCCGCCAGCCTCGTCAAAGCGGAACAGCCGGTACTGGTCGGCGCCCTGGCCCGCCAGACGGTCGGGCAGGCCGGGAAGACCCGTCAGCCGGTCCAGATCGGGCACCCCGGCCAATTCGGACCAATCCCGCACGAAGAACAGCATCAGGTTCGCGCCGGTTTCGGGGTCGGTGTCGACCACCGGGTGGCGCGCATGCGCAAAGCCCGCACGGATCGCGCCGCGAAAGATGTCCAGGCTGTCATCAGCCAGGCCGAACACCACGGGCGCCACCGGGCGGCCCCACCGCGCGCACAGGAAGCTGCCGTCGGGGCGGGTGAACAGGGTCTCTATCGCGGCGGGGTCCATGGCGTCTTTCCTGGGCATGAGAACGGGGGGCGAATGCCCCCCGGTCGGTGGTCGGTGCGGGTCGGTCAGACCAGCGTGGCCTGGGTCGCGGCGCGGATCTCGTCCTCGGTGATGCCGTCGGCCAGCTGGACGATGCGCAGCCCGCCGGGCACCACGTCCAGGACACCCATGTTGGTGATGATCCGGTCGACCACGGCCTTGCCGGTCAGCGGCAGGGTGCAGGATTTCAGCACCTTGGACTCGCCCGCCTTGTTGGTGTGGTCCATGACCACGATCACGCGGCCCACGCCCGCGACCAGGTCCATCGCGCCGCCCATGCCCTTGACCAGCTTGCCGGGGATCATCCAGTTGGCCAGATCGCCCTCCTCCGAGACCTCCATCGCGCCCAGGATCGCCGCGGCGATCTTGCCGCCGCGGATCATGCCAAAGCTGGTGGCGCTGTCGAAATAGCTGGTGCGGGACAGTTCGGTGATGGTCTGCTTGCCGGCGTTGATCAGGTCGGGATCCTCGTCGCCCTCGAACGGAAAGGGGCCCATGCCCAGCATGCCGTTCTCGGACTGGAGCGTGATGTCCTTGTCGCCGACATAGTTCGCGACCAGGGTCGGGATGCCGATCCCCAGATTGACGTACCAGCCGTCTTCCAGCTCCTCGGCCGCGCGGGCGGCCATCTGGTTGCGGTCCCAGCCTTTTGCTGCCTCGGTCATCACACGGCCTCCTTCTTGCGGGTGGTGCGCTGTTCGATGCGCTTTTCGTGCGACCCCTGGATGATCCGGTGGACATAGATGCCGGGCAGGTGGATCAGGTCGGGGTCCAGGCTGCCGCGCGGGACGATCTCCTCGACCTCGGCGACGCAGATGCGGCCGCACATCGCGGCGGGCGGGTTGAAGTTGCGCGCGGTCTTGCGGAACACCAGGTTGCCGGTGTCGTCGGCCTTCCAGGCCTTGACGATGGACAGGTCGGCCACGATCCCGCGTTCCAGGATGTAGTCCTGGCCGTCGAAATTCTTGACCTCCTTGCCCTCGGCGATGACGGTGCCGACGCCGGTCTTGGTATAGAAGCCCGGGATGCCGGCGCCGCCCGCACGCATGCGTTCGGCCAGGGTGCCCTGCGGGTTGAACTCCAGGTCAAGCTCTCCGGACAGGTACTGGCGCATGAACTCGGCGTTCTCGCCGACATAGCTGCTGATCATCTTCCTGATCTGACGCGTGTCCAGCAGCTTGCCAAGGCCGAACCCGTCCACGCCGCAATTGTTGCTGGCGATGGTCAGATCCTTGACCTTGGATTCGACCAGGGCGTCGATCAGCAGCTCGGGGATGCCGCACAGGCCGAACCCCCCTGCCGCGATGAACATCCCGTCATGCAAAAGCCCGTCCAGAGCCTCGCCCGCAGTGGCATAGACCTTTTTCATCGGTCCTCCCGTCCTTGATCCCTTTATCGGCCCAAGTTGTTGCGTGCGCTGGCGCAAGTGTCAATCGCGGGGGCGGCGTGTTAGCGCCGCCACCCGGTCCTACTCGGCCTCGGGCTTGGCCGCGGCCTTTTTCGCGGCAGGCTTCTTGGCCGCGGGCTTCTTTGCCGCCGGTTTCTTGGCGGCAGGCTTCTTGGCGGCTGCCTTGGGCGCAGCCTTCTTGGCGGCCGGTTTCTTGGCCTTGGACGGCGATTTCGCAGCCTTGGCCGCGATCAGCTCCAGCGCCTGTTCGACGGTCAGATCCTCGGGGGTGACGTCGCGGGGCAGGGTCGCGTTGACCTTGGCCCATTTGACATAGGGGCCGTACTTGCCGCCCAGGATCTGGATCGGACCACCGTCCGGATGCTCTCCCAGCTCGCGCAGCGGTGCGGCCGCTGCGGCGCGGCCGCGGGTCTGCTTGGCGGCCAACACCTCGACCGCGCGGTTCATGCCGATGGTGAAGACCTCGTCGACATCGGCGATGTTGGCGTATTTCGACCCGTGCTTCACATAGGGGCCAAAGCGGCCGATCCCGGCCTCGATCAGCACCCCGTCCTCGGGGTGGGGACCGACGGGGCGGGGCAGGGCCAGCAGCTGCACGGCCTGGTCCAGGTCCAGGGTCGCGACCTCCCATCCCTTCGGGATCGACGCGCGGGGGGGCTTGGGGGCCTCCTCGGTCGCCTCGCCGCGCTGGACATAGGGACCGAAACGCCCGGTCTTGAGGCTGATCTGATCGCCCGCATCCTCTCCCAGCACGCGGTCGCCGATGGGCGCCTCTCCGTCCGGGGCGGACAGGGGGCGGGTATAGCGGCATTCCGGATAGTTGGTGCAGCCGATGAAGGCCCCACCCGACCGCGCGGTCTTGAGGTTCAGGCGGCCCTGACCGCACAGCGGGCATTCGCGCGGATCACCCCCATCCGCCCGGGGCGGATAGAGATGCGGCGCCAGCGCGTCGTCGATCGCCTCCAGCACCTCGGTGATGCGCAGCTCGGACGTGCCCTCCAGCGCTTTGGAGAAGTCCTTCCAGAAGCGGCTCAGAACCTCGCGCCACAGGCGGTCGCCGGCGCTGATCTCGTCCAGCTCGTTCTCCAGGTCGGCGGTGAAGTCATAGCTGACGTAACGCGGGAAATACTTCAGCAGGAAGATCGTGACCAACCGGCCCTTGTCCTCGGCGATCAGGCGGTTCTTGTCCTTGCGGACATATTCGCGGTCCTGGATCGTGGTGACGATGCTGGCATAGGTCGATGGGCGTCCGATGCCCAGCTCCTCCATCCGCTTGACCAGCGTGGCCTCGGTATAGCGCGGCGGGGGCTGGGTGAAATGCTGGCGCGCTGCGGCCTGGGCCTTGTCGCTGACCAAGAGGCCCGGCCCGGCCTTCAGCCCCGCGGGGGCCGCGACCGCGTCGCCGCCCTTCTCGCGGGCCTTGGCCAGTTCGTCGTCGAAGGCGTGGGCGACCAGACGCGCGGCCTCGCCCTCCGTGATCGCAGGCAGGCGGGCGCTGTCCTCTCCATCGTCGTCGTCGCGACCCTGGTCATAGACGCGCAGGAAGCCGTCGAACAGCATCACCTGGCCGGTGGCGCGCAGGCCCACCTGGCCGTCGGGGCTCTCGATCTCGACGGTGGTCCGCTCCATCCGGGCGGCCTCCATCTGGCTGGCGATGGTGCGCTTCCAGATCAGGTCATAGAGCCTGCGCTGGTCATCCGCGGTGACCTTGAGGCGGTCGGGCGACAGCATCATGTCCGTGGGACGGATGCATTCATGCGCCTCCTGCGCGTTCTTGGCCTTGTTCTTGTACATGCGGGGCGATTTCGGCAGGTAGGTCTCGCCGAACTTGGCCTTGATCGCGTCGCGGGCGGCCATCACGGCCTCGGGGGCCATGTCGATGCCGTCGGTCCGCATGTAGGTGATCAGCCCGGCCTCGTAGAGGCGCTGCGCCGCCGACATGCAGGCCTTCGCGCCCATGCCCATCTTGCGGCTGGCCTCCTGCTGCAGGGTCGAGGTCATGAAGGGCGGCCAGGGGTTGCGGCTGGCGGGCTTGGCGGCGACCGACGCGACTTTCAGGTCGCGGCTTGCTACCGCGCTCAGCGCCATCGCGGCCTGATCGGCGGCGGCCAAGTCGAACCGGTCCAGCTTCTTGCCGGCCAGCGACACCAGCGTGGCGTCGTATTCGTCGCCGCCCGGGGTCGCCAGGCGGGCATGGACCGACCAGTATTCGCGTGCCTTGAAGGCCTCGATCTCCATCTCGCGGTCGACGATCAGGCGCAGGCAGACGGACTGGACGCGGCCCGCCGACTTTGCGCCCGGCAGCTTGCGCCACAGGACCGGCGACAGCTTGAACCCCACCAGATAATCCAGCGCGCGGCGCGCCAGATAGGCGTCGACCAGCGGCTGGTCGATCTGGCGCGGCTTGGCCATCGCCTCGGTCACGGCGGTCTTGGTGATGGCGTTGAAGGTCACGCGGCTGACCGCGCTGCCCTTCTTCAGGGCCGGGGCCAGCGCCTCTAGCAGGTGCCAGCTGATCGCCTCGCCCTCGCGGTCGGGGTCGGTGGCCAGAATCAGCGTCTGGTCGTCCTTTAGCGCATCCTTGATCGCCTTGAGGTGCTTGCGGCTGTCGGCCGCGACCTCCCATTTCATGTCGAAATCATGGTCGGTGTCGACGCTGCCGTCCTTGGGCGGCAGGTCGCGGACATGGCCGAAGCTGGCCAGAACCCGATAGTCGGAACCCAGGTATTTCTCGATGGTCTTGGCCTTGGCCGGGGATTCGACGACGACGACGGGCATGATGACCTCGGACAACTGCAATGGGGCGGCAAGATGGGTGCCGGGCGGGGCAGTGTCAACGGGGGGTGACAGCACAAGACCGCAAGACGGGGGGTCAGGACAGCGCCAGACGCCCCCCGGCCAGCCGCGTGACGCGGCCCTGCAGTTCCAGCGACAGGATCACCGCGCTGGCCGTCGCCGCCGGCACGCCCAGATCGCGGATCAGGTCGTTCTCCTCGGTCGGAGAGGGGGACAGGCGCTGCAGAATGCGGCTTTCCAGCTGGATCGGACCGCCCTGGTCACGCGGCGGAGGCGGCAGGGGGTCGGGCGCGGCCATGGCGACGGGCGCGGGCAGGGGCCGGGTCTGCGCCAGCGCGTCGGCCACGTCCGCGGCGCTGCGCACCAGCGTCGCCCCGTCGCGGATCAGCGCGTTGCAGCCCGCCGCCCGTGCATCCATCGGATGTCCGGGCACGGCCATGACCTCTCGTCCCTGGTCCAGCGCGTTCCGGGCGGTGATCAGGGTGCCAGACCGTTGCGCGGCCTCGATCACCACGACGCCCTGTGACAGGCCTGACACGATGCGGTTGCGGGTCGGGAAATGCCGCGCCGCCGGTTCCGTGCCGGGCGGCTGTTCGGACACCAGCACGCCGCATTCCGCGATCCGCGCGGCCAGATCGGCATTTTCAGCCGGATAGATGACGTCGACGCCCCCGGCCATCACGGCGATGGTCCCGGTGGGCAGGGCCGCGGCATGGGCGGCGGTATCGACGCCGCGCGCCAGCCCGGCGGCCACGGTGAACCCGGCCTCTCCCAGCCCGGCGGCCATGCCGCGCGCCATGCGCAGCCCCAGGGACGATGCGTTGCGCGCCCCGATCACCGCCATCACGTCGCGCGACAGCCAGGCCGGGTCGCCCCGGACCCACAGGATCGCGGGGGCGCCGTCGATCTGGCGCAGGCTGTCGGGATAATCGGCGCTGTCATGGCGGACCAGCCGCGCCCCCGCCCGCCGACCGGCGGCCAGTTCAGCCGCGGCGACGCCTTCGGGGCAGACGGCATAGTCGGCGATGCCGGACTGGGCCGCGATCCCGGGCAGCGCCTCCAGCGCGGCGCGGGCGCTGCCATGTTCGGCGATCAGGCGGTGGAACGTGGTGGGGCCCACGCGGCGCGACCGGATCAGCCGCAGCACGGACAGGTCGTCGTCGACGGCCGAGGCGGGCAGGCCGAAACGGGCAGGGGCAAGGCCGATGGTCATGGGGCACCTTCTGCAGGACGGCCCCAGGATAGCCCCGTGGTGGTTAACAATCGGTTAGCGCGCGCCCTCAGGCGGCCGAGCCGCCGACCGTCAGGCCGCCGATCATCAGCGTGGGCTGGCCCACGCCGACGGGCACCCATTGCCCCTGCTTGCCGCAATTGCCGATGCCGGGGTCCAGCGCCATGTCGTTTCCGATGGCGCGCACCTGCTGCAGCGCGGTCGCCCCATCGCCGATCAGCGTCGCGCCGCGAATCGGGTCGCCGACGACACCGTTCCTGACGCGATAGGCCTCGGTGCAGCTGAAGACGAACTTGCCGTTGGTGATGTCCACCTGGCCGCCGCCGAAACCCACCGCATAGATGCCGTCGCGCAGGTCGGCCAGGATCGCCGCGGGATCCGCGTCGCCGCCCGGCATGAAGGTGTTGGTCATCCGCGGCATCGGGACATTCGCGAAGCTTTCGCGCCGGCCGTTGCCGGTGGGCGCCACGCCCATCAGCCGCGCGTTCTGGCGGTCCTGCATGTATCCGGTCAGGATGCCGTCCTCGATCAGCACGTTGCGGGCGGGCGGAGTGCCCTCGTCGTCGATGTTGATGCTGCCGCGGCGGCCCGCGATGGTGCCGTCATCGACCACGGTCACGCCGGGGGCCGCGACGCGCTGGCCCATCAGGCCCGCAAAGGCGGAGGCCTTCTTGCGGTTGAAATCACCCTCCAGCCCGTGGCCCACGGCCTCGTGCAGCAGGATGCCGGGCCAGCCCGGCCCCAGCACGACGTCCATCACCCCCGCCGGCGCGGGGACCGACCGCAGGTTGACCAGGGCGATGCGCAGCGCCTCGTGGACCAGTCCCTGCCAATGGTCGGGGGCCATCAGCTGTTCCAGCCCGTGACGTCCGCCGCCGCCCGCGCTGCCGCTTTCGCGGCGATCGTTGTTCTCGACGATCACCGCGACGTTCAGGCGCGCCATGGGGCGGATGTCGGTGGCAAGTCCGCCCTCGGGGCGCAGGATGGCGATCTCCTGCAGGCTGCTGCCCATGGAGATGGTCACCTGCACCACCCGCGGGTCCAGCGCGCGGGCAAAGGCGTCGATCTCGCGCAGCAGCGCGATGCGGCGGGCGGTCGAGATGCCCTCGGCCGGGTCGATCGCAGGATAGAGGTTCACCGGCTCCATCGCGGGGCGCATCGCAGCCGTTCCGCCGCCGCGGCCCACGGCCAGGCGCGCGGTCTCGGCCGCGCGGCGCAGCGCGGCCTCGGAGATGTCGGTCGAATGGGCATAGCCCGTGACCTCGCCCAGCACTGCGCGCAGGCCGAAGCCACGCCCGGCCATGAAGCTGGAATTGCGCAGCCGGCCATCGTCGAAGACCAGCGATTCCTGCTGGCTGCGTTCCAGGAACAGCTCTCCGTCATCGGCGCCGGCCACCGCATCGCGCAGGATCCGCAGCGCGCCGTCCCGGTCCAGATCGGTCGAGAACGGGTCGAAGGACGGGCGGGTCATGGCGGATCTCCTGGCGGTTGGCGGGCGGGGACGGGCCTTTGGACGGGCGCGGCAGGGGGTCGCGTTTCCTTCGGGCGGGGAAATGCTGTAGGTATGTCTTGCCCGTAAGGGCGAGATATGGTCATAGAACGGTCACTGTGAAAGGAAAAGGGGCAGCCTCCCGGCAGCCCCTGCGGTCATTGGGGCCGGGCCACTGCAACGGGATGGAATGATGGCAAAAGCGATGATGGGCCGTGCATTCGCGGCAGCGACAGGGTTCGCGACGGCGGGCATGTTGGCCGGGACTGCGATGGCACAGGACGTGCTGGGCGATCTGCCCACGATCGGCAAGCCGGTCGCAAGGGGCATGGGCTTTCAGCCGGCGTCCACGGAACTGGCGCGCGATCAGCAATGGCTGGACCATTTCGTGCTGATCATCATCACGGTCGTGACGGTCTTCGTCTGCCTGCTGCTGCTGTTCGTGATCTTCCGGTTCAACGCCAAAGCGAACCCGGTGCCCGCGAAATACACCCACAACACCCCGCTGGAGATCGGCTGGACCCTGGTCCCGGTGCTGATCCTGGTGGCCATCGGCGCCTTCTCCCTGCCGATCCTGTTCCGCAGCCAGGAGATGCCGGAAAATCCCGATGTCGTGATCAAGGCCACCGGCCACCAGTGGTACTGGTCCTATGAATATCCCGACAACGGCATCGCATTCGATTCGCTGATGCTGCCCGAGGAGGAGCTGGCCGAGAACGGCTATGCCCCCGACGAATACCTGCTGGCGACCGATACCACGGTAGTCGTGCCCGTCGGCCAGACCGTGCTGCTGCAGGTGACCGCCAGCGACGTGATCCATTCCTGGACCATCCCGGCCTTTGCTGTGAAGCAGGACGCCGTTCCGGGCCGCATCGCCCAGGCCTGGTTCAACGTCGAGCAGGAAGGCACCTATTTCGGCCAGTGCAGCGAGCTGTGCGGCATCAACCACGCCTACATGCCGATCGTCGTCAAGGCCGTCAGCCCCGAAGTCTATGCGGCTTGGGTCGCCGAGCAGGGCGGCACCATGGGCGACGAACCCGCACCGACCGCCAGCCTGGACGGGGCGGCCAAGGTCGACCTGGCCCGCGCCGACTGAGGTCGGACCCACCCAGGCCCGTGGCGGCATCCTGCCGGCACGGCCAAGGAACAAAGATTGCAGGCGCGATGACCGATATCAACGCATATGACGCCGCCCCCGAGGGCGAGTTCCGCGATTACGTCGCGCTGCTGAAGCCGCGTGTGATGTCGCTGGTCGTGTTCACCGCCTTTGTCGGTCTGTTCGTCGCCCCCGTCGACGTGCATCCCTTCATTGCCTTCTGCTCGGTGCTGTTCATCGCCTTGGGCGGCGGCGCCTCGGGCGCGCTGAACATGTGGTACGACCGCGACATCGACGCGATCATGAATCGTACCCAAAGCCGCCCCATCCCGTCGGGCCGGGTCGAGCACAGCGCGGCCCTGGGCCTGGGGCTGGTCCTGTCGATCATCTCGGTCATGATGCTGGGCCTGGTGGCGAACTGGTTCGCGGCCGGGTTCCTGGCCTTCACCATCTTCTTCTATGCCGTCGTCTATACGGTCTGGCTGAAGCGCTGGACGCCCCAGAACATCGTCATCGGCGGCGCCGCGGGCGCCTTTCCCCCGATGATCGGATGGGCCTGCGCGACCGGCGGGATCAGCATCGAATCGCTTCTGATGTTCGCCCTGGTCTTCTTCTGGACGCCGCCCCATTTCTGGGCGCTGGCGCTGTTCATGAAGGAGGACTATCACAACGCGGGCGTCCCGATGCTGACCGTGACCCACGGTCGCCGCGCCGCGCGTCGCCACATCTTCGCCTATACGCTGGTCCTGGCGCCCTTCGCGCTGTGGCTGGGCGTGACCTCGGTCGGCGGGCCGCTCTACATGGCGGTCGCGGTCGTGCTGAACGCGGCCTTCATCCGCGGCGGCTGGCAGGTTCTGCGCCGCGACGAGGACGCCGCGATCGCCGACGGTTATCTGGTCGAACGGCGCGTCTTCAAGCTGTCGCTCTATTACCTGTTCCTGCATTTCCTGGCCCTGCTGGTGCAGAGCTGGATGGGAGGCTGGTGATGGCCCTGCGCACCGAACACGAGATCCACCGCCGCCGCCGGTCCCGCAACGTGGGGCTGGGCATCGTGCTGCTGGGCTTTGTCGCGCTGGTCTTTGGCCTGACCGTGGTCAAGGTCCAGGAGGGCGGCTTGGTCGAGGGTTTCGACCACCAGCCGCGCGTGTCGCTGACCCCGATGGAACCGCAGGCCCCGGCCCAGGGCCAGGCCCCCGTGCAGGAGGTGACCGAATGAAGCGTCTGAGCCCCGAGGGCCGCACCGTCGCGATGCTGCTGGGCGTCGTCGTCACGATGGGCGCGCTGGCCTGGGCCGCCGTGCCCTTCTATGACTGGTTCTGCCGGGTGACCGGGTTCGGCGGCACCACGCAGGTGTCCGAGACCGCATCGGACCAGATCCTGGACGAGGTCGTGCGCGTCCGGTTCGACGCCAACACCGATTCCAACCTGGAATGGACCTTCCGCCCGATGCAGGCCCGCATGGACCTGAAGATCGGCGAAAGCGGTCTGGCCTTCTACGAGGCCGTGAACGATTCCGACGTGCCGCTGACCGGAACGGCCAGCTACAACGTCGCCCCCGAGGTCTCGGGCTATTACTTCATCAAGGTCGAGTGCTTCTGCTTCACCGAGCAGACGCTGCAGCCGGGTGAACGGGTCGAGATGCCGGTCAGCTTCTACGTGGACCCCGAGCTGGTGGACGACCGCGACGCCGGTCATGTCCGCGACATCACGCTGTCCTATACCTTCCATCGGACCGAGCCGCGCAGCGCTGCGCTTGACAGCGGCGCGGCCGACACCATCAACTAAGACGAATACACGAGGGAGCCGACGGGGATCCGACATGGCGCACGCAAAGAACCACGACTATCACATCCTACCGGCCTCGGTCTGGCCGTTCCTGACCGCGATCGCGGTCTTCGTCATGCTGTTCGGCGCCGTGGCCTGGATGTCCGGAGAGGTGACCGTCATGGGCGTGCCGGTGACCGGCCCCTGGATGTTCGCGATCGGCCTGGTCGGCACCTTCTACGTGGCCTTCGCCTGGTGGGCCGACATGGTGCGCGAGGCCGAGCAGGGCGACCACACTCCGGTGGTCCGCATCGGCCTGCAGTACGGCTTCATCCTGTTCGTGATGTCCGAGGCGATGCTGTTCGTGTCGCTGTTCTGGAACTTCATCAAGCACGCGATGTACCCGATGGGCGAGAACAGCCCCATCACCGACGGCGTCTGGCCGCCGCAGGGCATCGAGACCTTCGACCCCTGGCACCTGCCGTTCATCAACACGCTGATCCTGCTTCTGTCGGGCGTGGCCGTGACTTGGGCGCACCATGCCTGGGCGCATGAGGGTGACCGCCGCACCACCATCAACGGCCTGGCGATCGCCGTGGTCCTGGGCCTGGTCTTCACCGGCCTGCAGGCCTACGAATACAGCCACGCGGCCTTTGGTCTGGCCGACACGGCCTATGCGGCGGCCTTCTACATCGCGACGGGTTTCCACGGCCTGCACGTGATCATCGGGACGATCTTCCTGGCCGTCTGCCTGCTGCGCTTCCAGAAGGGCCAGATGACCAAGGACCAGCATCTGGGGTTCGAGGCCGCCGCCTGGTACTGGCACTTCGTCGACGTGATCTGGCTGGTGCTGTTCGCCGTCATCTATGTCTGGGGCAGCTGATCCCCGACGGTGACCGTTCAAGGCGCGCGGGGCGATCGTCCCGCGCGTTTTTCGTTGTCCTTGCCCCCCGGAGCGCCCCATGCGCCGCTATCTGTTTCCCGTAATCCTCGGCGTCGTCGGCTGTGCCGTCCTGATCTATCTGGGGCTGTGGCAGCTGGACCGCCGCGCCTGGAAGGAGGACATGCTGGCAGACATCACCGCGGGCATTCAGGCCGATCCCGTGCCCTTGCCGGACGCGATCGACCCGTCGATGAAATACCTGCCGGTGACGGTCAGCGGCACCACCACCGGGGCCGAGATCGACGTGCTGTCCCACACCCGCGAACAGGGCGCCGGCTATCAGATCGTGTCGCGCTTCGTCACCGATGACGGCCGCGCGATCCTGCTGGACCGGGGCTTCGTCCCGCAGGAGGCGCGGCGCATCGACCGGCCCCCCGTCCGCCTGCAGGTGACGGGAAACCTGCACTGGCCGCAGGATGCCAGCAGTTCTACCCCGGCGCCGAACATGGACGAGAACATCTGGTTCGCCCGCGACGTGGACGCGATGGCCCTGACGCTGGACACGCTGCCCGTGCTGGTCGTGGCCAGCGCCGTCGAGGGCGACAACCAGGGCGCCCGTCCCCTGCCGGTGGCCATCGAGGGGATTCCCAACAACCACCTGTCCTATGCGGTGCAGTGGTTCCTAATCGCGGCCACTTGGGCGGTGATGACACTGGCGCTGATCTGGCGTATCAGGCAGCGCAGCTACTGAAGGATTTCCGATGCGTTACGTCTCGACGCGGGGCCAGGCCCCGGTGCTGAATTTCGAACAGGCCATGCTGTCGGGGCTGGCGCGCGACGGGGGCCTGTACCTGCCAGAGACGATCCTGGCCTTCGCGGGGTTGGAGCAGCTGGACGGCCTGTCATACGAGGAGGTGGCCTTCCGCGTGGTGCGCCCCTTCACCGGCGACAGCTTCAGCGATGACGAACTGCGCGGCGCCATCGACCGCGCCTATGCGCGCATCAGCCACGATGCCCGCGCGCCGCTGGTCCAGCTGGCCCCCGGCCATCACCTGCTGGAGCTGTTCCACGGGCCCACGCTGGCCTTCAAGGATTTCGCGATGCAATTGATCGCGCAGCTGTTCCAGATCGCCCTGACGCGGTCGGGCCAGCGGATCACCATCGTGGGCGCCACCTCCGGCGACACCGGATCGGCCGCCATCGAGGCCTTCCGCGGCATCGACAACGTGGACGTGTTCATCATGTATCCGCATGGCCGCGTGTCCGAGGTCCAGCGCCGCCAGATGACCACGCCCCCCGCCGCCAACGTCCATGCGCTGGCCGTGACCGGGCATTTCGACGACTGCCAGGCGCGGCTCAAGGACCTGTTCAACGACCATGCCTTCCGCGACGGGGTGGGGCTTGCGGGCGTGAACAGCATCAACTGGGCCCGCGTCGTGGCGCAGATCGTCTATTACTTCACCGCAACCGCGTCGCTTGGCATGCGGCCCACCGATTTCTGCGTGCCGACGGGCAATTTCGGCGACATCTTCGCGGGCTCCATCGCGCGCCGGATGGGCCTGCCGATCCGCCGTCTGATCGTCGCCACGAACCAGAACGACATCCTGCACCGCGCGCTGACCAGCGGCGAATACCGCATGGGCGCGGTCGAGCCCTCGATCAGCCCGTCGATGGACATCCAGGTCAGCTCGAACTTCGAACGCGCGCTGTATCTGGCCTACGGCCAGGACGCGGGCGCGATCCGGCAGCTGATGGAGGAGCTGAAACAGGGCGGCTTCGCGATCAGCCAGGGCGCGCTGGAGGCCCTGCGCGAGCAATACGCCTCGGGCCGCGTCTCCGAGGAGGAGACGCTGGACACGATCCGCGCCATGCGCGAGCGCACCGGAGAGATCCTGTGCCCGCACAGCGCCGTGGGCGTCGCCGTGGCCGAGCGCCATCTGGAGCCCGGCGTGCCGATGGTCACGCTTGCCACCGCCCATCCGGCCAAGTTCCCCGACGCGGTGGAACGCGCCATCGGCCACCGCCCCGGCCTGCCGCCGCATATGGCGGACCTGTTCGACCTGCCCGAGCGCCTGACCCGGGTTGAAAACGACGTGGACGCGCTTAAGTCCCTGATCCTTGAACGGAGGACCGCGTGAGCCAAGACCCCACCCCGCGCCTGACAACGCTGCCCAACGGGCTACGCATCGTGACCCGGCAGATGCCCGGCCTGCATTCGGCGGCCCTGGGCATCTGGGTCAGCGCGGGCGGGCGCAATGAACGCGCCGACCAGAACGGCATCGCGCATTTCCTGGAGCACATGGCCTTCAAGGGCACCGCAACCCGCAGCGCGCTGCAGATCGCCGAGGCGATCGAGGATGTGGGCGGCTATATCAACGCCTATACCTCGCGCGATGCGACGGCCTATTACGTCCGCGTGCTGGAGGATGACGTCGATCTGGCCTTCGACGTGATCAGCGATATCGTCCTGAGCCCCGTCTTCGACGAACGCGAGATCGAGGTCGAGCGCGGCGTGATCCTGCAGGAGATCGGGCAGTCGCTGGACACGCCCGACGACATCATCTTCGACTGGCTTCAGGAGGCCGCCTATCCGGACCAGCCGATGGGCCGCACCATCCTGGGCCCCGCTGAACGCGTCAGCAGCTTTGGCCGCGCCGATCTGGCCGGTTTCGTGACCGAGAATTACGGCCCCGGCCAGATGGTCGTGGCCGCCGCGGGATCGGTCGATCACGACCGCATCGTGCGGTTGGCCGAAAAGGTGCTGGGCCATATCGTGCCGCGTCCTCAGGGTCCGCGCGAACAGGCCCGCTGGCAGGGGCTGGAGAGCCGGACCGTCAAGCCGCTGGAGCAGGCGCATTTCGCGCTGGCGCTAGAGGGGCCGGGTTACCTGGCGCCCGATTTCTATGCCGCCCAGATCTTCTCCTCGGCGCTTGGCGGGGGGATGTCGTCGCGGCTGTTCCAGAAGATCCGCGAGGAGCGCGGGCTGTGCTATACGATCTTCGCGCAGTCGGGTTTTCATGACGACACGGGCATGCTGACCATTTATGCCGGTACCGGCGCCGAGGATCTGGGCGATCTGGCGACCCTGACCATCGACGAGGTCCGTCGTGCGGCCGACGACATGTCCGAGGCCGAGATCGCCCGCGCCAAGGCGCAGCTGCGGGCGGGACTGTTGATGGGGCTGGAAAGCCCGTCGGGCCAGGCCGAACGCATGGCGCGCAGCCTGGCGATCTGGGGCCGCGTCCCGGACCCGGCCGAGGTTGCCGAACGCATCGTCGCGGTCACCGCCGCGGACGTGCGCGCGCATGCCGAGGCGCTGCTGGCCAATGCCCGCCCGGCGCTGGCGCTTTATGGTCCGGTGGACGGTGCGCCGTCGCGCGAGGCCCTGGCTGAACGGCTGGCCGCATGATCCTGGCGCGGCGCCGTGCCTTTCGGCTGGATACCGAACGCATCGCGCTGCGCCTGCCATTGCATTCCGATTTCAGCGCGTGGCGGACGCTGCGCAATGACAGCCGCGCCTTTCTGACCCCGTGGGAGCCGGTCTGGTCCCCTGACCATCTGTCACGCAAGAGCTTCACCAACCGCGTCTATTGGGCGGCCCGTTCGGCGCGGGCGGGCACGGCCTTTCCGCTGTTCCTGGTCCATCGCGACGGCACGTTGCTGGGCGCGATCACGCTGGACAACATCCGCCGCGGCCCCGCGCAATCGGGCACCATCGGATACTGGATCGGGCAGGAGCATGCCCGACATGGCTATATGCGCGAGGCGATCGGGGCGCTGGTGCATCACGCCTTCACCGCGCTGGACCTGAGCCGAATCGAGGCCGCCTGCCTGCCCGAGAATGCCGCATCGCGGGGCGTGCTGGAACGGTCGGGCTTCAAGTACGAGGGCGTGGCCCAGAGCTATCTGCAGATCGACGGTCGCTGGCGCAACCATGTGCTTTACGCCAACCTGCGCAGTGACCGGCGCGGAAAGACCGAGGTGCGCTGATGCTGATCCCCGCCGACAAGACCCTGGCCGCGGCCCTGCCCGCGGGCGTGCTGCGCGACCCGTCCCCCGCCTATACCGAGGAACCGCGGGGCCGGTATCACGGGCAGGCGGGCCTGGTCGCGGCGCCCCGCGACACGCAGGAATGCGCCGCGATCATCCGCGCCTGTGCAGAGGCGCGCGTCCCGGTGGTGCCGCGCGGTGGGGGCACCGGGCTGGTCGGGGGGCAGGTGATGACGGACGGTCCCGCGCCCCTAATCCTGTCGATGGAGCGGATGACAGCGATTCGCGACACCTTTGCCGAGGAAGGGGTGATGATCGCCGAATCGGGCGTGACGCTGCAGGCGGCGCGGCAGGCGGCGGCGGGTGTGGGACGGCAGTTCCCGCTGTCGCTGGCCTCGCAGGGCTCAGCCCAGATCGGTGGCGTGCTGTCGACCAATGCGGGGGGCGTGAACGTTTTGCGATACGGCAATGCCCGCGCGCTGTGCCTGGGTCTGGAGGCGGTGCTTCCCGACGGGTCGGTGATGCACGACCTGAAGCGCCTGCGGAAGGACAACACTGGATACGACCTGCGCGACCTGCTGATCGGGGCCGAGGGGACGTTGGGCATCATCACCGCCGCGTCGCTGGTCCTGGCGCCGGTGCCTGCAGAGACCGGGGTCGCGATGCTGATCGTGGACAGCCCCGCCGCCGCCCTGTCGCTGCTGTCACTGGCGCAGGCCCGCATGGCGGGCGGCGTCACGGCCTTCGAACTGATCTCGGGCCAGAGCCTGCATTTCCTGGACGCGGCCTTTCCTGACATGCGCCAGCCGTTCGACACGCGGCCCGACTGGCTGGTTCTGATCGAGGTCGGCCTGCCCGCGGGCCTGTCGGCCGACGCGGCGCTGGAGGGGCTGTTCACCGCGGGGACCGAGGCCGGTCTGGTCCATGACGGCGTCATCGCGCAATCGGGCCAGCAGGGCGCGGACCTGTGGGCGCTGCGCGAGCATATCCCGCTGGCCAACCGGCACATCGGCGCGATCGCCAGCCATGACATCAGCCTGCCTCTGTCCGAGGTCGCCCGCTTCATCGACGATGCCAGGGCCTGGCTGGCGGGGCAGGGGGACATGCGCGTCAACTGCTTCGGCCATCTGGGCGACGGCAACCTGCATTACAACCTGTTCCCGGCGGCGGGCCGAACCCACGACGACTACGAAACCATCCGCCGCGACCTTTCGCGCAGGCTGCACGAAATGGTCGTGGCGCGTGGCGGGTCGTTCTCGGCCGAACATGGCGTGGGGCGGCTCAAGGCCGCCGATCTGGCGCGGTGGGGCGATCCGGCGCGGCTGGCGGCGATGCGGGCGATCAAGGGGGCGCTGGACCCCCTTGGCATCATGAACCCCGGCGCGGTGCTGGCCTAGGCGCCTTCGAAGTCGCAGAGCGCGTGGACCGGCATGTCCATGCCCTCCAGCACGCGGCGCCCGCCCAGTTCGGGCAGGTCGATCACGAAGGCGCAGCCGATGACCTCGGCGCCAAGGCGGCGGCACAGCGTGATCGCCGCCGCCGCCGTGCCGCCGGTGGCCAGCAGGTCGTCCACGATCAGGACCTTTTCGCCGGGCTTCAGCGCGTCGTCATGAATCTCCATGATCGCCTCGCCATATTCCAGCTGATAGGCCTCGGAGATGACGGTGCCGGGCAGCTTGCCTTTCTTGCGGATCGGCACGAAGCCGGTCGACAGCTGATGCGCCACCGCGCCGCCCAGGATGAAGCCGCGCGCCTCAAGGCCCACGACCTTGTCGATGCGGGTCCCGGCATAGGCGTGCAGGATCTGGTCCACCGCCATGCGGAACCCGCGCGCATCCGCGAACAGCGTAGTCACGTCGCGGAAGATGATCCCCTCATGCGGGAAATCATGGATGGAGCGGACATAGTCCTTGACGGTGCGGCTCATGCAGGGCGGTCCATTTCGAAAAGATCGGTCACCGCGGCATAATCCTTGTATCCCAGACGCGCAATCCAGCCGCCCGCGGCACGCGGATCGAACCGCCCGTCCACGACGCAATCGTCGCGCATGTGGATGCCGGTCACCACGCCGAAAACGGCAAAGTTCGCCTGGCCGGCCAGCGGCACGATCTGGGTCATGCGGCATTCCAACGCCGCCGCGGCGCCCGCCACGCGCGGACAGTCGATGGTGGTGCAATCGGCGGCCTCGATCCCGGCGGCTGCGAATTCGCTGGCCCCCGCGGGCAGCGGGGCCGATGTCGCGTTGACCGCGTCGCGCAGATCGCCCGTGGCGATGTTCACGCAGAAAACGCCGGTCTCGATGATCTGGGCCACGCTGTCCTTGGTGCCGGGTCGGTCGCCCTTGGCACCGGTAGAGGCGAACATCACCTGCGGCGGGACATAGGCCACGGCGTTGAAGAAGGAGTAGGGCGCCAGGTTGTCGCCCTGCGACCCGCGGGTCGAGATCCAGCCGATCGGGCGGGGGGCGATGATCGCGTTGAAGGGATTGTGCGGCAGGCCGTGTCCGGCTTCGGGGCGATAGAACATGGGCGGCCTCCTTGTGGGTTCGGGCGCCAACCTGCCCCGCTTTTTCGCGCGACGCAATGTTTCGCCCGCCTTGCACCCGTGCTAAACGCCCGCCCGACAGCAAGGAGGCGCGATGTACGAGATCTGCCCCGAGACGCCCGCCGACGAACCCGAGGTCGAGGGCCTGTACGATTTGTGCTTTGCGCCGGGTCGCACCGCGCTGTCGTCCTATCGCCTGCGCGACGGGGTGCCGCGGGTGGCCGAACTGTGCCTTGTGCTGCGCGATGCGGGCGGCACGCTGATGGCCGCGATCCGGTTCTGGCCGGTGCGCGTGGACGACCGGCCAGTGCTGCTGCTGGGGCCCATCGCCGTGCACCCCACCGCGCAGGGAGAGGGTCTGGGCGGGCTACTGATGCGCGACAGCCTGACGCGCGCGCGCCGGATGGGGTTCGACCGGGTCCTGCTGGTGGGCGACGCGCCCTATTACAGCCGTTTCGGCTTTCAGCGCCTTGACGATGTGGTGATGCCGCCGCCCACGAACCCCGACCGGGTGCTGGGGCTGGAACTTCGGCCGGATGCATGGGTTAACGTGGCAGGCCCCGTCCAGCAAGAGACCCGGCCCCCTGCAGACCCGCCCGCGCCGGACCCCACGGCTTGCACCCAGGTCGACCCTCCGAAAAGGCCCGCTGATGACAGAACCGAAACCCCTCGTCCTGCCCCCCATCACTGATTCGGCGCTGCACGCCCAGATCGATCGTCTGGCGTTGCGCTATCTGGAGGCCGGGGGTCTGGGCATGCAGATCATGTCCCGCATCGGCAACGGCGCCGAAGGGCTGATCGAACGCCTGCCGGGTTTCGTACGGTCGCGGCTGGAAAGCGTCACGCGGGCCGCGCTGACGCGGGCGTTTGGTGCCGCCAGCCAGTCGCGCAAGGTGGTGCGGGACCGGGGCGATTGGTTCAACCGCATGGCCTCGACCGTCAGCGGTGCGGCGGGCGGGGTCGGCGGTTTCGCGGGCGCGCTGGTCGAACTGCCGTTCACGGTCACGCTGCTGCTGCGCGCCATGCTGGACATCGCCGCCGAACACGGCCTTGATCCCGAAAGCGAAGAAGTGCGCCTGGAATGCCTGCGCATCTTCGCCGCCGCGGGTCCGATGGCCGATGACGATCAGACCGACCTGGGCATGCTGGCCGCGCGCTTGTCGGTGACCGGCCAGACGGTGCAGAGCATGGTCAGCAAGGTCGCCCCGCGCCTGTCCGTCTCGCTTGGGCAGAAGATGGCGGCGCAGGCGGCGCCGGTTTTCGGCGCGGTCGTCGGCGCGTCCATCAACTATACCTTTGCCCGCTACTACCAGGAACTGGCCCGCGTCCATTTCGGCGTCATGCGCCTGTCCCATGAAACCGGCATTCCGCAGGAGGCCCTGACCGAAGCGCTGCGCCTGTCCATCCAGCGCCAGACGCCCCCCGACCGATCATCGCGCTGACCGCGGGGGGGCCGGGGGGCGGCAGCCCCCCGGCGTCGCGGGACGCAATCACGCCTCCTCGGCGTCCAGTGCCAGGGGCGCTGACGGGGCCGCCAGATCGTCCGTCGTCAACGGCCCTGCGGGACGCGCCAGCCGTGCTTTGGTCACCCAGTACAGCCGCTCCTGCGCCCGGGTGATGGCGACATAGGTCAGCCGCTTCCACAGCTGGACTCCGGCCTCGGACCGGTTCGACCAGGCGGCGGCGCTGATGTCAGGGCCGAACACCTGCACCTCGGGCCACTGGCTGCCCTGCGCCTTGTGGATCGTGACCGCCGCCCCGTGCAGAAAGGCCGCGCCCATCCGCGCCGCAAAGGGGATGAAGGGTTCGTCCTCGTCCGGCATCTCGATCTTGACGATGCTGGCAGCCGACAGGCGCGGGTCCTCGGCCCCGATCACGTGCAGGCGCGAAAAGCCCGGCTTGCGGCCCGGCCCCAGATAGACGACCTGCGCTCCCTTGATCAGGCCGCGCGCCTCCAGATCGATCCGCTTCTTGCGATGCTTCAGCGGCAGCTCCAGCCCGTCGCAGATCAGCGGCTCTCCGGGCAGCAGCGCGTCCCCTGGCGCGCCGAAGGCCGTGCGGAAGGCATGGATCAGCCGGATGCGCGTCGCGTTGCGCCAGACCAGGACCGGGCTGCGCGCCATCAGGTCGCTTTCCACCCGCTCGGCCCAGACCACGCGGTCGTCCTTGCGCGCCGCATCGCGGATCATCTGCTCGAAATCGTCAAAGCCCAGCTGATCGTCGGCCAAAGCATGGGCCAGGTCCAGGATCGGGTTGTCGTCGGCCTGGCGGTGAATGCGGCTCAGCATCAGGCGCTGCGCCGGCGCCAGCTTGTCAAACACCATCTCTCCGGACTGGCCGACCGGGGCCAGCTGGGCAGGGTCGCCGAACAGGACCAGCACGGGAAAGATCTCGCGCAGGTCCTCGAACTGCTTCTCGTCCAGCATCGAGGCCTCGTCGATCAGCCCGACGTCCAGCCCCTCCTCGCGCCTGGTCCAGCCGCGGATGAAATCCGACCCGCGCAACCCGGCCGTGGCCAGCGCCCCGGGGATCGAGGCATGCTGGTCATAGAACGCCTTGGCCCGGTCCAGCGCCGTGTCCGACAGTTCCGCGATGACCGGGCGTTCGGCCGCCCCGGTCAGCCATTCGGCGATCTTCTCGTATTGCGGATCATAGACCGGGGTGTACAGGATCCGGTGGATCGTCGTGGCCGGCACGCCGCGCATGCGCAGAACGAACGCCGCCTTGTTCGTCGGCGCCAGGATGGCGACGCTGCGCCGGTCCTTGCGGCGCCGCCCTTCGTAATCTGGGCTGATCAGTTCGACCCCCGCCTCCAGCAGGGCCTTGGTGATCTGCGACAGCATCAGCGTCTTGCCCGATCCGGCCTTGCCGATGACCGCCATGACGCGACCTTTTCCCGACTGTGGCGGATGCAGTTCCTCTGCGATGATGTCGATGCCCGCCGCGCCGAAGGTTTCGGCCAGCGTATCCCAGGCATCGGCCTGATCGGGCGAAAGGGTCGGGGCGGGGACGGGACTGTTCATGCCAGACCCTTAGCCTGCCTTCGCGGCCAAGGCAAAGCGCCGCGCAACTTTTCCGCCCCGGGCACCGTGCCTGCGGGCACCCCAACAGGAGAGACGCGATGATCGAGCTGTTCTTCGTCACCTGCCTGCTCGCCGACCCACAGCGCTGCAGCGATCACAGCCTGCTGTTCGAGGAACGGAACGGCCTGTTCACCTGCATGCTGCAGAGCCAGTCCGAGCTTGCGAAATGGGTGGCCACCCATCCGACCGAACAGGTTCGCGAATGGAAATGCCGCCGCGCCGGAGAGGGCGACCGCAAGGTCTGACCCCATGCACCGCCGCGCGGGGGGGGCCGAGGGGCGGCAGGCCCCCCGGCACGTCGCGGGACGCAGGTCAGCGCCGGCCGGCCTCCAGCGCATCCTCGAAGGTGCGCAGCCCGGTCCGCGGCGATTGGACCAGCACCGCCATGTTGCCCGGCTTGTGCTGGTTGCGCAGCATCATCATGTGCGCGGCCGGGATCTCGGCCCAGGGGAACACCTCGGACATGCAGGGGTCCAGGCGGCGTTCCAGCATCAGCTTGTTCGCGGCGCTGGCCTGCTTCAGATGCGCGAAATGCGATCCCTGGATGCGCTTCTGATGCATCCACAGGTACCGCACGTCGAAGGTGCAGTTGAACCCGGTCGTGCCTGCGCAGATCACCACCATCCCGCCCTTCTTGCAGACCAGCGTGCTGACCGGGAAAGTCGCCTCGCCGGGATGCTCAAAGACGATGTCGACATTGTTGCCCTTGCCGGTGATGTCCCAGATCGCCGCGCCGAACTTGCGCGCCTCGTTGAACCACTCCTTGTATTCCGGCGTGTTCACCGTGGGCAGCTGCCCCCAGCAGCGGAATTCCTTGCGGTTGATGACCCCTTTCGCGCCCAGCCCCATGACGAAGTCGCGCTTGTCCTCCTCGGAGATCACCCCGATGGCGTTGCCGCCCGCCGCGTTGATCAGCTGGATCGCATAGGAGCCGAGGCCCCCCGACGCGCCCCAGACCAGCACGTTCATGCCCGGCTTCAGCTCATGCGGCTCGTGCCCGAACAGCATCCGGTACGCCGTGGCCAGCGTCAGCGTATAGCAGGCCGATTCCTCCCAGGTCAGGTGGCGCGGCCGGGGCATCAGCTGCTGGGCCTGTACGCGGGTGAACTGGGCAAAGCTGCCGTCCGGCGTCTCGTATCCCCAGATCCGCTGCGTGGGCGAGAACATCGGATCGCCGCCGTTGCAATGCTCGTCGTCGCCGTCGTCCTGGTTGCAGTGGATGACGACCTCGTCACCGACCTTCCACCGCTTGACCTTGTCGCCCACCGCCCAGACGATCCCCGACGCATCCGATCCGGCGATGTGATAAGGCTGCTTGTGCACGTCGAACATGCTGATCGGCTTGCCCAGGCCCGCCCAGATCCCGTTATAGTTGACGCCCGCCGCCATCACCAGGACCAGCACCTCGTTGCTGTCGATGGCCGGGGTGTCCACGACCTCCAGCTGCATCGCCTGATCGGGCTCTCCCTGCCGTTCGCGGCGGATCGCCCAGGCATGCATGCGCGCAGGCACATGGCCCAGGGGGGGCATCTCGCCCACGGCGTACAGGTCTTTGACCGGGGCGTCGTAGGGCGCGATCGGGGTGGGTGCGTCGAGAGCCATCGTCTTTCTCCTGTCCTGTGCCGCAGTGCAGAATCACCGCGCCGATTTGCCCTGTCCTACGACATGAAAAGCAACAATGCAACTATCAGGCACCATTGTGCGCAACAATATGTCGGAATGATCAGAAACGCGCCGCGCTGCGGCGAATTGACGACGCAGCTTTGTGTCTGTATCGATACTCATGATAACATTTTCTTGCGAGGGCATGATGGCCGACAAGGACAAACCCTGGCTGTTCCGCACCTATGCGGGCCATTCCACGGCGGCGAAATCCAATGCGCTGTACCGGACGAACCTGTCGCGCGGACAGACCGGCCTGTCGGTGGCCTTCGACCTGCCCACGCAGACCGGTTACGACAGCGATCATATCCTGGCGCGCGGAGAGGTCGGCAAGGTCGGCGTCCCCGTCTGCCATCTGGGCGACATGCGCGCGCTGTTCGACCAGATCCCGCTGGAGCAGATGAACACCTCGATGACGATCAACGCGACCGCGCCGTGGCTTCTGTCGCTGTATATCGCCGTGGCCGAGGAGCAGGGGGCCGATGTCAGCCGCCTGCAAGGCACCGTCCAGAACGACCTGATCAAGGAATACCTGTCGCGCGGCACCTATATCTGTCCACCCGCGCCGTCGCTGGCGATGATCACCGACATCGCCGCCTACACGCGGCAGCACCTGCCGAAATGGAACCCGATGAACGTCTGCAGCTATCACCTGCAGGAGGCCGGGGCGACGCCGGAACAGGAGCTGGCCTATGCGCTGGCCACCGCCGTGGCCGTGCTGGACGATCTGCGGGACAAGGTGCCCGCCGACAGCTTTCCCGAGATGGTCGGGCGGATCAGCTTCTTCGTGAACGCGGGCATCCGCTTCGTCACCGAGCTGTGCAAGATGCGCGCCTTTACCGAGCTGTGGGACGAGATCACCCGCGACCGCTATGGCATCGCGGATGAGAAATATCGTCGGTTCCGCTATGGCGTGCAGGTCAACAGCCTTGGCCTGACCGAGCAGCAGCCCGAGAACAACGTCTATCGCATCCTGCTGGAGATGCTGGCTGTCACGCTGTCCAAGAACGCCCGTGCCCGTGCGGTGCAGCTGCCCGCCTGGAACGAGGCCCTGGGCCTGCCGCGGCCCTGGGATCAGCAATGGTCCCTGCGGATGCAGCAGATCCTGGCCTATGAGACCGACCTGCTGGAATATGGCGACCTGTTCGACGGCAATCCGGTGATCGCCGCCAAGGTCGAAACCCTCAAGCAGGGCGCTCGGGACGAATTGGCGCTGCTGGACCAGATGGGCGGCGCGATCGCGGCCATCGACTACATGAAGGCGCGGCTGGTCGAATCGAACGCGGCCCGCCTTGGCCGGATCGAGACGAACGAGACGGTCGTGGTCGGCGTCAACCGCTGGCAGCAGGCCGAGCCTTCGCCGCTGACGGCGGGCGATGGCGGCATCATGGTCGTCGACCCCGCGGTCGAGGCCGATCAGGTCGGCCGCCTGGCCGCCTGGCGCGCGGAACGCGACGCAAGCGCGGTCGAGGCGGCGCTGGCCGCGCTGCGCCGCGCCGCGCAGTCGGGCGCGAATATCATGGGGCCGTCCATCGCCGCCGCCCGCGCGGGCGTCACCACCGGCGAATGGGCGGGCGTGATGCGCGCGGTGCATGGCGAATACCGCGGCCCGACGGGGGTGTCGCAGGCGCCCTCGAACCGGACCGAGGGGCTGGAGGAGATACGGGACGCGGTCGATGCGGTCAGCGCCCGGCTGGGGCGGCGGCTGAAGTTCCTGGTGGGCAAGCCGGGCCTGGACGGCCATTCGAACGGCGCCGAACAGATCGCTTTCCGCGCCCGCGACTGCGGCATGGACATCACCTATGAGGGCATCCGCCTGACCCCGGAGGAGATCGTCGCCCGTGCCCGCGAACAGGACGTCCATGTCGTCGGCCTGTCGATCCTGTCGGGCAGCCACCTGCCGCTGATCGAGGATCTGATGGCCCGCATGCAGGCCGCCGGAATGGGCCATGTGCCGGTGATCGTCGGCGGCATCATTCCCGACGACGACGCCGCCCGCCTGACGGCGATGGGCGTGGCGCGGGTCTATACGCCCAAGGATTTCCAGCTGAACACGATCATGATGGACATCGTCGGGCTGGTCGTGCCGGGCGCCGCTGCCGCGTGACCGGGCAAGGCGCAGATAACGCGCCCTGCGGGTGAACCGGACGGGCCTTTGGCCGTTGACAGGGCTGCACGACAAAGGCCGGCCCATGACATCCCAGACCCGGCGCAACAGCGCCATCGACCCGTTGCGCATCCTTCTGGCACTGACGGTCATCGCCCTGCATAGCGGATTTCCCGAGGCCGCGCAGCCGCTGGTCAAGCAGGTGCTGTTCAACGGCCTCTATCGTCTGGCTGTGCCGGTCTTTGCCTTGATCTCAGGGTACTTCTTCCTGTCGGCCATGCGCGGCGGGCGCAGTGGGCCGTATCTGCGCCGCATCCTGGCGCTGTACCTGCTGTGGATGACGATCTATCTGCCGATCTATGGTCCGGACCTGACCGGGGCGGGGCATGCGCTGCAGACGCTGGTGTTCGGCTTTTTCCACCTGTGGTTCCTGCCGGGCCTGCTGGTATCGGCTGTGATGGTCATGGTGCTGCGCCGACCGATGCGGATCGCGGTCGCGGCGGCGCTTCTGGCGGGTACGGGGCTGGCCCTGCAGTTGCTGGTCCTGACCGGGCAGGCAGAGATCCAGCTAGACCATTATCGCAACGGGGTCTTCACCATCTTTCCGTTCTTCGCGCTTGGCGTTCTACTGGCGCATGGCTGGGGTGCGGGGCTGCGGCGGTGGGCCATGCCGTTGGCCGGTCTGGCGCTGCTGGCGGTGATGGGGGAAAGCCTGGTCTGGCGGGTGATCGCGGGCGGGGGCTGGGGCGTCGACATGATGCTGTCGCTGCTGTCGGCGGCGCCGCTGCTGTTCCTGGCTGCGCAGCAGGTGCAGGGGGCGTGGGACGGCAAGCGCGCGGCCAGCACCGCGGCCTTCGTCTATTTCGTGCATGTCATGATCATGATCTGCGCCAGCCGGTTCGGGCTGGAGGGGGACACCAAGGCGCTGACCGTCATGGCGGTCTGCCTGGCCTTGGCCACCTGGCTGGGGATGGCAGAGCGCCGCCGCGTGCTGGCGTTTTTCACCTGACCCCGGAATGCGAAACGCCGCCCCGAGGGGCGGCGTCTGCAACGTCGATCGTGGCGTGGATCAGAAACCCAGGCCCGCGTATTTCGACTTGAACTTGGTCACGCGGCCGCCGGCATCCATCAGGCGCGACGAACCACCGGTCCAGGCCGGGTGCGAGGTCGGGTCGATGTCCAGCGACATGCTGTCGCCCTCGGCGCCCCAGGTCGAACGGGTCTGGTAGGTGGTCCCGTCCGTCATCTTGACCGAGATCGTGTGGTAATCGGGGTGAATCTCTTTTTTCATGGCGTGACCTCTGCTCAGGCTTTCGCGTCCGACAGCGGACGGTAGTTGGTCTTTTCGACGATACGGGCCGACTTGCCGCGACGATCGCGCAGATAGTACAGCTTGGCGCGACGGACCTTGCCGCGACGGACGACCTCAATCGTGGCGATGTTGGTCGAATACAGCGGGAACACGCGCTCCACGCCTTCGCCGAAGCTGATCTTGCGGACCGTGAAGCTGGCCGCGATGTTCGCGCCGCCACGGCGCGAGATGCAGACGCCTTCGTAGTTCTGGACGCGGGTACGGGTACCCTCGGTCACTTTGTAGCCGACGCGGATGGTGTCGCCGGCCTTGAAGTCGGGAATGGACTTGCCAAGCTCGGCGATCTGCTCGGCTTCGAGTTGTGCGATCAGGTTCATCGCTTTGGTTCCTTGTCATGCTCGCGGTACATCCGCGATTGGTCTGATGCGCCCGAGCGCTGTCGGTCCTTTGCCGGGTCCACATGCGTTTCCGCATATGCCCGCCACAGATCGGGGCGGCGTTCTTGTGTCAGCCTCTCGGCCTCACCGGACCGCCATGCGGCGATGGCTGCGTGATTGCCCGACAACAGCACGGGCGGTATCTCGCGGCCATCCCAGAGGGCGGGCTTGGTGAACTGCGGCGCCTCCAGAAGACCCCGGTTGCCGATGGAAAAGGACTCCTCGGCCAGGGAATCATGATTGCCCAGCACGCGCGGTATAAGCCGGACCGTCGCGTCGATCAAGACCTGTGCGGCGATCTCTCCGCCGGTCAGGACATAATCCCCGATGCTGATCTCCTCGATGGCGTGCTTGTCCAGCACGCGCTGGTCGATTCCCTCGAACCGGCCGCAGATCAGCGTGACGCCCGGCCCCTGCGCCAGCGCCCGGGCACGGGCCTGGGTCAGCGGCCTGCCGCGCGGCGACATGTAAAGGACGGGCAGGGACGGCCCCGGTCCCGCCTGCGCCTCGGTCAGGGCCGCGTCCAGCACGTCCGCGCGGATGACCATGCCGGCCCCGCCGCCCGCGGGCGTGTCGTCGACATTGCGGTGCCGGCCCATGCCGAAATCGCGCAGGCCGATGGTGCGCAGGTTCCACAAGCCCTGCGCCAGCGCCTTGCCGGTCAGGGACAGGCCCAGGATGCCGGGAAAGGCCTCGGGGAACAGCGTGACGATCCGCGCGGTCCATGCGCCCGCCACCTGCGGTTCCGCCATCAGCTCGCGCGGGCGCAGGCTGGGGCGGGCGGTCAGGCGGCCATGCGACTTGGGACTGGGCGCGTCGCTCATTCGTCGTCGCCGGGCGGGTCCACCACGATGCGACGCGCGGCCAGATCGACGGTCGGCACGACGGCACGGGTAAAGGGCAGCATCAGCACCTGCGTGCCGCCCACCACCTCGATGATGTCGCCGGCGCCGTGATCGTACAGCGCGCGCACCCGGCCCAAGGATTTGCCGCCGGTATCGACGACCTCCAGCCCGATCAGGTCGGCGTGATAGAATTCGTCATCCGGCAGCGCGGGCAAGGCACTGCGCGGGGCCCACAGGGTCACGCCGCGCAGGGCGTCGGCATCCTCCTTGGTGGCGATGCCCTTGATGCGCGCACCCAGGGCCCCCGTCACCTCGCGCGTCAGCGACACCTCGAACCGGCGGGTGCCGTCCTCGGACGTCAGGGGGGAATAGGTCGCGATATCGGCAGGGTCCGAGCAGAAGCTTTTCAGCCGCACCTCTCCGTGGACCCCGAAAGCCCCCGCGATGGCGCCGACGCAGATGCGGTCTTCGGTCATGTCACACCCTTGCAATAAAGGACTGGCGGGGTTTCCCCCGCCAGCGTCAGATCACTCGGCTTCGGCGGGCGCCGCGGCCTTCTTGGCGCGCTCGTCGGCGCGGGCCTTGGCTTTCTTGCCGGGCTCTGCCTTCTTCATGTTCTTGCGCTCGGCCTTTTCCTTGACGCCCGCGGCTTCCAGGAAGCGTGCGACGCGATCGGTCGGCTGCGCGCCGTGGCTCAGCCAGTACTGGATGCGCTCGACGTCCATCTTGACGCGGTCTTCGCTGTCCTTGGCCAGCAGCGGGTTGTAGGTGCCCAGCTTCTCGATGAAGCGGCCGTCGCGCGGCATGCGCGAATCCGACGCGACGATGGCATAGTGCGGGCGCTTCTTGCTGCCACCACGGGCCAGGCGGATCTTCATGGACATCAGATAGTCTCCTTGGGTTGTCGTCCGGTCAGGACTGATAATGTTCGTGGTGCCGAATGACTTCGGCGATCACGAAGGTCAGGAATTTGCGCGCGAATTCCGGGTCGAGATCGGCCTCGCGCGCGAGGCGTTCCAGGCGTTCGATCTGGCTTGCCTCGCGCGAGGGATCGGACGGCGGAAGGTCGTGCCGGGCCTTCAGGCGGCCGACGGACTGGGTGTGCTTGAAGCGTTCGGCCAGCGTATAGACCAGGATGGCGTCAAGCCGGTCGATGCTGGCACGGTGGTCGCGCAGCAGGTCGGCCGCGCGGGTGGTTGCGTCGGTCATGCGGCCTCCGGGCTGTGACGATAGACGAGGCAGGGCTTGTCGAAGACCGGCTGCCGCGCGCCGCGGTCGCGCACCGCGCCAAGCCGTTCGGCCAAAGCGATCGACCGGGCATTGTCCGGGTCGATATAGCTGACGGCCGTGGTCCAGCCCAGGTCGCGGAACGCATGCGCGCGCACCGCACGGGCGGCCTCGGCGACATAGCCGCGGCCTTCGGCGGCCTGCGACCAAACGGTCCAGCCCAACTCATGCTCGGGCCAGCCGTCGGGGTACCACGGGCCGGTCATGCCCAGGGGCGTATCATCGCCCTTGAGGCAGAACACGAACATCCCGAAGCCGCGCATCACCCAATGGCCGGTCAGGTGGCCGAAGGCCCGCCAATAGGCGCCGGGCTTGGGTTCGGGCGAACCGCCGCCCACGAACTGCGCGCGATCCGACTGATAGAAGCTGCGCCAATGCGGCCAGTCGCTGCCCAAGGGCGCGCGCAGGGTCAGCCGTTCCGTCTCCAGAACCGGGGTGGGGGACAGCGTGATCATTTCTTGCCGAACAATCCGCCCAAGCCGGCAGGCAGGCCCGCGCGGCCCAGTTGCCCGCCCAGGCCCTTGGGATCGGCCAGCATCTTCTGGGCCTCGGCCATCTTGGCGGGGTCCAGGTTCTCCATGTCGGGCAGGCCGCCGCCCTTGCCGGTCATGGCGCGCATGGCCTGCTTCATCAGCCCGCCCTTGCCCATCTTGCCCAGCTTCTTCATCGTGTCAGCCATCTGCTTCTGCATCTTCAGCAGCTTGTTCAGGTCCGACACGTCCAGACCCGCGCCCGCAGCAATGCGCTTTTTCCGGCTGGCCTGCAGCAGGTCGGGATTGGCCCGTTCCTTCTTGGTCATCGAATTGATCAGGGCGATCTGGTGGCGGACGACCTTGTCGTCATAGCCCGCGGCCTCGGCCTGCTTGGCCATCTTGGCCATGCCGGGCATCATCCCCATGACCGAGGACATGCCGCCCATCTTCTGCATCTGCTCCAGTTGGCTGCGCAGGTCGTTCATGTTGAAGAGGCCCTTCTGGAACCGCTTCATCATGCGTTCGGCCTGCTCGACCTCCAGCACCTGCTGGGCCTTCTCGACCAGGGCCACGATATCGCCCATGCCCAGGATGCGCCCCGCGACGCGGCTGGCATCGAACGTCTCCAGGGCGTCCATCTTTTCGCCCAGACCCACGAAGCGGATCGGCTTGCCGGTCACCGCGCGCATCGACAGGGCCGCGCCGCCGCGCCCGTCGCCGTCCATCCGGGTCAGGACCACGCCGGTGACGCCGACCTTGGCGTCGAACTCGGTCGCGACGTTCACGGCGTCCTGGCCGGTCAGGCCGTCGACGACCAGCAGCGTCTCGCGCGGGTTCGCGATGTCGCGGACCTGCTGGACCTGGGTCATCAGCGCTTCGTCGATATGCAGGCGGCCGGCGGTGTCCAGCATCACCACGTCATAGCCGCCAAGCGAGGCCTGCGTCTTTGCGCGCTGCGCGATCTGCACGGCGGTCTGGCCCATCACGATGGGCAGCGTGTCGACGCCGATCTGCTGGCCCAGGATGGCCAGCTGCTCCATCGCGGCGGGGCGGTTGGTGTCCAGGGACGCCATCAGCACGCGCTTCTTCTCGCGGTCCTTCAGGCGCAGGGCCAGTTTCGCGGTCGTGGTGGTCTTGCCCGAACCCTGCAGGCCGACCATCAGGATGGCGGCGGGCGGGTTGTCGATGCGCAGCGCCTCGGGGGCGTCGTCGCCCTGCAGGACCTTGATCAGCTCGTCATGGACGATCTTGACGACCTGCTGGCCGGGGCTGACCGATTTCGTGACCGCAGCGCCGGTGGCCTTGGCCGTGACGGCCTTGACGAAGTTGCGCGCCACCGGCAGCGAGACGTCCGCCTCCAGCAGGGCCACGCGCACCTCGCGCATAGCGGCGGTGACGTCCTCCTCGGACAGGGCGCCTTGCTTGGTCAGCCGGTCGAAGACGCCGCCCAAGCGATCGGAAAGGTTCTCGAACATGGCCGGGCCTCCTATGGCTCCAAATCGGTTTAGCCCCCGTGGGCGCAACGCGCTGACGGGGGGCGATCCCCGCATCTGGCGCAGGGACCGGAAGGCTGTGCTTCCGGGAATCCGGGGTCTTGTACAGGGCAGGGGGGTTCCTGTCAACGCAGGCCCGGTCGGATCACGGGGTCGCGACGTTGACCGGCAGAACGAAGCTGGCGCTGCCCCGCGGCATGTCGTCCGTGAAGGGCGGCATCCGGTACATGTCCATGATGCTGTTGCGCAGGGCATGATCTATCAGCGGGTTGCCCGAGGACTGCATGGTCCGCACATCGATGATCACGCCGTCCTCGGCCACGACGATGACGAATTGGGCGGCGTTGGTCGCGCTGACGGTCGCTGCCTGCAAGAGGGCCACATGGCTTTGGCGGGCGGCATTGTCGCGCAGCAGCTTGGTCCATTCGATCATGTCACGGGGGCGGTGCGTGGCGATTTCGTTGACCGCGGTCTGCGCCACGGCCGGGGTGTAAAAAACCGCCAGCCCTGTCAGCAGGGCGGCGGTCGCAATCGTGAAACGCATGGCGGCAATGTCCCCGAAGGATGCAATGCCGCCATATGAGGATGGGGTGAACCTGCGCAACAGCGCAGACGGTCAGGCCGCGATCTGCTGCAGCGCCTGTTGTGCGCGTGCCATGCCAGCCTCGCGGTCCATGGCAAGGCCGTCGGCGGCCACGAAGGTCACGTCGGTGATGCCCAGGAACCCCAGCATGTGGCGCAGATAGCCTGACGCGTGGTCCAGGTCCGAACCCATCGGCGTGCCGGCGGCGGTATACGCCACGAAGGCGCGCTTGCCCGTCAGCAGGCCCTCGGGGCCCTCGGCGGTATAGCGGAAGCTGACACCGGCGCGGGCGATCTGGTCCAGCCAGGTCTTCAGCTGCGACGGCAGGAAGAAGTTGTAGACCGGCAGCCCGATCACCAGCGTGTCGGCGGCCTGAACCTCGGCCAGCAGCGCGTTCGAGGTGTCAATCTGCGCCTGCTGCTGCGGGGTCGGATCGTCGGTGCCCACGCGCACGGCCTTGAACCATGCGGTGTCGATGGCGGGGACGCCCGTGCTGAGATCGCGATAGGTCACCGTCGCGTCGGGATTGCCAGCAGTCAGGCGGGCCAGGATGTCGGCGGTCAGCTGGCGCGAGACCGAGGCGTCGGCGGTGATGGCGCTGTCGAGATGCAGGATGTTCATGGCAAGCTCCCAGAGAGTTGTTTCTGCGTTGCAGCAGATTTAGGTCTATGCACCTGCGAACGTAAGGGGGATAACTGCGCATTCACTGTGCGGGGATGCACATGCAGATCGAATCGTGGGACGATATCCGCGTGGCACTGGCCGTCGCGCGCACCGGAACGGTCAGCGGGGCGGCCGCCGATCTTGGCGTGCACCACGCCACGGTGATCCGCCGCATCGACGCGCTTGAATCGGCCCTGCGCGCCCGGCTGTTCCAACGCCACACCCGCGGCTATGCCCTGACCGAGGCCGGGCGCACCCTGCTGGATGCGGCGGGGGCTGCGGATGAACGCTTTGCCCAGATGGCCGCGCAGATCGCCGGCGCCGGAGACCGGATCGAGGGAGAACTGGTCGTGACCTCGCTGCCGGAACTGGTGGATCTGGTCATGCCGCGGCTGATCGCGCTGATGGCGCGCCATCCCGACCTGCGCCTGACCTATGCCACGGACGCGCGCCTGTTCCGGCTGGGCGCCGGAGAGGCGCATGTGGCCATCCGGGGCGGGGCCGAACCGACCGAGCCCGACTATGTCGTGCGTGCGATGGGGCAGATGGGGCATGTGATGTATGCCGCGGCCTCGTACCTGGACCGGCACGGGCCGGTCGACAATCCGCGCGACCACCGCTTTGCCCTGCCGGGACCAGAGGCGCGCGGCGCCCCGTACATGCGTTGGCTGCAGGACCGCATCGGCCCCGAGAACATCCTGGTCACCGCCAACGAGGCCACTGCGCGCGAGGCGGTGATCCGCGCCGGGCTGGCGGTCGGTGCCCTGCCCGACAGCCTGGCGCATGGCCTTCTGCCCGCGCTGAGCTTGCCGGAATGGGATTCCAACCTGTGGCTGGTCACCCATGTCGACCTGCATCGCACCCCGAAGGTCCAAGCCGCGCTGGCGGCGCTGCGCGACGGCTGAGCCCTTTCCCTCGGCCCCGGCTTGGGGCAGCGTGCGCCGCAGGAGGACCCATGACCCATTCCCGCCCATTGCCTGACCGGACCGTCCGATGATCACCGCGCGGATGAGCGCATCCGACTGGGGCCTTCTGCTGCTGCTGTCACTGATCTGGGGCGGGTCGTTCTTCCTGATCGCGCTGATCGTGGGGCATATGCCGGTCCTGTGGGTGGTGGCGCTGCGCGTGATGATCGCCGCCGCGGTCCTATGGGCCATCGTGCTGGCGACCGGGCGGGCACTGCCGCGCGGCGCGGGGCTGTGGGGCGCGTTCCTGGTGATGGGCGTCCTGAACAACGCCATCCCCTTTGGGCTGATCGTCTGGGCGCAGGGGTTCATCCCGGCCGGGCTGGCATCCATCCTGAACGCGACGACGCCGCTGTTCACGGTGCTGGTCTCGACCTTGGTGCTGGCGGATGAACGCGCGGGACTGATGCGCCTGGCCGGTGTCGCCCTGGGCCTGGGCGGTGTCGCGGTGATGATCGGCGTGGACGAATTGGCCGGTCACGGCCATGGCGTGCTGCCGCAACTGGCGATGCTGGGCGCCGCGATCAGCTATGCCTGGGCCGCGGCCTTTGGGCGGCGGTTCCGTGCGCAGGGCGTCGATCCGCTGGTCACGGCGGCGGGCATGGTGACGGGCACCAGCGCCGTGCTGCTGCCCCTGGCATTGGCGCATGACGGGCTGCCGCCGGCGGCACCTGCTCAGGTCTGGCTGGCGATCAGCCTGCTGGGGCTGGTCTGCACGGGGCTGGCCTATGTGCTGTTCTTTCGCATCCTGGGCCGGGCAGGGGCCACGAACATCTCTCTGGTGACGTTCCTGGTGCCGGTGTCGGCAATCCTGCTTGGCTGGCTGTTCCTGGACGAGGTGCTTGGCCTGCCGCAACTGCTGGGCATGGCGGTCATCGGGCTGGGGCTGGCGATGATCGACGGACGGCTGCTGCGGCGCTAGGGCTGCCGGGGCGGCTTTCCATCCGGCGGCGCGGTCGCTAGGTTTCCCGTCGGGACAGGACAAGAGGCTGCTTGTGGCGCATATCATCGTGGTCGGAAACGAAAAGGGCGGCTCGGGCAAGTCGACCACCTCGATGCATGTGGCGACCGCGCTGGCGCGGATGGGGCACCGGGTCGGCGGGCTGGACCTAGACGTCCGCCAGCGCAGCTTTGGCCGCTATCTGGAGAATCGCGCCGCCTTCCTGGTGCGCAAGGGGCTGGACCTGCCCATGCCCGTGCTGGCGCCGCTGGGCGAGGGCGCCGATCCCCTGACGCCCGCCCTGCGGCAGCTGGAGGAGACGTGCGACTTCATCCTGCTGGACTGCCCCGGGTCGCACACCAAGCTGAGCCAGATGGCGCATACGGTCGCCGACACGCTGATCACGCCCCTGAACGACAGTTTCGTCGATTTCGACCTGCTGGCGCGCCTGTCGCCCGACGGTGACGTGCTTGGTCCCTCGATCTATGCCGAGATGGTATGGGGCGCACGCCAGCTGCGCGCGCAGGCCGGGGCAGGGCCCATCGACTGGCTGGTGCTGAGAAACCGACTGGGCAGCCAGCAGATGCACAACAAGCGCAAGGTCGGCGGCGCGTTGGCCGACCTGTCCAAGCGGATCGGGTTTCGGGTGGCGCCCGGATTTTCGGAACGCGTGATCTTTCGCGAGCTGTTTCCGAACGGGCTGACCCTGCTGGACCTGAAGGACGTCGGCACCGAGGCCATGAGCATGTCCCAGATCGCCGCGCGGCAGGAGTTGCGCGACCTGATCAACGAATTGCGCCTTCCGGGCGTCACCGTCACGTTCTGACAACGAAAGACGGCGGGCCGATGGCCCGCCGTTCGTTCCGTCCGGTGGCTGGATCAGGCCAGCATGCCCATCGGGTTTTCCAGATGGGCGACGATCGCCTCCAGCAGCTGCGCGCCCATGGCGCCGTCGATCACCCGGTGGTCCACCGACAGCGTCATCGACATGACGTTGCGCACCACGACTTCGCCCTTTTCGACGACCGGGGTCGGGATGCCCGCACCCACGGCCAGGATCGCGCCATGCGGCGGGTTGATGACCGCGTCGAAGTTCTCGATGCCGAACATGCCCAGGTTGCTGATCGCGAAGCTGCCGCCCTGGTATTCATGGGGGGCCAGCTTCTTGGACTTGGCGCGCGCGGCCAGATCCTTCATCTGCGCCGACAGCGCCGACAGGGTCTTCTGATGCGCGTCCTTCAGCACGGGCGTGAACAGCCCGCCCTCGATGGCCACGGCCACGGCGACGTCCGACGGTTTCAGCTTGAGGATGCGATCCCCCGCCCAGACCGCGTTCGCGTCAGGCACCTGCTGCAGCGCCAGGGCGCTGGCCTTGATGATGAAGTCGTTGACCGACAGCTTGACGCCACGGCTCTCCAGCTGCTTGTTCAGCGTGGCCCGGAACTCCATCAGCGCATCCAGCTTGGCCGAGCGGCGCAGGTAGAAATGCGGGATGGTCTGCTTGGCTTCGGACAGGCGGGCGGCGATGGTGCGGCGCATGCCGTCCAGCGCGACCTCCTCGGTCTCGCGGTCGGCATACATCTTCAGCACAGCGTCGGTCGACAGGCCCTTGGGGGCCTGGGCCGGGGCTGCGGCTGCCGCGGGGGCCGCCTTCGCCTCGGGCTGGGCCGCAGCCGACGCGGAGGGCTTGGCGTCACCTGCCTTGGCGTTCTCGACATCGGCCTTGACGATGCGGCCACGGGGGCCGCTGCCTTGGATCTGCGACAGGTCCAGACCCTTGTCCTTGGCGATGCGCCGCGCCAAGGGCGAGGCGAAGACCCGGTCGCCCTTGGGTGCGTCGGCCTTGGCATCGCCGGCGACCGGCGCGCCGATCGGGCCGCCATAGCCCTTTTCGGCCGGTTCGGGCTCGGCATCCGCCTTGGGCTTGGGCTCTTCCTTGGCCTTGGGCGCGCTGATGTCGCCCGCCTCCTCGCCGTCCTCCAGCAGGACCGCGATGGCGGTGTTGACCTTGACCGCCGAGGTGCCCTCGGCGATCAGAATCTTGCCGATGCGACCTTCGTCGACGGCCTCGAACTCCATCGTGGCCTTGTCGGTCTCGATCTCGGCGATGACGTCGCCGGACTTGACCTCGTCGCCTTCCTTGACCAGCCACTTGGCCAGCGTGCCCTCCTCCATCGTCGGGGAGAGGGCGGGCATCAGGATTTCCGTGGGCATCGCGCAGCTCCCTTACTTGTAGGTGACTTTTTTCACGGCTTCGACGATCTCGGCGGGCGTGATCAGCGCGTGCTTTTCCAGGTTGGCGGCATAGGGCATCGGCACGTCCTTGCCGGTGCAGTTGATGACGGGCGCGTCCAGATAGTCGAACGCGTTCTCCATCAGATAGGCCGAGATGTGGTTGCCGATGGCGCCCACGGGGAAGCCCTCCTCGACGGTCACGCAACGGTTGGTCCGCTTGACCGATTCCAGGATCGCGTCATAGTCCAGCGGCCGCAGGGTGCGCAGGTCGATCACGTCGGCCTCGATGCCCTCCTCGGCCAGCTTGGCCGCGGCCTCCAGCGCATGCGCCACACCGATGCCGAAGCTGACCAGCGTCACGTCGTCGCCCGACCGGACCGTGTTGGCCTTGCCGAAGGGAATGGTGAAGTCCTCAAGGTCCGGCACCTCGAAGCTGCGGCCATACAGGATCTCGTTCTCCAAGAAGATGACCGGGTTGTTGTCGCGGATCGCCTGCTTCATCAGGCCCTTCGCGTCGGCGGCCGAATAGGGCATCACGACCTTGAGGCCCGGAATGGCCGCGTACCATGCGGCATAGTCCTGGCTGTGCTGCGCGCCCACGCGGGCGGCGGCGCCGTTCGGGCCGCGGAACACGATCGGGCAGCCCATCTGGCCGCCCGACATGTACAGCGTCTTTGCGGCCGAGTTGATGATGTGGTCGATCGCCTGCATGGCGAAGTTGAAGGTCATGAACTCGACGATCGGGCGCAGGCCGGCCAGGGCCGCCCCCGTGCCGATGCCGGCAAAGCCGATCTCGGAGATGGGCGTGTCCACGACGCGGCGGGGGCCGAACCGCTCCAGCAGGCCTTGGCTGATCTTGTAGGCGCCCTGGTATTCGCCCACTTCCTCGCCCATCAGGAAGACGGTCTCGTCGCGGTCCATCTCTTCGGCCATGGCCTCGCGCAGGGCTTCCCGCACGGTCATGGTCTTCATCTTGGTGCCCTCGGGCCAGTCGGGGCTGCGCGGCTTGGGCTGCGGGGTCACGACCTCCTCGATGGCGGATTCGCCGGGCTGGGCGCCGTCATCCTTCTTGGGGGCTTCGGCCGGCTTGGCTTCGGCCTTGGGGGCAGGGGCCGCGTCGGCGTCCTCTCCCTCCTCGACCAGCACCGCGATGGGGGTGTTCACGGCGACGTTCTGGGTGCCCTCGGCCACCAGCAGCTTGCCCATGATCCCCTCGTCGACGGCCTCGAACTCCATCGTGGCCTTGTCGGTCTCGATCTCGGCGATGACGTCGCCGGATTTCACCGCGTCGCCCTCTTTCTTCAGCCATTTCGCCAGCGTGCCTTCCTCCATCGTGGGGGACAGGGCGGGCATCAGGATTTCAATTGCCATGTGACGGTCCCCCTCAGGCGTTCTCTTCGGCGCTGCCCTGGGGCAGTTCGTCGGCATAGATGTCGGTCCAGAGCTCGGCCAGGTCAGGCTCGGGGCTGTCCTTGGCGAATTCCGCGGAATCGTTGACGATGTCCTTGATTTCCTTGTCCAGCGCCTTGAGGTCCTCCTCGGTGGCATGCTTGCCGGTCAGCAGCATCTCACGGATGTTCTCGATCGGGTCACGCTCGTCGCGCATCTTCTGGACCTCCTCGCGGGTCCGGTACTTGGCCGGGTCCGACATCGAATGCCCGCGATAGCGATAGGTCATGACCTCCAGGATGTAGGGGCCCTTGCCGGCGCGGCAATGCGCCACGGCCTTTTCGCCCGCCGCCTTGACCGCCAGCACGTCCATGCCGTCGACCTGTTCGCCGGGGATGCCGAAGGCCTCTCCACGGCCAAAGAAGGTGGTCGATTTCGTCGACCGCTTGACCGACATGCCCATGGCATACTGGTTGTTCTCGATCACGAAGACGACCGGCAGGTCCCACAGCTCGGCCATGTTGTAGGTCTCGTAGACCTGGCCCTGGTTCGCCGCACCATCGCCGAAATAGGTGAAGGTGACGTTGTCGTTGCCCAGATACTTGTCCGCGAAGGCCAGGCCCGCGCCAAGCGGCACCTGCGCGGCGACGATGCCGTGGCCGCCATAGAAATGCTTTTCGCGGCTGAACATGTGCATGCTGCCGCCCTTGCCCTTGGAATAGCCGTCCTGACGCCCGGTCAGCTCGGCCATGACGCCGCGCGCCTCCATCCCGCAGGCCAGCATGTGACCGTGGTCACGATAGCTGGTGATGCGCTTGTCGCCGTCCTTGGCGCAGGCCTCCAGACCCACCACGACGGCCTCCTGGCCGATATAAAGGTGGCAGAACCCGCCGATCAGGCCCATGCCGTACAGCTGGCCGGCCTTCTCCTCGAATCGGCGGATCAGCAGCATGTCGCGATAGTATTTCAGCAACTCTTCCTTCGACGTGTTCGAAGGAGCCTCCTGCTGGGGGCTTGGTTTTCTGGCCATGCGGCGTGTCCTCCTGGAAGCGTGGCGGATAGTTCAGCGTTAAACTATCCGTAGCGCATCACCGACAGCCGTGCAATCCCGGCCCTAGCGCAGCAGGATCTCGTCCGCGCGCAGCAGGCCCAGCACCTCGCGGGCGCGTTCGTCCAAGAGGTCCAGGTCCAGATAATCGTCCGACAGGCGGCGGGTCAGGTTCTGCATGCGGGTCACGTCGGCCTGCAGCAGGTCGCGGGCCTCGCGCAGATCCTCGGTCTCGGCCTGGATCTGGATTCGGCGCAGGATGCCCGACGGGCCCTGCACCGCAGCATAGGCGAAATACAGGCCGACCAGGACGGTCAGGACCAGGAACACGGTGGCGCCGATGGACAGACGTTGAGGCATGGCAGGGAATCCTTGTGGCCGGGCCGATCATGGCACAGCGCAATCGGCGGGGGAATCCCCGTCAGGCGCGCTCGCGGAACATCGCCTCGATCTGGCGGGCGTGCTCGGCCAGGCCCCAGGGGGCGTTGAGCACGAACATGCCCGATCCGATCATCGAATGGCCTGGACGGGCAGGGGGAAACGACACCTCGGACAGCAGGGCATCGGGGAAATCGCTGACCAGCTGCGCGGTCATGCCCATGTGGCGGTGATCGGTCAGGATCGGATACCACAGCGCGATGACGCCCGCGTTCCACTTGCGCGCGATCAGGCCGATCTGGCGGGGGATCGCGGCATAGTCTGCCTTGACCTCATAGCTGGGGTCGATCAGCAGCAGGCCGCGGCGCGGATCGGGCGGACAGACCGCCTGTGCCATCGCGAAGCCGTCCTGCTGGTGCAGGGTGGCAAAGCCCGCCACACGGCGCAGGGCCTGAAATTCGGCGGGGTGCAGTTCGGCCAGATGGGCCTTGTCCTCGTGGCGCAGGAAATGCCCCGCGATCAGCGGTGAACCGGGATAGGCCTGCGCGCCCCGCAGGTCGCGCACGGCCCGCAGCGCCTGCATCAGCGGGTGATCCTGCGGCAGCCAGTGTTCGACCGTGGCACGGGCGATGCCCTGCGCGGCCTCCTGCGTCTTCTGCGCCTCGGCGCCGGTCAGGTCATAAAGGCCACGACCCGCATGGGTTTCCAGATAGGAAAGCGGCTTGTCCTTGCGGGTCAGGTAGTCCAGCGCGACCGCCAGCAACGCGTGCTTGTGCAGGTCGGCCAGGTTCCCGGCATGATAGGCATGTTGATAGCTGAGCATCCGCCAGCCTTAGCGTGGGTGCACGGCGGGGAAAAGACGTCAATCGGCGCGGCGCAGTTCTGACCGGCCCTTCAGCACCTGGTCACCGTCTTCCTGTTCGATCAGGTAGGCGGGATCGTCCTTAGATGCCTTTCGGCTGATCTTGCTGCCCTTGATCGTCCGTTCGACGTCATCGGTGAAGATGTCGGTGATCTTTCCGGTCGCCTTGTGGCCCGACCAGTCCCATTCCACCTTGGTGCCCTTGCGCAGAATCATGCGGCCTCCGACTGCGTGTCGGGGGCAATGCGTCATGGGGGCGCTGGGTTCCGGAGGAAGGGCGCGGCGACCTCTAGGGAGGAGGAGGGAGGTCGCCGCTGAACGCTGGCCCAGGGAGGAGGAGGGGCCGCGTATGGGTCGCGGTTCCGGCCAGGGAGGAGGAGAGGCCATCACCGCTTACGACCGGGCAGGGAGGAGGAGAGCCCGTCGTATCCGTGTGCCGCAATCAGGGCGGCTATGAAGGCGCGGCGACCTCCAGGGAGGAGGAGGGAGGTCGCCGCTGAACGCTGGCCCAGGGAGGAGGAAGGGCCGCGTATGGGGTGCGGTAGGGCCAGGGAGGAGGAGAGGCCGTACCGCGAACGCCGGGTCCGGGAGGGAGGAGGAGAGGACCGGGCGTATCAGCGTGCCGCGAATGGGGCGGCTATGAAACTTTTTGCGGCGACCCCTGGGAGGGAGGAGTGGGGCCGCCGCCTGGCACGTGAACCCGGGGAGGAGGATCGGGTTCCAGTGCGTCTTTTGGGCGGCACCCTCCAGGGAGGAGGAGAGGAGGATGCCGCCGGTCCCGGACCCAGGGAGGAGGAGAGGGCCGGGAATGCGAATTCTTGGTGTCCCAGGATTACTGGGCCGAACCCCATGCCGCTTCGTGCGCCAGGCGGGTGATCATCGAGCGGCTGATGCCCAGATCGTCCAGATCGCGGGTGGTCAGGGCATTCAGTTCGCGCACGGTCTGGCGGTAAACGGCGCGGCGGGCTCGGTTTTCCTGCATCCGCTGGATCGCGCTCAGCAGGCGGCCACGCAGGCCGGCGTCGGCGGTGGCGTTGTGTGCTTGGGCGATAACAGCCATGGTCGTATCCTTTCGGTTCATCTCGTCTGCGCCGTTCCCGGATTGGCCCGGCGTTTCGTTGAGTTGAAGATGGCCCCATCGACGGCGTTTCACAACGGATGGTTTCGTAATGCTGCCATGCAGCAATTGCATAGCCAACGCTGACCTATTGCCTTCTTTAACGATGAATTAACGACATAAAATTGACACGATACATCTGTTAGCGATCACGCCGCGGACGCAAAAATCACCTGTTTGAAAGCGGTTAGCGCCGTGCGGTACGGACTGTCGCAGGGGGTGTTGAGGGTCCCGTCTCAATGCTTCATGCTGCCGGGCGAACAAAGACACAGGTCCCTCACATGCCCGTCACACGCGAAACGATCCTTACGGCAATCTCGGATATTGCCCTTCCGCAGGGAGGGACGCTGGGTCAGGCCGACCTGATCCGCGCGCTGACCATCGACCAAGAGACGGTGCGATTCGTGCTGGAGGTCGAGAATGCGGCCACCGCGCAGGCCATGGCCCCGGTCGAGGCCGAGGCCCGTGCCCGGCTGGAACGTATCCCCGGTGTGGCCAAGGTCCAGATCGTCATGACCGCCCCCGCCAAGCCCGCGCCGCCCAAGGCCGTATCCGGGCAGGGCGCCGCCCCGTCCCTGAAGATCGGCGGGCATCCCACGCCCCAGGCCGGTCCGCAGGCGATTCCCGGCGTGCGCCACATCATCGCCGTCGGATCCGGCAAGGGCGGTGTCGGGAAATCCACCGTCACCTCGAACCTTGCCGTCGCCTTGGCGCGCGCGGGGCGCAAGGTCGGCCTGCTGGATGCCGACATCTATGGCCCCTCGCAGCCGCGGATGATGGGCGTCTCGGGCCGGCCTGCCAGCCCGGATGGACAGCGGATCGATCCGATGCATGCGCATGGCGTCACCGTCATGTCGATCGGCCTGATGCTGAAGGAGGGCGAGGCACTGGTCTGGCGCGGCCCGATGCTGATGGGCGCGCTGCAGCAGCTGCTGCAGCAGGTGAACTGGGGCGAACTGGACGTCCTGCTGATCGACCTGCCGCCCGGCACCGGCGACGTGCAGCTGTCGCTGTGCCAGAAGGCCCCCGTCACGGGTGCGATCATCGTGTCCACGCCGCAGGACGTGGCGCTGCTGGACGCGCGCCGTGCGATCGACATGTTCGGCAAGCTGAAGACACCGGTCCTGGGCCTGGTCGAGAACATGTCGACCTATATCTGTCCCAAATGCGGGCATGAGGCGCATCTGTTCGGCCATGGTGGCGTCGCGGCCGAGGCCGAGGCGCTGAACCTGCCGTTCCTGGGCGCCCTGCCGCTGGAGCTGGAGGTCCGGCTGGCCGGCGATTCGGGACGACCGGTGGCCTTGGGCGATGGTGCCGTGTCCGAGGCCTATGCCCGCCTGGCCGACCGTCTGGTGCAGGGCGGCATCGCCTGATCTGCGCGAAATCCGGGCTTGCTTTGGGAATGCACGGGACGGTCGGGAAATTGCGGGAAGTGAGGCTCGAATGACCTCTCGATTTCGTGATCGTCCGTGATCTGTTCCAAAAGTTTTGCAACGCTGCCCGGATTTTCGACTTGCAGGGCTTTGAACTGTGGTGAAATGGACCCAGTGACCGGCAAAATGCGTTTGTTACTCGCCTTCTAGATGTAGTGTGGCTTTCGCGTCACGCCACCAAACTTTGCCACATCACTGCCGCTTCTGCGGCATTTTTTGATTCGGGCTTAGGCAAAAGCTGCGGCGGAATGCGGCTGGTGGCCCAAGAATACCGTTGCTTCCCATGAAATCCCATGTCACAACCGGATCACGAAAACGGGCAGTTCAAGGGGCGCCAAGACCCCGGACAGGCGAAGCAGACTTCATACAGGCAACCGTTTTCCAACATAGCCGGCCCGCGTCCGCGAGCAGCACCTCCCCCAGGTGGCGTGCGACGGGTCGGCAACCAACCCCGCAAAGGGGCCCGGGTAAATCGGGAACGAGGGCGGCGGATCGGGCAGTGGCAGCGGCCCGATCCGCCCTTTCTCTTTCGGACGTCCCGAAAGAGCAGGACAGTGAGGGCGGGCCCAGGTGGCGCGGAAGTTCAGAGGCACCGAAACCGTCAAGGTCGATGGCAAGGGTCGGATGTCGATCCCGGCCCGGCTGCGCCGCGTGTTCGATGCCGGCGACCCGTCATTCTCGGGGACGAACACCGGGCGCACGCAGCTGGTGGCGGTCTATGGCCCCGACTGGTGGAACTGGCTGGAGCTGTACACCATCGAGGCCATCGAGCAGATCGACGAGCAGATCGACCGCCTGACCCGCGGCAGCCAGGAGCGCCGCTGGCTGGAGCTGCTGATGAACGGACAGTCCACCGACCTTGAGATCGACCGCGAGGGCCGCCTGGTCCTGCCCGCAAAGCTGCGCGACAGGTTGGGCTTTGCCGACGGGACCGAGACGATCTTTGAATCGCGCGGCGACTACATCCAGGTCTATCACCCCGAATCGCGTCCCAAGGACGTGCAGGCGCTGGAGGACTTCGCGGCCAGCAAGGGCCCCGAATTCGACCCCCGCGCCTTCCTGCAGCAATCCTCCGAGGGCTAGGGCATGGCGTATCCGCATATTCCGGTCCTGCTGGCGCCGCTGCTGCGCGCGACCGCACCCATCGGGGGCGTCTGGCTGGACGGCACGTTCGGCGCGGGCGGCTATGCCCGAGGCCTGCTGGATGCGGGGGCCGACCTGGTCATCGGCGTCGACCGCGACCCGTCGGTGTTTCGCATGGCCGAGGCATGGCGCGGCCAGTACGGCGACCGCCTGCGCCTGGTCGAGGGTACGTTTTCCGACATGGACGTCCTGGCCGGTCAGCCGCTGGACGGGGTGGTGCTGGACCTTGGCGTCAGCTCGATGCAGCTGGACCAGGCGGATCGCGGGTTCTCGTTCATGCGGGACGGGCCGCTGGACATGCGGATGGGCGGCGATGTGTCGTCCGCCGCGGACCTTCTGAACAGCGCCGAGGAATCGGAGATCGCCGACGTGCTGTATCATTACGGAGAGGAGCGCGCCGCGCGCCGCATCGCGCGTGCCATCGTGGCCGCGCGCCCGCTGACCCGGACCACGCAGCTGACCCAGGTGGTCACCGGCTGCCTGCCGCGCGCCAAGCCGGGGCAGAGCCATCCCGCGACGCGCAGCTTTCAGGCGATCCGCATCTGGGTGAACGACGAGTTCGGTCAGCTGGTCGCGGGCCTGTCGGCCGCCGAACGCGCGTTGAAGCCGGGCGGCCAACTGGCCGTCGTCAGCTTTCATTCGCTGGAGGACCGGATCGTCAAGCGCTTCATGCAGGCGCGGTCCGATGCGGGCGGCGGCGGCAACCGGTATGCGCCGGTCACGCAGGTCGTGGAGCCCGCCTTCCGCCTGCCCTTCCGCCGTGCGATCGGTCCCGATCCCGAGGAGCTGGACGTGAACCCGCGTGCGCGTTCAGCCTTGCTGCGCGTGGCCGTGCGGACCGACGCTGCGGCGGGCGCGGTCGATGCCCGGTCGCTGGCCATGCCGCATCTTCCGGGAGCTGCGTGATGCGGTCGTTGACCTGTCTGGCCTGCGTGCTGATGCTGATGGGACTGGCCTTCTGGGCCTATCGCGAGAACTATGCCACCCAGGCCGCCATCGGAGAGATGTCCCAGGTTCAGCGCCAGATCGCGGGCCTGCGCGAGGAGCTGGGCGTGCTGCGTGCCGAATGGGCCTTCCTGAACCGCCCCGACCGCCTGCGCCAGCTGGTCGACCTGAACTTCGACCGGCTGGAACTGGGTCCGGTCGAATCGGGGCAGTTCCTGGACCTGGACCACATCGACTATCCCAAGCCGCCCCCGCCGTCGGCCGACATGGTCACCGACCTTCTGCCCGAAACCGATCCTGCCGAGGAGCCTCAGCCATGATCCGCACCCCCCTGCGCCCCCTGGCCCGCATCCTGAGAGCGCGCGAGCGCGGCGAGAACCCCGACGACATCGAGGCCGAGAACCGCCGCCGCCGTCACGAACAGATCCAGGACCGCGCCCGCAGGCGCGCCGAAGGTCGGCTGATCGTCATGGCGGGCTGTTTTATGCTGGCCTTCGGCACGGTCGCGGTGCGCATGGGAACGCTCGCCTCCAGCGCGGCGGCAGAACCGCGGGCGCAGGTGCTGTCGTCGCAGATCATCTCTCAGCGGGCGGACATCACCGACCGGCGGGGCAGGGTGCTGGCCACGAATCTGCTGACCCATTCGGTCTATGCCCATCCCCACCAGATGGTCGATCCCATCGGTACCGCGCAGGGCCTGGCCGAGATATTCCCCGACCTGGACGTGCAGCGCTTGACCCGCGACTTCACCGGCAACCGCAAGTTCATGTGGATCAAGCGCAAGATCAGCCCCGAGCAGATGCAGGCCGTTCACGACCTGGGCGAGCCCGGCCTGCTGTTCGGCCCGCGAGAGATGCGCATCTATCCCAATGCCGACCTGGCCAGCCACATCCTGGGCGGGTCCGGCTTCGGCAGCGAAGGCGTGAACAGCGCCGAGGTCATCGGCGTCGCAGGCGTCGAGAAGGCGTTCGACGCCTGGCTGCGCGATCCCGGCAACGAGGGGGCGCCGCTGGCCCTGTCCATCGACCTGACGCTGCAGCAGGCGATGGAGGACGTGCTGGCCTCGGGCATGAACGTCATGAACGCCAAGGGCGCGACCGGCATCCTGATGGAGGTCGAGACCGGAGAGATCCTGGCCATGGCCAGCCTGCCCGATTTCGACCCCAATGATCGCCCACGCCCGCTGCTGACCGGAGAGCCGTCGGACAGTCCGCTGTTCAACCGCGCCGTCCAGGGCCAGTACGAGCTGGGTTCGACCTTCAAGATCTTCCCGGTCGCGCAGGCGCTGGACCTGGGGCTGGTCAACCCCGCGTCGGGCATCAATGCTGCAGCACCCATGCGGATCGGTCGGTTCCTGATCAACGATTTCCACAATTACGGCAAGGAACTGAGCGTGACGGACGTCATCGTGAAGTCCTCGAACGTGGGAACGGTGCGCATCGCGCAGCTGATCGGGCCCGAGCGGCAGAAGGATTTCCTGGAAAAGCTTGGCCTGTTCGTGCCGACCTCCATCGAGATGGTCGAAGCCCCCACCGGTCAGCCGCTGGTGCCCACGCGCTGGCCCGCCGTCACCGCGGCCACGGTCAGTTTCGGCCATGGGCTGGCGGCCAGTCCGCTGCACCTGGCGGCCGCCTATGCGACGATCGCGAATGGCGGCAAGCGCGTGACACCTACGCTGGTGCATGGACGACAACGCCCCGAGGGTGAACAGGTGCTGTCGCCCCGTGCCGCCGCGATGGCTGTCGACATGTTGCGCCAGGTCGTCACCCGCGGCACCGCCCGCCAGGCCGAGGTTCCGGGATACGAGGTCGCCGGCAAGACCGGTTCGGCGGACAAGCCCAGGGCCGCAGGCGGGTACTACGAGAACAAGATCATCGCGACCTTTGCGTCGGTCTTTCCGGCCAGCGATCCGAAATACGTCCTCATCACCATGCTGGACGAGCCGTCAACCACCATCAACGGGACTGCGGTGCGTACCGCAGGTCATACCGTCGCGCCCGTCGCCGCGGAAATGGTCCGCCGCATCGGCCCGCTGCTGGGGCTGGAGCCGATCACCGACGAAATCCTGCCGACGATCACCGCGCGCTTCGAACCGCGTGTTGAACCCGACGAGGAGGCTGCGGTAAGGCTCGTCGCAAATCAATGACGGGTGGGACTGTGGACAAGGACGACGTGACGCTGTCGCAGCTGGGGCTGCGCGCCCCCGGTGGGCGTGACCCGCGGATCACGGGGCTGTCCATCGACAGCCGCACGATCAAGCCCGGGCACCTGTTCGCGGCCCTGCCGGGATCGGCCGTCCATGGCGGCGAATTCATCCAGTACGCGCTGCGCATGCAGGCCGCCGCCGTCCTGACCGACCGTCAGGGCGCCGAGATCGCCGCCGACGTCCTGTCGGGCTGGGACGGGGCGCTGATCGTGGCCGAGGATCCGCGCGCAGCCCTGGCCGGCGCCGCGTCGCTGTGGTTCGCCGATCAGCCCGACCATGTCGTGGCCGTTACCGGCACCAGCGGCAAGACCAGCGTGGCCAGCTTCACCCGTCAGATCTGGCAGGCGCTGGGCCACAAGGCGATCAGCCTGGGCACGATGGGGGTCGAGGGCGATCACCAGGCGAAGCTTGCCCATACCACCCCCGATCCGCTGACCCTGCACCGCGTCCTGGCCGAGGCGGTCGCCGCGGGCGTCACCCATGCCGCGATGGAGGCCTCCAGCCACGGATTGGATCAGCGCCGCCTGGACGGGGTGCGGGTCGAGGCCGGGGCCTTCACCAATTTCAGCCAGGATCACCTGGATTACCACGCGGGCTTTGACGAATATTTCGCGGCCAAGGCCCTTTTGTTCAACCGCGTGCTGGAGGACGGAGCCGCTGCCGTCATCAACATCGACAGCCAGCGCGGACGCCAGATGGCCGACATCGCGACCGATCGCGGCCTGGCCCTGACCACCGTCGGCACCGGAGAGGCCGCGATGCTGCGCATCCTGGGCCAGCGCTATGACGCGACGGGGCAGGATCTGCGGTTCTCGGTGATGGGGCGGGCGCATCTGGTGCGGCTGCCGCTGATCGGCGGGTTCCAGGCGGAAAACGTGCTGGCGGCGATGGGCCTGTGCCTGGCCTCGGGCGACAGCGCCGACGACATCCTGCGCGTGCTGCCGCAGCTGACCACCGTGCGGGGCCGAATGCAGCTGGTCGCGCAGCGCGAGAACGGTGCGGCGGTCTTTGTCGATTACGCCCACAAGCCGGGCGCGGTGGTCGCCGCGCTGCAATCGCTGCGCCCGCATGTGATGGGGCGCATCGTCTGCATCATCGGCGCGGGCGGCGACCGCGACCGGGGCAAGCGCCCGCTGATGGGCGAGGCCGCGCGCGATCATGCCGATGTGGTGATCGTCACCGACGACAACCCCCGGACCGAGGACCCGGCCCTGATCCGTGCCGCCGTCATGGCCAGCGCGGGCCCCGACGCGACAGAGATCGCCGACCGGGCCGAGGCGATCCTCCGCGGCGTCGATGCGCTGCAACCGGGCGACGCGCTGCTGATCTGCGGCAAGGGTCATGAGACCGGCCAGATCGTGGGGCAGGACGTCTATCCCTTCGACGATGCCGAACAGGCCTCGGTCGCGGTGGCGGCACTGGACGGGCGGATATGACACTCTGGACATCCGATGACGCCGCAGCCGCCACCGGCGGGCGGGTGACGGCCGCATGGGCCGCTTCGGGCGTGTCCATCGACACGCGCACCATCGCCCCCGGCGATCTGTTCGTCGCGCTGCAGGCCGACCGCGACGGGCATGATTTCGTGGCGCAGGCCCTGGCCAGGGGGGCGGCCGCCGCGCTGGTCAGCCGCATCCCGGACGGCGTGGCGTCTGACGCGCCGCTGCTAGTGGTGCCCGACGTGCTGGTCGCGCTGGAGGATCTGGGCCGGGCGGGCCGCGCCCGCATGACGGGCCGGGTCATCGCCATCACCGGGTCGGTCGGCAAGACCTCGACCAAGGAGATGGCGCGTACCGCGCTGGCGGGGCAGGGCGTGATCCACGCAGCCGAGGCCAGCTACAACAACCATTGGGGCGTGCCGCTGACCCTGGCGCGCATGCCCGCAAACACCGATTTCGCCATCATCGAGATCGGCATGAACCATCCCGGAGAGATCGCGCCCCTGTCGCGCATGGCGCGGCCGCATGTGGCGCTGATCACCACGGTGGCCGCCGCCCATCTGGAGGCCTTTGGCGCGATCGAAGGCATCGCCGGCGAAAAGGGTGCGATCTTCGAGGGGCTGCAACCCGTAGGTCACGCGATCCTGCCCGAGGATCTGCCCGTGACCCAGATCCTGCGCGATTGCGCGGACCGGGCCGGCGCGGTGGTCGTGGGTTTTGGCGAACATGGCGTGGCGCGTCCGCTGCGCATCGTGCCGCAGGACGGGGCGCTGTCCTGCCATGCCCGCATCATGGGCGACACGCTGGCCTTCACCCTGCCCACCACGGGGCGGCATTTCGCGATGAACGCCGTCGGCGTGCTGGCCGCGCTGGCGGCGGCGGGGGCCGACCTTGCGCAGGCGGCGGCACATCTGTCCGACTGGCACCCCCCGCAGGGGCGCGGCGCGGTCGAGACGCTGGGCGGCATCCGCCTGATCGACGACGCCTTCAACGCCAATCCGGCATCGCTGTCCGCGGGGCTTGCCACGCTGGCGGGCCTGCAGGGCGGCCGCCGGGTGGCGATTCTGGGCGACATGCTGGAGCTGGGCACGGAAGAGGTCGCGATGCATCGCGCCGTGGCCGACGATCCCTCCATGGCCGCAATTGACCTGGTCCATTGTGCCGGCCCCCTGATGCGGCACCTGCACGAGGCCCTGCCTGCGGACAAGCGCGGGCAATGGACGCAAACGGCGGCCGAACTGGCCGCCCAACCCGACAAACTGATTTCCGCCGGCGACATCGTGCTGGTGAAAGGCTCGAAATCCTCACGGATCTCGATGGTGGTCCAGGCGCTGCGCGCCGGTGCCGCCCAAGACAAAGGATAATGCCATGCTCTACTGGCTCAGCAACCTGTCCGAGGGCGGGGATTTCTTCAACCTGTTCCGATACATCACCTTCCGGGCGGGGGCCGCGTTCTTCACCGCGCTGTTCTTCGGCTTCATCTTCGGACGGCCGCTGATCAACTATCTGCGCCGCGTCCAGAAGAAGGGCCAGCCGATCCGCGACGACGGCCCGCAGAGCCACCTGGCCAAGGCGGGCACGCCGACGATGGGCGGGTTGCTGATCCTGTCGGCGCTGCTGTTCTCGACCCTTCTGTGGGCGAGGCTGGACAACGGCTATGTCTGGATCGTGCTGCTGGTGACCGCGGGCTTTGCGATGATCGGATTTGCCGACGACTATGCCAAGGTGACCAAGCACAACACCAAGGGCGTCAGTTCGCGCATGCGGATGCTGCTGGGTCTGGGCATCGCGGCCTGCGCCGGGATCGCGGCGTCGCTGCTGCATCCCGCGGGGCTGACCAACCAGCTGGCATTGCCGATCTTCAAGGATGTCCTGGTCAACCTGGGCTGGTTCTTCGTGCCCTTTGCGATGATCGTGATCGTGGGCGCGGCCAATGCGGTCAATCTGACCGACGGTCTGGACGGGCTGGCGATCATGCCCGTGATGATCGCCGCGGGCACCCTGGGCATCATCGCCTATACGGTGGGGCGCGTCGACTTCACCGAATATCTGGGCGTCCACCACGTTCCCGGCAGCGGAGAGATCCTGATCTTTGTCGCCGCCCTGATCGGCGGGGGACTGGGCTTTCTGTGGTACAACGCCCCGCCGGCTGCGGTGTTCATGGGCGATACCGGATCGCTGGCCCTGGGCGGCGCGCTGGGCGCCATCGCCGTCGTCACCAAGCATGAGATCGTGCTGGCCATCGTCGGTGGCCTGTTCGTGGTCGAGGCCCTGTCGGTCATCATCCAGGTGCTGTATTTCAAGCGGACCGGCAAGCGGGTCTTCCTGATGGCCCCCATCCACCACCATTTCGAGAAGAAGGGGTGGGGAGAGGCGCAGATCGTCATCCGCTTCTGGATCATCGCGCTGATTCTGGCGCTGATCGGCTTGGCGACGCTGAAGCTGCGCTGATACCGTCCCGTTTTCGCAAGGAGCCAACCCATGATCCCCGTTCAGGGCGTCGAAGAACTGACCGTCGCGGTGCTGGGGCTTGGCCGGTCCGGCAAGGCGACCGCCGCGGCTTTGGCCGCGGGCGGGGCGCGGGTCGTGGCCTGGGATGACGGCGTCGATACGCGCGACGCGGCCCAGGCCGATGGCCTGAGCATCCTTGACCTGACGCGCGAGGCGAACTGGCAGGGCATCGCGATGCTGATCGTCAGCCCCGGCATCCCGCATCTGTATCCCCGTCCGCACCCGGCCATCGCGATGGCATGGCAGCTTGGCATTCCGGTCGATAACGACATCGGCCTGTTCTTCCGCAGCTATGCGACCCGCGACTGGGACCAGTTCGACCGCGCGCCTCGAGTGATTGCGGTCACCGGGTCGAATGGCAAGTCGACGACCACCGCGCTGATCCATTACGTGCTGGAGGAATGCGGCCGACCCACGCAGATGGGCGGCAATATCGGCACGGGCGTGCTGTCGCTGGAGCCAGCGGTCGAGGCAGAGGTCGTGGTGCTGGAACTGTCCAGCTATCAGACCGAACTGGCGCGGGCGCTGACGCCCGACGTGGCGGTCATGACCAACCTGTCGCCCGACCACCTGGACCGCCATGCTGGCCTGGGCGGCTATTTCGCGGCAAAACGGCGGCTGTTCTCCGAGGGCGGTCCGGATCGGGCCGTCATTGGAATCGACGAACCCGAGGGGTCGTATCTGGCCAACCAGCTGTCGATGGGCCCCACCGACGACAGGGTGATCCGGGTGTCGTCGGGGCAGAAGCTGGACCGGGCGGCGTGGTCGGTCTTTGCGCGCAAGGGTTTCCTGTCCGAATACCGCAAGGGGCGGCAGGCGGCGTCGATCGACCTGCGCGCGATGCAGGGCCTGCCCGGTGCGCACAACCACCAGAACGCCTGCGCGGCCTATGCCGCCTGCCGCGCGGTGGGCCTGGCGCCGCGCGAGATCGAGGCCGCGTTCCACAGCTTTGCGGGCCTGCCGCATCGCAGCCAGACGGTCGCCCAGATCGACGGCGTCCGGTATGTCAATGACAGCAAGGCCACCAACGTCGATGCCGCCGCCAAGGCGCTGCAGGCCTTTCCGCGAATCCGCTGGATCGCCGGAGGCCTGGGCAAGGAGGGCGGCATCGCGGCCCTGCAGCCGCATTTGGGCGCGGTCGCCAAGGCCTATCTGATCGGCCATTCCGCGCGCGACTTTGCGCTGGAGATCGGCCAGACCCCGTACGAGATCGCCGACACGATGGAGCAGGCCGTCGCCCGTGCCGCGGCCGAGGCCGAGCCGGGCGACACCGTCCTGCTTGCTCCCGCCGCCGCCAGCTTTGACCAGTATCCGAACTTCGAAAAGCGCGGAGAGCATTTCGTGGCGCTGGTCCAGGCACTGGCCGCAGGGGCCTGACGGTCAGGCCCAGTTCGGCGGGCGCTTTTCCAGAAAGGCGCCGATCCCCTCGACCGTTTCGGGAAGGGCCATATTCGTGCACATGACCTGCGCCGTGGCCGCATAGGCGGCGGCGGCTCCCTGTCCCAGCTGGTCGTGGAAGGCCCGTTTGCCCATGCGGATCACCTGGGGCGGCTTGGCCGCGATACTGTCGGCCAGTCGCATCGTCTCTGCCTCCAGATCCGCGGCGGGGACGACGCGGTTGACCAGGCCCAGCTCCGCCGCGCGGGGGGCGGTGATGAAGTCGCCGGTGGTCAGCATCTCGAACGCGGCCTTGGGCGGGATGGCGCGGGTCAGGGCCACCATCGGCGTGGCGCAGAACAGACCGATCGAAACCCCGTTGACACCGAAGCGCGCCCCGCCTGCCGCCACCGCCATGTCGCAGGACGCGACCAGCTGGCAACCCGCCGCGGTGGCAACACCCTGAACCTGGGCGATGACCGGCTGGGGCAGGGCGGGGATCATCTGCATCAGTTGCGCGCAGCGGTCGAACAGATGCGCCAGTTGGTCCGAAGCCATCGCCTGCATCTGCCGCAGGTCGTGGCCGGCGCAGAAGGCCTTGCCCTCGGCCGCCAGGATCACGACCCGCGTCTCGTCGTCGATCCGGGCAAGGGCCGCGATCAGCGCCTCGATCATCTCCAGCGACAGGGCGTTGTAGGTCGCGGGCCGCGACAGCGTCAGGCGGGTCACGGGCCCAAGGTCGTGTCGCGTCAGCAGGTCGTCCATCTTGCATCCTCCCAAATTTGGCGAAAGCCTAGGCCGGGACGCATCGGGGGGAAAGCATGACGATCGTGATGGACAAGGATGCGCTGAACGCGTTCCTGGCGCGGGACTTTCCGCAGGTGGCCGGCAGCTATCGGGTGGAGTCGGTGACGGCGACGGGGCTGACCGCGCGCCTGATCACGGGGGACGATCATCTGAGGCCGGGCGGGACGGTCAGCGGTCCGTCGATGTTCGCGCTGGCGGACCTGGCGATCTATTGCGCGATCCTGGCGCGGATCGGCCCGGTCGGGCTGGCCGTCACGACGAACGCGTCGATTGACTTCATGCGCAAGCCCGCGGCAGGGGTCGATCTGCTGGCGGAATGCCGGATGCTGAAGCTGGGCCGCGTGCTGGCGGTGGCCGAGGCACTGATCTTTTCCGAAGGGGTGGCGGATCCGGTCGCACGCTGTTCGATGACCTATTCGATTCCGCCGAAATCCAGCGATTTCCGTGCCGTGTGATGGGGTATTCAGATACCTAAGTTTCAAGCCATTGATTTGGCGTCCTTAATCGGGCTTCGCTGCACTTGACGGATGGCGGGCAATCTTCGATATACCGCCATCTCTTACGATTACGACCCTGAAGGGACGACAGATGAAAACCTATACCGCGAAACCGGCGGAGATCGAGAAGAAGTGGATCCTGATCGACGCCGAGGGCGTCGTTCTGGGCCGCCTCGCCACGATCGTCGCCAGCCGCCTGCGCGGCAAGCACAAGCCCACCTTCACGCCGCACATGGATATGGGCGACAATGTCATCATCATCAACGCCGACAAGGTGCAGATGACCGGCAACAAGCGTGAAGACAAGAAGTACTACTGGCACACCGGCCACCCGGGCGGCATCAAGCACCGCACCGCGCGCCAGATCCTGGAAAGCGCGCACCCCGAGCGCGTGGTCGTCAAGGCCGTCGAGCGCATGATCAGCCGCAACAAGCTGGGCAAGCAGCAGATGACGAACCTGCGCGTCTATGCCAGCGCCGAACACCCGCACGAGGCCCAGCAGCCCGAAGTTCTGGATGTCAAAGTCCTGAACAAGAAAAACACCCGGAGCGCATGATCATGGCCGACGACATCAAAACTCTGGACGACCTGAAGTCCGCCGTGTCGGGCACCCCCGCCGCAGCCGTCGACGCCGCGATCAACCGCGAGCCGCAGATCGACAGCCAAGGCCGCAGCTATGCCACCGGCAAGCGCAAGGACGCCGTCGCACGCGTCTGGGTCAAGCCGGGCTCGGGCAAGGTCCTAGTGAACGGCAAAGAGATCAACGCGTATTTCGCGCGTCCCGTTCTGCAGATGATCCTGAAGCAGCCGTTCGAGGTTGCGGGCGTGGTCGGCCAGTACGACGTGCATGCCACCGTCA